>CALJUR010000001.1 GCA_937975765.1 uncultured Myxococcales bacterium
AACGCGACCTGCTGTTCTGCGTCGATGCAGCCCAGAGCGCCGGCGAGAGCCCGATCGGGATGGAGGCCCTGGGGATCGACCTGCTGGCCTTCACGGGCCACAAGGCCCTGATGGGGCCGGCCGGAACCGGGGGCTTGTGCGTGGGCCCGCGCGCCGTGGATCGCGTGCGCCCGCTGCTGCACGGCGGCACCGGCAGCGCGTCGGATCGGGACCGCCAGCCCGATTTCCTGCCCGACCGCCTGGAGGCCGGCACGCTGAACACCGTCGGGCTGGCAGGCCTGCGCGCGTGTATCGCCTTCATCGAATCCCGCGGCCTGGACGCGATCACCCGGCACGACCGGGACTGCACCCGGCAGTTGATCGAGGGCCTGCGCTCGATCCCCGGCGTCCGGTTGCACGGCCCCGGTGACGCGGACCTCCAGGTCGCCGTGGTGTCCTTCACCGTGCGGGGGCTGCGAAGCGACCAGGTCGAGTCGGAACTGGAGCGGCGCGCCGGCGTGTGCTGCCGCGTCGGTCTGCACTGCGCCCCGCTGGCACACCGGCAGATCGGGACCTTCCCCGGGGGGACCATCCGGTTCAGCCCCGGGGTCTTCACGACGCCCGGCGAGATCGAGACGGCCCTGGATGCCGTGCGGGAGATCGCCACCCATCCTGAAGGAGTCCGCCCATGAATCCTCCGGTCATCGATGCCCGCGGCCAGTCCTGCCCCCTGCCCGTCGTTCGCACGGTCAAGGCGATCTCGGACGGTGCCGAACGCGTCACCACGATCGTCGACAACGCGGCCGCCGTCGAGAACGTGTCCCGTCTGGCCCGCAGCCGCGGGTTCGCGATCGCCGTCCGGCAGGAGGCCGACGGAACGTACCTGGACCTGTCGCGCGAAGGTGATGCGACCCCCGCCGCCATGTCCGACGAACTGCCTCCGCTGGTGGCCTGCGAGTGCACCACCGCGAAGGTGACGACCGTCGTGCTGATCACCTCCGACGTCCTGGGCCAGGGGTCCGCCGAGCTGGGCGAGCGGTTGATGTCGGCGTTCCTGCACACGCTGCTGGAACTGTCCCCGCTGCCCGCCGCCATCGTGCTGATGAACGCCGGCGTGCACCTGGCGCTGCAGGGGACGCGCTGCCTGGAGGATCTCCAGGCCCTGGCAGCCCGGAATGTCGACGTGCTGGCGTGCGGGACCTGCCTGGGGTACTTCCAGGAGACGGATCGCCTCGCGGTCGGCCGCATCTCGAACATGTACGAGATCGCCGAGGTGCTGATGGGCGCCGGGAAGGTCGTGCATGTCTGACCCGCTCCCCGCCGACACGCCGGCCTTCAGCGTCGTCCTGTTCCGGTCGGTGCACGGGGCGCTGGCAGCGGAACGGGAACTGGCCCAGGCCGGGATCCCGCAGCGGCTGGTCCCCGTGCCGCGCCACCTGGCCTCGGACTGCGGCTTCTGCGTCCGGTTCGCGCGGGAGGACCGGGCACGCGTCGAGACGACCCTGGACGCCGACCGGCTGGGGATCACGGGGATCGTGGACCTGTAGGAGGTCGCATCGCCGCGACACGCCCGCGTTCCCCGCGGGGCGCCGGCACGCCCGGGCGACCGGTCAGTTGAAAAGCTTGGACAGCAGCCCGGGCTTCTTCACGCCCAGCGCCCGGTCGACCATGGTGCGCAGGTCGTCCAGCGACCCCGCGCCCACCCGCGCCTCGGCGACGTCCTTGCCCTTGAAGATCACCAGCGTGGGGATCGACCGGATGCCCATCTGCGACGGCACGCCGGGGCTGGCCTCGGTGTCCAGCTTCACGAACTTCACGCGCCCCTCGTACTCGGCCGCCAGCTTCTCGACGACGGGCGCCACCATGCGGCACGGCCCGCACCAGGGGGCCCAGAAGTCCACGAACACCGGGACGTCGGAGTTCACGACCTCGCGCTCGAAGGTGGCGTCGGTCACGTGCTTCACCAGCGACTTCGGGGCCTGCTGGGGAGCCTTGTTCGCCAGGTACGCCGGACGGTCGTTCTTCATCGGTGCATCCTCCAACGGCAGGCACCCGTGCCCGCCGCGTTCGAGAACCCTGTCAGCCGGTCAGTCCGCCAGGCGGGCGGCCCGCCGCGCGCGGCACTCCGCCGCCCTCGCGACCGCGTCACGGCCCAGCGCGTGCAGCGCGTCGATCGCGGCCGCGGCGACATCCGCGGACGCCAGCGCGTATTCCCGGCAGCGGCCTTCGGGGCGGCAGCGCAGCACGCCGGCCTCGCGCAGGATCGCGATCTGCTTGGACACGGTGGCCTGGGCCTCCCCCAGTTCCTCCACCAGGTCCCCGACGATCCGCGGCCCGTCGCGCAGCGCCTCGACAATCGCGACGCGCATCGGGTTCGCCAGCAGCGCCGCCATCTCCGTCACCTGCCGAGCCTTCTTCTGCGCCTTCACGCCGCGCCTCCCGGGTTTCATTCCTTGCGACTCATATGTCGCTGGGGTAATATTTGCCCGGATCGGCCCGGTGTCAAGGGGCTTTCCAAATCCGGGCTCGTACCCATTTTCTCCGGGGTCGTGAAAAGGAGCCGGCATGGATCTTTCCGCCTTTGCGGTGTTCGTCGCGGGGACGCTGACCTTCCTGTCGCCCTGCGTGCTGCCCCTGATCCCGATCTACCTGTCGATCCTGTCGGGCGGGGAGTCCACGGACGCGGGCCGGTTCCGCGGCGTGCTGGCGTCGATCGCCTTCGCGGCCGGGTTCTCGCTGGTCTTCTCGCTGCTGGGCCTGTCCGCGACCGTCGTCGGGCGGGCGCTGATCGAGCACCGCGTGCTGTTCCAGCAGGTGGGCGGGATCGTGGTGCTGCTGCTGGGCCTCCGCTTCGTCGGCTGGCTGAAGTTCCCGGGCATGGACGGCGGTTCCGCGGGCGCCGGCCGGTTCAAGACGCGCTTCCACTACCTGAACGCCTTCGTGCTGGGCCTGCTGTTCGCGTTCGCCTGGAGCCCGTGCGTCGGGTCGGTGCTGGGCGCGGTGCTGACGTACACCTCGCTGCGCACGTCGGACCCCCTGGCCGGCATGGGGTACCTGTCGCTGTACTCCCTGGGCTTCGCGCTGCCGCTGATCGTCGTGGCGGCGGTCGCGGGGCCGGCTCTGGCGATGCTGCGGCGGGCCCGCCGCTTCATCCCGGTCTTCGAGAAGGCGACGGGTGCGCTGCTGGTGGTGACGGGCTTCCTGCTGGCGACGGACCGGCTGGGCCTCCTGGACTACGCGATGGCGCAGCCCCCCTTGCAGGCCGTGGAGGCAGCCGGCGAGGCACCCGAGGCCGCCGTCCCGCCCTCATCCTCGCTGCCCGGATCCACGTCCCCCGGCCTCCGCGTGACCCCGGCGCAGCCCGCCGAGGGGGACTCGTGCGGCGGCGAGACGGCGACGGCCGGAACCCAGTGCGGCATGGAGGCCGAGGAGCCCCTGCCGATCCTGTACGAGTTCCATTCGCCGCGCTGCCCGGTCTGCCTGCAGATGATCCCGGCCATCAACGCGCTGAAGAACGAGTGCGTCGGCCGGCAGGTCGAGATCCGCCAGGTGGACGTGACCAGTCCCGAGGGCCGTCCCCTGGCGCGCCGGTTCGGCATCACCGGCATCCCCGTCTTCGTGTTCACGGACAAGGACCAGCAGGAGATTGCCCGCCTGGTCGGCTACCAGACCCTCGAATCCCTTTCCCAGGCCACCTCCATCCTGATCGGCGAGGAGTGCCCGGCGTATCGCCGCGTGCAGGGGCTCTAGGAGCCTGTCGGGGAATCGCCGCTCGGGTTCCGGCCGTTGCAGATCTGCGC
>CALJUR010000002.1 GCA_937975765.1 uncultured Myxococcales bacterium
AGGACTGCGGCACGGACCCGCTTCCCTGCACGGCCGACGCGGACTGCCCGCAGGGGCACTACTGCATCCAGCCCTCCAGCGGGGACTGCTGTTCGGGCGCCGCCTGCCCCGACGGGATGCCGATGTGCGGGACGTGCGTGGCCACGCCGGCGGCGTGCAGCACCGACCAGGACTGTGCGAACGGCCAGGCCTGCGTCAACGGGATGTGTGCAGGGGCGTAGGTCCCCGGCACCTCGCCGCGTCCGGGATGCGGCACGGACGGACCATGGCGCTGCCGGACTCCACCCGACTCCCTGGCAGGCTTCCCCGCGGAATCCCCATCCTGCTGTCCCTGGCGATTCCCTTGGCCGCGGTTCCGGTGGCGGCCGCGCCGGGGGACGCCTCGCCGGCGCAGGGATCGCCGCCCGTCACGCTGTGCATCGTCCGATCGGCCGGAATCGAGGGCCTGGAGCCCGCACTGCTGGAGCCGGCCCTGGGCCTGGAGGCCCGCAAGGCCGGTCGCCGGCTGGAATGCCTCCCGGGGGAATCCCGCGACGCGTGTCCCCCGGGCCCGGACCGGCTGGTGCTGCTGCTGATGCCCGGCCCGTCGGTGTCGGTGATCGATGGGACCCGGGCCGAGTGGCCGCTGGACCTCGCGGGGCTGGATGCGCCGGACCGCGCGCAGGACGTCGCGCGGCGGGTGGTCGCGCTGGGCCTCGCGCAGGGGAAGGTGACCGGGGAACCGCTGGTGTCGGAGGTCCTTGCCCGGTGGCCCTCCGCGGCGATTCGCCCGCCCGGCCCGGCGGTCCGGGCGGGGAGGGCCTTGCAGGGCTACCTGATCGTCCAGGGGGCCTGGCGGTACGAGTCCTCGGCGCGGCTGCATGCCGGGTCCGCGGGACTGGAAGGCGGCGTCTCGCTGTACGGCGAGCGGCTGCAGGCGGGAGCCCTGCTGGCCTGGCAGCCCGTCCGCTCGATGCACCCGGGCAGTCCTTCGAGGTGCTGACCGATCTCGGCACGGTCCGGGTCGTGGGGACGCGGTTCGCGGTGACCAGCCGGCCCGGACGGGACATGGTCGTGGAGGTCTTCGAGGGCAGGGTGGCCGTACTGGACGTCGACGGGCGCGAGGTGGCGTCGGTGGGGGCGGGCGAGTCCGCGACGCTGGGGCGCCCGCTGCCCGCGGGGCCACGGTCGCGGAACGCGGTCGCGTCGGAGTCGTCCCGCGAGGCGTCCGCCGGCATCCCGGCGAGGCGTCGGCTGCCTGCGGTCACGGTCGGGGCGCAGCCCGCCGCCGTGGCCGGAGGCGGCACGCCGACAGCGGCCGACGTGGACCGGCTGCGTGGCCTGCTGTCGGGCGGCCGGACCGAGGAGGCGCTGGCCGGGATCTCGCAGGCGATGGCGGCCGCGACGCCCGCGATGCGGACCCGCCTGCTGGCCCTGCTGGGCGACGCGCACCGGCTGGCGGGCCGGTTCGACCTCGCCCGGCAGGCGTACGAGTCGGCGCTGGCCATGGGGGGGGACGGCGCGCCCGAGGGGATCTTCCCGGACCTGGCCAGCCTGCTGCGGCAGGACCTCGGGCGGTGGGAGGATGCCGCCGGGGTCTGGCGGGCCTACGTGCAGGCGCACCCTTCCGGCCGGTACGCCAGCCAGGCGCTGTGGGCGCTGGCCCGGCCCGGCGCGGACCGCCCGTATCCCCCCGACGCGGACACGCTGATGCGGCGGATCGTGGCCGGTTTCCCGCGGGCCCCCGAGGCCGTTTTCGCGTTCGTCGAAGTCGGCCGCGGCCTGCTGGACGCCGGGGACATCGAGGGCGCCGAGGCCTGGTTCCGGTCCGTGCCGGATTCCCCGACCCGTCCCCTGGCGGAGGCGTCGCTGGTGGGCCGGATGAGGTGCCTCTATGATCGGCAGGATCGGGCCGGGCTGCTGGAACTGGCCGAACGCCACGCGCGGGAGTTCCCCGACGGGGCGCGCCGCGACGAGGTGCATCGCCTGGTGCAGGGGATGGGAGTCCCGTGACGCCGCCCCGGGTGGTGATTCGCGGGCCTGCCTGTGGCAGAATCGGTGCCTGGGCCGGTTCGGGTGGACGGGACGCTCCCGTCCGGGGTTCGCGTCTGGAGGTGATCGATGAAGCGCAGCCTGGGATTCGCCGTGGCCTTGGCCTTCTGCCTGGCCCTGCCCGCCACCGGGTGGGCGGACAAGCCCGAGGACAAGGGCAAGCCGGACAAGGTGGAGAAGGAGAAGGCGGACAAGCCCGAGAAGGTGAAGAAGGCGAAGAAGGGCCCGCTGGACGACGTGACGTGCGAACTGGTGTCCTACGACGCGCCGACCAGCCGGCTGACGGTGAAACTGGCGAACCTGCCCGCGAAGAAGAAGCTGTTCGGCGCGGCGGCGCTGGACAAGGGCGAGGAGGGCGGCGTCTGGGTGCAGGTCGGCCAGGACGTGAATGCGGACGGCGAGTACGCCTTCGAGGCGTCCGACTTCCACGGCAAGGCCTACGTGTACCTGGCGAAGAACCCGGCCGGCAAGACGTTCCTGAAGAAGGCCCAGAAGGGCTCGGCGAAGGCGAAGCCCGCGAAGTCGAAACTGGTCCAGCGCGCCGCGATCGCCCCCGTGTGCAGTTTCGACCTGCCGTGATCCGGCCGGCCTTCCCGCCGGGACCTACTCGGCCCGAAGCCCCGACTCCAGGATCTCCAGCAGCCTCGGGTTCGGGTCCATCTGCAAGTGCGCGTAGGCGGCCAGCCGGGACTTCAGGGTGTCGATGTCGTCGCCGAACGCATCCGGGTGCGTGAAGTCCCCGCCGGACAACGTGCGGACGCCGTACGAACTCCTCTTCCCGAACAACTGCACCGAGATCGGGTCGTCGATCCGCTTGTAGGTCCACACCGACCACGACCAGCGGCGGCGCGAGTACCAGTCGATCAGCAACTGCGCGGCGTCGTAGGCCCAGTCCTCGTCGAAGCGGGTCGAGAAGCTGGCGATGTAGTAGGGCACGCCATGTTTCGCCTGGGCCTCGCTGAACAGCGTGTCGTGCAGGTAGTTGACCAGGAAGTCGTAGTCCTCGTAGGACTTCGCGCCGAACTCGAAGATGTGCGTGGAGTAGACCACGTTCGTCCAGCCCAGGTCCGCCGGCAGCGGCAGCGTCTGCATGCCGAAGAAGCCGTCGTGGATGACCAGCAGGTGGTCGTCCGCCATCGCCCGGATGGCCTGCACCAGCCGGTCGTACATCGCGTCGCGCGCCGCCGGATCCGGTGCGCCGAAGGGCTCGGCCAGCAGCGAGTAGGCCGCCACGGCGCTGTGATCCCCGAACCGGGCGGCGATCTCCTGCCACAGTTGCACCACCAGGTCCTGGAGGGCAGGGTCGTCATACAGCAGCGGGGTACCGGCGTAGTCGTTGTGCCCGCCCGGCGACTCCTGGAGGTCCAGCACCGCGTAGACCCGGTACCGTTCGCACCACTCCAGCAGGCGATCGATCCGCCGCCACGTACGCTCGTTCCAGGTCATCGACACCGGGCGCTCGACGTCCGGGCCCGTCACCAGGCTCCGGTACGTGATCGGGACGCGCACCACGTTGAAGCCCTGCGCGGCCAGCCACGCGATATCCGCCTCGCCGATCCAGGCCTCCTGGAAGGTGTCCAGCAACTGGTCGCGCGCCTCGTCGCCGAAGCGTTCGGACAGCTTCTTCCGCAGCGGCAGGTCGGCGTCGGAATACAGCGCCGGCATGTACGCGCGCACCTTGTCCGCGAACGCGGCGGCGGCCGCCTCCCCGATCCGTTCGGACAGCGCCGCCGTGAACGGCGCCAGGTAGCCTTCGCCGCCGTTCCACGACTCGGCGTTCCCCTGTTTCAGCACCGCGTCCACGTCCGCCGCGAACGCCTCCTTCTGCCCCAGCACGTGGATCCGCGACGTCAGCGAGTAGTCGATCTGCGTGATCCACGTCTCGTTGAACAGCCAGCCGCCCAGGTTGACGCCCTTCAGCACGACCTCGTCGCCCGCCTCGTCCACGATCCTCGTCCCCTCGGCGCGCAGCGCCGGCATCGCGGGCATCGCCGACCCTGCGCCGCCGCAAGCCGCCAGCCCCATCGCGGCCCCCAGAACCAGGCTCCACGGTCGCAAGCGTCGCACGGCTTCCCCCCGGTCTTGTCGTCCGCGGTGTCCCTCAGTCCGCATCCTGCCACGCGCCGTCGAACCAGCCCAGCCCTTCCATCGCCGTCCACGCCGACGGGCCGGACAGCGGGCCCAGGCCCATCTTGACCTCGTAGCCGGCCAGTTGGCTCGTGGTGTCGCTCTTCAGGGACCCCGGTTCGATCATGTACCCGATCCCGTCGTTCCCCAGGCCCACGGCGAACCGGTACGGGCTGGCCATCCGCTGCTTCAGCATCACCGAGTACTCGGGCGACGGCTCGCCGGGGAACACCGCGAACTCGGCCGGCCCCAGCTGGTGCCACGAGACCTCGATCTCGTCCACGGTCACCGTGTCGTCCGTCCGCGTGACGTAGCGCTTGGGCATGTCCAGCAGCGTGATGGCGTCCACCATGAACGAGTCCCGGCCCTCGCACGAGTACGTCGCCGCCCGGTGCCGGATGGAGGGGGCGGTCGCCTCGACCATCGAGTCCTGCACGGACAGGACCACCCGCGCGAGGTCGCTGCCGACCTGGTGCACCCGGTCCCACATGTCGTCGCCGTCGCTGAAACTGTCCCGGCTGTGCACGGCCGCCTCGAAGCCCTGCAGGTACATCGCCGGGGCGCCGGTCGCCTTCCGCATCTCGTCGCGGTAGCCCCACACGAAGTCGGCCGTGGCCAGCCGGTTGGCCTCGCCGGCGATGGTCGGATGCAGGGCGAAGTTCGCGATCGTCACCCGCACGCGCCCGTCGGCGTCGCGCGCCTGGAGGATCCCGACCTCCTCGTCCAGGACGGGCGAGCACGCCTTGTCCCGGGCGCTGACGCCCGCCAACTGCGTCGAGCCCAGGAACAGCCGGGCCTCCGCGAGGTTCTTCGCAGCCGCCACGGCGACGTCGGTCAGCATGCGGACGTGGTCGTCCAGCAGCGCCTTGTCCGGGCCCTGGCCGACATCCTGCGAGAACCCCGCCAGGTCCGTCGCGCCGTGGCTGTGGCTGCTGGCCACCAGCACGTGCTGCGGCTGGATCGCCACGTACGGCGCCAGCGCCTGCGCGATGGACTGGCGCACCACCTTGATGCCGGGGCCCCAGTCGCCGAAGTCCCAGAGGTACCCGGCCAGGTCCACCGAGAGGATCAGGAAGGCTTCGCCCGCGTCGTTCACGAACATCGCAGCCTGGCCCAGCAGCGGGTCGTGCACGCCGGTCGTCACCCGTTCCTGGCCCGGCACGCCGTACCCGCCGAGGATCGTCCCCACCGGCGGCGTGATGTCCACTTCCGCGTACCCGACCCGCAGGCCGGTCCCGCCGCCCGAGCCGCATCCCGCCAACACCGCCGCCGCCGCTGCCACTGCCACTGCCATCGCGATCCAGGTCGCAAGCCGCATTGCATCGCCCTCGCCGGAGCCTTCCGAACCCTGCCTCCGGGGAATATTGGCATAAACTGCCACGAAAAGGTATCGCCCGGTTGTCGCGCCGGCAGCAAGGGCCACTTGCGGCGCGTGTTTCCGGCCCCGCCGTTTGGGTTCGGCCCCCTTTTCTGCTAGAACCTCGTTGTCCCCGCGGAGGAAGCCGCCTTGGTCCCACCCGGAATCCTGGAACGCAACGCGGTCGCCGCGCGCGGCATCCGGCGGCGCGTGCTGCAGCACACGCTTCGAAACGGCGGCGGCTACCTCAGCCAGGCGTGCTCGTCGGCCGAGATCCTGGCGACCCTGTACGGGGGCGTGATGGACCTGGCCCCGGTGCCCGCGCCGCTGCTGCCCAGGCCCTTCGCCGGCGTGCCGTCCGCGGGCAACCCCGACTGCCGTCCGGGGTGGGAATTCAACGGGCCGCGCCGCCCCGACGCCGACCGGTTCATCCTGTCGCCGACGCACTACTCGCTGATCCTTTACGCCGCGCTGATCGAGGCGGGCCGCATGGACCCGTCGGGGCTGGACCAGTTCAACCGCGACGGCAGTTCCGTCGAGATGATCGGCGCCGAGCACTCGCCGGGCATGGAGGTGATGACCGGGTCGCTGGGGCAGGGGCTGTCCCAGGCGATCGGCATGGCGCTGGGCCGGCGCATGAACGGCGAGACCGGTCGGACGTGGCTGCTGATGTCGGACGGCGAGTTCCAGATCGGCATGGTCTGGGAGGCCTTCCAGTTCCTGAGCCACTACGCGATGGACGCGATCGGCATCTACGTGGACGTGAACCGGCAGCAGTGCGACGGGCCGATGGAGTCGGTGATGGGCATCGACCCGCTGGCGGGCAAACTGGCGGCGTTCGGCGCCGAGGTCGCGACGGTGGACGGGCACGACCTTCAGGCGCTGCACGAGGCGGGACGCCTGCCGCACCCGGGCCGGCCGCTGGTGGTGCTGTGCGAGACCGACCCGTGCCGCGGCGTGCCGGAGTTGCGCGCTCTGGGGGGGAAATTGCACTACCTGCGCATCAAGGACGACGCGGAACGGCGGCGCTACGAGGCCTGCCTGGCCACGCTGCAGGCGGGGGAGGGCTGACATGGAAATCCTCGCCCAGGTCCACGCCCGCACGCTGGTCGATTTCGGGGCGCGCCACCCCGAGGTGCGGGTGCTGACCGCGGACCTGTCGAACTCGTGCGAGGCCGGCCCCTTCCGGGACGTGTACCGCGACCGGTTCATCCCGTGCGGCATCAGCGAACAGAACATGCTGAGCATCGCCGGCGGGCTGGCGCGCGAGGGCTTCGTGCCGCTGGTGCACACCTTCGGGGTGTTCATCTACCGGCGCGCGCTGGACCAGATCGCGATGTCGGTCGCGTACCCGAACCTGCCGGTCAAGATGTTCGCGTTCCTGCCGGGCATCCTGACACCGGGGGGCGCGACGCACCAGGCGATCGAGGACGTGGCGGTGATGCGCGCCCTGCCCAACCTGACCGTGCTGGACATCGGCGACGCGACCGAGGTCGAGGGCGCGCTGGACGTGGCGTGCAGCGTGCCCGGGCCGGTGTACGTGCGGATGCTGCGCGGCGAGGTGCCGCGGCTGTTCCCGGCGGACGAACCGATGCGGCTGGACCGGCCGCGCGTGCTGGCGACCGGGACCGACGTGCTGGTGGCGTCTTCGTCGATCTGCACCGAGGAGGCGCTGCGCGCGACGGCGGTGCTGCGGGCGAAGGGCGTGTCGGTCGGGCACGTGCACGTGTCCACGATGAAGCCGTTCACGCCGGCGCGCGTGGCGGACGCGATCGCGGCGGCGCGGTTCGGCGTGGTGACGATGGAGAACCACACCGTCGTGGGCGGGCTGGGGACGATCGTGGCCGAGGCGATGGTCGAGTGCGGGGTGGCGCGGCCGCTGCGGCGGCTGGGGCTGCAGGACACCTTCGCGCACGGGGCCAGCCGCGCGTACCTGGCGCGCGAGTATGGCATGGACGCGATGGCGCTGGTGCGGCAGGTCGAGTCGCTGGTGGGCGACCGGCTGGGCATCACCGAGGACGACCTGGCCGCGGTGCGGATCGAGGCGGTCCACTCGGCGGCCAAGGCCGAGGCGATGTAGGAGGACGCGGCATGGCACGGATCTTCGACGACAACAGCCTCAGCATCGGCAACACGCCCCTGGTCCGCATCCGCCGGCTGGCCGCGGGCCTTCCGGCCACCGTCCTGGCGAAGATCGAGGGCCGCAACCCGGCCGGATCGGTCAAGTGCCGGCTGGGCGCGGCGCTGGTCTGGGACGCCGAGGAGAAGGGCATCCTGAAGCCCGGGTCGCGGGACGTCACGATCGTGGAGCCGACCAGCGGCAACACCGGGATCGCGCTGGCCTTCGTCGCCGCGTCGCGCGGGTACCCGCTGATCCTGACGATGCCCGAGACGATGTCGATCGAGCGCCGCAAGATGCTGGCCGCCTTCGGCGCGACGGTCGTGCTGACCGAGGGCGCGAAGGGCATGAAGGGCGCGATCGCGAAGGCCCGGGAGATCGTCGCGTCCGACCCCGCGCGCCACTACATGCCGATGCAGTTCGAGAACCCGGCGAACCCCGACATCCATTTCCGGACGACCGGCCCGGAGATCTGGGCGGACACCGACGGGGCGGTCGACCTCTTCGTCGCCGGGGTCGGCACGGGCGGGACGATCACGGGGGTCGGGCGGTTCCTGAAGCAGCAGAAGCCGTCGGTCCAGGCGGTCGCGGTCGAGCCGGCCGCGTCCCCGGTGCTGACGCAGATCCGCGCCGGCCAGCCGATCCAGCCCGGCCCGCACAAGATCCAGGGCATCGGCGCCGGGTTCAAGCCGCCCGTGCTGGACCTGGACGTGGTGGACCGGATCGAGACGGTCGCCAACGAGGAGGCCATCGAGACCGCCCGCCGCCTGCACCTGGAGGAGGGCATCACCTGCGGCATCTCCGGCGGCGCCGCGATGGCGGCCGCGCTCCGCCTGGCGAAGGACCCCGCCCACGCCGGCAAGGTCATCGTGACGGTCCTGCCCGACTCCGGCGAACGCTACCTGTCGTCCGTGTTGTTCGAGGACGCCGCGGGGGCGTGACGGGGGGGGGACGCATGGCCCCCCCGGGGCCCTACCGGTACTCGTGCACGATGGGCAGGACCTCGGCGCAGGGGCGGCACATGGAGGAGGGGAGGCCGGTGTTGCGGCGGTTGCGGCCGGCGACGGCCTTGAAGACGGGGCCGCTCTCCTGCTCGTCGCACAGCAGGCAGGCGTTCAGGTCGCCGTCGGGGTCGTGGTAGGGCGCGTCCAGCAATTCCATGCAGAGGCTGCCGCATTTCGCCTGGGTGTGCAGGGTGTTGTAGTACCAGATGCGCGTGCAGCCCTCGTCGAAGCCCAGGTCGCGCAGGCACCGCAGGTGTTCCTCCTCGCCGGCGATCATGCCATTGATGCCGCACTGCCGGACGGGGTCGGTCAGGTCCGGGTGGCGCATGTAGACCGCCAGGTTCGGAAGCGGCGAGCACAGCCCGCACGCGCTCTCGTGGGTGACGATGGCCCCATCGGCGCGGGCCGCGTCCACGCCGTCGTAGGTCTTCAGCCGGTAGGCGCCGGGGATCGCGGCGTCCAGCAGCACGCCGCACACCGCGCCCTCGACCGGCACGTGCTGTTCGGGGTGGGCGTACGGGTCCTCGTCCAGCGAGGGAAGCGTGTCCAGCAGGACCATCGCCTCGATGGCCGCGATCTGCGCCTGGGTGTAGGCCGGGGGTTCGAACCGCCTGCCTTCGCAGTCGCACGAAGGGCGGCACTGCGCGTCGGTCAGGCCGGTCTTCTCGTTCGGCAGCCCGAACAGGACCGTGCACGGCGCGGTGGAGGGAAGGTCGACGGCGTCGGCCTGGGGGGCGTCGGACTGCGGAAGGTCGGCGACCTCGGGGGATGCCTCCTCGACCGTTGCGTCGCCGCCCCGGGAACTGGCGGGGCCGCAGGCCGTGGCCAGCAGCAGCGGGAGGACCGTCGCCAGGAACGGGGCGAATCCGGCCGGGCCTGCGAACGGGAAAGGGCGGGAACGGGTCATGGCGCCCTCGGGACCTCGGGTTGCCGCGGATCCTACCGCACGTTCCCCGCGCCTGCCGCCTTCCAGGCGATTGCGGCCTGTCCGGGGGGGCGCGGGTCTTGCGCGCGCCGGGGGTTCGTGGAACGCTTTCCGTTACCAGGAGTCGTTGCATCCGGAACGGACCGGGAGGTCGCGCATGAACGGGAGGGTCCATCCTGCACCCTGCCTGCTGCTGGCGGCGATGGTGCTGTGGCCCCTGGCGGCCCCGGCGGGCGAGGAACTGCCCGACCCGCGGGGGTTCGTCAACGACTACGCGGGGGTGCTGACGGCCGAGGAACGCGGCCAGTTGGACGCGATCACGGGGACGCTGGAGCAGGCGTCGTCCATCGAGATGGGCATCGCGATCGTCGATTCGGTCGCGCCGAGGGATTCGAAGGGCTACGCGGTTGACCTGTTCGCGAAGTGGGGGATCGGCAAGAAGGGCAAGGACAACGGCGTGCTGATCCTGCTGGCGATGCAGGAGCGTCGCGTCGAGATTGAGGTGGGATACGGGCTGGAGCCGGTGCTGACCGATTCGCGGGCCGGCCGGCTGCTGGACACGTACGCGGTGCCGCAGTTCCGGCAGGGGCGGATGGGCGCGGGGCTGGTGGCGCTGGCCGAGGCCGTGGCGCGCGTGGTGACGGGCGCGGAGGACGCGGAACTGCTGAAGGCCGCGCAGGCGGCAGCGGCGCAGGCGGCGCTGGAGCAGGAGAAGCCCGCCGAGAGGAACTGGGAGATCGCGCTGATCCTGATGCTCACCGTCGGCGTGCCGATCCTGTTGGTGGTCGCGATGTTCACCATGCGCCCCTGGATGCTGCTGATCGTTCCCCCCTGCGTGCTGCTGGGGTGCTGGCTGTTCTGGACGTTCGGCGCGATCGCGGGGGGGGTGCTGGGCGCCGTCGCCGCGTGGTTCACGCCCCGGAAGGACTGGGCCAGCGGCCTGGCCCGGTCGGGGGGCGGGTCGTCGGGTTCGCGAAGCGGTTCCAGCAGTTCCCGGAGTTCGTCGAGTTCCAGTGGTTCGGGGAGTTCCGGCGGGTCCTCCTCGTCGGGCGGATCGAGGAGCTTCGGCGGGGGGCGCAGCGGGGGCGGCGGCGCGGGACGCGGTTTCTGAAAGGTGCCTGGCGGGCATCGGGAGGGTGCAATGAAGAAGGGCCTGGTCGCCATCGGGGTGCTGGCGCTGCTGGCCGGCGGGCTCGTGTGGGCCGGCGTCGGGATCTACAACGGGCTGGTCTCCCGGGACGAGGGCGTCAAGAACGCCTGGGCGCAGGTCGAGAACCAGATGCAGCGGCGGTACGACCTGATCCCGAACCTGGTGGCCACCGTGAAGGGGTATGCCACGCACGAGGAAGGCATCTTCACGCAGGTCGCCGAGGCCCGTGCGAAACTGGCCGGGGCGGCGACGATCAACGACAAGGCCGCCGCTGCGTCGCAGTTGGAGGGCGTGCTGGGCCGGCTGCTGGCCATCGCCGAGAACTACCCCGAACTGAAGGCCTCCGAGAACTTCCGGGGGCTGCAGGACGAACTGGCGGGGACGGAGAACCGGCTGGCGGTCGAGCGCATGCGGTACAACGAGACGGTCAAGGGGTACAACGTCGCCGCGCGGGGCTTCCCGGCGGTGCTGTTCGTCGGGCTGATGGGCTTCGACGCGCAGAAAGCGTTCTTCGAGGTCGCGGACAAGGCGGCCCGGGAGGCGCCGAAGGTCGGGTTCTGAGACGGGGTGGGGGGAGCGTGGAATACCGGGTGCTGGTGGCGTGGTCGGTCCTGGGGATGCTGGCCCTGGCCTGCGGCAAGGAGGGGCCGACGTCCAGGATCGACCGGCCGCCGTTCCGGCCGTGGATCGAGGGGGTGCCGGGGCGGCGGACCATCGGGGGACGGGTCACCGCCGAGTCGGGGTTCGCGCCGCTGGCGGACGAACTGAAGCCCGCGGTCGTGAACCTGTATACCGAGATGCCTGCGGGGGCGGGGTCGGGCGGGACGGGGCCGGAGGACGGGATCGAGCCGCCGGTCGCCGGGGTGCGGCGGGCCCTGGGCTCGGGGGCGATCATCAGCCCGGAAGGGCACATCCTGACCAACCGCCACGCGGTGGAGGGCGCGGACGCGATCCGGGTGCGGCTGGTGGACGGCAGCGAGTACGACGGCAAGGTGGTGGGCAGCGACGATCGCTATGACCTGGCATTGATCCGGGTGGAGGCGAAGGAGCCGCTGCCCACGGTCACGATGGGCGACTCGGACTCGCTGCGCGTGGGGCAGTGGCTGATCGTCATCGGCAACCCGTTCGGCCTGCAGCACTCGGTCACGGTGGGCATCGTGTCGGCGAAGGACCGGCAGATCGGCAACGGGCCTTTCGACGACTTCATCCAGACCGACGCGTCGATCAACCCGGGGAATTCGGGCGGGCCGATCTTCGACGTGACGGGGCAGATGGTGGCGGTGGCGCGATCGACGCGGCGCGGCGCGCAGGGCATCGGTTTCGCGGTGCCGGTGAACACTGCCAAGAAGTTCGTGGAGGAGGTGCTGTCGAAGGGGACGATCGTGCGCGGCTGGCTGGGGGTGTCCACGCAGGAACTGACGCCGGCCCTGGCGAAGGAACTGGGGATGGCGTCCGGGCCGGGCGTACTGGTGACCCAGGTGGTGCCGGGCAGCCCGGCGGAGGCGGCGGGGGTGTTGCGGGGCGACCTGGTGCGCGCCGTCGCGGGACGGCCGGTGGCGGGCCGCAACGAGTTCCTGCGCGTGATGGGCATGACGCGGGCCGGGGACGCGGTGGACCTGGTCGTCTCCCGGGGGGGGAAGGACCTGTCGCTGCGCGCGGCGGTGGTCGCGAGGCCCGCGCCCTGCGCGCGGGAAGTGCCGCGGGCGCCGGCGGGCGGACTGGGCCTGGTGCTGGCGGCGCGGGCGCCGGGGGAGGTGCCGGGCGCTGCGCGCGGCGGGCTGACGGTGGTGCACGTGGACCCGGGCGGGCCGGCGGCGCGCGCGGGGCTGGTGGCCGGCGACCTGGTCGTCGAGGTGAACCGGCAGCCGGCCTCCAGCGAGGAGGCGTTCGCGGAGCAGGCGGCCGCAACGGCGCCGGGGGGGACGCTGCTGCTGCTGGTGGCTCGGCCGGACGGCGACGAGTACGTGATGCTGAAGGTGCCATGAGGGGGATGGCGGGGGACGGGGCCCCCGCCCTACAATGCCGCGCGGGGCCTTGGCCGTAACGGGGGGGCTGGGCCTTGGCCAAAATGTAGGGCGGGCCCCTGGCCAAAATGTAGGGCGGGGCCCCCGCGCCCCGCCCGGGGCGTCCGCTGGCCGCCGGGGAACGCGAATCCGGGATGGCGGGGGACGGGGCCCCCGTCCTACAATGCCGCGCGGGCTTCGGAGGCGCCTTCCATGGCCAAGGGACGGGATCGCTGGAACCTGCTGGACCTGGGCGCGGTGCACCGGGTCGTCGTCAAGCTGGGGTCGTCCACGCTGACGCATCCCCGGCGGGGTCTTCGCGAGGAGGTCATCGGCGAGGTCGCCGAGCAGGTGGCCACGCTGGCGGAGTCGAACGGGCTGGCCTTCGTGGTGGTGTCGTCCGGTGCCATCGCGTCGGGCAGGAAGGCCCTGGGCCTGACGGGTCGGCCCAGCCTGGCGCAGAAGCAGGCGGCCGCCGCGGTGGGCCAGCCGGCACTGATGGAGGCGTGGTCGCGGGCGCTGGGGCGGCGCGGGCTGAGGGTCGGCCAGGTGCTGCTGGCGCACGAGGACTTCGCCGACCGGCGGCGCTTCGTGAACGCCCGGAACACTTTCGAGACCCTGATCGCGTCCGGCGTCGTGCCGGTGGTCAACGAGAACGACACGGTGGCGACGGCCGAGATCCGGCTGGGCGACAACGACCACCTGGCGGCGCTGGTGTCCCACCTGGTCGGCGCGGACCTGCTGGTGCTGCTGACGGACAGCGACGGGCTGTACACCGCGGACCCGCACCAGGATCCTTTGGCGGTGCGGGTGCCGGTCCTGGAGCGCATCGACGACGCGGTGCTGGCCCGGGCCCACGGGACCCGGAACGGCTCGCCGGGGACGGGCGGGATGGCGGCGAAGTTGCAGGCGGCGCGTCTGGCGGCGTCCTGCGGGGTGCCCGTCGTGATCGCGAAGGGCGATGCCGAGCGGTGCCTGGAGGAGATCCTGGCGGGGGACGACGTGGGGACGCTGGTGCTGCCGGGCCGGGGCGCGCGGCCGCACGGGCGCAAGTTGTGGATCGCGGCGGCGGGCCGGGTGCGCGGCACCCTGACGGTGGACGAGGGCGCCGCGAAGGCGCTGCGGGAGGAGGGGCGCAGCCTGCTGCCCGCGGGCATCACGGCGGTGTCGGGCGACTTCCGGTCGGGCGACCTGGTGACGGTGCTGGACCCGGAGGGGCGGCCGATCGCGCGCGGCGTGACGGGCTGGTCGTCGCGCGCGGTGGCCTGGGGGATGGGGCGGCGGACCGCGGACCTGCCCGACCTGGCCGCGATGGGGCTGGAGCCCGAGGTGATCCACCGGGACGACCTGACCGGGCTGCCCGGGTCGGACGACGCGCAGGGAGGGCCGGCATGAGCGGGATCGCCGATCGCGTCCTTCAGTGGTGCCGCGAGGCGAAGGAGGCCTCGGCAGCCATCGCCCGGGCGGACACGGCCACGAAGGACGCGGCGTTGCGGGCCATGGCGGAAGGGCTGCGGGCGGGCGCGGACGGGCTGCTGGCGGCCAACGCGCAGGATGTCGAGACGGCCCGCGCGAAGGGCCTGCCGGCCGCGATGCTGGACCGGCTGGCGCTGACCCCGGCGCGGATCGAGGCGATGGCGGCCGGCCTGCTGGAGGTGCGCGCGCTGCCGGACCCGGTGGGGGCGATGGACGGCCTGCGGCGCCGGCCGAACGGGCTGCTGGTCGGGCGCATGCGGATCCCGCTGGGCGTGGTCGCGATGATCTACGAGGCGCGGCCCAACGTGACGGCCGACGCGGCGGGGCTGACGCTGAAGTCGGGCAACGCGGCGATCCTGCGGGGCGGGTCCGAGGCGATCCGCAGCAACGCGGCGATCGCGGACGTGCTGCACCAGGCGCTGCGCACGGTCGGCCTGCCCGAGGCGGTCGTGACCGTGATCGACACGCCGGACCGCGCCGCCATCGACGCGCTGCTGCTGATGGACGCATACGTGGACCTGGTGATCCCGCGCGGCGGGGCCGGGCTGGTGCGCGCCGTGATGCAGAAGTCGCGCATCCCGGTGCTGGCCCACGCGGAGGGCGTCTGCCACGCCTTCGTGGACGAGTCCGCGGACCTCCCGATGGCGGTCGCGATCGTCGAGAACGCGAAGGTGCAGCGGCCCGCGGTCTGCAACGCGCTGGAGACGCTGCTGGTGCATGCCACGGTGGCGCCCGCCTTCCTGCCCCGGGTCGCAGAGACGCTGCGCGCCCGCGGGGTCGAACTGCGCGGCTGCGAACGCACGCGCCTCTTCCTGCCCGACGCCGTCCCCGCCACCGAGGACGACTGGCGCGCGGAGTACCTGGACCTGGTCCTGGCCGTGCGCGTCGTCGATTCGATCGACCAGGCGATGGCGCACATCCGGGCCTACGGATCGCGCCACACCGAGGCGATCGTCACGCGCGACCACGCCAACGCGATGCGGTTCGTGCGGGAGGTCGACTCGTCGCTGGTGGCGGTCAACGCCTCCACGCGGTTCAACGACGGCAACCAGCTGGGACTGGGCGCCGAGATCGGCATCAGCACCACCAAGGTGCACGCCTTCGGGCCGATGGGCCTGGAGGAACTGACCACGCGCAAGTTCGTCGCGTTCGGCGACGGGCAGGTGCGGACCTAGCCCCGCCCCCCGCGAATCCCGTATTTCACGCCACTTCCACCTTGAAAAGCGGCCCGCTCCGTCCTACGCTCGCCGGGCGTATCCGCATTGGGAGGGAACATGGACCTGCGACGTGGACTGGCCTTCCTGTTCGTGGCGGCCCTGCTGGCCTTGGCGGCCTGCGAGGGCAATGGCAACGGGCCCGGCAACGACGTGACGGACCCGGGGACGCCCGACGTCCAGGAGGTGACCGATCCCGGTACGGAGGTCCCCGAGGACAACGGGCGGGACACGACGCCCGAGTCGCAGGCGGAAATGCCGGTCGACACCTGCACCTGCGCGACGAACGACGAGTGCTGCGACGGCTGCATGCCGAGGAACGAGGGCCAGGCTTGCGGGACGGCCAATCCGTGCCAGGAGAAGGGCACCTGCCAGGCGGGCGCGTGCGGGGCGCCGACCGCGAAGGCCTGCCCGGCGGCCGACACCTGCCACGCGGGTGAAGGCACCTGCGACACCGACACCGGCGAGTGCGAGTACGCGGCGAAGGCCGACCTGTCGCCCTGCGAGGCGGTCGCCGGCAAGGACGGCAGCGGCTACTGCCTGGACGCGGTGTGCGTCGGCTTCGGCGTGTGCGACCACCGCACCTACGACCAGTCCGTCGGGTCGGCCTGCAACTTCGACGGCGAGTGCGCCAGCGGGCGTTGCGCGGACTGGGGCGACGGCTGGACCACCTACTGCACCGCGCCGTGCGGCGGCACGAACCCCGCGTGCCCGGAAGGCATGACCTGCATGCGGTCCGGCACCGAGTTCCTGTGCCGCCCGAACTCGTCCGGCGCGACGCTGCCGGGCGACGCCAGCCACGACACGTACCAGGTCTGCAACCACGACGAAGACTGCGACGGCGACCTGTGCCTGGGCATCGACGGCAAGCGCTTCTGCACGAAGTCCTGCGACGACGGCACCGGCGCGGCCTCCGAGGACCTGTGCGGCGACTGCGGCGACTGCCGCGACGGAGGCACGGACCTGGGCTTCAAGTACGAGTTCTACTGCACGCCGCACGGCATCCGCGAGGTCGGCCAGCCCTGCGGCAGTTCGTTCGAGTGCGCCAAGCGGTTCTGCCAGAACGGCCTGTGCAGCGAGCAGTGCTTCGTGATCGAGGACCTGTCCTCGTGCCCGGAGAACATGGACTGCGTCGCGGGCGTCATCGCCAGCGACCCGACGATCCAGGTGTGCGTGCCCAAGGGCGAGGCGGGTCACGGGTACGGCGAGCCGTGCCTGGGCGACTACGCGTGCACGGACGGGCGGAAGTGCCTGGCGGTGCTGGGCCAGGCGATCTGCACCACGGAGTGCTCGGAGGAGGCGCCCTGCGCCGACGGCATCTGCACCGAGACCGCGAACGGCAACTACTGCGTGCCGTCCGACCTGATCGGCGGCGTCACCCAGGGCCAGGAGTGCCAGGAGTCCTTCCAGTGCGCCGAGGGCTACCTCTGCTTCCAGAACGCGTGCATGAAGGGCTGCGAGGCCGACGCGGACTGCGGCGAGGGCGGTTCCTGCGTGCCGGACGCCATGGTCCAGGCGTACTACTGCACCACCGCGTGCTCGGCCGAGGTTCCGTGCCCGCCGCGCATGGGCTGCTTCCAGGGCAGGTGCATGCTGACGATGGACGGCCAGGTCTACCCGAACGGCACCTGCCGCGTGGACGCGGACTGCGAGTCCGGCCTGTGCATTTCCGGCACGTGCTCCGAGGAGTGTTCGGAAACGCTGCCGTGCGAAGGGTCGGAACCGATCACGCCGGTCGAGAAGGGCATGTGCCAGCCTTGCGACCCCAACCTGTACGACGCGGACTGCAACGAGATCGAGTACGGCATGAACCAGTGCCTGCAGGGCATCGACGGCCAGTACTTCTGCGCGATCGACTGCACCATGGTCAGCATCTGCCCGGTCGGCACCCGCTGCTACAGCACCGGCTGGCTCTCCGCCTGCGTGCCGATCACCTTCTCGTGCAACGCCACCATGGCCTGCACCTCCACCGGGCACTGCGTGCGGCCGGTCGAGGCCGGGACCCCGTGCTCCGAGAACGCGGAGTGCGCCAGCGGGCTGTGCGGTGGCGGGCTGTGCCAGGAGGCCGCCTGCACGAAGGACGAGGACTGCGGCTGCAACGCGCTGTACTGCTCGTCGGGTTCCTGCCTGCCGGCGCCGTCCTTCGGCCTCGTCGAGGTCGAGCCGAACGACACCGCCGCGCAGGCCCAGGTGCTGGCCTCCGGGACCGAGAGGGTGTCGGCGATCCTGTTCCCGACCGGCAGCCTGCCGGACGTGGACCTGTTCAAGGTGCACCTGGCGGCCGGCCAGGCGCTGGACGTGCGGACCCAGCCCTTCTGCGGCAACGAGATCGATACCAACCTGCGCCTGCTGGACGCGACCGGCGTCCCGCACGAGGGATGGGAGAACGACGACCTGGATCCCTACGGCGACTACTCGTCGATCCTGCAGGGCTTCCTGGCGTTCCAGGAACAGGACGTGCTGGTCGAGGTCACCCAGTCCCCGCTGGTGGGCGGGATGGCGAAGTTCGCCTACGCGCTGGAACTGGACGTCTTCCAGGTCGGCAGCGCGGACACCTGCGAGGGGGCCCAGACGCTGGCGAACGGCTCGTATCCGTTCGACCTGGCGGACTCGGTCAACACGTACGTGGCGCCTTCCTGCACCGGGTACGCGGCGATCGGCAAGGACTCCGCGTTCAAGGTGTCGGTCCCGAAGGACAGCGTGCTGCGGGCCTCGCTGGCCTCGCCGTTCGACGGCCAGGTCTACGTGGTGACCGACTGCGTGAACGCCGATGCGACCTGCGTCGCGGGCGCGGACTCCGTCTGGGCGGCGGGCCTGGAGGAACTGGTGTGGTGGAACCGCACCGGCGAGAACCTGGACGTCTTCGTGATCGTCGACAGCGCGATGCCGACGGACGACATGTCCTTCGACCTGACCATCGACGTCCAGCCGGTGGTGGCGCCCGCGAACGACCCGCTGGACGAGGCCGTCGTTCCCGCGCTGGTGTCGGGCGAGACGGTCACCGGCACGCTGGTCGGCGCGGACAACCACCAGGACCCGACGGCGGAGGGCTGCGGCGCCAAGGCGCTGATGGGCCCGGACGTGATGTACCAGGTGACGTTGCAGCCCGGCGACTTCCTGACGGTGGACGTCACGAAGGCGGTGGGCTTCACGCCGGCCCTGTGGCTGATCACCGGCGACTTCACGGTCCCGGCGAACTGCGTCGCGGCGGGCGCCGCGTTCGTGTCCTGGACGAACGAGGGCGTCGTGCCCGTCACCGTGTGGGTGGTCGTGGACGTCGAGGCCGTGGACGGCTACGGCGACTTCCAGTTGAAGGCGCTGTACGGGCCGGCCTCCCCGACGTTCGGGCCGTGCGACTCGGCGACGTTCGTGACCGTGTGCGAGGCCGCGGGCGATCCCTCGCTGATCACCTGTGACGCCACCACGAAGCGGCTGGTGGACAACGACTGCAACGCCCTGTGCCAGGCGAACGGCGCGGCGTCCGGCGCCTGCCACGTGTACACGACGCCCGGCTACGAGCGGACCGCCTGCCTGTGCGGCTTCGAGTGCACGGCGGACGAGATCGCCTTCCAGTGCACCGAGGGGTACTACACGAACTGCACCTGCGGCGCGGCGGACCCGTGCCAGTGGACGGCCGACGGCTGGTGCAACGAGTTCTGCGCGATCGAGTACCCGGACGACCACTTCACCGACCCGCCCGAGGACTGCCCGACCGAGTAGAAGCCTGGCCGGAAGTGTAGGGCGGGGCCCCCGCGCCCCGCCTTTCCGGGTCCGGATCGTGCGACAAGTGCCCGGCGGGGGACAGGGCCTCACATCCACGTTGGCGGGGGACAGGGCCCCACATCCACGTTGGCGGGGGACAGGGCCCCCGCCCTACAGGGGGTTGGCGGTTCCGGTGGCCAGCGAAGGACTCCGGGCCGGAAGTGTAGGGCGGGGCCCCCGCGCCCCGCCTTTCCGGGTCCGGATCGTGCGACAAGTGCCCGGCGGGGGACAGGGCCTCACATCCACGTTGGCGGGGGACAGGGCCCCACATCCACGTTGGCGGGGGACAGGGCCCCCGCCCTACAGTAGAATCCCCGCATGAGCCGCGCCTTCGTCAAGGAACCCGACGGCGATTCCCCCGGCGACCTGCCCGAACGGCCGATCAGCCCGCACCCGAACTACGTCCGCCCGCAGGGGCTGCGGCGGCTGCAGGACGAGGCGGCACGGTTGCAGGCGGAACGGGACGCCCTGGAAGGGGAGGGCGACGCGATGGACGTCGTGGCGCGGCGCGCGGTGCTGGCCCGGGACCTGCGGTACGTGCGCGCCCGGATCGAGTCCGCGATCGTCGTGCCGCCGGGGGGCGCGCCGCCGGACCAGGTGCGGTTCGGGATGCGGGTGACGGTGGCCGACGAGGACGGGGTCGCGCGCACCTTCGACATCGTCGGCGAGGACGAGGCCGACGCCGACGAGGACCGGGTGTCCTGGGTGTCGCCGCTGGCCCGCGCCGTGATGGGGGCGCACGTCGACGACGAGGTCACATGGCGCCGTCCCGCGGGCGACGCGGTGCTGACGGTGGTCCGGATCGAGGAACCGGTCGGGCCCGCCCGGGCACGGAGGCGGAGTCGTCTCGGGCGCACCTGACGCTGGGAGTGTCTACTGTGCGGCCTGCGGGTCGGGCTTGATCCGGATCGCCTTGGCGAAGACCTTCACGGTAATCATCCACTCCTTGCCGACGATCTCGAGTTTCTGTTCGTAGCGGGGGAACAGCAGCGCATCGGCGCCGGGGATGCTGGCGATCGCGTTGTAGGTCGCGATCTCGCGGGCCAGGGCGAACATGTCCAGGGACATGCCCTTCCTCGGCGCCAGCGAGGTCATGGAGTCCCCCGTGATCAGCCCGACCACGCGATCCTCGGGGCGCGCCATCCTGACCTTGCCCTTGCCCCTCGAATAGGCCTCGACCTGGCCCATGCCCGTCACGTCCCCCAGGATCTCGTAGTCCGAGCGCTGCAGGGGGGCCAGGGAGACATCGATGCGGTCCATGTTGACCATCGTGCGGGACACCCTCACGACGTGACCGCAACCGGGCAGCACCAGGGCAAGAGACAGGGTTCCGATCAGCAGGGCAAGACGCTTCATGGGCGGGTCCTCCTGTCGCACGCGGGAAGTCCGCGCGGCTTGACGAATTGCCTGGGACGCCGAGAGATTCCCCCGCCGGCCCCCCTCGTGTCAAGACGGAATTCCTCCACTTTTCCCGCCTTCGCGTGCTTTTCGCGCTACCATCCCCCGGCCTTGGCATCCGGAGGATCCCGTGACGAAGCGCTTCATCCCGATCCTGGCCGCGACGGCGGCCCTGGCAATGGCCGTGGCCTGCGGTGGCGGCGACGGGAACGACGACCCCGGCATCGACGCGACCGACGTGCAGGAGGCCGGCGAGGTCCCCGCGGACGTGCAGCCGGAGGCCGCGACCGACGTGGCGGACGTTCCCGCGGAGGCGGTCGAGGACGTGCCCGCGGAGGCCGTGGCGGACGTTCCCGCCGAGGCGGTCGAGGACGTCCCTGCCGACGTGCCTGTCGAACTGCCCCTGTTGCCCACGCAGGCGCCGCTGGCCACCCCCGCCGATCCCCTGAAGGACACCGGTGTCGCCTCCTGCGCCGTGTTCCAGGAGGAGAAGTGCGAAGGCGGCACGCTGTACCGCTGCGACATCTACGACCCGGCCGCGCAGGCGTTCGTGGACACCCCGGACCCGCTGCTGCGGCGCGCCTTCCTGTTCGACCGCTGGCGCGACCTGTACCAGACGCCGGACGGCCAGGCGATCGACCGCGACTTCGTGGGCGAGACGCTGCCCGGCACGCCAGAGACCGAGTGGGGCGCGATGGAACACCTGTCCGGGTACTGGGGCACCGGCGACGGCGGCATCTGGACCGGATGGTCCGTGGTGGCGTCCGTGCTGCGGTACTCGCAGACGGGCACCGAGGCCGACTACGCCCGTATGGAACAGGCCGTGAAGGACATCCTGGCGATGTACGAGGTGACCGGCATCCCGGGCTACTTCATCCGGTACCACTTCCTGCTGATGCCCGACGGCGCGCCGCAGCCCCCCGACCACATCATCCGGTGGGAGGGCAGCGCCGGCCTGAACCACCACGACCGGGATGTCGATCCCGCCGCGCTGAAGTACCTGCCCGCGGCCTACATCGACGGGTACACGGACGCGGAAGGCAAGGTCTGGAAGGGCCGCCCGATGTGGCACGGCCGCCCCTCGATCGACCAGAACACCGGCCCGATGACGTCGCTGCCGATGGCGTACGACCTGCTGCGCGACGACGAATTGAAGGCGCGCATCTCGAAGCACCTGACGTGCTACCTCAAGCGCCTGCAGCGCGTGGAGATGATCAACCTGCAGCAGAACCCCGACCTGCTGGCCGCGCTGATGTCCTACTTCCAGGCCGGCGAACTGAAGCTGGACCCGGATGACATCGACCTGACGAAGCTGGACCGCATCGTGGGCTACGTGCAGCGGCAGGTGAACACGGCCAACGACGCCACCTTCGACATGTCCTGCCCCGACACCGTGCAGATGGAGCCGTGGCGCGTCATCGATGCCGCGGACTCCGAGAACTTCATCGCGGACCTGCTGCAGTTCGTGCTGGACATGGACACCAGCGCGGGGGGGGAGAACCAGATCGATCATTACTACTTCCCCAGCCTGCGAGGCGGCGACGCCATGCACCTGATGCACCTGGCCACGATGGCGTACCACTTCACCGGCGACGAGCAGTACCGCACCTTCCTGTACGACGAACTGATCGGCAACCTGCACACCGACCAGGTGGCCCTGACCACCGGCGCGTTCGACCTGCCGAAGTGGTGCCGGTCGTTCTACGGCGACCAGATCACCTACGGCCCCTGGTGGGCCTTCCTGCACCTGCTGGGCGACTGCCCGCTGAAGGCGACGCTGCAGCGCGGGTTCCACGACGAGTTGTGGGACAAGATGCAGAAGACCTTCAAGAACCTGGACATCGAGATCATGTACGCGGGCGCGGTGCCGGCCGCGATCGGGAAGGATCGCGACGCGGCGCTGGCCGAGGCGTTGTCGCTGATGCAGCGGATGGGCGGCAACGGGTGGAAGGACGGCGTCCTGGTGCTGGACGACCCGCGGCGCGCCTACCCGCTGGCCCGGCAGTTCGTCGCGGACAACGCGCTGGACGGCAGCGTCCCGTCCTGCCCGACGCAGAAGGAGATCGACGCCTGCATGGCCGAGATCAACGTGCTGGGCGTCACGATGCCCGGCCCCGGCATGGACGAGTTCGCGTGCACGGAACCGGCCGAGTGGCAGTGCTCGATCGGCAACGGCAAGTGCGTGTGGCAGCAGATGTCCGTGTCGCTGCCGCCCGACCTGCGCCCGTGGTCCGACTTCATCTGGCAGCGCAATCCCTTCGCGCTGGGCGCGTTCCCCGGCGTCACCGGCGGCAGCCAGTACGCGGGCAGCGACGTGTCGGAACCCTACTGGAACGCCCGCCGCTACGGGTTCATCACCGGGGGCGCGGGGCAGGTCCTGGCGTGGCGTTCGTCCGGCGATTGCGGGGAGTAGCCCTGGCGGGGGACGGGGCCCCCGCCCTACATCAGGGACGGGGCCCCCGCGCCCCGCCTCAGTAGGTCAGGTTCAGCCCGAAGTACAGTTCCGACTGGTCTCGCTTGGCGAACGCGAACCGGTAGATCCCCCCCGCCAGCATCGGCGCCCCTTGCGCGTACGCCAGCGACAGGTCCACGCCCGGCCACGGCTTCGGCATCGGCAGCGTGAAGGTCAGCGCCACCTCGAAGTAGTAGGTGGACCCGCGCCAGCCCTGGTCGTGGCCCTCCCGGTCCGGGTACGGCTCGGCCCACCAGGACTGCCACAGGAACGACGGCGAGAACCAGTCCACGGGCTGGTAGATCAACTGGCCCTGGATGCCGGCCGACTGGCGCTCGTTCGGCGCCGACCTCTCGGCGGACTCGGCGTCCTTCGCGAACGAGTACCGGTAGATGCCCGTGACGATCAGGGTCAGCGGCCCGTACGACGGCGCCAGCGACAGCGTGACGGTCGGCCGCGTGACGTACCCCCGCGACCGGCTTTCCCGCGAGGTCGGCGCGGTCAGGTACAGCGACGCCACGCCCGGGATCGGGAACTTCGGGATGGGCAGCGCGAACTTCCGCCAGTAGTAGAATCGCAGGTCGGACGGGAACAGCCCGTTCTCGCCCTCGTCCGCCACGTACCGCTGCAGCATGTCGAAGCGCACGCCCAACTGGTTGTTCTTCGTGACGTCGAACTTCGCCTGCAGCAGGTACCAGGAGTACACGTCGTTCGCCGAGTAGGCGTCCGACACCAGGTTGAAGTGCAGTTCGTAGATCGCCAGCAGGTGCCAGAACTGCCCGGTCTTGGCCCGCGTCGGGATCCGCGCCGAGATGTCCACGTCCTGGCCCTGGGCGGTCGCGGCCGTGCCGGTCGTCCCGGTCGCGGTCGTCCCCGCCGTCGGGGCCGTCGTGGCGCCCGTCCCCTCGGGGGTTGCCGGCGCCGCGATCGCCTGCCCGCCTTCCGGCGGGGTCCCTTCCTGCGCGTGGGCGGTCGGGCCGTAGGCCCCCAGCAGCAGCGCGGCTGCCAGGAGCCCGGCGACCCTCCCCGCCGGCGCGCGCGGCATTCGTGTCTTCATGTCCAGCCTCCGCACGCCCGCCTCAGTCGAAGTACCGGTAGTAGTCCAGGAAGTACTTGATGTCGTACGTGCTGGTGTACTCGCGGTGCTCGATGTTCACCGCCTCGTTGTAGTCCCACAGCATCTTGTACGACACCGGCGACAGGTCCGCGCACGCGCACAGGTGCTGGTTCCGGTCGTCCAGGTACAGGTAGGTCCACAGCGCCCCGTTCGCGTCGTGGAACGACTGGTGGCCGTCGTCCGCGGTCCCCAGCGCGATCTCCCGCGGGTCGAAGTCGAAGTACTCCGCCATGTCCTGGGCCCGGTCGAAGACGCGGAACCCGATCCACTCCTTCATGGCCTGGTCGCCGAAGTTGATGTCGTGGGTGTCCATCGCGAACACCTCGACCGCCAGGGGCAGGAACCACGGGTACACGTCGTAGGCGCCGCCCAGCATCTCCAGCACGGCCGCCAGCGAGTCCGAGTACATCAGCGGGTCGCCGCGGCTGCCCTCGTAGTACGCCAGGTACGCGTAGTCGTCCCAGTTGTACCAGTCGGCCGGCCACAGGCCCAGGAAGGACAGCATCGCGTAGAACTTGTCGTAGATGATGCCGATGCGCGTCACGTCGCCGAAGAAGCTGTCGTACGTCGTCGCGTACGACCGCTCGCCGTTCGACTGGGTCAGGATCGCGCGGTAGAAGTCCACCACCATCCGGTTCGCCTGTCCCATCTCCTGGTCGAACTGGTCGCGCAGGTTGTCGAAGAAGAAGCGGTCGCCCTGCACCCCCAGCAGTCGCAGGTTGTTCTCCAGCCCGTCGGCGTCCCAGTCCAGCGACCACAGTTCCAGGAAGCGCCGCAGCCAGTAGGTGCTGTTGAAGGCCGAGTCGGCGTAGGTCCAGGTCTCCCAGTACTGCCGGTACGACCGGAAATTCCGGAACTTGTACATCCAGTCGTAGTAGAGGATGGCGTTCTTCACCATCTCGGTCGGCGTCGTGCCCAGGTCGAAGACCTCGACCAGCGGCGACAGCGGCTCGTGGTAGTCGTTCGCGAACAGGTAGGCGCGCTCGGGGTGCCGCACGCCGTCGAACCCGCCCTTCTCCTCCGCCGGGTCCCGGGCCGGATCGTGCCAGTCGGGATGCACGACCCGCAGGATGGCCGGGTCGGTCTCCTGGTCCACGGCCGCCTGCGAGTCATAGCGGTACGCGTAGGTCAGCGTGGCCACGTCGTAGGGGTACCAGCCCAGGTCCGCGCTGGTCTCGGCGAAGTGGTGCACGTAGTCCATCACCGACGACGAGTTGCCGTGCGCCTGGTTCTTGCAGCCGGTGCAGGACTGGTAGTGCGGCCGGTCCACCGACCCGTAGAAGTTGTGGTACAGGCCGATGTTGTGGCCCAGTTCGTGGACGCTGGTCTGGTGGGCGATGCGCCACCGGATGTCGTCCTCCCACTCGTCGAAGGTCTGCCAGGTGCCGTCGGCCTTGCACCGCTGGCTGATGTCGGCGATCGAGGCCAGCAGCGCGTCGGCGTTCATCAGCCCGATGCCGTGCAGGCCCGCGGCCACCCGCCGGTTGGCCAGGTAGGTCGCGTGCGCCTTGGCCGAATCCTTGGCCTGCCGCAGGAACTCCGCGCCCGCCTCGATGGCCCCCGGGGCCGTGAAGTCGTTGAAGCCGGTCGGGCTCTCCTCCGAGTCCAGCCGGCCCGCGATGTCCCAGAACAGCCGTTCGCCCTCCAGCAGCAGGGGGTTGCCGGCCTGCAACTCCTTCAGGCCCGCCTCGCGACCGCTGTAGACGAAGGTCTGGTACGGCGGGTAGAAGTACCGGATGTCCGCCAGCAGCATGTGGTAGTAGTCGTACCAGTCGTCGTCGTGGGGCACGACCCAGTCGTCCGGCTCCTGGCCCATGTAGGACGTCATCTTGGCCATCAGCGTGGTGTTCTGGACGTTCGCCAGCACCTTCCCGTCCACGATGGGCCGGATCTCGCCGGGCGTGCAGGCGCCCGCGCCCTCCTCGAACGAGTCCGTGACGGACTCCAGGTAGTCCTTCACGACCTGGGTGTACCAGTGCAGGCCCTGCCAGTTGTTGAAGTTCAGCACCGACCCGAGGATCTCGCCGGTCCGCGGGTCCATCCAGGACGGGCCGTAGCCCAGCCACGGGATGTCCGAGAAGTCGTTGTTGTGCCACCAGACGAAACTGTATCGCAGGTCGCCGGGCGTGCGCACGATGCCGCCCTCGTCGGCCGGGTGGAACGCGATGCGGAACTCGACGCCGGCCTGCTGGAACAGCGCGTTGGTCTTCTCGGCCACGCTGTCGTAGATGTCGGCGAACTCCTGCGGCACGTCCACCAGGTAGATGTCGATGGGCAGGCGCGGGTTGAAGCGCGACAGCAGGCTGCGCGCCCCGATGAAGCCCGACTCCGGGTCCTGGTAGTTCTGGATCACGTAGTCCCACACGCCGAACTGGCGGCGGTAGGGGTCCTTCTCGTCGACCGGCCGCGTCACGTACTCCTTGCCCGCGGGCGCGTCCGGCCGCCGCCACATCGAGTACTTCACGTCGACCGTCTGGGTGTCGATGCCGGCCCGGAAGACCAGCAGGCTGCCGTACCGGATGTCGACCCGGTAGGTCATGCGCACCGTCCACTCGAGGTAGTCGCCCTTGTCCCAGTCCACGACCTCGCCGGCCGGCGTGTTCGTCTCGTGCCGGACGGTGTCCACATACCGGAAACTGCCCGGCACCAGGCTCTTCGACACCAGCGTCATCGCGGAGGAGGTCCACCAGTCGTCGTACCAGGACAGGCGCGCCAGGTCGTTCAGGCGGCCTTCCTCCAGTTCCACCTTGATGAACTGGCGCTGTTCCCAGTCGCGCTCCCGGTTCTCCTCGAGGTAGTTCGTGACCTCGCCGTCCAGGTTCTTGCGCAACTGCAGGTCCACGTGGGTGCCCCCCCACTCCTGCAGCACGCGCGGCGCCAGGTCGGCCGCGTCCGAGGCGTCCGGCATGTTGCCGTCCGCGGCGTAGGGGCCGGGCGTGATCCCGTCCACGACCTGCAGGCTGTCCTTGGTCATCGAGAAGCGGACGTACTTCACGTCGGACTGCAGGCCCGGGAAGATGTCCGTGATGGCCGTCGGCACGCTGACCTTCGTGATCGACATGCCCATCAGCCAGCCCCGGTCCTCGTCGTCGGTCGTCGCCGCGACGTGCCCCGGGTTCGGGCGCGTCAGGAAGTCCTTCCTCAAGTAGGTGTTCTCGTTGAACAGTTCGGTGCGTTCCTCGCGGTGGTCCGCGCAGGCCGTCGCCCACAGCGTCCCGGCGGCCAGCGCCAGCAGCATGGCGTTTCGCGTCTTCATGGTTTCCCCCCCCCCTCACTGCAGCCAGTAGAGGACGCTGTCGATCATGTTGTTCGTCACCGACACGCGGGCCTGGGCGTCCATGTCCGCGATGGAGGTGATGAACTCCCGGTTCTCGCTGCGGCGCACGATCATCTGGCACGGGTAGCCCGCGTCGGCGATCTTGGCCAGCAGGTCGTCCGCGTAGTCGCCGATGCGGACGAAGAAGCCGCAGAACTCCACCGTGCCGAAGAACGCGCTGCCCACGATCGCCACGACCATCCGGTCGGCGGGGCCGTCGCCCACGGGCACCATGTAGAAGCCCGCGCCGATGGTGTTGCCGCCCAGCGAGAACCATTCGGCCGGCGTGAACCGGTCCTGCGGCCCTTCCAGCGGCGTCCAGTAGCCGGACACGCTGCTGGCCGGCATGTAGGGGGCCAGCACCTGCATCGTCTCGTCGGCCTTCATCTGGAACGACAGCATCGCGCGGCGCGTCTTTGGCACTTCCCGGTCCACCGAGATCGCCCCGACGGCGCCCAGCCCCATGCGCGGGGACGCCAGCAGGTGCTTCATCTTGAACACCCCGGACGGGAAGAAGTCGTCCGGGACGGGCAGCGCGGCATCGCGCAGCAGCACGCGTTCCATGCGCGAGGCGCCCTTCTGGAAGTTCAGGAAGTGCATGCGGTCGTCGTTGCCGCCGTAGTAGACGTTGACCGTGTAAGGAACGTCGTCCTTGAAGATCGTCGTCGTCGCGTAGATGCGGTCGGGCGACCCGGAGTCGGCGGCCAGGTTGATCTGCTCCAGGCCGATGGGCTTGCCGTTGAAGTGCTCGGCCAGCGAGATCTCGAACTGCTGCACGTAGAACGACAGGCTGGTCAGCCGCGACGTCGCCTGGTCGGCCAGCACGACCGACACCAGGTACTGCAGCGCGTTGGTCAGCGGCAGCGTGGGCCGTCCGGACGAGTCCGTCAGGCAGTCGACGTACTTCCCGTCCTCCCCTTCCTCGCCCTGGCAGAACACCGCGTAGATGCCGCCCGGGCGCAGCCGGTCCGGGTAGGCGTGACGGATGTCGTCGGGCAGCTTCGGGTCGTCCGGCGTGCGCAGGAACTCGACGCCGGTGGAGGCGTCGGCGGCCAGGCCGGGCAGGTCGGCCCGGATCTCGGCGTCCAGGTTGGCCTTGTAGATCCGCAGGAAGTCCGAGTAGGGCATCGAGAAGGCGCCCTCGTAGGCGGCGTTGAGGCTGAGGATGCTGACCGTATCGCCGTCCTCGGGTTCGGGCGCGATGGGCAGGATCTGGTCCGTCGCCATCCCGGGGCGATCCAGGTACAGCAGCACGCCGCCCAGCTCGACCAGCACGTTCTCGTAGCCGTTGGTCGCGCGGATGTTGGCCATCGCCATCGGGTCGTTGCCCAGGCACTTCTCCCGGATGTGCTTCCAGGTCGTGCCGTAGGTGACCAGGCAGTCCGGGATTCCGGCGGCCTCGGTGCCGTGGATCGTGGGCGTCGGGCCGGTGACCTCGATCTCGCCGGCCCCGATGCGGAAGGGCCGCTTCAGGGCCACCTCGATCTGGGCGATGCGCAACTCCTGCGGCTCGAGGATGACGTACAGGTTGACGCTCATGAAGACGAGGATCGGCATCGTGCCGGACATGATGATGTAGCAGGATCCCGACTCGATGCAGTCCACCTCGTCGGCGTCCAGCGACGGCCGGAAGGCGCGGATCAGCGCGCGGTCCATGTCGCGAAGGTTGGCCTCGGACCGCGAGTCGTTGGCCGATCCGTCGGTCTGCGACAGCGGGTTGCCGGCCTTCGTGATCGGCTCGTTGATCTCGAACTCGAAGTCTCCCGCGGCGATCGTGCCCAGGTAGCCCGGGATCAGCAGGATGTCCTCGATCAGCCGGGTCGTCGGGTCGAAGAAGGCGATGACCTCGTAGTTGTCGCCCCAGGCCGCCACGCCGTCGCCGTAGTAGCTGGTCTGGCACAGCAGGTCCTTCGACTGGGCCTCGTCGATCGTCAGCCCCTTCCATGTCGCGCCGCCGGTCATGTCCAGGCCGCCGGCGCCCTTCATCGGGAGGATGGGCTGGTTCACCATGGCGGCCCACCTGGCCGACAGTTCGGTGTCCGAGCACACCTCGCGGGTGGGCACGACCGTGGTGCCGGTGCTGGTGTCCAGGAAGGGCTTGGTGCCCGTGAAGTGGGTCGCGATGGGCCCGATGCCGTTGCCGGTCACCGGGTCGTAGTTCTGGGGCAGCTTCTGGTAGATCTGGTCGGGCTGGTCGCAGGACACTCCGATGAGGAGTGCCGCCAGCCCCAGAAGGACTCGCCGCATCATCGCCTCCTTTGCCAGGGATACCGGGCCCGGGGGACGGCGGACCCCGCCGGTGCGGGTGGGCCGGAGGGCGCACGCCACCCCGGCCTGCTGGAATCCGTCGAATCGGGTCGTTGCAGGGAATCGTCCGTCGGCGCCGCACCGGAGTCAAGGGGGGAGAGTAGATGGGGCGCGCGGGATGGCTCCGGCCGTGGGCACGTGCTATCGTCGGCGCACCACACTCGGAGGAAGTCCATGCATCGGATCGGCGTTTCCGCGTGGTGCCTTGCTCTCCTGGCGTTGACCCTGGGGACCGGGTGCGCCTACACGGTGCGGCAGGCGAACACCGGCTTCCTGCCGGCGGGGTCGAAGGTCGCGGTCACGGTGTTCGGGGACGACGTCGAGGGTCCGGGCCCGGACGTGCTCGAGGCCTACCTGACGGCGGCGCTGGTCGGTCGGGGGTTCGAGGTCCACCCGCTGGCTGTCGAACTGCTGGCAGGACGGAACATCGTCGACCGGACTCTCGACCCCGCGTCGAACGGCATGCAGGCCGGCGGAAAGGTCGAATGCAAGGTCGGTACGGAGTGCCGTCCCAGCCCGACTCCGCAGGATCGGCTGGAATCCATCGCCAGCATCATCAGGAGTGTTCCTGCCGACCGGCACGTCCAGTACCTGCTGGCTGTCCAGCGATACGCTGCCTACGGATATGCTGCGTACCTGGTGGATCTGTCGAGGCAGGCAGTAGTGAACGTGTTCGTGGTCGGGGCGAACAAGGACGGCTTCAAGCGCGTCCTGGGCACCCCCGCGCCCAAGGGGGGGACCTTCGTGTCCCACCGGGCGGGCACCACCGGGTCGACGCGGCTGAACCTGATTCGCATCGCGGAGTATGTCGTGAACCTGCTGTAGGCCGGTGGATGCCGCAGGCCGGCCGGCCCGGGGAATCGGAAGGGAGGATGTCGACATGCAAGGAGCACGCGTTCATGCAGTTCGCACGGTGGCCCGCGTCCTGGCAGGCGTCGGCCTGGCACCTGTCCTGGTGCTGGTCGCATGTTCGCACCACTACGTGCCGACCGCGAAGATGGCCGAGTTGAAGGTGGGAGAATCGCTTCTTGACGGCGAGGCGGCTTCCGTGTCCCTCGAGAACGCCCAGTCCGATTCGGCCGGCGAATCGATCTTCTTTCGACAGGGTGCGCACAAGTACTTCACCGACTACTACCTGTGGACCGAGACGGCCATCCAGGCACTGGAGAAGCAGTTGGAGGCGCACGGGGTCCGGGTCGGTTCCGGCAGCCGGAACAAGGTGCTGGTGCGTGTGCCGAAGATCGCCTTCACGGGAGGGGGCTGGGCCGGCCACACCACGATGGTCCTGGTATTGGAGAGGAAGGACGGGGCCTGGTCGAAAACCTACCGCACCACGAACGCCGTTGGCTGGGACTGGAACCAGAGTTTCCGCAGCACCTTGAAACGCGCGGTGGACGAGGTTCTGAACGACCCCGAATTCGTGAACGCCATCCGGGATCGCCAGTCCCCGTAGCAGGTTCCGGAAGCGCTACCCAGGCCCCCCGGGGAGCGCGCGGCGGGCCTCGTCCAGCGTTCTCCGGAAGTCGTCCAGCGCCTCGTCGACCTGCGTTCCGCGGACCAGGAAGGCAGGCACGCCTCCGCCCGGCTCGCTGTAGACCGTGTACGTGACCGCGGTGCCGGTGCCGTCGGGCCGGAACTCCCACTGCCCCTGCGCGATCGGCAGCGTGACCAGCCCCGGCGTGGGCGGCGGGCCCAGTTCGGGCGCGGTCCGGAACACCAACCGGAAGACGTCCCCCTCGTGTTCGCGCACGATGCGCATCGTGTACTCGCGGTCGGAAACCACCGGCGCGTGGACCCGGTCGTGGAAGACGATCTCGCCGGGCTGCCGGACCCGGAAGTCGCGCTGCTGCACGGGCGGGTGGGCCTGCTGGAAACTGTCCCAGACGAAGTCCGCCAGGCGCTGCGGGGCGGCCGGGTGGCGCGCCTCGAACCGCACCTCGTGGAATCCGGACGTGCGGCCCGGGCGTCGCGAGATCTCGATCCCGTCCCGGGTCGTCTTCACCGGCTTCCAGGCCTCCTCGGCCGGGGCCGGGCAGGGCAGCATCAGGACGGTCAGGAACGCAAGCGCGAGGCGGGGCATCGGTCCTCCTCCATCACATGCAGGACGCCTGGCACGTCCCGCTGCAGCAGACGCCCGCGGTACAGGCGGTCCCGTCCTCGGCGGGGATCGGGTTGCACAAGGCGTCGAAGCCGGTGGTGCAGTCGCCGGGTGTCAGGCATCCGCCCCAGCAGCAGGCGCCCCCCGTGCCGCAGGCGGCCTGTTCGGGGGCGTGGGTCGGCGCGCAGACGGCGTCGCCCGCGCGGCAGGCCACCTGGCTGCATTCGTCTTGCGGGTACCAGTCGCAGGAATCCGACGCGCCGCAGGGGATGCGGAAGGCGACGCGCTGGTCCAGCCGGGGGATATGGTTGCCCAAGTCGAACGGGTCCACGTACCCCACCCGCAGGTCGTACTGCGCGTCGGGGGTCACCTGGCCCTTCTGCATCCGGATCGTGCCGGCCACCGCCATCTCGGACCCCGGCTGCAGATGCCGGGTTGCCAGGTCCGGGACGTCCACCGCCAGCGTCCACGCGCCCGCCAGCATGCCGCGGAGGCGCGGGACGGCCAGTTCCCGCAGGGCCGTTCCCAGGGGGGGCTCGGAACTGCCGGTCTCCCTCGGGAGGTCCCATGCGTTGACGAAGAGGTAGTGCCCGCCCGTGCGGCACGCGACCTCCTGCTGGCGCGGGTCCCGGTCCCGGTACCCCATCGCCTGCAGTTGCAGGAACGAGACGTGCACCGGGACCTGGTTCGAGGGCAGCAACGCGCCCTGGGTGTCGCGGATGTCTACCTCCAGTGTCGCCAGGAGTTCATCGAACGAGACGTTTGAACAGGCCCCATCCTGCTTGAACTCGAGGTACTTCCCGTTCTTGTACCGTCGCAGGACCGGCTGGAAGTCCGGCGAGTCCGGGTGGCAGGTGTCCGGGCCGTCGGTGATCACGATGACGTGGCGCACCTGGGCATCCACCTCGTCCCGCATGAAGCGGTAGACGTCCTCGACCGCCGACCACAGGGGGGTGCGGCCCCGGGCATTGGCTTGCAGTTTCATGAAATCCGTTCCCTTCAACTGGCACCCTTTCTGGATCTCCGCGCTGGAGCATCCGAAGACGACGGTCCGGTTGATGCCGAAGCATTCCCTGCGCCGGGTTGCCTCGTCCTTCTCGGGCGAAAGGTCGCACACGATACGGGCGGTATCGCCGACCGCCTCGCCGAACTGGAACACGCCCAGGCGGTCGTTCGCGTTCAGCAGGCTTGCGAATTGCTTGACGGCGGAGAGGGAATGACGGTCCGGATCGGTGGCCCGCACCTTGAAATCCCCTCCCTCGAAGGGGGAATCCGGCTTGGCCTCCAGCCCCTCGTCCTCGGTGATGAACCCCCTCATCGACCCCGACTGGTCCACCAGGATGGCGACCGCCATGGCGTCCTTGTCCGACGTGGACGGGCGCAGGGTGAGGTCGAAGTGGCTGCGGTAGTCCAGGCGTTCCGGTTCGTTGCGGGGGCTCGCCATCCGGCCCTGGCACTCGGCGCTGCCCTGCATGTCGGGGTCCGGGTAGGGTTCCAGGCACTCCAGTTCCACCTCGAAATCGTCCTCGACGATGGTAATCCCGATTTCGACCACGTTGCGCGTGCTCGGGTCGACCTTGAGCAGGTCGCCGGGACGGATCGAGTCGTCGAGATCCCGGTTCGAGTCGCCATCCCTGAGGGTTCCGTTCAGCACGATCGAGAACAGCAGGCTGTCCGCAACCGCCGCGTTCCCGTCACCATCCAGCGACTCGCACTGGCGCTGGTACGTCCCGTCCTCGCCACGAACCGCGGGGAAGACCGAGACGACCTCCATCGGGTGGTTGGTGTTGAACTGGAAGGTCGACAGGCGGTAGGTCGATTCCCCGCATGACGCGGAGGCCCCGAGGGCCGCGACCAGGACGAATCCCGCGAGGCACCTGGAAACCGCCCCTACCGAAAACCCGACCGGATGCTGCCGCTTCATGATTCCTCCCCTGCTACATTCCCACCCCGATGGACACGAAGGGCCACGGGGTGTCAACGTTCACCGTCCGGTCCACGTCGTCCAGGATCTCCTCCTCGTACTCGCGGTCGAACGGGTCGCCGACGCGATGGGGGCCGAACAGGATCGGGAAGACGAGAGCGACCTCGACGCTGCCCCGGCCCCAGTAGTAGCGATAGCGCACGGCCGGCGACACCTGGAAGGCGTGCAGGCGCACCCACGCGCTATCCCCGCTGAACCTGCCGTACCATTTTTTCTTCGGCAACGGCAGCAACTGCTCCATCCCGCCGTATCCGATGCCCACGCCGACCGAGACCTGGTGCCGGTCCCGGACCATCAGCCAACCCAGTTCCGGTCCCGCGTACCAGTGGACGCCCTGGTGGCCGCCCAGCAGGCCCCACAGCAGGCCGCCCTGCGCCACGGTCAGGTAGAACCCCGGCCACTTCAGGCCGAACAGGCGAACCTCGCCCCCCACGCTGCCCGTCAGGCCGACCAGCAGTTGCGCGCGGATCCAGTCGGTGGCAAGAGGCGGGGTCGAGGAATCGGCAGTCGTCTCGGGGGTCGGCGGCGCGGGGGTGACCGGGTCCGCGAGAGCGGGCGCCGCCAGGAACAGGGATGCCGTTACCGCCGTGGCCAACAGTCGCAGCGCGAGCCTGGCCGGGGGCATGGACTCCTCCTCCGTGCGTGGACCTGCATCTGGGTTCGGTCGGACTATGGCATGCCGGCGCGCGGCCTTCAACCGGGATCGGGAAGGTCCCGGAAGGACCGGCCCCTCAGCGGTACGTGATGGCCAGTGCCGGCCGGAAGGCGTCGCCGCGTTCGGGGTCGACGCCGGTGATGCTGCGGCTGCCGACATCGCGGTCGATGTAGTCCTGCGGCACGCTCGGGTCCAGGAACAGGGTCAGCGCGTTGCCGGCGGCCCAGCCGGGCAGCGACACGACCTCCTGCACCAGGGCCTTCAGGTCCTTCGGGCAGGCGTAGGCGACCGTGCGGTCCCAGCAGTCCTTCCTCCGCTGGGGGCAGTCGTACTCGGTGCGGTCGGTGCAGCCCGCGTTGCACCGGATGGCCCACTCCGCGATCTTCGCATCCGTACGCAAGCGCTGGTCCGGCCGTGCGTTCTGGTAGTCGGTCAGCGACAGGGGCGGCGAATCGGCCGCCTTCTCGGCCGCGACCTGCAGCCACAGGATGTTCTGCGAATCGACCTCGTTCGTCGGGTACCAGGTCAGCGTCGCCGATTCGATGGTCGCGCCCGGCGGGACCGGCACGCCGGGGAAGCGAATCGCGGCGTGGTATCCGACGTGGCCCTCGTCCCAGTGCCGTCCCAGCGGCAGGTCCGCGCCGCCGAACAGGTTCCATGCGGCTGGCGAGGCGTTCATCAGGTAGGAGGCGACGGCGTCCTGGGGCAGGGCAGGGGACACCGTGACCGTCCAGGGGCCGGCGTCGGGGGGGACGTCCGTCGGCAGGTCGTCGGCGTCTTCCGCGGGCGCGTCGGAGGAGGGATCGGAGGCGACGTCCGGGGCCTTGTCCGCGGGCGCGTCCGCGGGTGCGTCGTTCACCGGATCGGCCGCAGGGTCCCCGGTCGCAGGGTCCCCGGCCGGGTCGACGGGCGCCGGGTCGGGCGTGCCGGGATCCTCCGGCGCGGCCTCGGCGGGGGCGTCCCGATCGGCCAGTTCGGCCGTCGCATCATCGCCTGCGACCTCCATCTCGATCCCCGGGTCCGCGGCATCCGGTGGGCTTCCGGGATCCGACCCGCCCGCCCCCCCTTTGCACGCCGCCAGGGCCAGCAGCCCGGCTACGGCGATCGCGATCCGGAGATCCGCATCCTGTCTGGGCATTTCCCCCCTCGGCCTACTGGAAGTCCGCGTAGATCGCCCCGATGTCGACGCCGGCGACGACCCTGCCCTTCCACCGCGTCGCCAGTTGCAGGCCCTCGTCCAGCTGCGGCGTGCGGACGCCCGACGTCGTGGACTTGAACGCCTCCGCGTACGCGGCCAGGTGGTCCGCCGCCTTGACCAGCTCGCCGTCGATGGGCTCGAACCGGGCGTCGTCGTATTGCGCGTTGATCGCGTCCGACCCCACGGCCTGCACGGTGCCGTCGATCCGCACCTTGCTGGCGAACTCGTCCGTCGTGAAGTACCGCAGTTCGTCGCGCCAGCCCGCCTCGACCAGCGGGTAGATCTCCTCGGACGCCAGTTCCTGCTCGATCGCGCCGATCACCTCGGACAGTTCCGGCACGGCGCCCTTCACGGGCGACACGATGTCGCGCGTCACGGATTCCGGCAGGTCGTGGAACAGCCCGCCGAAGAACGCGTTGCGCAGCCGCCGGTCGCACGCGCCGACCTCGCGGGCCAGGAAGTACGACAGGCACGCCACCAGCATGCTGTGGCCCAGCACCGACGTCCGCGGCACGCGCGGCGTCTGGGCCCACCGCACCTGGAAACGCAGGTGCGCGAACAGGTCCACGAAGTCCGCCGGCCCGCCCCGGTCGCTGACCAGCGCGCGCGCCGCCAGCTTGCGCATGCCGTGAAGGTCCAGGTGCTTCTCGAGGTCCTGGTTCAGCAGCCGGTCGGTGCGCACCATCGGCTCGCTGCCCGGGTCCATGCGCTTCAGCACCTGGAATTCCCACCACGTCGCGTGGAAGTGCGCCGCATCCAGGATGCGCCGGGACAGCGGCGACAGCAGGTCGTCGTCCACGAGGTAGCGCCGCAGGTCGGCCTTGACGCCCGGGTGGTTCACCAGCGGATCCAACTGCCGGAAGACCCACTCGCCCAGGCTGCGGTAGATGTCCGGGTGGCGCGTCCGGATGCGCTGCAGCACCGGCGACTTGATGTCCGACAGCACCGCGCGCCGCAGCAGTTCGAAGACGCCGCCGCGTACCACGTCGTGCCAGTCCACCGCCGCGCCCGCGTCCTCCTCGTACCGCGCCAGGCACCACGCGATGGCCATCTTCAGCGCGTGCTTGTCCATCTCGACCAGGTCCACCGGGCGGATCTGGTCGTTCCAGCGCTGGATCGAGAAGGCGTCGAACATCCGCATGATCAGCGACTTGCGCAGCATGGGCCCTCCGGTGGAATCAGGTCGGGGCGCGCGGCGCCAGCAGGGCCTCGATGCCCTCGTACACCGCGATCAGGTGGCGCACGTTCGACACGAAGTCGATGCGGGACACGTCGATGCGCAGCACCGGGCCGTTGTACCAGCCGGTCCGCCGCAGCGTGTCCACGAAGGCGTCGTAGCGCGGCTGCAGCGCCCGTACCAGCCGCACCAGGCCTTCGGGCAGCTCGGGTTCGCCGTCCGTGCCGTCGCGCCGCTCCTCGCTGCGCTGACGGTCGCGCACGTTCTCCAGCAGGCAGTCGATCGGGCCGTGCACCAGCACCAGCAGCGACGGCGGCACCAGCGTGCGGAACTCCGCTTCCAGCCGCGCGTCGATGGCCGCCAGCGCCCTGTCCGTCAAGTACGGCACGTCCATGTCCCGGTGCAGCACCTCGCAGAACGCGAACCGGTCGGCCAGCGCGGACCCGTCCACGCAGGTCGAGGACGCCAGCAGCGGCACCGCCTGGAGTTGCATGCGGCGCAGGTCCAGGTACGCGTGCTGGATGTCCAGCGCGCCCGCGTTCAGGTCGTGCGTGGCCAGCGCGTACTCGGGGCTGCCCGGCGCGTGGCCCGCGGCCTGGCACTCGATGAAGGCGTGGATGCCGCCGTAGTAGCGCGACAAGGTGCGTTTGGCCGTGTCCTTCGCCGTGGCCAGCAGCGGCGCGATCGACTCGTTGGCGGGCAGGTGGTCCTCGAAGCCCGGGTCGGGCAGTTCGAACAGCGCGTTCATGCCGGTCGAGTAGGCCAGCAGCTTGACCAGGGACGACTTGCCGACGCCGATGTTGCCCACGCAGGTGATCAGGTGGTGCCGGTGCGCGAACAGGCGCATCAGGCGGCGCTCCACGTCGGTCAGCCGGCTGGCGATCTGGTGCCGGCGGATGCCCGGGTCCTCGACGACGTCCAGGATGCGTCCCGGGAACAGGTCGTCCTGCTGGGCGGCGGCGGTCACGGCCCGTTCCTCCTGGCGGCGATCATCCGGCGGACCTTCTCGCGGATGGTGCCGGCCGCGACGTGCACGTAGTCGGGGTGCTCGACCATGTCGATCTCGGCGGGCAGCGTGATGATGTCCGCGTCGGGCGGGACGATGGCGTGCTCCTGGTACCGCAGCAACGTGCGGCGCCAGTTCGCGGCCACCGCCTCGTAGCAGTCGTGGATCTCGCGCAGGTACTGCGCGGTGATGGTGGCCGCGTACGAATCGCCCTCGGCGGCCCGCTTGGAGCGGCGCTGTTCCAGCAGGTCGGGTTCGGTGCGCAGGTAGACCGTCAGGTCGGGCAGCCGGATGCGCTCGTTGTGCAGGGTTTCATGGAAGAGGGTCCGGTACAGTCTCGCGTGCGTCGGCGGCATCTCGCCGGAGTCGATCATGCGCTTGACGAAGACCTCGGGGCCGTCGATGAACGGGCGGTCCTCCAGGATGATCACGCCGCGGCGCGACTCGCGGGTCATCAGGTGCCGGATCTCGCGCTGCTGCATCGTGCGCATGTGCAGGAAAGCGGTCTCGGTGGCGAAGATGTTGGCGACGCGGTCCTGGTAGAACAGGGCCAGGCACTCGTCGGTCAGGCTGCCCTTGTCCACGCGCTCGGAGAACGTGTGCAATTCGGCGCCGTCCAGCAGGCGCTCCAGTTCCGACCGGTAGGGGTCGCGGCCCAGCGCGTGCATCAGCGTGGTCTTGCCCGAGAACAGGTTGCCCATGATCCCGATGTGGAAGTTCTTCGTCATGATGCGGTGTCGCCTCCGGTTCCCGGGCCCAGGATGCCCTCGATCTCGGCGCAGGCGCGGTCCAGGTCGTCGTTCACGATCCGGTGGTCGAAGCGGTCCTGCCGGGCCAGTTCGTCCATCGCGTTGCGCAGGCGCAGGGCCTGCACGTCCGGCGCGTCGGTGGCGCGGGTCCGCAGGCGGCGGCGCAACTCGTCGATCGAGGGCGGCAGGATGAACAGGGTCACCGCGCGGTCGCCGTACGCGGCCTTCAGCGCCAGGCTGCCCACCACGTCCAGGTCCAGCATCACGTCGCGGCCCTCGGCCAGCGCCCGGTCCAGCGGTTCCCGCGGCGTGCCGTAGAAGTGGTCGTGCACGCGGGCCCACTCGACGAAGCGGCCGGCGGCGAGGTCCGCCTGGAACGCCGCGTCCGTCAGGAACGTGTAGTCGCGGCCGTCCACCTCGCCGGGGCGCATGGGGCGCGTGGTGCACGACACGGAGTACGCCATGCCGGGGTGCCGCTGCAGGAAGCGGTGGATCAGCGTGGTCTTGCCCGCGCCGGACGGCGCCACGAACACCACCAGTCTGCCCTGCCGTTCCATCGGATCGGGAGTACTCCAGACGCGCGACGGGTGTCAAGGCGCGCCCGGGGGTCCGTTGCCTGCGGGTGGCAGGCACGATCGTCCGGGGGAAGGCCGGGTCCCGGGGGTGCCCCTCCGGGAACGGAGGCCAGCAGGGGCTCTGCCCCCACCGGCCTCCTGCTGTCTCCGGCGCGGCCGGGATGTGGATTGCCCCCGCAAGGTGGCCGCGCCTCCGACGGCTCCCTCCGGAGCACCCCCGGACCCGGCCCGCGTTCCTGCGTGGACCTGAAATGCAGGGCGGGGCCCCGTCCCCCGCCTCCTCGCACCCTTGACACCCGCCGCGCGCCCGGGATCGGGCATAATGGAGGGGCCCTGACATGCGAGCGTGCCCGTGCGCCTCCTGGACTGGCTGAAGTGGCACGACATCGACGACCTGGACCAGCGGGACGGGGATCTCATCGACCTGGCCTACCGGCTGTTCCACGTGCCGATCGAGCGGTACTTCCGGTCCGAGGTCCGCGGGGTGGAACGCATCCCGGAGGGCGCCGCGCTGTACGTCGGCAACCACAACGCGCTGCTGATGACGCCGGAGTCCTTCCTGTTCGGGTTCGCGGTGTACCGGGAACGCGGCCTGCGGGACGTGCCGTTCGGGCTGGGCCACGAACTGGCGCTGCTGCTGCCGGGCGTCAACCAGCTGGTGGTGCCGATGGGGGCGGTGCGGGCCAGCCACGCCCACGCGCTGGAACTGTTCCGGAAGGGCCGGAAGGTCCTGGTCTACCCGGGCAGCGAGTTCGAGGCGATGCGGTCGTGGCGCGACCGGAACCGGATCCTCTTCGGCGGGCGTCGGGGGTACGTGCGGCTGGCGCTGACCGCGGGCGTGCCGATCGTGCCGTTCGTGGCGGCCGGGGCGCAGGAGACGCTGGTGGTGCTGACGGACGGGGAGGGGATCGCGCGGGCGCTTCGCATGGACGTCTGGCTGCGCCTGAAGCGGTGGCCGATCGCGCTGGCCCTGCCATGGGGCGTGCTGGCGGCGCCGCTGCCGTTCCTGCCGTGGCCGTCCCGCATCCTGATCGAGGTGCTGCGGCCCATGCGGTTCGACCGCCAGGGGCCCGAGGCCGCGGCCGACGCGGACTACGTGGCCCGGTGCGCGGCGCGGGTCGAGAAGGAGATGCAGGACTGCATGGACCGGCTGGTGGCCGAACGGGCGCGGCGGTGAGGGAAACCGGGTCCAGGGTCAGGCGCCCGTCCAGTTCGCCTGCGCGACCCGGTCCCAGGGGATGACCTCGACGTTTCCCAGGGTCAGCGGCTCGTCCCCCCCGTAGCCCAGGAGTTGCACGACCCGCGGCCGGGACGGGTCGCCCGCCAGCACCGACGCCACCCGGGCCAGCGTCCGCGTCGCGTCCGGCGCCACCGTCTGGCCGGACTTGGCATCCAGGACCATGCGCCCCGCGCCGCACTCGATCACGAGGTCCGCCTCCAGCCCGCCTCGATCGCGGTAGAAGCCCAGGGATGGCGGCAGCCCGCGGTGGACTCGCGCCTTCCAGACCTCGCCGACCACCCAGGACTCGAAGATCGGTCCCCTCAACGGATGGGTCCTCAACTGGTCGGGCGACGTGATGCCCAGCAGCGCGCAGGCCAGCCCGGTGTCCAGGAAGTGCAGTTTCGGCGTGCGGACGAGGCGCTTGTTCAGGTTGGGCAGCAGCGGCGGCAGGCGCGCCACCAGGTACGAGGCCTCCAGCACCGACAACCACGACCGGGCCGTGCCGTGATGGATGCCCGCGTCGGACGCCAGTGCGGACAGGTTCAGCAACTGGCCGGTCCGTCCCGCGCACAGGCGCAGGAACGTCTGGAAGGCGATCATGTCGCCGACGTTCAGGATCTGCCGGACGTCCCGCTCGACGTAGGTGCCCAGGTAGGCGTTCAACCAGTCGTCGGCCGGCACCTGGCGGTCGTGGATCGCGGGATACCCCCCCGTCCAGACGGTCGTCCACAGATCCGCCGGGTGTTGCGGGAAGCGGCGCACCTCGTCCAGGCCCAGGGGCAGCAGGTTCAGCAGGGCGGTGCGTCCCGCCAGCGATTGCGACACCGCGGACAGCAGCATCAGGTTGGAGGAACCGGTCAGCACGAATCGGCCGGGGCGCGGCCTGGCGTCCACCTCGCCCTGCAGGTAGGAAAGGAGGTCGGGCACACGCTGGACCTCGTCCAGGATGGCGCCCTCGCGCATCGGTGCCAGGAAACCCAGCGGGTCCTCGATGGCCCGCATCCGTACGTCCGGGCGTTCCAGGGAGACGTACGGCAGGTCCGGGAAGGTCGCGCGGCAGAGGGTCGTCTTGCCCGACTGCCGGGGGCCGGTGACCGTCACCACCGGGAAGTGCCGGGCCGCATCGAGGAGGGAAGCCTTCAGGTTTCGTTCAATCATGACGGGAAGATAGCACGGAACCGGGCTGATTGGCAATCCGATTATCAGTCAGCCGCAAGAAGGCCCGCATCCCGGAAGGATCTCGCGTTGCTGCCGCCGCCGGCCACCGTCCCACCCGGCCCGTCGTCGTCACCGGATCACCTTCGCCACGCGCATCCGCTGGATCGCCCCGGAATCGTACCCCAGCGACGCCAGGATCTCGGCGTCGTGCTGGCCGGGAGAGGGCGGCCCGGCGGGCGTCGGCCGCTGCCCGTCGACCCGGAACGGCGTCGTCCGCCAGGAAGTCGGTCGCGCGGATCGAGAGCAGCGCCATCAGGATCGCGGACCGCGCCATCATCGTTCAGGGTCGCGATCACCATGCTGGCGGGAGCATGACCGGAACAGGGGAGGGTGCGGATCGGCCTCTTCCCACCCGGGAGGAATGGTGCGTATGCTGCAATCCTGACGGAGGACAAGGCCATGAAGAGGACCCGCATCGCGTGCGTGGCGGCTGTCGGATGGCTGTGGGCGTGCGGGGGCGGCGGGTCGGACCCGGCAGATGTCACGCCCGACGCCGTCGAGGTCGCTCCGGAGGCCGGGGGGGACGAGGTCGCGGGCGACGTGCCGGGCGAGGCGGAAACCTCGGATCCCGTTCCGGCCCTGTCCGGCACCTACGACATCACGTCGACCTTCGACCTGGCGTCGGGCCTGCCGCCGAGCGTCGCGGCAGTGGTCAACTTCGTCCTCGATCTCTTCACCAGCCCGACCGCGACGGTGATGAAGCTGATGTGCGATCCCGCTGTCTGGAGCAACGGGTCAGGCCTGCAGGACCTGTGCGAAGACGTGTTCACGGACCCGTCGAACCCCGATCTCCAGAACCTGACGGCGAATGGCGAGATCGTGAAGAACATCGTCGACACGCTGGCCCGAGGGATGCGGGTGGCGGCCTGCCCGTACCGGGACACGTCCCTGTGCCAGCCGGACGCCTCCGTGTTCGCGCCTCCCGGATCGAACCCGCTGCAGGGCGTGGAGATGCGGTCACGGGTCACGTGCACGAAGGAACCTGGCGCCAACGGGTGGATTCCCGCGGGGGGGTGCAGCGAGGAGTGGGGCGTGATGACGGCATCCCTGCCCGGGGGGAGCGCGGGGGTGCCGCTGTCCACGGTGGCCGGGGCGACGCTTTCGGGCGGCATCGAGGTCCAGCTGCAGGGCGGGAACCTGCAGATGGCGATCTCGCGGCACTCGCTGGGCCTGAAACTCGGTCCGCTGCTGGACTACCTGTTCGAGAAGATGCTGATGCCTGCGGTCTTCGGTCCGGGCACCGACGGCCTGCCGCCGGTCGATTCGTTCGAGGCGTTGATCGGGGCCCTGCTGGCCGGGCGGCAGTGCCTGGACCCGCGGAACGTGTCCTGCTGCGAGGCGTTCGCGGCGAACCTGTCCGCACAGGCCGGAGGCACGATGTCGGCCAGCCTGGTCGAGGGCGCCTGCGACGCGTTGATCACGCAGGGCGCTCCGTACATCCGAGACTTCCTGCTGGACCTGGACTCGTCCTCGGACGGCATCCAGTTGGGCACGCCGGCCGGTGCGCCGTGCGAGATCCGGGACATGAACCTCGACCTGCGGATCGACGCCCTGGGCAGCGCGACGCAGCCCTGCGCGTGGGAAGCGACCGCGACGGTCGGCGGAACCGCGATGTCGATCCCCGCCACGTTCCACGGAAGCCGCCGGTAGGCGGGGGACGGGGCCGGCGGGGGGCGGGGCCCCCGCCCTACAGGGCGACCTTGGGCTGGCACCAGCAGAGGTCGCCGGCGTGCAGCGGCTCGAAGCCGGTGTCGCAGGTGTTGCCGGTGCCGCACGGCGCGGCGCAGAAGGTGCTGTAGCAGGCGTCTCCATCGCAGCCGGCCAGGCCGCGGAAGTCGGCCGCCGGGCAGTCGGCCGCCGTCGCGCAGCCCGCTTCGGTCACCACCGCGGGTCCGGCGGCCACGCAGGCCAGGCCGGTCGCGCAGTGGCCCGAGTCGCTGTTCAGCATCGCGAACTGGCAGCCCTGGCCCGCGGCGACGTCGCCGGCCCCGACCTCCTGGCACATGCAGCCGCCGTCGACCCAGGCGAACGGCGTGGCCCCGGCCGCGGCGCATGCGCCCGTGGCATCGCATCCCTGCACGCACCAGGCCCAGCCGCAGTGCCCCTGCACGCACTCCCACGGCACGGCGATGGCCGCCGGGCAGTCCGCGGCCGTCGTGCAGGCGGGCGTCCCGGCGCTGGACCAGACGCCGCTGCAATCCAGATCCGCGGCGCAGTCGTCCGCGGCCAGGCCCACGTTGCCCAGGGTGCAGGCGTCGCCGAACGCCGCGGCGCCGGTCGCCTGCGCCGGTGCGCAAAGGCACGTGCCCGTGTCCAGGGAGATCGGGGTGCCGACGGCGCACGCCCCGGCGTCGTCGCAGTACGGCGCGCAGTAGGAGTACCCGCACATCCCGTCCACGCAGTCGCCGTTCGGGAACGCGCAGTCGGCGTCGGACGCGCACAGGGCCGTCATGCTGTCGCCGCCGATGCCCAGGCACAGCAGGTTCCCGGCGCACTCGTCAGCCGACGCGTTCACGTCGCCGATCGGGCAGGCCGCGTGCGCTGTCGAGGTGCCGACCGGGGTCGGGATGCACAGGCAGGTGCCGCCGACGTCGGCAGGATAGAAGCCCTCGGTGCACCGCGCGAAGTCGTCGCAGTAGGGCGAGCAGAAAGACGCGCCGCAGTGCCCGTCGACGCACTCCGCGTTCCCGAAGTACTGTGCGGCCGGGCAGTCCGCGGCCGTCGTGCAGGTGTCGGTGTCCACCGACGCCGGGATGCCCAGGCAGGTCAGTTCGGCCGCGCAGGCGCTGGCGGCCGCGTGCAGCCCCCCGAACGGGCAGGCGTCGCCGGCCTGCGACGTGCCGACCTCGACCGGCGCGCAGTAGCACGTCGTGTGGCCCTCGCCGTCGCCGACCTGGATCGGTGCGAAGGCGCCGGTGCAGCGGCCCTTCGCGTCGCACCGGGGCGCGCAGAACGACGTCCCGCAGAACCCGTCCACGCACTGCGGGTTGCCCATGAACTCGTCCTTCGGGCAGTCCTCGTCCTTCGTGCAGGCGGTGCCGTCGGAGGCCGCCTCGATGCCCAGGCAGGACATGCCGGACTGGCAGTTGTCCGCGTCCGCGTGCACGTTGAAGATCGGGCAGGCCCCGCCGGCCGGCGTGTTCCCGACCGGCATCGGGATGCAGTAGCACGTGCCGCTGACGTCCATCCCCACGAAGTCGGTGGGACACTCGCCGTTCGTGCCGCACTTCGGAGAACAGAACGACGTCCCGCAGAACCCGTCCACGCACTGCGGACTGCCGTAGTAGTTGGCCTTCGGGCAGTCGGCGTCCTTCGTGCAGGCGTCGTTGCCCTCCTTGGCCTCGATGCCCAGGCAGGTCAGGGCTGCGTTGCACGAGTCGGCCTCGAGGTTCACGTTGAAGATCGGGCACGCGTCGCCCGCGTCGGACTTGCCTTCGGGCACGCACCAGCACGCGGCGAACGTCGGCCGGTACTCCATGTAGCCCTGCGGGCACGCCTCGGTCCGGCAGGACGACGCGCAGATCGACGATCCGCACTTGCCGCCCGCGCAGTCCGGGTGCATCTCGCGGCTGTAGCCCAGGGCCACGCAGTCGCGATCGACCGTGCACGAGGCGTCGGCGGAGGGGGCGCTGCCGACGCAGGTCAGGCCGCCGCCGCAGTCGCCGCACGTGCCGTTGGCCCCGCCCTTGTTGCACGGATCGCCCAGCACGCCGGTGCCGGTGCCGCAGTCCTCGGCACACAGCGCGCGCGGCAGGCACATCCGCGGGGTGCCGGTCCCGCACGCGAACCCGGCCGCGCAGTCGGTATCCGCCGCGCACTCCTTCGAGCACACGCTGGCGTGCGTCCCGTCCTCGAAGAGGTGATCGATGCACGCCAGGCCCTCGCCGCAGTCGGCGTTTCGCGTGCACGCCTTGCACGCGATGTCCGCGCACTGCCCCGTCCCCTCGTCGCAATACTTCCCTTCCAGGTACGAGCACGGGGGGGTGCACGCCGACACCGGGATCTCGGTCGCGTCGGCATCGGGCTGGCCGGGGTCGACGGGCGTCACGTCCTCGGTCTTGCCCGGGTCGGCGGCCTCGTCGGTCACGCCCTCCGCCGGGACCTCCGGGGACACCTCCTGGCCCACGTCGGTCACGCCATCGGGCAGCACGTCCTTGCCGCCGCCGTCGTCCCCTCCGCAGCCCGCGGCGCAGGCCGCCGCCACGGTTGCCAGGATGGCCAGGAACCCGCGGATCCCCGTCGTCCGGTGCATTGCGTCCTCCCTGAAGTGATCGATCGGGGGGTATGGTAGCACGGCGGAAGGGGAGGGGACACCCCTACCGGATGTCCTTCAGTCGCTTGCGCGCCCAGGCCCGGGCGTCCTCGGTCTCCCACTCCAGGTCCCTCGGCACGTCGCTGGTGCCCACGCGCTGGAAGTACAGTACCGCGCTGGCCTTTTCGCCGTTCTCGTACAGGGCCTCGGCCATCTCCAGCAGCACCTCGGGGTCCCGCGGCGCGATCGCCTCGGCCGCCTTGGCGTGCTCAAGCGCCTTCTCGTCGTCGCCCCACGAGATCACGGACGGCAGTTCGCGGTAGGCCATGGCCAGGAAGACGTGGCCCTCGTGCCGCTTCGGGTTCCGGGAGATCAGTTCCTCCAGCGCCGCGCGCACCGGCTTGACCGCCTTCAGGATGCCTACCGGGGAGAGCGTCGCGCCTTCCTTGTACTGGTTCATCAGTTCCCAGTAGCGGCCGTCGTAGTCGCCGGGGCGGATCGCCTGGGCACGCCGCGCGCACTCGATGCCGGCGCGGGCCACCTGGGCGCAGACCTTCTTGTCGCCGGCCTGCACCCGCCGGTGGGCGAAGTAGAAGGACGTCCGGGCGCACCAGACCTGGGCGTCGTAGTCGCCGGTGCGGGCGGCGGCGATCCGCGCGAACGCCTCGTAGGCCGCCTTGTGCTTCGCCTCGTCGGCCCGTCCCCGGTAGGACGACAGCGCCTCGGCCATCCCGGGGTCGGGGGACGCCTCCTGGGCCGCGGCGGGCACGGCCAGTCCCGACAGCGCCAGTGCGACGATCAGGAATCGCGTGCGCATGATCCTTCCTCCTTCTCCTTCGTGCCCCGGCAGGACCCGGGCCCGCGCCTCATTCGCAGAGAGGCAGCCCCGCGATCCCGACGTCGAACGCCATCACCCCGCGCATCGACGGATCGACCACCAGCGGGATCGCCACCAGGGAAAGGTACATCGTGTTCGCCCCGAACGCGCCCGTCCCGAAGGCCGCGTTCGCCAGGACCCGCTCCGTCGCCGTCAGGAAGCGCCGCAGGTCGCCGCCTTCCGCGGGGCGCACCCAGACCGTGCTCTCAGCCAGGGACAGGTTCTCCGTGTCCAGCACGTCGGCCATCACGTACAGGTTGCCTTCCGCGTCGAAGGTCGCACCGTCCGCGTAGTGGGCCATGCCCGGGGCCACGTCGGTGCGTGCGCCCAGGGCCCCGTCCGCGCCGAGATCGAACCGGTACAGGCCGCCGTTCGCCGCCAGCGGGTCGGTGCCGTCCCCGCACAGCAGCGAGGTGTTCTCGGTGGTGACCCACAGGGCGTTTCCGGACGGATCCACCGCGACGCCGTTGGCCCCGCCCTCCGTGGCCTTGTCGAACGCCTTCTCGGAGACCAGCGTGCCGTCCTTCCGGAACACCAGCACCTTGCCCAGGCAGGAGTCCGCCAGCACCACGAAGCCCCCGGGCGCCACTGCCAGGTCGTTCGGGTAGGCCAGTTGCACCTGGCCCTCGCCGCCCGCGATCGACGTCACCTTCCCCGCCGCGTCGACGCGCCGCAGCGCCTTGCCGTTCGCGTCCGCGGCCCACAGCACGCCGTCCGCGTCGCAGGCCAGCCCCAGCGCCCATCCCATCGCGTCGCCGGACAGCGCCCGCGTGGAGGCCTGGCCCTGCGCGTCCACCTCGACCAGCCCGCCGGGTACGCCCATCACCAGCCGCGTCCCGCCCGGCGCGAAGGCCAGGTCCTCGGTCGAACCGTCGATCCCCTGCGAGGACAGGTACCCGTCCACGTCGCCGAACGGCCTGGGTTGCCACGGGGTCGCCAGGGTTCCCTCCAGCGTGGCCGTCGCCGTCGCCTCGCCTGCGGACAGGGCCACGCGCTGCAGCACCGGCGCGGCGCCCACCGTCCACTGGAAGGTCGCGATCCCGTCGCTGCCGGTCGTGGCGGCCACCGCCGGCAGCGTTCCGCCGCCGCGCTGGACCGTCGCCTGCACCTCGACGCCCGCCCGCGGCCTTCCTTCCGCGTCCGCGGCCAGCACCGCCAGCGCCAGCGCCTGCCCGCACGGCGCCGTCGCCGGCAGCCCCTGCACGGCCAGGGTCCCCGGGCCCTCCTCGCCGTCGTCCCCGTCCCCGCCGCACCCCGCCGCCATGGCCAGGCCCAGCAACGCCACCATCGCCGCCCGCGTCCCGAATCCCACGTTGCCTCCCTTCACCGGGGTCCTCGAACGGGGACTTTCGCAGACCGCGGCCGGCCTGTCGAGTCCAGGATGTGATGGCGGGGGACGGGACGGCCGCCTCTCGACGCCGGGCCTCCGGATCGCTACGATTCCGCCGCGATCCCCCGGGGGTTTCGATGTCCCGCTCCGAACTGTTCCACCGTTCCGAACTGCTGGTCGGGCCGGCCGCCATGGCCGCGCTGCTCGACGCGAAGGTGATCCTGTTCGGCATCGGGGGCGTCGGGTCGTGGACCGCCGAGGCCCTGGTCCGCACCGGCATCGGGCATCTCACGCTGGTCGACTCCGACAGCGTCTGCATCACCAACGTGAACCGGCAGGTCCAGGCGACCACCGGCAATGTCGGGCGCAGCAAGGTCCAGGAACTGGCCTTCCGCCTTCGCATCATCAACCCCGATGCGATCATCGTGACGCGGGAGGAAGTCTACGGGTTCGACACGAAGGACGACTTCGACCTGGCCTCGCACCACTACGTGCTGGACGCCATCGACTCGCTGAGCCCCAAGCTGGGCCTGATCGAGCAGGCGCTGGGCCTGCCCGTCACGCTGTTCTCCGCGATGGGCGCGTCGGGCAAGATGGACCCGACCCGCGTGCGCACCGGGTCCGTGTGGGAGTCCCGCGGCTGCCCGCTGGCCCGCCGCATCCGCAAGCGCATGCGCCATCACGGGATCGCCGCCGACTTCCAGGTCGTCTACAGCGACGAGCAGCGCGTCAGCCGCGGCATCGACGCCGCGTCCGCGAGCCCCTCGTTCGGCCCCAGCCGCAAGGCCTTCCTCAACGGCTCCCTCGTCCAGGTCACCGCGACCTTCGGGATGTGCCTGGCCAGCCTGGTCATCAACGACGTCGTCGCCCGCGCCTCCGGCCTGCCCCCCGAACTCGGCGTCCAGTAATTCAGGGACAGTCACCATTATTGAATAGGTAACCTGAAGAAATCCCTACGGATTATGTGCAGCAAGAACGATGTGTAGTAACTGCGGGGAGTTGCGTGATGAATCATGGTGACGGTCCCTGAATTAGGACGTCAGGCAGAGGGTCTCGTAGGAGACGCGGATCTTGTCGCCGGGGCCGGGCATGCAGGCGCCGGCCTCGTCGAAGATGACCGAGTTCGACGGCGCGTCGTAGCGCCAGCCGGACGTGCACGCCGTGCCGTTCACCTGCACCGACACGGTCGCCGGGTCGGCCAGGCGCGACAGGAAGAACTGGACCTTCGGGTGGAAGGTCACGTCGCCGACCTTCTTCATGATGCCCGCGTAGGACGAATCGCAGATCGACCCGGCCAGGCCGTTCGTCGCCTTCACGACCTCGACGTACCGGTAGCCGCCCGCACCCGTGCCGCCGTCCGACGCGGTGCAACTGCCCGCGGACCCGCCGTCCATGCCGACGATGGCGTTGACGTGCATCATGTCCACGTTGTACCAGCCCTTGATGTTCTTGAAGAAGTCGATGTAGAACGGCAGCCCGCCGCTGGACTGGTCCTCCTCGTCGGACAGCATCAGCAGTTCCAACTGGGCGTCATCGCGAACGAATCGCGAGTTGAACCCGCCGCACGTCCCCTCGATGCAGGTGTAGGCGCAGCCCGCGGCGTCCGGGCAGATGTTCGTGTCGTTCTTGCAGTCGTTGTCGGTGCCGCACGCGACGCCGGTGTCGGAGGACAGCGGGGCGGACAGCGCGTTCTGCGCCGCCTGCAGGCCGGCCTCCTGGGAGTCCGAGTTGCCGCCGGTGCCGTAGTCGATCATCCTGGCAAAGGTGGACGGGTTGCTGTTCGCCTTGGTCATGAAGCGCGGGGTGATGGACGTGTCGCCGCGATTCAGCCGGCCGATGACCTGGTCGTCCGTGACGTTGACGCTGATGCCGCCCAGGTGGAAGTCGTTGTTCCACACGTTCGCCTGCGAGATGAACTCGCTGAACGAGTCGGTCAGGCGGTCCTGCTCCTCGGACATCGAGCCCGAGTCGTCGATGACGAACAGGATGTCGACTTCCTGGCCCGTGACCTGCGTGAACTCGTCCACCTGGCTGGTGTCGTAGGTGCCGCTGCCGGACAACTTGACCACGACGGACGGCGAGCTCTTGTCCGTCGCGTCGATCTGCAGCATGCACTCGTCGTCGCCCTCGTCCTGCGGCGCGTAGACCGTCTCGATGCACTTCGGCGCGCCGTTCGGGACGGCGATCGGCAGCTTCGGGATGTTCTTGACCTTGAACTCGGGCGTGCACCCCTTCAGCAGCACGTTGTTGACCATCAGCGGCGCGTTGCCGGAATTGTAGATGCAGACCTTGTAGGTCTTGCTGAAGCAGCCGATCGTGGTGACGCCGAAGTCGACCTCGCCGGGCAGCACGCTGATCTTCGCGATGCCGGACGCGCCCTGGATGTTGGCGGCGTATGTGACCGGGGTTCCCGTGCCCTTCGGGATCGTGATTTCCTTCTTCAGGGTCTCGTCGTACACCTTGAAACTGATCAGCGCGGCGTACTGGTTCAGCAGGCCGAACAGCGGGCTGCCGCCGGACGGCGGGTTGAACTGCACGGTCATCGACGTGGTCGAGCCGGGCGCCAGGCCGTTCTTCGAGATCGGCGGCGGGTTCAGGATCTTGAAGGCGTTCGACGGGGTGCCGACGAACGGCGACCCGCAGGTGACGCCGCCGAAGACCGAGGTCTGGCAGTCGCCGACGTGCGAGCCCTTGAACGAGCAGTAGCCGGTGCCGATGTTGACCAGGTTGACCGGCATCTCCTTCGTCCATCCGATCGCGACGGTGCCGTAGTTCAGCGTCATGGGCACCATCGCGATGTTGCAGATCGGCGCGTCGGACCGCGTGATCGTGACCGGCACGTCGATCGTCTCGTGGCCCAGGTAGTTGGAAACGATGCGGATCGTCGCGGTGACGGTCTGGCCCTTGTCCTCCAGGGCGGCCTTGTTGGTGAAGAGGATCTTCACGCCTTCCGACGCGGCCCCGGCGATCTGGAAGGCCGCGAGGGCTGCGGCCTTCTCGGTGCCGCGCACCAGCTGGAACTCGTCCGGGAACCGCGTGTCCGACACGTCCACGATCGACATGCCGGCGACCTCCAGGGTGCCGTGGCCGTCGTTGCGCAGCGTCAACTGGCGCTCGACCGGGGTCATCTGCGCGCCGAAGCCCATGTCCACCGTCGTCGGGATGACCGTCAGGATCGGCGCGTCGGCGCGGCCGTAAATCGGGATGGCGGTCGGGCTCTGCGCCAGGTCGTTCGACGTGATCATCAACTGGCCGATGGACGTGCCGTCGTCGGGCAGCACGATGGTCGGGGTCCAGCCGATGTTGAAGGTGCGGTTGCCGCCGGGGGCGATCTTCGTGTCCTCGGCCGGCGCGTCCAGCACGACGATGCTTTCGTCGGACCCGGGCCACAGCACGATCCCGCCCGCGGGGATCACCAGGTCGGCGTTGCCCTGGTTCTCGACCATCAGCATCCGGGTCGCCTGCGTCTGCAGCGGCACCCACTGGAAGTCGATCTGGCCCGGGCTGGCCACCAGCCGCGGCCCCATCTCCTCGCCCGTCACGTCGAACGACCACGCCGCGTACTGGCCCTGCGTGCCGCCCTCCACGACCAGCGTGGACGTGTCCGCGCCGCCGTTCATCGGCTTGTACTTCAGCACCAGCCCGATCGAGTCCGTCGGGGCCAGCGTGAAGGGCATCGTCGCGCTGTCGGGCAGGTTGATGGCCTCGATGGTGAAGTCGGACGACCCGTCCAGGCGCAGGGAGATCGTGTTCAGCACGACCGAGTCCGAGCCGTCGTTGCGCAGCAGAACGTCCAGCAGCTTGTCGGTGCCGACGTCGACCTGCTCGAAGTCGATGGGGTTCGGTTCGACCACGATGTCGCCGACCTGGCCGTTCGCCGTGACCGGGATGCGGGTGATGCCGCCCAGCACCGCGACGTTGTGGCGCACGACCAGCGCCCCGTCCGGGGACGTCGCCACCAGCGGCGCGTAGGTCACGGTGATGGTGGTCGATTCGCCGACCTCCAGGCTGGCCTTGTCCGGCCGCGTGAAGGTGAACTCGCTGCCCAGGTCGTCCAGTTCGATGTCGGCCAGGACGACCGTGCCGGACAGGCCGACGTGGGTCAGCGTGACCGTCAGGGACTTCTGGCCGTTCAGCGGGACCGTGCCGAACGCCAGGTAGTTCGGGGTCGCCAGCAGGTTCAGGTCCTTCGCGACCTGTCCGCCCTGGTCGCTGCACGAGCAGCCCGTGCTGCCGGGTCCGGCCAGCATCGCCAGGGCCAGGCCGAACACCATCCACCGCGCCGTCTTCATACGCACACCTCCCCACCCGGTACCGGCCACGATGCCGGGACCGGCGCATTCTACCGGATTCTTCAGGAAATCAGGAACCGTTCTGAACGGCGGCCCGAAGGACGCGCCGCGGGAAGCGTTCCCCCTCAACCTCCCGTTTCGACGCAGAATGCCGTTGACCGCCACGACGGTCCGTTGGAAACTCTGCCCCCTGGGCGGCCGGGGTGGTCGCGGATGGAGGGTCCCGTGCGGAAGTCGATCGTGGTTCTCGGGGTGCTGGGCGTGGCCGGGTTGCTGGCCTGCGGGTCGTCGAACGGATCCGGCAAGGACGTGACGGACGTTTTGCAGGACGAGGTGTCCGGGGGCGACGAGGGCGTCGTGCAGGACGTGCCGGTCGAGGCCGGGGACGACGTGCCCGCGACCGAGGTGCCGGTGACGGACGCGCCGGTGGCGGACGAGGAGGTCGCGACCGACGTGCCGCAGGCCCCCGAGGCCTTCGAGTGGGAGGCCAGCCCGACGCCGAACTGCGTGGACGGCTTCTGCGCCGCGGGCCCGGACCAGGCCCCGGACCCGATGGAGTGGGGGCCCTTCCCGGTGGGCGTCCGCCGCGTGGTGCTGGTCGATCCGGACCAGGTCAACTTCGACGGCACGCCGCGAACGCTGGTGACGGAGATCTGGTACCCCACGACGAAGGAGTACTACGACAGCCACGACAAGTTCGTCTACGACGTCAAGGCCGACGCCGCGCTGGCCCCCGGGTACGAGGATGTCGTCGCGATGATCGGCGACGTCGACGTGGGCTCGTTCCCGGTCCAGGCAGTGAAGGACGCCCCGGTGCGCCACGGCGACGGCCGGTACCCGCTGGTGCTGTTCTCGCACGGCGCGTTCGGCATCCGCTACCAGAGCATCTTCTACACGATTCCCCTGGCCTCGCACGGCTATGTCGTCGTGGCGCCGGACCACGAGAAGAACCACCTGTACGACCTGATCCAGGCCGGCTACACCAGCGAGCACCTGGCGGAATCCTCGCAGGCGCGCCCGAAGGACGTCCGGTTCCTGATGGACCAGATGGCGAAGTGGGACGCCGACCCGACGAACGACTTCTACAAGAGCATCGGGGCCGACAACGTGGCGATCACCGGCCACTCGTTCGGCGGCTACACGTGCTTTGCCGCGGCCTACCCGTCGGACGAGAACGGATGGGCCGAACTGGACCCGCGCGTCAAGGTCATCGTGCCGCAGGCGCCGGCCGGGTACCTGATCGGGGCGCTGGGCATCTACGGGCCGGACTGGCACCTGCCCACCCTGATCGAGGGCGGCGAGATGGACAAGACGCTGGAGTTCGCCCAGGCCTTCAAGGACCCGTGGGACACGCTGGGCACGCCGAAGTGGTTCCTGGACATCAAGCGCGGCGGGCACTTCACGTTCTCGGACATCTGCAAGATGAACCTGGTGGAGGTGGCCGAGAAACTGGGGTACCACGAGGCCACGAACGCCCTGAAGGACGGCTGCGGCGATACGAACTGGGATTATCTCGAGGCGCAGAAGGTCATCAACCTCTATTCCATCGCGGCGATCAACCGGTACCTGCGCGACAGCTCCGGGTCGGCCGAATACATGAAGCCCGAGGCCAGCGCGTCGTTCGGCGCCGAGGTCGAGTTCCTGGCCGCGGAGTAGGCGTCCCGCCGGCACCCATCCCGCCCCTCGAATCCAGGATGCACCTTCGCCGGAACAGGGGCTTCCCGCGCCGGGCTTGGAAGACCGGGAAGCCTCGACTACCATGATTTGCCAGACCATCCAGCGAGGCGGAATTCCCTGGCTGCCGCGGAACCTGTCCGCGTCGACGCCCCGGGGGAAGCCGGAGGAGGACCCATGCGCGAGGACTCTCGTTCACTGGAATGCATCGCGATCCTGGCGATCGTCCTGTCGGGGCTGCCGGCCGCGGCCGCCCCGACCCTGCGATACCAGGCCGACGTCCAGGGCGACTTCAAGTGGATCGGCAACACGCTGGGCTGGGATTGCCAGGACGGTCTGCCCGACCCGGTGGTGGGCGACGTCGGAGCGTGCGGAGAAGAGACGGACGACACCGGCATCGACGTCCTGTGGCGTTCCGAGCAGCCGGGCGAGGGGCAGGCCCTCGCGGACCGTTCCTTCGCGACGGGCCAGAACCGGACCACCGCGGTGCTGGCGCTGCCGGCCGGTGCGACCGTCGTCCATGCCCGCCTGTACTGGAGCGCCTTCCGGGACGGCGCGGACACGACCGCGGTGCTGGAGGCCCTGGGGACCGGCGCCGACCCCCTGGCCGTGACGGCCGACGACTCGTGGACCGTGTCGACGTCATCGACCCGTCGCTTCTACCAGGCCACGGCGGACGTGACCCCGTTCATCGGCGCGTGGGGGGCCGGCTCGTACCGGGTCGGTGGCGTGGACATGGACGACCCCGTGGACGTCCGGGAGGAGACGAACTACGCGGCCTGGTCCCTGGTGGTCGTCTACCGGGATCCTGCCGAGCCGCTGCGCAACCTGGCGATCTTCGATGGCCTCGACGTGGTGTCGTCCAGCGGTTCCGCCAGCGCCACGCTGTCGGGCTTCCTGGTGCCCAACGCGGGGTTCGACGCGAAGCTGGGCGCCATCACGTACGAGGGGGACTTCGGGGTCACCGGGGACTCGCTGTCGTTTGGCGGCACCGCGCTCTCCGACGGGGCGAACCCCTCGAACAACTTCTTCAACGGCACCCGCAGCTGGCTGGGCGCGCCGGTGTCCGTTCCCGGCGACCTGCCGCAGATGACCGGGGGCTCGGGCAGCATGTCGGGGTTCGACCTGGACGTGGTGGACGTGACCGGCCTGCTGAGCGCCGGCCAGACGTCGGTGACGATCCGCGCGTCCACCAGCAGCGACCTGTACCTCCTGGGCGCCTTCGTCACGTCGGTCTCGACCCTCAAGCCGGACTTCTCCGCAAGCGGCAAGAGCGTCAGCGACCTGAACGGCGACAGCGTGGGGATCGGCGACGTCCTGGAATACACCGTCGTCGTGTCCAACCAGGGCAACGACCCGTCCCTGGACACCGTCCTGGCCGACCCGCTGCCGGCGGGGATCACGTACGTGGCGGGCTCGCTGGAGATCCTGACGGGGCCGAACGCGGGGGTCCTGACCGACGCGGCCGGGGACGATCAAGGCGAGTACGCGGCCGCATCGAGGACACTGGTCGTGCGGCTGGGCACCGGGGCGGACGCCACGGGGGGAGGGACGCTGGACATCGGGGCCTCCACCTCCGTGCGTTTCCGGGTGACCTACGACGGGACGGTCCCGGGGACGATCCGCAACCAGGCGGTCGTCTCGGCATCGGGTCAGGCCGGCGCCCCCATGGAGGACTGGCTGACGGACGGCAACGGGGCCAGCGCCGGGACCCCCCCCACCGAGATCGAGCCGGACACGGACGGGGACGGCCTGCTGGACCGGCTGGAACTGGAGGTCCTGGGGACCTCGCCGACGAATCCCGACACGGACGGGGACGGGATCGGGGACCAGGTGGAGACCGACGGCGGCCTGCCGGTCGATACCGATGGCGACACGTACATCGACGCGCTGGACGTGGACTCGGACGACGACGGGATTCCCGACTTGCTGGAGGGGACGGTCGATCCGGACGACGACGACATCCCGGCATACCGGGACCCCGATGACGACAACGACCTGGTGCCCACCCTGGACGACAACTGCCCCTTCGACCCCAACGCGGACCAGCGGGACACGGACCTGGACGGCCAGGGGGACGCCTGCGACGCCGACGACGACGGGGACGGCGAGCCGGACGACACGGACTGTGCCCCGCTGGACCCGGAGGTGCATCCCGGCGCCCCCGACCCGTGCGACGGCGTGGACGACGACTGCGACGGCGTCACGGACGACGATTTCGTTCCAGTGACGACAGGTTGCGGGATCGGGGCGTGCGCCCGGGAGGGCACGACCGCCTGCGTGGGCGGGGTGGTACAGGACACGTGCGCGCCGGGCCAGCCGGCGCCGTCCGACGCGACGTGCGACGGGAACGACGACGACTGCAACGGCACGGCGGACGAGGACTACGTGCCGAAGGACGTCACTTGCGGGATCGGGGCGTGCCGGCGGGACGGCACGACGTCGTGCGAGGGCGGGATCGAGTCGGACCTGTGCGTTCCGGGCCTGCCGGCGCCGTCCGATGCGACGTGCGACGGGAACGACGACGACTGCAACGGCACGGCGGACGAGGACTTCGTGTCGATCGCGACCACCTGCGGGGTCGGTGCGTGCCAGCGGGAAGGCGCGACGTCGTGCGAGGGGGGCGATGTCCTGGACTCGTGCCTGCCGGGTGCTCCGGCCCCGTCGGACGCGACCTGCGACGGGGTGGACGACGACTGCAGCGGCGTGGCGGACGAGGATTTCGTCGGTATTTCGACCTCGTGCGGCGTCGGGATGTGCGCCAGGACCGGCATGACCTACTGCGAGGGGGGGGGCGTACTGGATTCGTGCGTTCCCGGGCCGGTCGCCGACGAGACCTGCAACGGGATGGACGACGACTGCGACGGCGTGAACGACAACGGGTTCCCGGACCTCGACGAGGACGAACTGGCGGATTGCGTGGACCCGGACGACGACGGCGACGGCGTGGACGACATCGAGGACAACTGCCCGGTGGACGCCAACGAGGACCAGGCGAACCTGGACGAGGACGACCAGGGCGACGCCTGCGACGAGGACGACGACGGGGACGAGGTGCCGGACGCGACGGACAACTGCCCGCGGAAGCCGAACCCGCTGCAGGAGGATCTCAACGACAACGGCATCGGCGATGCCTGCGAGACCGACTGGGACTCCGACGGGATCCTCAACGAGTCCGACAACTGCCCCTGGGACGCCAACGAGGACCAGGCGAACCTGGACGGGGACGAACAGGGCGACGCCTGCGACGAGGACGACGACGGGGACGGAGTGCCGGACGCGACGGACAACTGCCCGCGGGAGAAGAACGCGGACCAGGCGAACCTGGACGGGGACGGGCAGGGCGATGCCTGCGACGGCGACCGGGACGGGGACCACGTCCCGAACGTGACCGACAACTGCCCGGACCAGGCCAACGAGGGCCAGGTGGACCTGGACGCGGACGGCGAGGGGGACGTCTGCGACGACGACTGGGACGGGGACGGCCGGAAGAACCCGGTGGACAACTGTCCGCGGGTGAAGAACCCGGACCAGGCCGACAGCGACCGGGACGGCAAGGGCGACGCCTGCGACGCGGCGGACACCGATGGCGACGGGATCCCGGACGACGAGGACAACTGCCCGGCGGTGCAGAACCCGGACCAGGCCGACCTGGACATCGACGGCTACGGCGACCTGTGCGACGAGGACGACGACGGGGACGGGGTGCCGGACGCGACGGACAACTGCCCGCGCGTGCGGAACGGAAGCCAGGCCGACGACGACGACAACGGCATCGGGAACGCCTGCGAGAAGGACGGGGACGGTGACGGCTGGCTGGACCGCGAGGACAACTGCCCGTACGTGGCGAACCGGGACCAGGCGGACCTGGACGGGGACGGCGAAGGCGACGCGTGCGACGCGGACGACGACGGCGACGGCTTCGAGGACTTCGTGGACAACTGCCCGATGGCGGTGAACGCCGACCAGCAGGACCGCGACGGGAACGGCCAGGGGGACGCCTGCCAGGTGGACGACCTGACGCTGACGGGCGGGTCGTGCAGCGCCACGGGGAACGCAACCGGGGCGTCGCCCTGGGCGATGGCGGGGCTGGCGGTGCTGGCGATCGGGATGCTGGCGGGCCTGCGGCGGCGGCGGACGGCGGGTGCGGCCGCGGTGCTGGCAGGGGTGCTGTCAGCGGTGGCGATGCTGCCGGCGGCGCCGGCGCGGGCGCAGGAAGTGAACGTGCAGGCCCTGGAGGTGTCGCCCTTTCGCCAGGACCTGATCTCGGTGGGGAAGGGCTTTGCCCGCCAGCAGTTGGAGTGGAACGTCGGGCTGATGCTGGACTTCCAGGACGACCCGCTGGTGCTGCGCAGCACGTTGAAGGACATCGAGATGCGCAAGGTGGTGTCCGGCCAGTTGTCGGCCCACGTGCTGGGGTCGCTGGCGGTCGCGAACTTCCTGGAACTGGGCCTGGTGCTGCCGGTGGTGGCGTGGCAGGACGGCCTGGGCCTGCCGGGGGAGGCATCGCCGAAGACGTTCGGCGTGGGAGACCTGCGCCTGCACGTGCGGCTGCAGATGTTCCAGACGAAGGACAAGGTGTTCAGCATCGCGCTGTCGCCGGTGGTGACGTTCCCGACGGGGCGCGAGATCGACCGGTACATGGGCGCCTCCTCGGTGACGATCACGCCGTGGGTGACCGCGGGCCTGGAATGGGCGCGGGGCGGCGTCGCGGCCAACATCGGGTACCGGCCGCTGAGGCACGACCGGATCTACGACCTGGACGTGGGGGACCTGCTGACGTGGCGGCTGGGCGGCTGGGGCGGCCTGGTCCCGGGGAAGCTGGACCTGATAGCCGAACTGGACGGCGCGGTCGGTGTGCAGAGGAAGTTGTCCGACGCGAACCAGCACCCGATGGAACTGCGCGGCGCGCTGCGGTACCGCCCGACGTGCATGCTGGACGTGACGGCCGGTGCGGGGGGCGGGCTGACGAAGGGCTACGCGTCGCCGGACTGGCGGGTGTTCGTCGGGTTCAACGTCGGGTCGTGCGGGGCGCCGGCGAAGGACCTGGACCGCGACAAGGACGGGATCCTCGACTCCGTGGACCAGTGCCCGGACCAGCCCGAGGACAAGGACGGGTACCAGGACGAGGACGGCTGCCCGGACCCGGACAACGACGGCGACGGGATCCTGGACGTGAACGACAAGTGCCCGAACGACCCCGAGGACAAGGACGGGTACCAGGACGAGGATGGCTGCCCGGACCCGGACAACGACGGCGACGGGATCCTGGACGTGAACGACAAGTGCCCGAACGCGCCCGAGGACAAGGACGGGACCCAGGACGAGGACGGCTGCCCGGACCCGGACAACGACGGCGACGGGATCCCGGACGCGAACGACAAGTGCCCGATGCAGCCCGAGACCAGGAACGGGTACCAGGACGAGGACGGCTGCCCGGACGAGCTGGCGAAGGTCGAGGGGAAGAAGATCGTCATCCTGGACAAGATCTACTTCGACTTCGACAAGGCGACCATCCAGGACCGCAGCCTGCCGGTCGTGGACGCGGTGGCGAAGGTGCTGAAGGACTACCCGTCGATCGAGAGGATCCGCATCGAGGCGCACACGGACCTGAAGGGGTCGGCGGCCTACAACCTGAAGCTGTCGAAGGCGCGCGCGGCGTCGGTGCTGAAGGCGCTGGTCGAGCGCGGCATCGACCCGAAGCGGCTGGCCAGCCAGGGGTACGGCCTGGCGAAGCCGGTCGTGAAGCCCGAGAAGACCGACGAGGACGCCCAGCAGAACCGCCGCGTCGAGTTCAACATCCTGAAGGGCGAGGTCCCGTCGCCCGCGAGGTAGGCCGTCGCGCGTCCCCCGTGGACGGCCTTCCCCGGTTGCGGGTAAACTTTCGCCTGAACGTCCCAAGGCGGTCCCGATGAAGGGTGAACGGCCATCGCCCGGCCGCGAGGGCAACGCGCCATGATCCTGCTGACGGCATCGGCCTTTGCGGCCACCGCGGTGTACGTCTGGCTGGCGGCCTATGCGCTGACCCGCCGGGTACAGTCCCCGCTGACGACCCCCTTCACCCTGCTGTGCGTTTTCTTCGCGATGTCGTCGTGGATGCTGGCGCTGGTCGGGATCGCACCGGATGCCGCGCAGGCCGACTTCTGGTTCCGGCTTGCCACGCCGTTCTCGTCGATGGTGCCGTCGGCCTCGCTGCACATGCTGCTGGCGACCGCGGGGCGGCCGGCGACCGGGCGTCGCTGGAAGGTCCCGCTGATGTACCTGCCCTCGCTGCCGCCGATCTGGCAGGAGACGCTGGGCCCGGCGGCGACCCGGGTGGTCCTGGCCCCGTCGCCCGGCGGATGGCTGCTGGACTTCGGCGGTCCCGGCGCGCCCTATGCAATCTACTACGGCCTGTGGACGGTCGCCAGCCTGGTCGCGGGATACGGCGTGGTGCTGCTGTGGGGGCTGCGCGCCAGCACCCGTCGCGAGAAGCGGCAGGCGCGCGTGTTGCTGCTGATCGGGGTCGTCTCCGGGGTGGGCCTGGCGATCGGCCATGGCCTGTATGCCGGCTTCGTGGGGGGGACCCCGCCGGCCATGCCGGTGCCCGGCCTGATCGTGGCGGTGGGTTTCGCGTGGGCGATCTTCCGGCACCGCCTGATGGCCGTCACGCCGTCGCTGGCGCTGGACCAGGTCCTGGCCAGCCTGCGGGACATGCTGCTGCTGGTGGACCCGCAGGGGAGGGTGCTGCAGGCGAACTCGGTCGCGGCCCGGATGCTGGCGCGCCCCGGGGAGAATCTGGAGGGGCAGCCGCTCGATCGGTTCGCGGCCGACCCGTCCGGGCTGCGGGCGGCGCTGGAGGCCATGCGCGACGCGTCGCCGCCGGGGCCCTGCGTCGAGGTGGAACTGGTCACGCGGGAAGTGGGGCCGCTGCCGGCGGCGGTCTCCGGTTCGGCCATCCGCAACGACGACGGGGATCCGATCGCCCTGGCGGTCGTGGTGCGCGACCTGCGCGACACGCAGCGGCTGCGCAGCGAGATCGAGGAACGCCGCCGGGCGGAGGAGCGGCTGGGGGCGACGCTGCGCGCCGTGGCGGACGGGATCGTGGCCGTCGACGTCGCCGGGCGGGTCTGCCTGATGAACCCGGTCGCCGAACTCCTGGCCGGCCGGACCGAGGCGGACGCGATCGGCCGGCCGCTGGACGAGGTGCTGCCGATGCGGGATGCGCGGACGCAGGTGCGCGTTCCCGACCCGCTGGCGCGGGCGGCGCCCCCCTCGGAATCCGAGGTCGCGGCCGATTTCCTGGTCGGGCCGGAGCACGATCGGCGACTGGCCACCTGCGTCGCCACGGCGGTGCAGAACCCCGACGGGACTCAGGCGGGGTTCGTGCTGGTCCTGCGCGACGTCACGGTGAGGCGCCGCATCGAGGAGGAACTGCTGAAGGCCAGCAAGCTGGAGTCGGTCGGGCTGCTGGCAGGCGGCATCGCGCACGACTTCAATAACCTGCTGATGGCGATGCTGGGATACATCGAGATGGCCGGCCTGGAACTGCCGGAGGGCAGCGCCCCGCGGCGCAAGCTGGCCGAGGCGGAGGCGGCCGGGAGGCGGGCCCGCGAACTGACCCAGAAACTGCTGACGTTCGCGCGGGGGGGCAGCCCGGTCCTGCGTTCGACGGACGTCGCCGGCGTGATCGCCGAGTGCGCCTCGCTGTTCGCGGGGTTGAAGTCGGCGCGGTGCGAGGTCCACGTCGCCCCCGGGACGTGGCCGGCCCTGGCGGATGATGGCCAGTTGTACCAGGCCCTGAACAACCTGCTGCTGAACGCCCACCAGGCCATGCCGGGAGGCGGCGTGGTGACGGTGAGGGCCGACAACGTCGAGGCCGCCGAACCGTTCGAGGATGCCGGGGTGGCGATCCCGGCCGGCCGGTGGGTCCGCATCTCGGTCCAGGATCGGGGCGTCGGCATCGCTCCCCAGGACCTGCGGCGCGTCTTCGACCCGTTCTTCACGACCCGCCCCGACGGGACGGGGCTGGGCCTGCCCACGACCTACTCGATCGTGCGCCGGCACTCGGGGCGCCTGGCGATCGAGTCGGAGCCGGGGCGCGGCACGACGCTGCGGATGTACGTCCCCGCGGCGGGGGTTCCGGCCGAGCCCCCGGTCCGGCAGGCGCCCCGCGTGGCGAGGGCGGTCGCCGGGTGCCGCGTGCTGGTCATGGACGACCACCCGGAGGTGCTGGGGGTCGCGCGGGAGATGCTGGCCGCGATCGGGTGCAACCCGCACGTCTGCTCGGATGGTGCCGTGGCGGTGGAGGCGTGGCGGGAGGCGCTCTCCGCCGGCCCGCGGTTCGACACGGCAATCCTGGACTGCGTCGTGCCCGGCGGCATGGGAGGCGCGCAGGCGGCCCGGGAGATCCTCGAAATGGACCCCTCGGCGCGCCTGATCATCTCCAGCGGCTACGCGGACCAGCCGGTCCTGGCCGACTACCGGGCGCACGGCTTTGTCGGCGTGCTGCGCAAGCCCTACCACCTGGACGCGCTGGGCAGGGCCGTCGAGGAGGCGCTGGGGCATGTCCCCGAACGTACGGAAGGTCCCGTCTCCACCTTTGACTGATCGGACCGACCTCCTTCCCCTGAACCCGGATTCCGCTCGCCGCCCGATCCGAATCCTCCGTGTCCCGATTCCCGGAATCCCCGGCCGCCGGCATCGTGAGCCTTGGACGGGCGGCAGGGCTGCCCGCGATCCGGTTGTTGCAGGGAGGGACGAGATGCAGAACGGCTTCATCAGGACGCCGACCCCCATGAAGGCGGTGCTCCGGGCCGGCCAGGAGGTCCTGGTCGCCCGCTTCCAGGAACTGGTGCGTTGCGACTTCCCGCTGCCCGGCCGGGAGCCCATCGCGGTGGAGATCCCGCCGGAGGGCCGCCGCAGCAGCTTCGGCCGGCTCGCGCGGGCGGATCACCCGCCGCGCGAACTGATCACCGTGATGCACCTGCCGCGCTACCTGGACGGGCACTCGGGGACGGAGAGGCCGGGGAGGAAGGCCGCGCCGAACGGCGACGACCGCTCGCGTCTGCAAGCGGCGACGCCGCTGCTGGGCGTGGCGACCCGCACCGAGCCGGCCCTGGAGGATGGCGTCAGGACCCGCAGCGCGTCGGTCCTGTTGGCGTGGGCCAGCGGCACCTCGGTGGTGGTCACGCTGGACCTGGCGGAAGGGGCGGGGCCGGACGGCCCGCTGGACGAGTGGCACCTGCGATCCAGCCAGGGACTGTCCCTGGCGCGCGGATTCGAGGTGCTGCAGCGCGAGTCGCAGCCGGCGCCACGAAATTCCGCGGCACGGCAGTGGCTGTACGTGGCACCGGGCCCGCTCGGCTGCGGCTTCCTCGGCGAGGCGTGGACGAACGGGCTGGCCTCGCCCTGGACGCACGAGTGGCGGTTCGAAAGGGCGGGCGACCTGTCGGAGCGCCTGGAGCGCCTGGCCGATCGGCTGACCGGGCTGACGGCGGAGATCCAGTAGGACGGACGGGGCCGTCGGGGCCCCGGCAAACCCATCGGAGGAACACCATGCGCATCGCGATCCCCAGGGAGATCATGGCCAACGAGCGCCGCGTCGCGGCCACCCCCCAGACCGTCGAGAAGTTCCGGAAGCTGGGCCACGAGGTGTTCGTGGAGTCCGGCGCCGGCGCCGGGATCTTCGCCGGCAACGACGACTACCGCGCCGCCGGGGCGTGCGTCGTGAACAGCGTGCAGGAACTGTTCAACTCGGGCGACCTGATCCTGAAGGTCAAGCAGCCGATGTTCAACGCCGCCGCCGGGAAGCACGAGGTGGACATGATGCCCGCCGGCTGCATCCTGGTGACCTTCCTGCATCCCGCGGCCCCCGAAAGTCACGAGATGGTGCGGAAGCTGCGCGACCGCGGCATCACCGCCTTCACGATGGACGGGATCCCGCGCATCACGCGGGCGCAGTCCATGGACGCGCTGACCTCGATGAGCACCTGCACCGGCTACCGGGCGATGCTGGACGCTGCGCGCCACCTGCCGAAGTTCGTGCCGATGATCGGCACCGCCATCGGCGCCATCAAGCCCGCCGAGGTGCTGGTCGTGGGCACCGGCGTGGTCGGGCTGCAGGCCGTCGCGACGGCGAAGCGGCTGGGCGCCATCGTGCACGCCTGGGACATCCGCGACGCCGCCCGCAAGGAGGCCCAGAGCCTGGGCGCGAAGGTCGAGGGGTTCGAGGTCCCGCCGGACCTGGCCATGGGCGAGGGCGGGTACGCGAGAGCCCTGCCGGAGGACTGGCTGGCTCGCGAGCAGGAGGCCCTGGCGCCGGTCCTGGCGAAGGCGGACATCACCATCCTCAGCGCCCTGGTCCCCGGCGAGCAGGCCCCCGTGCTGGTGACCGACGAGATGGTCCAGGCGATGCAGCCCGGGTCGGTCATCGTCGACGTGTCGATCGACCAGGGGGGCAACTGCGCGTTGACCCGCCCCGGCGAGGACATCGTCATGTACGGCGTGACCGTCGGCGGGATCCAGAACATCCCGGGCCGTCTGCCCGTGCACTCGACGTGGCTGTACGCCGAGAACCTCTACCGGTACGTCGAGAACCTGTTCAAGGGGCGCGCGGCGCCGGACCTGGACGACGAGATCGTCCGCGGCTCGCTGGTGACGATGGACCGGAAGATCCACCACCGCGCGGCGCTGCAGGCCATGGGGGAGGCGTGACGCCATGCTGGACCTGACGTTGATGCTGCTGGTCTTCGGGCTGTCGTTCGCCATCGGCTACGTGCTGATCTCCAGGGTTCCGCCCCTGCTGCACACGCCGCTGATGTCGATGACCAACGCCATCTCGGCCGTGACGATCCTCGGCGCGTTCCTGCTGTTCGCGGGCGACGTGGACGGGACCACGCGGGTCCTGGGCGGCCTGGCGCTGGCCACCGCGGCCTTCAACCTGCTGGGCGGCTACGCGATCACGAACCGGATGGTCCGCATGTTCCGGTCGCCGGGCGCCGGCACGAAGTCGAGGGTTTGAGATGAACGACGCGATGAACGTCCTGGTGGACCTCGCCGTGATCGCGATGCTGGTCGTCGGGATTTCCCGGTTCCGCACCCCGCGGGGGGCGCGCTTCGGGAACCACGCGGCCGGGCTGGCGCTGGCGGCGGCCATCCTGCTGGTGCTGGTGCGGAACGGCGTGACCGACCCGATCACCGTGGCCCTGTGGACCGCGGCGGGGGGCCTGGTGGGGGTGTGGATGGCCTTGCGGGTGGACATGACCCGCATCCCGGGCATGGTGGCGCTGCAGCACGGCATGGGCGGCGTGGCGGCCTTCCTGATCTCGGCCCTGGAACTGGTCCACGGCGGGAGCGAACTGGGCGCGGTGGGGAAGGCCTCCGGGTACCTGGGCCTGGCGATCGGCGCGGCCACCTTCAGCGGCAGCCTGCTGGCGGCCGCCAAGCTGGACAACCGGATTCGCCAGGCGCCCACCCGGCTGGGGGGGCACAACAGCCTGCTGGCCACCCTGGCGATCGCCATCGTCTGCCTGTCGGTGGCCTCGTCGACGTTCGACGGGCCGGCCCTGGCCATCGGCGTGGGGCTGCTGGTGGTCCTGTCGGCGTCCTTCGGCGTGCTGTTCGCCATGCGCATCGGCGGGGCGGACATGCCCGTCCTCATCTCGTTCCTGAACGCCACGGCAGGCCTGGCCGCGGCGTTCTGCGGCGTCATCATCCAGAACCGCCTGCTGATCGCCTGCGGCGCCACCGTCGCCTCGTCGGGCTCGATCCTGACTCACGTGATGTGCAAGGCCATGAACCGCAGCCTCGCCAACATCTTCCTGGGTGCCACGGGCGCGGCGAGGCCCGCCACCGGATCGGGATCCCCTTCTGCGGTCCCGGCCGCGTCCCCGGCAGCGGAGGGGCCCACATCCTCCGCTGCGCCGGGGACGCCACTGGCCTCCGTCAAGGCTGCGGACGACCGTCCCCTCGCCGATCGCCTTCACGACGTGGCCCGGGTCGCCTTGGGCGCCCGGCGTGTCATCGTCGTCCCCGGCTACGGCATGGCGCTGGCCCAGGCCCAGTTCGCCGTCGTCCAGCTGACCCGGCGCCTGGAGGAGATGGGCAAGGAGGTCCGCTTCGCCATCCACCCGGTCGCCGGCCGCATGCCGGGGCACATGAACGTGCTGCTGGCCGAGGCCGAGGTGGACTACGAGAAGCTGTGCGAGATGGACGACGTGAACCGGGACTTCCCGGACACCGACCTTGTCCTGGTGGTGGGCGCCTGCGACGTCGTCAACCCCGCCGCGATCCACACTCCGGGCACTCCCCTGTCCGGGATGCCGATCCTGATGGCCCACACGGCCCGCCACGTGGCCGTGTGCAACCTCGACGCCCGCCCCGGCTATTCGGGCGTCGAGAACCCGCTGTACCGGCAGTCGCAGACGACCCTGCTGTTCGGGGACGCGCTGGAGACGGTCCAGGGGTTGAGGCAGGCGGTCGATGCCGCCGCCGCGAAGCCCGCCGCCGGCGCGGGCGTCCCGGCGGTCGCGACGTGAACCCCGCCTGTCATGGAGGAGTCCCATGAAGACCCAGATTCGGTCGGCCACCCGGATGCAGAACGTCCGGTACGCCATCCGCGACATCCTGGCCGAGGCCGAGAAGGCGAAGGCCTCGGGCCTGTCCCTGACCCTGTTGAACATCGGCGATCCCGCGGCCGTCGGGGGGTTCCGCGCACCGGAGCACCTGGTGGAGGCGGTGCGGAAGGCGTGGGCGGACCACCGCTACGAATACGCCCCGTCGGCGGGGCTGCCCGAGGCCCGGGAGGCCGTGGCGGCCGACTGGCAGGCGCGCGGGCGGCCGGTGCAAGCCGACGACGTGCTGGTGACGGCGGGGCTCAGCGAGGCCATCCGGTTCCTGCTGTCCGCCCTGGTGGACCCGGGGGACGAGATCCTGCTGCCCTCGCCGGGCTATCCGCTGTACCGGGCGGTGCTGGGCGAGATCGGCGGCACCGGGCGCGATTACCTGCTGGACGAGGATCGCGGCTGGGCGCTGGACGTCGGCGAGCTGGAGGCGAACTGGTGCGGCCGGACACGCGCCCTGGTCCTGATCAACCCCGGGAACCCCACCGGGCACGTGATGGACGAAGGCGAACTGCGCGGGGCCATGGAATTCTGCCGCCGCCACAACCTGCTGCTGATCTGCGACGAGGTCTATGACCGGCTGGCCTTCAACGTCGAGGGCCCCGTTCCCTCCGCCGCCCGGTGGGCCGGGGACGACGTCCCGGTGGTGACCCTGAACGGCCTGTCGAAGAACTGGCTGCTGCCCGGCGCGCGCATCGGGTGGGCGGTCTTCCACAACGCGCACTTGATGCGCGACTACGTCGCGGCGGTCCACAAGCTGGCCAACGCCCGGCTGTGCGCGCCCGCCCCGCAGCAGTGGGCGGTGCGGCCCGCGCTGCAGGGCAGCCAGGAGCACCTGTTGGCGTTCCGGGCTGCGCTGAAGGAAAGGGCGGAGGCGGTGGGGCAGACGGTCCGCCGCCTTCCCGGCGTGTCGCTGGCCGCTCCCGAGGCGGCGTTCTATGCAATGCCGCGACTGCACCTGGACCACCCGGCCTTCGGGGGGTACAAGACCGACGCGGACGTGGTGCTGGCCTGGCTGCGGGCGACCGGCGTCCTGACGGTCCCGGGCAGCGGCTTCGGACAGCGTCCGGGCACCCACCACTTCCGCATCGTCACGCTGGCTGCGCCCTCGACCCTGTGCCACGCCCTGGCGTCCCTGGGCGAGGTGATGTTCTCCGACCGCCCGGGCCCGCTGGCCGTGGCCTGACCGCCTTCCCGGCGGCCGGGAGGCGCGCCGGTTCGTGCTAGCATCCCGACAGGAGCGCGAGTCATGAAGGACGACATTTCCCGGGAGGATGCGCACGTCCGGGCCCTGGAACGGAAGGTCGCGCGCCTGGAACGCGAGCGGCTGCGCCGGAAGGAGGCCGACCTGCGCCTGCGCACCCGGACCGCGGACCTGGCCGAGCGGGTGAAAGAGTTGGACTGCCTCCTCTCGCTGTCGCGCATGCTGGGGGACCGTGCGGCGACCCTGCCGGAGTTGCTGCAGCGGGTCGTGCGGGAGATCCCCCGCGCCTGGCAGTACCCCGACCTGGCGCAGGCGCGCATCGGGTGGGACGGGCAGACCTTCACCAGTCCCGGGTTCGTCGAGACGCCGTGGAGCCAGCGGGCCCGGGTCGAACGCCGGGGCAGCGAGGAGGGCTTCGTCGAGATCGCCTATTCCGCGCGGCCGCCGGGCAAGGGGACGGCGCCGTTCCTGCCCGAGGAGGAAAGGCTGCTGCGCGCCGTGGCCGAGCGGGTCGAGGACATCGTCGACCTGAAGGAGGCCGAGCGGGAGCTGGCCGAATACCAGGACCGGCTGCGGTCGCTGGCGGCCCAGCTGTCGATGACGGAGGAGCGCGAGCGACGGGACCTGGCGGTGGGCCTGCACGACCGCATCGGGCAGAGCCTGGCGGTCCTGAAGCTGAAGCTGGAGAACCTGCGCGGGGTTGCGAGGGAGGATGCGGACAACCGCCTGCTGGACCAACTGGGCGACCTGGTGGCGCAGGTGATGCAGGAGACGCGGGCCCTGTCCTTCGAGATCAGCCCGCCGATCCTGCACGAGCTGGGGCTGGCTTCCGCGCTGGAGTGGCTGGCGGATCACGTGCGGGGGCACCTGGGGCTGCCGGTGGAAGTGCGCTGCGACCGGCCCTTCCTGCCGGTGGACGGCGACGTGCGCACGCTGGTCTTCCGGTCGGTCACCGAACTGCTGAACAACGCGGTGAAGCACGCCCGCGCCCGCCATGCGGAGGTCGAGGCCGCCATCGAGGACGGCTGGCTGCGGGTGACGGTTCGGGACGACGGCGAGGGATTCGACCCGACCCGCGCCGCGAAGGCGTCCACCTCGGGGGGGTTCGGCCTGTTCAGCGCCCGCGAGCGGCTGGCGTACGTGGGCGGGAGCCTGCAGATCGACTCGGCGCCGGGGTGCGGCACGCGGGTGGCGATCCGGGTGCCTCTGCCGCCGGCGGGGCGCAGGAAGGGCAAGGGAGGGAAGGCGGCATGAAGATCCGGATCCTGATCGCCGACAACCACACGCTGTTCCGGGAGGGCCTGAGGACGCTGGCCTCCAAGGAGCCCGACCTGGAGGTGGTGGGAGAGGCCCAGGACGGGCGGGAGGCGGTGGCCCTGGCCCGCAAGCTGCATCCCGACGTGGTCGTGATGGACGTCGTGATGCCCGAGCTGAACGGCCTGGAGGCCACCCGGCAGATCCGCGGCGAGGACACGCGGGTCCGCGTCATCGGCCTGTCGATGCACACGGACAAACGGTACGTGCTGGGCATGCTGGAGGCCGGAGCCTCGGGCTACCTGGCCAAGGACTCGCCCTTCGAGGAGGTGGCCCGGGCGCTGCGGGCCGTCGCCGGAGGGCACGTGTACCTGGCGCCCAACGTGGCGGGGCTGGTGGTCGAGGACTTCGCCCGCCGGGCCGCGTCGCCTTCCGGGGGGCCCGCACGCGAGCTGTCGCCCCGGGAGCGCGAGGTCCTGCAGCTGCTGGCGGAGGGGAAGTCCGCGCGGGCCATCGCGCACGGGCTGCACGTCAGCGTCAAGACCGTCGAGACCCACCGGCGCAACATCATGGCCCGGCTGGGCCTGGACAGCGTGGCCGCGCTGACCCGCTACGCGATCCGCGAGGGCATCACCTCGCTGGACCTGCCTCCGGGCGAGCGCTGACGGCCGATACCGGCCGTTCCGCCGGATGCTCCATAGGATGAGGCGCGGATCAGGTTTTTCGCCGTCCCGATTCCTTCCCGTCCCGATATCGCCACGCGGCCTGACGGGCCATCCTGTGGCGCGAGGATGCTGGCCCCGGGAGGGATCGACATGCAGATCCGGACGAATCGGAAGCGGCCCGCCTCCCTGCTGCCCACGGACATCCTGTACCAGACCTCCTACTGGGGGGCGGTCAAGGCGCGGCTGGGATGGAAGGCCCTGGCGGTGGATTTCAGGTCACAGGTGGCGGAGGGCGACGTGCTGGTGCTGACGCGGCCCGTCACGGACGGGCTGTCGGTCGCCTACGTCCCGCACGGCCCGGAGAACGGCCCGCCGCCCGACGACTACGGCCGTTTCCTGGAGGCCCTGTCCGAGGAGATGCGAGGGCAACTGGACCCCTCGGTGGCGTTCCTGCGCTTCGACCTGCCGTGGGAATCCGCGTATGCGTCGGACCCGTCGCTGTACGACGAGGAGGGGCACTGGAAGGGCGCTCCGGACACGCGGCTGGCGGAGATCCGGATGAACTTCGGCACCGTGCGCTGGAACCTGCGCCGGTCGGCCGTGGACGTGCACCCGCCAGACACGGTGGTGATCGACCTCGACCGCTCCGAGGAGGAACTGCTGGCGGCGATGCGCCCGAAGACCCGGTACAACGTGCGGCTGGCTGCCCGGAAGGGCGTCGACGTGCACGAGGTGCCGATGGACCAGTGGCCGCGGTTCCACGGGTTGTACCGGCAGACCGCGGCGCGCGACGGCTTCACGCCGATGGACCCCCGGCACTTCGCTGCGCTGGCCGGTGCGCAGCCCGGCCGGTCGGAGGCCGAGGCGGCGCTGCTGCTGGCGGAAAAGGACGGGGAATTGCTGGCTGGCGCCGTGCTGTCGATCTGCCGCGGGACCGCGAGCTACCTGCACGGGGCGTCATCGGACCGGCACCGGGACCTGATGGCCCCGGCGGCCGTGCAGTGGGCGGCGATCCGGCTGGCACGAACGCGGGGATGCGCGCGATACGACCTGTGCGGCATCCCGCCGCGGCCCGATCCACGCCACTCGCTGGCGGGGCTGTACCGGTTCAAGACGGGATTCGGGGGGAGGATCGTCCACCGGACCGGCTGCTGGGACTACCCACTGGACCCGCGGGCCTACGAGACCCTGCACGCGATGGAGTCGGCCGTCATGACCGGCGCCGCATGAAGCGGGGCGCGGCCGTTCACCGGCAGGCGCGGCCGTTCACCGGCAGGCGAGGCCGAACCGCGCGTCCGTGTCCGGCAGGTTGGTGACGTTCCAGAGGGCCTTCCCGGTCTGCGCGTCCAGCACGGCCAGGCGCCCCTCCGGGAACGTGGCGTCCAGCACCAGCAGGCCGGTCGTGCCCGTTCGGTCCAGGAATGCGGCCAGGTCCCGCGGCTGGACCAGATACGGGTAGGTCGCTGGCAGGGGCGCGGGCTCGTGCCGGTAGGGCGAAGGCGTCGGCCCGCGGTGCACGACCCGCGAGTCGAACGTGTCGCCCATCGTCCGGAAGTTCTGCGCGATGCGGTCCGGGTCGAAGAGGAGGAGGACCCGGTACAGCCGCACCAGCGGTCGGTGTTACGCGGCCCCGGCGACAAGCGCCAGCGCCACCAGCGCGCCTGCCGCGATCACGAGTCCCCGGGCGACCTGGGTCCGGGTGCGGGTCATGTCGCGGTCACACCTTCAGGAATTCCAGCAGTTTCCAGACGGCGAAGACGGGCCAGACCAGCGCCTTCAGGAAGCCCAGGACGCCGGCCCAGAAGCCTTCCGCGTTCCCGATGAAGTAGATCGCGGCGCCGATGACGCCCAGGAACCAGAGGAAGCCGCCGGGTGAAGCGGGGTTCCGATGAGGCTTGCAGTCGGTCGGCAAGGCTTCCTCCGCGGATACGAAGAAGGCCGCCCGAAGGCGGCCTTCTTGGTGGAGCTAGGGGGATTCGAACCCCCGACCTCACGGATGCGAACCGTGCGCTCTCCCAGCTGAGCTACAGCCCCGTCTGTCAAGGACCCGGTCACCCGGGCGAGGCGGACTTATACCAATGTCCCGGCGCGGAGTCAAGCATCGCGTGACGACCGGGCGCCGTCGATTCCTTGACCCCCCGCCGATCCTCACGGAGACTTGCGCGAGGGAAGGGAAGCGAGGGGCCATGCTGGACGACCTGCCGGGGATACTCCGGTGCCCGCGGTGCGGCGCCCCGATGAAGTGCCAGGGCCCGGTCCAGCGCGACGACGTCGAGGTGCGTGCCGGGACGCTGGCCTGCGACGGGCCGGACGGCCACGCCTTCGAGGTCCGGGACGGGATCGTGCGCCTGGGCGCCGGCATGGCCGACCCGATCGTGAAGAGCGAGTTGGAGTACGAGCGGAACACCTACGTGGGCGACCCGCGCCTGGTCGACCCGGAGATCATCGCGGGCTTCCCCGAACGCCTGGTCGAACTGTGGCCCAACAACCGCGAGTTCGCGGGGGACTTCCGGGACCTGGTGCGCCACCTGAAGCTGGGGACCGGCACGCGCACGCTGGACGTGGGGACCGGGGCGTGCTGGTCCAGCCGGCTGCTGGCCGAGGCGGGCGGGCAGGTCGTCGCGCTGGACGTGAACGACCACGCCTTCTGCGGGCTGGGCGCGGCCGACATCCAGATGCGGGCCCACGGGGTGAGGTTCGACCGCGTGCTGGAATCGATGACCCGCCTGCCGTTCGCGAACGGGACGTTCGACCAGGTGGTGTTCAATGCCTCGCTTCACCACACGCCGGACCTTGCCGTGACGCTTCGCGAGTGCCGGCGCGTGCTGCGCGCGGGCGGCCTGGTGGCGCTGGCCAACGAGGAGTTCAGTTCGCTGCGCCAGTGGATCCAGCCGCAACCCTCGGCCGAGGCCGGGTCGCACCACGACATCGACGCCTGGGCGTTCCACCGGGCGGTACGGAAGGCGGGCTTCCGGATCTCCTACCACGTCGTCACGCACGTGCGGCGCGCGCTGGAAAGGCGCCTGGGCGGCACGGTCTCGTCGGTCGCGACGGCCCTGCTGGAGGCGTTCCCCCCCCTGCATTGGCAACTGAACTCGAAGGTGATCGTGCTGCGGCCGGAGTGACCCGGCGCGACGCGGGTCAGATCCGGGCGGCGGCGGCCATGCCCTTGGCGATGCTCTGGTCCAGGTTCAGGTAGTCGAACCGGCCCTGGCGCCCTGTCGTGACCAGCCCCTCGATGCCGTCCACCCACGCCAGCAGCCGGGCCAGGTCGTCCTGGTAGCCCAGGTGCCACGCGGGGTAGGCGTGCCGCTCGCGGTGCACGTGGGAGGCTTCGAGGACGTCCCCGACGGGCAGGCCGGTCACCCTTTGCAGCCCGTTGATGCACTGGCGCGTCAGGGTCGGCAGGTCGGACTCCCACAGCGCGTCGCCGGGGTCGCCGGCCAGCTCGCAGCAGACGACGGTGCGATCGCGGCCGTACAGGCCGGGCAGGATCGCGCCGTACTCCGACACGCGGTTGAAGGGCAGGCCGCCGTCCTGGAAGTAGGTCCAGTGCGTCGGCAGCAGCGGCGGGCGACGCAGCACCAGGTGCACGAAGACCAGCCCGCGGTACCGCAGCCGCCGCCCCAGCGCGATGATGTCGGACGGCGGGTGCGGGTCCAGGCGGGCAAGCAGCTCGGTCAGGGGCATCGTCGACACGACGCGCGGGGCGTCGACGGGCACCTCGGTGCCGTCGGTGCGCCGCAGCACGGCGGACCGGACGCGCCCGCCGTGGATGTCCAGCCGGTGCAGGGCCGTGCCGCCCTCGAAGACGGCGTGGCCGTCGGTGGCGCGCAGCATCGAATCGAACAGCAGGTCGATGCCGTCCGGCCCGGTCACCTGCAGCCGGTGGAACGGCGAGTGGGCATGGTCGATCGTATCGGGCCGGTACCAGGGCATCAGGTTGCGCAGCAGGTGGCGGCCCTGCGGCAGCGGCACGCGGCGGCGCGCCCACTCGCCGGCCAGGTGGGCGGTGTCGATGCCGATGACCTTCGCGGTGTAGTCCTTGAAGAACAGGCGGTACAGCACGTCGCCGACCGCCTCGCGGATCACGGTCTCGAACGAGTCGGGCGCGGGACGCCCCAGCGCGATGCGGACCTGGGCCCGGGTGCGCCACCAGGCGGCCGACAGGAAGACCCTCGCCGATCGCACCGGACCCATCGCAGCGATCGCCTGCATCTTGCGCAGCGGGTAGTCCAGGAAACGGTCCAGGAAGTGGACCTGCGACACCGGCCGGACGCGGATGACCTGCGGCCCCATCACGGAGACCAGGTCCTCGACCAGCGGGCGCAGGTCGTCCTGCGATGCGTGCAGCAGGTGGATGCCGGGGCGCAGGGGCAGGCCGTCCCGCGTCCAGCCGGCCGCCATGCCGCCCGGGACGGGACGCACGTCGACCACGCGGCTGCGGACGCCGCGGCGCGACAGGCCCAGCGCCGCCCCGAGGCCCGAGGCCCCGGCGCCGGCGATCAGGACGGGATCATCCGCCAAGGACCACCTCGCGGACGGCCTGGACGACGCGGTCCTGCGCGTCGCGGCGCAGGCCGGGATAGAACGGCAGCGTGATCGTGGACGCGCCCAGGCGCTCGGCGTTCGGGAAGGCTCCCTCGCGGTACCCGAAGCGCTCGCGCCACCAGGTCATCAGGTGGATGGGGCGGAAGTTCACCGCGACGCCGATGCCTCGCGCCTGCAGGCCCGCCAGGACCTCGTCGCGTCGGGCGGGATCGACCTGGATCGTGTACAGGTGGCGCGCGTGCACCACGCCGGGGCGCACCTCGGGGACCTGCACGCCCGGCAGGCCCGCGAAGGCGCGGTCGTAGCGGCGGGCCAGGTGCTGGCGACGGGCCAGTTTCGCCTGCACCTTCGGCAACTGGGGCCGCAGGATCGCCGCCTGCAGGTCATTCATGTTCGCCTTGTAGCCCAGTTCCAGCATGTCCCAGTGCCGGTAGACCAGTCCGTGCCGGGTGGCGGCGTCGCGGTCGATGCCGTGCAGGCGCAGGCGGCGCAGGTGCGCGGCCAGGTCCGGGGCGCGGCAGGCGACCAGGCCGCCCTCGCCGCAGGTCAGGTTCTTCGTGGCGTAGAACGAGAAGCAGGCGGTGTCGGACAGTTGTCCCGGCCGGGCGTCGTCGCGCACGCCCTCGAAGCAGTGCGCCGCGTCCTCGACCAGGTGCAGCCGGTGCCGGTTGGCCAGAGCCCGCAGCGCCCGCATGTCGGCCATGTGGCCGTATAGGTGGACGGGGATCACGGCCTTCGTGCGCGGCGTGAGGGCGGCCTCGACCGCGGCCACGTCCAGGTTCCCGGTGCCGGGCTCGACGTCCGCGAAGACGCAGGTCGCGCCGGTGCGGATGATGCTGTTCGCGGTGGACACGAACGACGTGGGGGTCGTGATCACCTCGTCGCCGGGGCCGACGCCCAGGGCGACCAGCGACAGGAACATCGCCTCGGTGCAGGAGGAGACGCCCACGGTGTCCGGCACGCCCAGGAAGGCGGCCATCTCCTTCTCCAGCGCGGCGGTTTCGGGACCGGTCGTCAGGAACAGGCCGCCCATCACGCGGCGCACCGCGCGCCATTCGTCGCGGCCCAGCGAGTGGTGGTAGAAGTCCACCCGGGCCGACCCGGGGGGCGGCCCGGGTGGGCTCGCATGCAACGGACGGGTTTCACCCGCCGTTGACGCTCGCCGGGGGGGGGCGGGGGTGCCCGCCGCGGATGCTGACCGGGTCCCGGGAGAAGGGCTCGCGGAGGATCGCTGCTTGCTGGCCAACGCTTGCCTCAGCGCTTCAGCGCGTAGTTGCGGACCATGTTCCAGGCGGTCTCCAGGCGGCCCAGCAACTGGGCCGGGTCGCGCAGGCGCAGGACTTCGCGGGCCAGCCGTCGCGGGTCGGAGTAGAACTTCAGGTACGACCGGTTCAGGGCCGACTCGACGTCCTGCCGGGTGACCGTCGGCGCCAGGAAGTCCGTGCTGACGCCCTGGAAGAAGTCCGGCCAGCGGACCTCGCCGGCCCGGACCTTCTCGGCGATGCGATACCGCTGGAACAGCCGGCTGCCGGGCAAGGGCGTCGGGCTGTAGAAATGCGCGTAGTCGGGCCGCGTCTCGTCCACGAACCGCAGCGTCTGCGCGATGGTCGCCGGGGTCTCGCCGGGCAGGCCGAATACCCAGTAGGTCAGGCTGGGGACGCCGACCTCGCGGCAGGCGGCCAGCGTTGCGCGGGCGCGGGCCGAGTCGGCGCCCTTGCCGATGGCCTGCAACACGTCGTCGGACCCGGACTCGATCCCGAAGGCGGCCAGCCGGCAGCCGGAACGCTTCATCGCGCGCAACTGGTCGGCGTCCACCGTGTCCACGCGGCTGTTGCAGAACCAGGTGACCTTCAGGTCCGACGCGGACAGGCGCTCGGACAACTCGAACGTCCAGTCGCGGCCGAAGCTGAACACGTCGGACTGCAGGAAGAAGTCCTTCACGCCGGTCGTGCGGACCACGTGCCGGACCTCCTCGACGATGGCCTCGGGCGAGCGGGGGCGCCAGCGGTTGCCGTGGAAGGCGTGCGTCGTGCAGAAGACGCAGTTGAACGGGCAGCCGCGCGAGGTCTTGATCAGCGAGAAGGGGCGGCGGGTGTCGGCGGCCCGGTGGCGGCCGGTGCCCATCGCGGCGTGGTCCGCCATCGGCAGGTCGTCCAGGCCGGCCAGGAACGGCCGGTCGGGCGCGTGCCGCGGCGCGCCGCCTTCCGTCCAGGAGATGCCCGGGACGTCCAAGAAGGTCGTGGCGCCGTCGCGAATCGCACGGCAGATGCCCAGGCCGGACAGGTCCGGTTCCCTGCGGATCACCGCGGTGCGATCCGGGCCCAGGTAGTCCTCGGGGATCACGGTCGCGTGGGTGCCCCAGAAGACGGTCCAGGCGCTCGGCAGGGCCTGGCGCAACCGGCGGCCGACCTCGCGGTCGTCGTCGATCGCGGCGGTGATGGACAGGATCAGCACGATGTCCGGCCGCACCGCGACGGCGCGCGCCAGCATCGCCTCGAACGACAGGCCCTCGAAGTTCGCGTCGATCAGCGTGACCGCGAAGCCGTCGGCCTTCAGCAGCGACGACAGGATGCCGTGCTCGACGTTGGGCCACAGGCCGACGATGACCTTGCCCTGGCAGCGGCCGACGCGCAGGCTGCGGGTGCCGTCGCGCAGGACCGGGTTCAGCAGCAGGACGTTCACCGCTCGCTCCCCGGGCCGCCGAACGACGCCTTGCGGACCTGCACGTCGCCCACGACCAGGCTGTCCATGCCGCACTCGAACAGGCAGCCGATGGCGTCGGCCGGGCTGCACACGATGGGCATGCCGGCGACGTTGAAAGAGGTGTTCAGGATCAGCGGCACGCCGGTGCGGCGGTCGAAGGCTCGCAGCACGGCCGCCGTCTGGGGATCCGTCTCGTCGTCGACGGTGTGCACGCGCACCGTGCCGTCGGCGTGCAGCAGGCCGCCGATCCGCCGGGCCCAGTCGGGGCGCACCGGGCGGACCTTCTCCATCACGTCGGACCGGAAGCCGGCCGGCGCGTCGAAGACGTCCTGCACGCGGTCCGCCAGGATCGACGCCGCGTAGGGCCGGAACCATTCGCGACGCTTCACGTTGCGGTTCACCTTGTCCCGGACCTCGGGGTCGCGCGGGTCGGCGAAGATGCTGCGGTGGCCCAGCGCCCGCTGGCCGAACTCCATCGCGCCGTTGGCATACCCGACGATCTCGCCGTCCGCCACCATCCCGGCGACGGCCTCGGCAGGATCGGCGACCTTGCAGAACGGCACCTTGCGCAGGCGCAGCGCGGCCTCGGCCTCGGCCGGATCGATGGCCGGGCCGAGGAAGGCATGTCGCACAAAGGCGCGCGGGAGGTCGGTGTCGTGCAGCGACGCGTACAGGGCCGCGCCGATCGCCGTCCCGCTGTCGTCGGGCCAGGCCGGGATGTGGACGTTCGCGAACGGCGCGCCGGGCCGCTCCAGCCGGCCGTTGGCCAGCGAGTTCATGAAGCAGCCGCCGGCCAGCGCCACGTCCGTCTCGCCCGTGACCTCGCGGGCGTGCGCCAGCACCGTGTCCACGATGTCCTGGAACGCGGCCTGCAGGGCCCACGCCAGCGCGAAGTGGTCGGGGCCCAGTTCGTCCTCGCGGCGCCGCGGCGATACCCCCAGCACCTCGGCCAGCGGCCCGAACTCGTGCGCGCGGTGGAACAGGTAGTGGTCGAACCGCGGCAGGTCCATCTCGAACCGCACCCGGCCGTCCCGGCTGCCGACGTGGTAGGTCGTCTTCACGCGGTCCAGCAGGGCGCGGCCGCGGTCGGCGTCGGCGTAGGCGCCCAGCGCCATGACCTTGTACTCCTCGGAATCCTGCGAAAAGCCCAGGAACTCGGTGAAGTACGAGTAGAACGCGCCGACGGAGTGCGGGAACCGGACGCGGTCCAGCACGTCGATGTGGTTGCCGGCGAACCGGCCGATCGTCAGCGAGTCCTCCTCGCCGAAGGCGTCGATGGTGACGACGGCACCGCGCTGGAAGGGGCTGGTGAACGCGGCCGAAGCGGCGTGCGCCAGGTGGTGGTCGACGTAGATCAGCCGGCGGCCCAGCAGGCTCTGTTCGGACGTCCCGGATGGTGCGTCGCCCAGCACGCCCGCCATCGCGTTCGGCACGTAGGCATAGTATTTCGCGCGCAGCCGGTTCGACTCGTTCAGCAGGCGCAGGTCGCGGCCCAGGTTGCGTTCCGGGTTCCAGCCGATCGCCACGGCGTCCAGGTCGTCCGGCCGGAGGCCCGACCGGTGCAGGCAGTCCCGGATGGCCAGGTTCGGGAACGTCCGGTCGCGCTTGACCCGCGAGAGGCGCTCCTCGGGGGTCGCGGCCAGCAGGGCGCCATCCCGGACCAGCGCCGCGGACGAGATGTACCCGCTGATGTTCAGGCCCAGCACGTGCACCGGGTGTCTCCTGGGCGCGGTGACACGCAAGTGTAGCGACGCGAAGCCGTCTTCACAAGGACGCGCGCGGGTGACGGCGTGGTAGCATACCGCCCGATGCGATGGATGCCGAAAGGGGCGAAACCGATCGTGCCGGCGCTGGCCCTGCTGGCGGCGGGGATCGGTGCGGCCTTCCCGGCCCTTGCGGCCGGGGCCGGCCCCCCCCCGATCGGGGCGTCGCGCCTGCACGCCTTCGTCAACGTCGCCGCGACCGCCCTGATGATGCTGTACCTGGCGCTGCTGGTGGTGCGCGTCGCGACGGGGGTCCGGCGGCGGCCGCTGGATGCCGCGATCGCTGCGGGCCTGGCGCTGCTGGCCTTCGCGGTGCGCTGGGCGTCGTCCGATCGGGTCCCGATCGGGGTCGCGAACGGCGACCTGACGCACGTTGCCGACCTTCAGCAATGGGCCCGCGCCGGCCTCGGGTCGCAACTGGACGTCACGTACCCGCCGGCCTGGCGCGGCCTGCTGTACGTGGCCTTCCAGGCCTTTGGCCCCTCGCTGGATCTCGCGTTCGCGGCGACCACCGTCACCGGCGCACTGGTCGCGGTGCCCGTCTACCTGCTGGGCCAGAGGCTGTCGGGTCGTCGCGCGGGCGGGGTGCTGGCCGGCCTTGCCTTCGTCGCCAGCCCGGTCGCGATCCTGTTCGCCAACGGCCTGGGGCTGGAGGTCCCGGCGTCCGCGCTGCTGGCGCTGGTATTCGTGCACGCGCTGGACGCCGCAAAGGGGCGTCGCCCGATCGACGCGGCCCTGCTGGTCCTGTCGATGGCCCTGTTCGTTCAGACCCGCCTGGAGGGCCTGGGCGCTGCGCCGGTCGTGCTGGCGATGCTGGCGGTCGTGACGTTCCGGAACGGGGGCTGGCCGGCCGTGCGGCGCCTGCTGCCGTGGGTGCTGGTCGCCGCCCTCGCGACCGCCCCGTTCCTGTGGACGGTCCTCGGGCAGACCCTTGCCGTCGCCGACAACGCCGCCAAGGCCTCCGGCATGCTGATCCCCGCCGCCGCGTTCCTCGCCGCCACGCTGCTGATCGCGTGGGATTCCGGCCGGGCTGCCGGGTCGTCTTGGCCCCGGGGGCTCGCCGAGGACGCGGTGCGGCGAGTGGTCGGCTGGACGCTGGCGGGCATCTGCGTCGCGGTGGCGTGGGTGACCTGGCCGAACTCCCCCTGGGTGCCCCAGGCGGTGAGGCCCGATGCCCTGCCGTTCTACGAACTGCACGTCACCTGGCCCTTCGGCCAGCAGCCGGACGAGCGGCTGTTCCCGAAGTGGCTGCTGGGGCTGGGGGTGTTCCCGCTGCCGTTCCTGCTGGCCTGGCTGGCGTCGGTGGTGCCCTCCCGGTCGCTCCCGGCCGCCCGGCACGCCCCGATGGCGGTGTTCCTGGCCCTGCTGCCGTGGTTCGGGCACTACCTGACGCGCGAGGTGGGGACGGGCATCGCGCCGCTGGAGGGGTTGCGGCACCACGTGCTGTTCGCGGGAGTGGTCTCCGTTTCCGTGGGCCTCGGGGCCTTCCGCGTGGCGGGCGGACTGGCCGGGCGCATCCGGGTGCCCGCCGTCGCCTGGGGCGCGGCCGGCCTGGTCCTGCTGAGCCCGCTGGGCACGCATCGATCCTGCTACGCGGACACCGACTTCGATTCCCAGCGGGAGTTCCGGTTCGTGCGCGACGCCGTGACGCGGTTGCCGGATCGGGCGCTGATCCTCGTGCCGGGGGACGTGGTGGATTTCGGCCCCGACGCGAAGATCCCCCCCAGGGAGATCCACCGGGTGTTCCGGACGCGGGACCTGTGGGTCGGAACGGCCTGGCCGGCGGGCCGGCAGGTCGAGGTGGAATCCGTCCAGGACGCGGCGCGGCAAGGGGTGCCTTCGAACGTGCCGCTGTACTTCTACCAGGGGCTGGAGTGCTACCGGGCGGTGCATCCCGACACCTTCCTGCCCTCCTGCCGGGTCGCCTCCGATGTGCTGGGAGGGCGGGCCGTCGCGTCCGCCTCGTTCCCGAACCGCCCTTACAGCGCGCAGTCCGCGGAACGGATCGGCATCCGGGTGCCGGGGGTCGACCTGGCCTTGTTCCCGATGGATGCCGGGGACCTGCACGAGATCGGGCGCCGGCTGGCCGCCGCCCCGTCGGGAGGGATGACGCCATGAACCCGCCAGGCACCGTGCTGGTCACCGGCTCCCGGGGGTACCTGGGCTCGTGCCTCGTGCCGGAGTGCCGGGCGCGGGGCTGGCGCACGGCGGGCCTGGACTGCGGCCTGTACGACGCCGAGGGCGGGCCGGCCCTCCCGGAGCCCGACGTCGAGATGCGCCTGGACGTGCGGGACGTGGCGGCGGGCGACCTGCGCGGGGTCGGGGTCGTGCTGCACGCGGCGGCCTACTCGACCGACCCGCTGGGCGAGGCCTTCCCGGACGCCGCGCGCGAGGTCAACGTCGCCGGCACCGCGCGGCTGGCCGATGCGGCGCGTGACGCGGGCGTCTCCCGGTTCGTGCTGGTGTCCACCGCGGGCGCGTATGCCCCGGCGGGCGATGCCTGGAGCGACGAGTCCTCGCCGATGGAGGGGGTCACCGTCTACCGGAGGTCCAAGATCGCGGCCGAGGCCGAGGTGCTGGCCCGCCGGGGGCCGGGCTTCGAGGTCCTGGTGGTCCGCCTGCCCACGCTGTACGGCGACGCGCCGTCGCTGCGGCTGGACCTGGCGGTCAACGGCCTGGTGCGTCGCGCCGTGGCCGGCGGGCCGCTGGAACTGCACGGCGACGGCCGGCAGTGGCGTCCGCTGGGCCACGTGAGGGACGTGGCGCGGCTGCTGGCGGACGCGGCGGTCGCGCCGCTGGACCGCCTGGACGGACCCGTCGTGAACGCGTGCACCGAGGCGATGAACCACCGGGTGGCGGAGATGGTGCTTCGCGTGGCCCGGGCCTTCCCCGGCATCGAGGTCGTGCGGCGTCCGCCCGGTCCCGGGGGGGGCGCCTCGTTCCGCGTGCGGTCGGTGCGCCTCCCCGTCCTCCTGCCGGCCTTCGCGCCCTCGTTCACGCTGGACGACGCGATCGTGGAACTGCGTCGTCGATGGGAGTCCGGGCCCCCGCGGGGCGAGGCCCTGGAGGCCTGCACCCGGGCGCCCTTCCTGGCACGCCGGATCGCCGCGGGCCGGCTGGACGCGAACGGTCGCCATGTCGTGCTTGCATCCCCCGAAGGATGATGGTACAAACTGCGTCGCCGGGACGGGACGGCGCCGCGGTGCCCAACCCCGCCAGGTCCGGAAGGAAGCAACGGTAAGTATCGTTGCGGGTGTCCTGTCCCGGCATTCCATCCCCTTCTCCCTGGTGGATGCCCGGATGTCCTACCAGGTCATCGCGCGGAAGTGGCGGCCCCAGACCTTCGACGAGGTCGTCGGGCAGGAGCACGTCACCACCACCCTGAAGAACTCCATCGCGACCGGGCGGGTCGGCCACGCCTACCTGTTCACGGGCATCCGCGGCGTCGGCAAGACCACGGCGGCCCGCATCCTGGCCAAGGCGCTGAACTGCGAGAAGGGTCCGACCGCCGACCCGTGCAACCGGTGCCCCGCGTGCATCGAGATCACGAACGGCACGTCGCTGGACGTGACCGAGATCGACGGCGCCTCGAACCGCGGCATCGACAGCATCCGCGAACTGCGCGAGGCCGTCGCGTTCGCGTCCTCCCGCGACCGGCACAAGATCTACATCATCGACGAAGTCCACATGCTGACCACCGAGGCCTTCAACGCGCTGTTGAAGACCCTCGAGGAGCCCCCCCCGCACGTCGTGTTCGTGTTCGCCACGACCGAGATGCACAAGGTCCCGGCGACGATCGCGTCGCGATGCCAGGTCTTCGAGTTCCGGCGCATCGCGCTGCCGGCGCTTGCAGCCCATCTGCACAAGATCGCGTCTGCCGAGGGCATCACGGCCTCCGAGGACGCCCTGCGGCTGGTCGCGCGCGAGGCCGACGGCAGCCTGCGCGACGCGTGCAGCCTGCTGGACCAGGTGATCTCGTTCGCCGGCACGACCATCGAGGCGGACGCCGTCGGGCAGATCCTTCGCACCGGTACCCGCGGCGCGATCGAGCGGTTGCTGCGGGCCGTCCTGGCCGAGGACCCGGCCGACGCGCTGCGCACCTTCGCGGACATCGTCGCCCGCGGCATGCCGGCGCGCCAGCTGCTGAAGGATCTGGCGCGCTTCCTGTCGGACTGCATGCGCGTGGCGCTGCTGGGGCGCGACGCCGCGCGCGAAACGGGCCTGACGGAGGGCGAGATCGCGTCGATGTCCGAACTGGTGGGCGGGCGGCCTCCCGAGGCGCTGGCCTCCCTGCTGAACGTGCTGGTGATCGCGTCGGACCGCGCGGCGGACTCCCGCAGCCCCGAACTGCTGGCCGAGGCCGCCCTGGTTCGCGCGGCGCGGCTGTCGTCGCTGCAGTCGGTGGAGGGCATGATCGCCCGGCTGGAAGCGGTGGCGCGCGGCGCTCCGATGGCGGGATCCGCGGCCCTTGCCCCGTCGCCGGCCAACCGGTCGTACGCGGCCCCGTCCTACGGGACGCCCCCGGCGCGCGCCTCCGCGGTCACGACGGCCAGCCTGCGTCCGGCCGCCCCGCAACCCTCGCAGGCCGCCGATTCCCAGTCCGCCTCGGCAGCCGCGGTCCGCCTGGCCGGCATCGTGCCCGGGGCTTCCTCGCCCGATCCGGGCAACGGTGGGGAAGTCCCTCCAGCCGTCGCCACCGCGTCCGGGACGGCGTCGGCTTCCGCGGAGGACGACCCAGCCCCGCCCGGGAAGCCGCATTCAACCGAGACCGAGACGGTCGAACTGTTCATGAAGCACCCGGTGTTCGACAAGCTCCTGGGCACCTTCGGCGGCGAGATCCGCAAGGTGACTCCCGAGTGACCTTGCGGGGCGGGATCCCGTCCCCCGCCTCCGGGGATCGGGCGCCGGTTCCGACACCGCTCCGATCGCGAGGAGGATCATGCCTGCCGGCCTGCCGCGAGCCGTCGAAACGCTGGTCGCCGAACTGAGGAAACTGCCCGGCGTCGGCGAGAAGACCGCCACCCGGTATGTCCTGCACCTGCTGGGCCGGGATGGACAGGACGCGCTGGCCCTCCGCGACGCCCTGGGCGCCGTGGCGCAGCGCGTCCATCCCTGCCGCCGCTGCGGGTTCCTGGCCGAGGGGGACCTTTGCGGGTTCTGCGCGGACCCGGATCGCGATGCATCGACGGTCTGCGTGGTGGAGGGCGTGGGTGACCTGCTGGCCTTCGAGAAGGTCGGGGAGTACCGCGGCGCCTACCACGTCCTGGGCGGTTCGGTGTCGGCCCTGCGCGGCATCACGCCGGATCGGCTGCGGCTGGCCGAACTGGTCGCGCGGGTGGACCAGGGCGGGGTGCGCGAGGTGATCGTGGCCACCGGCGCCGATGCCGAGGGCGAGACCACCGCGCTATACATCCGCAAGGTCCTGGAAGGCCGCTCCGTGCGTGTCACGCGACCTGCCACCGGCATGCCGATGGGCAGCAGCGTCGAGTACCTGGACGCCGTCACGCTGGTGCGAGCCCTGCGCGGCCGCCGCGATCTGTAGAAGGGCGGGGGTCCCGCCCTGCATGGCGGCATGGCCCCGTCCCCCGCCGGCCCTCGCCCGAGCACGCAGGCGGAGTCGACGGGTTTCCGATGGAAACTCTCGACGGAGCCGGAGTCGCCGCGGGCGCACCGGGTGCACGGTGTTCAGGCCCTCTTCCGCCAGTCCGGCCCGTCCACCCGGTGGAAGTCGCACATCTCGCGCAGCCGGGAGTAGATGCGGTCGTCGACGCGGTCCACAAGCCGGGCCACCGGGGCGTCCGGGCCGACCGGGGCGTCGGTCACGTCGAAGTTCGTCGTCGCGATGATCGTCCGCTGGGCGTTGTAGCGCCGGCTGACCAGCTGGTCCAGCACCGAGATCTCCCAGTCGCTGGCGCGCCCCTTGCCCAGTTCGTCGATCACCAGCACGTCCACGTCCACCAGCGGCCCCAGGATGGCGTCCTCGCTGGCCTTCTCGGCGTAGGCGGCCTTCAGGTCCGACAGCAGGTGGAAGAAGTCCTGGAACCGGGCCGTGAAGCCCCGCTCCAGCGTGAAGTAGTTCAGCAGGCCGCACGCCAGGTGCGTCTTGCCGGTGCCGGGAGGTCCCCACAGCAGCAGCCCCCGGTTGCCCGGCCGGAACGCCTGCCTGAAGCGCTTCAGGTGCGCCTTCACCTCGCCTTGCGTCCCGCCCTTGTTCTCGAACGTCTCGACCAGGCATCCCTTCATGCGCGCCGGGATCCCGGCCTCGTTGTATCGCGACACGTGGCGGCGCAGGTGCCGGCAGTCGCACGGCTTCGACAGGGGCCGCCCGTCCTCCATCACCAGGGCCCAGCCCGTGTCGCCGCACAGCGGACACGGAGACCGGCACGGGCAGACCCTCGCGACCGCGGTCTCCCCCTCGCCCCGGATGATGTAGCCGCGATCGCCGCACTTCGTGCAGTTCATGGTGTTTCCCCGGGCCGTCCCGAGCCCTTGTGCGCCTGCTCCAGCGCCGCCTCCAGAAGGCTGCGGTAGCCGCACTCGTCGGCCGCCGCCGCGCGTCGTTCCGCCACTTCCAGGTCGGCCCGCGCGTCCACCCCGGCGCCGCGCCTCCGCGCCTCCTCGACGGTCTCCCGCACGCGCTGCTCCACCCGCTGACGCGCCGCCGGATCCGCCGCCGCGACCAGCCCCGCCAGGACCTCGTCGTCCAGCCGCTCCAGCGCCTCGACCATCGACCCGTGCGCCGGCACGCCTTCCAGCGCCGCCAGCGCCGACTCCCACACGGCCCGCGCGTCCCCCGGCGCCTGGTCGCGCCGCGCCTCCAGCCACGCCTTGGCCGCGGCTCCCAGCCCGCCGGACAGGTCTGCCCGCCCGGTGGCCGCCACCGGGTGCGGACCCGCCGCCACCGCCACGACGCGCCCCTGCTCGACGGCCCGCCGGTACGCCGCGAACTCGGCCTCGACGAACGTCCGATAGTACCGCAGGACCACCGGCAGCGGGGCGGTCGGCTCCGACGTCGCCAGGAAGCGCCGCACCCCCTCCGCCACGCCGCGCCGCACCACGTCCTCCGGCACGCCGCGCGCCATCCAGTCGCGCAGGACGTCGATGTCGCCCGACCGCAGCGCCAGTCCCTTGCGGGTGATGTTCAGGAAGTAGGCTTCCAGGCGTTCCAGCGTCTCGCGCCGATCGGCGTCCGGACGGTCCATCGGCGCCTCCGGCCCGGCAGGCTAGATGTCCAGGTTCTTCACGTTCAGCGCGTTCTGGGTGATGAACTCGCGCCGCGGCTCGACCTGGTCGCCCATCAGCAGCGTGAACACGGCGTCCGCCTCGACGGCGTCCGTCACGTTGACCTTCAGCATGCTGCGGGTCTTCAGGTCCATCGTGGTCTCCCACAACTGCTCGGGGTTCATTTCGCCGAGGCCCTTGTACCGCTGGAGGCCGACGCCCTTCAGGCCGCGGTCCTGCACGATCCTCAGCAGGGTGTCCGGCGAGTCCACGGCCTGTTCCGCGCCGTCCACGACGACCGCGTGCGGCCACGTCGCCGCCTTGCGCAACTCCTGGTAGGTGCGCCGCAACTGGGCCACCTCGGGCCGGGTCAGCGCGGTGATGTCCACCTCGGTCCGGCGGATGCGCCCGTGCCGCCGCGTCATGACGACCAGTCGCCGCGCCTCGAACTCGTCGTCCAGTTCGGTCTGCAGCACCACCGGCAGTGCGTCCGGGTGGAACTTCCCCATGTACTCCTGGATCCGCTCGCCCAGGCGCTTGACCCTGGCCTCGTCCTTCATCTCCTGCGGGTCCAGGTCCGCCGCGAAGTAGCAGCCGCGATACACCCGCGAGTCCGCGCGCAGATCGATGCCCGCGCACAGCTTCTCGGCCGCCGACACGCGCCGCAGGTACGCCTTCAGGTCCGATCCGGCCAGCGGGAACATCTCGTTCACGCGGGCCACCGACACGCCCTCGCTGCCGTTGTCCAGCACCCACTCCTCCAGCGCCTTCTCGTCGCGCTGGTACATCTCGGTCTTGCCCTTCTTCACCTTGAACAGCGGCGGCTGCGCGATGTACAGGTAGCCGCGCTCGATGACCTCGGGCATGTGCCGGAAGAAGAACGTCAGCAGCAGCGTGCGGATGTGCAGGCCGTCGACGTCGGCATCCGTCATGATGATGATCCGGTGGTAGCGGATCTTGTTGACGTCGAAGTTGTCGGGCCCGATCCCGGTCCCCAGCGCCGTGATCAGCGTCACGATCGCCTCGGACGACAGCATCTTGTCGAAGCGAGACTTCTCGACGTTCAGGATCTTGCCGCGCAGGGGCAGGATGGCCTGGAACGAGCGGTCGCGGCCCTGCTTGGCCGAGCCGCCTGCCGAGTCGCCCTCGACGATGAACAGTTCGCACTTGGACGGGTCGCGCTCCTGGCAGTCCGCCAGCTTGCCTGGAAGGGACGCGCCGTCCAGCACGCCCTTGCGCCGCACCATGTCGCGGGCACGGCGGGCGGCGTCGCGGGCGCGTGCGGCATCCACGACCTTCGCCACGATGGCCTTGGCCACGGCGGGGTTCCTTTCGAAGAAGTCCGCCAGCCCGTCGGCCACCGCGCTTTCCACGGCAGCCTTGACCTCGGACGACACCAGCTTGTCCTTGGTCTGGCTGCTGAACTTCGGGTCGTGCACCTTGACCGACAGCACCGACGTCAGTCCCTCGCGCACGTCCTCGCCGGACAGCGTGCCCTTGAACTGCTTCAGCAGGTTCTCGGTCTCCGCGTAGGTGTTGATCGTGCGGGTCAGGGCGCCGCGGAAGCCGGCCACGTGCGTGCCGCCGTCGCGGTTGAGGATCGTGTTCGTGAAGGAGAACTGGTTCTCCTGGAAACCGTCGTTCCACTGCATCGCCACCTCGACGGCGATGTCGTCGCGGACCGCGGACACGTAGATGGGCTGCGCGTGGATCAGCGTCTTGTGCCGGTTCAGGTGCTCGACGAACGACACCAGGCCGCCGTCGAACCTGAACTCGTGGCTGCGGTTCTCGGCCCGCTCGTCGTTGATGGCGATCATCAGGCCGGGGTTCAGGTAGGACAGTTCGCGCAGGCGCTGGGACAGGGTGTCGAAGCTGAAGTCGATGTTCGTGAAGATCTGGGTGTCCGGGTTGAAGGTGACCTTCGTTCCGGTACGGGAGGTACTGCCGGTGCGGGCCAGCGGCTCGCGCGGGATGCCGCGGTCGTACTCCTGGACCCAGACGCCGCCCTCCCGGCGGACTTCCAGGCGCAGCCAGTCGGACAGCGCGTTGACGACGGACACGCCCACGCCGTGCAGGCCGCCCGACACCTTGTAGGAGTCGTGGTCGAACTTGCCGCCGGCGTGCAGTTCGGTCAGGGCCAGTTCGGCCGCCGATCGGCCCGTCTCGGACTGGATGCCGACGGGGATGCCGCGGCCGTTGTCCTCGACGGTGATCGAGCCCTCCCGGTGGATGGTCACGTCGATGCGCGTGCAGAAGCCCGCCAGCGCCTCGTCCACCGAGTTGTCCACGACCTCGTACACCATGTGGTGCAGGCCGGACCCGTCGTCCGTGTCGCCGATGTACATGCCGGGGCGCGTGCGCACTGCTTCCAGGCCCTTGAGGACCTTGATGCTGTCGGCGTCGTAGGCGCCGGTGGGCTTCGTGACGGCGTCCTCGGGTTCGAGCGTGAGGACGGTGCCGTTGTCGTCGGTCGTCATGTCGGTTTCCGCCAGTGTTGGAGCCATCGAAACGCGGCGGAATAGTACATGCGAGGCGGGCGGTTGTAAAGGTTTTTCGTGCGCGCACGTGCGCGCGCGCGACTTGCGACCGTCGGGCTCGTGGCAGAAACCCCCAGGGATGGCCGGAAGTTGCGTCGGGAAGGGGTGGGGGAACACAATCGGCGCAGGAACCGGCGGGAAGACGATGGACGCCAGTGACCTGACCCGGGGAGTCGCCGAGCCCGACGAGGCGCGACGGAGGTCCCTGCGGGCCCTGTGGCGGGGGATGCGCCTGTCCTGCGTCGCGCTGGTGGACGGGGACGGCAAGGGCGGCTTCACGCTGGGCGGGATCGAGGGGCCGGCCGCCGCGAAGGCCGTGCCGGAGGGGACGGCGATCGCGGACCTGGGGGCGGCGGCCGGCGTGGCCACGTCCAGGAAGGCCGTGCTGCTGAACCCGGACCGCCCGATGCCGATGCGGGTGCCGTACCAGCCCCGGCCCGTCCTGGTCGCGGGCGCCATGGCGGTGCCGTTCGGGGACGGACTGCTGTGGGCGGACCGCGAGGACCAGGCGTTCACGGCGGCGGAGTTCGCGGGGTTCGTGGAGGCGGCGCAGGGGATCGCGGAGTCCTCGGTGCTGCACCGGCGCCTGCGCGAGGTCGCGGGGCAGGTGTCCGACCTTTCCCGGACCGTGGAGGGCGCCCGGGCCATCCTGGAGGCCGGGTCCGAACGCGACTGCGTGCGGATCCTGGCCGACGCAGTCTCCCGGCAGTCGGCGGCCCGGACGGTGCTGGTGGTGCTGCTGGCGCCGTCGGGCGACGAGGCCGTCGTCGTGGCGGGTTCGGGCGCTGCGGGCCGCGGACTGGTCGGGGCGACGGTGGACGCCTCGGCGGGGCTGGTGGGGCTGGCCCTGCGCAGCGGCATCCTGGTGCCCAGCCAGATGCGCTTCCAGGCCAATACCGACGCGGTGGTCGGCACGGACGACCTGGGCCTGTCGGTGGGCGACGGCGTGCTGGTGCACCCGCTGGGCCTGCCCGAGCCGATCGGGGCGCTGGTGCTGGCCGGGGGAGAATTCGACCGGCAGGGGCTGGTGCACGGCGTGCGGACGTTGTGCGATTGCACGGCCATGCTGGTGCGGCAGTTCCGGCTGCGCGAGCGGGTGGCGATGGACGCGATGGTGGACGGCCTGACCGGCCTGTACAACCGGCGGGCATTCATGGGCCACCTGGCCGAGTCCGCGGCGTTCTCGGCGCGCCACGGCAGCGAGTTGTCGCTGCTGATGCTGGACGCGGACCACTTCAAGCAGGTCAACGACCGCCATGGCCACCCGGCGGGCGATCGCGTGCTGCGGTTCATCGCCGAGGCGGTGCGTCGCAACCTGCGCGAATCCGACGTCGCCGGGCGATACGGGGGGGAGGAGTTCGTGATCCTGCTGCCCCACACCCCCCTGGCCGGCGCACGCGTGGTGGCCGAGCGCATCCGGTCGTTCTGCGCCGGGTCCGGGATCCCGCTGTCCTCCGGGGCGATCACGGTGACCGTGTCGATCGGCGTCGCCGGGTCCCACGCCGGCTGCCGCAAGGCGGAGGAACTGGTGGCCGCCGCCGACGGCGCGCTGTACGAGGCCAAGCGAGCCGGGCGCAACCGCGTCGTGGTGCGCGAGAATCCCTGAAGGACGGCGGCATCGCGATGCAGGGCGGGGCCCCCGTGCCCCGCCCACGGCGTCCGAGGCAGTCGCCGGGAATCGCGGGAACCGGAAGGCGGGGGGCAGGGCCCCCGCCCTACATGCGGGCGGCGACCTCGAGGACCAGCGCCTCGCGGGCCTTGCGGACGGGCATCCCGGCCGCGGCGGCCAGCCGGCGCACGTCGTCGGACTCCAGGGACACGTTCGACACGGCCCCGTCCCGGACGGCGACCTTGACCCGCACCCGTCCCAGCGAGGTCGAGATCGTCCGGATCTCGTACGGCAGTTTCACGCGATCCACCGCGACCATCCGCAGCCCGATCGTCGGCGACTCGGCGAAGAACGCCGCCGCGACCTTCTCGCGGGCGCTGCCGGCCACCAGCGCGCGCACCGTCCAGGCCGGACGGCCCTTCTTCATCAGGATCGGCTCCGACCACGCGTCCAGCGCGCCGGCCGCGAACAGTGCCTCGACCAGCACGGACACCCCCTCGGGCGTCGTGTCGTCCAGGTTCGCGGCCACCTCCCATTCCCGGTCGCCCGCAGGCTCGTCCTCGTCACCCAGCAGCACGCGGACGCCGTTCGGGCGCCCGTCGGGCCAGCGCTTCGACCCGAAGCCGATTCCCGTGCGGACCAGGCGCATCGGCGGGGGCGGCCCGCCGGTGCCGGCCAGCGCCGCGCAGATCGCCGCGCCGGTCGGCGTCACGAACTCGCCCTCGGCATCCACGCCGTAGACCGGGTATCCGGCCAGCACCTGCAGTGTCGCCGGGGCCGGGATCGGCAGCACGCCATGCCGGCAGCGTATCGTCCCGTGCGTCAAGGGCAGGGGGGACGCCGCCACGCGCTCGACGCCCAGCGAGTGCAGGGCCGCGGCCACGCCGACGATGTCCGCGATCGAGTCCAGCGCCCCCACCTCGTGGAAGTGGACCTCGTCCGCCGCCTCGCCGTGCACCTTGCCCTCGGCCTCCGCCAGCCGTGCGAACACCTGCGACGCCGCTTCGGCCACCGGTCCGGGCAGGCCCGCCGTCGCGATGGCGTCCAGGATCTGCCGCGCCGACCGTTCGTGCGCCTCGTCCGGCGCGTCGATCCGGACGCGCAGGCCCGAGAAACCCCCGTCCGATGCCGGCATCGTCTCGATCGCGACGGCGTGCCCGGCCACCGCGGCCACCGCCTCGCGCACGGCCAGCACGTCCGCGCCCGCGTCCAGCAGGGCCGCCAGAGCCATGTCGCCCGCGATCCCGGCCGGGCAGTCGAAGTACGCGATCCTTCGCATCACCGGGTCTCCTCCCCGCCGTCCGGCCGTTTCCGGTTGATCAGGGCGGCCGCCACGCCGGCCCCGTAGCCGTTGTCCACGTTCACGACGGTCACGCCGCCCGCACACGAGTTCAGCATGGCCAGCAGGGCCGCGATCCCCCCGAACGACGCGCCGTAGCCGATCGACGTCGGCACCGCGATCACCGGGCACGGGGCCAGACCCGCCACCACGGACGGCAGCGCCCCCTCCATGCCCGCGACGACGATCGCCACCGTGGCGCGTCGCAGCGCGGGCAGGTGCGGCACCAGCCGGTGCAGGCCGGCCACCCCGACGTCGAAACCCCGCTCAACGCGGTTGCCCAGGAAGACGGCCGTGATCGCGGCCTCCTCGGCCACCGGCACGTCAGCGGTCCCCGCGCACAGCACCAGCACCTCGCCGCGCCCCTGGTCCACGAACGGGTGCCTGCGGACGACGACCGTGCGCGCCGTCTCGGAGTGCTGCACATCCTCGCCCGGGAACCGTGCCCGCAGGCCCTCGACCCGACCGGCCGCCAGCCGCGTGACCAGCACGTCGCCGCCCGCCGACAGCGCCGCCGCCACCGCGTCGTGCAGTTGCGCGTCGGACTTGCGTTCGGCGAACACCGCTTCGGCCACGCCTCGTCGCAGCGGGCGGTGCGCGTCGAACGCCACGTCCCCCACGCGCCGGATCCCGAAATCCTTCAGTTGCTCCAGGGCCTCGTCGGTGCCCGTCCGGCCCTCCCGAACGGCCTCCAGCAGGCGCCTGATGTCGGCTTCGTCCATGCTGCCTCCAGCCGCAGGCATTGTGCGTGGGCCGGACCGGCGTGTCAAAGACCGGCGCGTCCGGGGCAGATGATCTGCGCGTGTGCGTTCACCCCGCCGTCGCGAAGTTGTATCGCGCCCGGGCTTTTGCCATGATTGCAGCGGGCGTGACGGTGCACCATGCAGGACCCCGCGAAACTGGTCTTCGATGAAGTCGCCATCTGGGAACCCCACAGGAAACCGGTCCCCCCGGAAACCCTGACGGCCGGGTGGGCCGGGGAGGACGAGCGCTTCATCGCGCTGTGCTACAAGCTCGCCGAGACGTTCTACGCGGGGCAGAAGCCACGCAACAACGGCGAACTGGCATTCACGCACCCGACCAACGTCGCGCTGATCCTCAAGCTGGCCGTCTCGCAGCCGCACATCGTCGCCGCGGGCCTGCTGCACGACCTGCTGGAGGACATGCTGGACCGCGAGAAGGAGCGCCTGGGCCACGTGGGTCCGGACATCGACGCCGCCTGCCGCGCCCGCTTCGCCGAGGACGTCATCCGCATCGCGGAACGGTCGCTGTTCCCGCGGCACATCGCCGAGCGCGTGGTCGAGGTGACCTGGACGCTGACCCGCCACAAGGCGGACCTCTACTACAAGTCGATTTCGGGGGTGTTCACGCACACGGACCCGGACGTGCGGGTCGCGGCGGCCCTGGTCAAGCTGGCCGACCGCATGCACAACATCCAGACCATCGAGAACTACAAGGACGAAGAGAAACTGTACCAGTGCTTCAAGAACCTGTTCATCCTGAACAACGCGAAGCAGCTGGTGGTCGAGACCCGGGCGCGGCGCGTGGACCCGCGGATGATCGCGACGCTGGAAAAACTGTTCAAGAAGAACGGCAAGGCCACCTTCCAGGCGATGCTGCGGATGGGGCACGCCCGCAACATCGAGGAGGAACTGTTCCCGCTGGTCACCTACCTGGCGATCGCGCTGCGGAAGTTCGTGCTGGAGATCCAGGGGCTGTGGCGCGTGCAGGACGTCGTCCTGGAGCCGGGCGCGCCGGTCTGGAGCCTCTACCACGGCATCGTCAAGAAGTACGACAACCGGCTGCACCACGAGGACGCGGAGTACGAGGCGCAGACCGAGAACGAACTGAACTACTTCCGGCTGACGTTCGCGTCGCTGAACCTGCCCGACGCCCTCCTGCGGCGGGCGATCTACTACAAGGACGCGCTGGCGCTGATGGAGGTCGTGGCTTCGCTGCTGTACCGCGAGGACTACGTCATCCGGGGGTTCGAGTGCAGCCGCCTGTGCCGCCGCGGCCGCGTCTGCATGAAGCCCGACCACCTGGCCGCCGTGGGGCACTGACCCGGCCCGCGCCCCGCCCCCTGTCGCCTCACCCCTCGCCGTGAGGATCGACCAGCCGCGACGGGTCCAGCACCCGGTCCAGGTCCTCGCCCCGCACCAGCCCGCGTTCCAGCAGCAACTGCCGCACCGGCACGCCCGCGCGGACCGCCTCGTGCGTCACCTCGGCCGCCTTCGCGTACCCGATCGCCGGCGTCAGGGCCGTCGCCATGGCCCCCGACCCCTGGAAGTACCGCAGGCAGGCCTCCTCGTTGGCCTTCAGGCCCTCGAACGTCCGCTGCCGCACCTGCCGGATCGCGTTCGTCATGATGGGAAGGCCCATCGTCAGGTCCAGGGCCATCAGCGGCATCATCACGTTCAGTTCCAGTTGGCCGGCCTGCAGCGCGTAGGCGTTCGCCGCGTCCAGCCCGATCGCGAAGAACATCGCCATCGTGGCCATCTCGGGCATCGACGGGTTCACCTTGCCCGGCATGATCGAGGACCCGGGCGCGACCTCGGGCAGTTCCAGTTCGCGCAGGCCGGTCGAGGGCCCCGACCCCAGCAGCCGCACGTCGTTCAGGATGCGCACCATTTCCAGCGCCGTGGACCGCATCGCCGAGGACAGCACCCCGATCGGCCGCTGGCTCTGCATCGCCTCGCGCAGGTCCGGGTTCGATCGCAGCGGCAGCCCGGTCCTCTGCCGCAACTCGCCCACCACCGCCTCGCGGAAACCCTTCACGGTGTTCAGCCCGGTGCCTACCGCGGACCCGCCGATGCCCAGTTCGCAGACGGCCTCGCGCCCGCGCAGCACCTCGTCCCGCTGGGCCTCGACCGTGCGCGCCCATGCGGCGACCTCCTGCCCCAGCGTGACCGGGGCCGCGTCCATCAGGTGCGTGCGGCCGCTCTTGACGACGTCCGCGAACTCGCGAGCCTTCCCGCGCAGGGCCCCGGCCAGCCGCTCCAGTTCGCCCGCAAGGTCGCCCGCCAGCCGGGCCGACGCGATCCGCATCGCCGTCGGGAAGACGTCGTTGGTGGACTGGCCTCGGTTGACGTGGTCGTTCGGGTGGACGTGCTCGTAGGTGCCCAGGCCGCCCTCCAGCAACTGGTTGGCGCGGTTCGCCAGCACCTCGTTGACGTTCATGTGCAGCGTGGTTCCCGCCCCCATCTGGAAGGCGTCCACCGGGAACTGGTCCGCCAAGTCACCGGCCAGGATCTCCTCGCAGGCGGTCGCGATCGCCTCGCCGGCATCCTCCGGGATGCCCCCCAGCCGCGCATTCGCGATCGCGGCGGCGCGCTTGACCTCGACCATCGCGTGGACCAGGGCAGGCGGACTGCGCAGCCCGCTGATCGGAAAGTTCTGGATGGCGCGCTGGGTCTGGGCGCCCCAGTAGGCGCCGGCCGGGACGGCGACCGGCCCCAGCGCGTCACGCTCGATGCGGGTATCCATGAACGTCTCCCGGGTGGGGGGCGTCTTCCACCCTGGGGCCCGGCCACGGGTGCGTCAAGGGAATTCAGGGACAGTCACCATTATTGCCAATGTAACACCAAGTAAACATAACACTTAGGCCGGGCCAACCACCGGCTCTTGGCCGGGTCTGTTGGTCGTCTGCCAGGAAACGATGTCGGGTACCGGGATCCGGGGCATGGGATGGGTTGGTGGAACTCTCTTGAATCTAGGAAATTCAATGAGATGGGTGATGAATAATGGTGACTGTCCCTGAATTCGGGGCGGGTTGACCCTCCCTGGGGATCGTGCAACGCTCCGGCTGGGCGCCGTGCGGGATGGCCGGCGCGGAGGTCTGGAACAACGGGGAGGTCGCACATGCCGGGATTCGTGGAATGGGGGCTGGAACTGGTCCGGCGCGCTTCGTCGGACCTGTCGCCGGACGTCGAGGCGGTGGTTCGGCGGGGCCGCGACGCCGAGCCCGAGGGCTCCACGGCGCGGAACGTGCTGGACAGCATCCTGGAGAACGTGGAGATGTCCCGGGCGGACGGCACGCCGATCTGCCAGGACACCGGGCTGACCAGTTTCTTCGTGCACCTGCCGAAGGGGTACGACGCGGAGGCCATCCGGGCGGACCTGCAGGAGGCGATCCGGCAGGCCACGAAACTGGGCTACCTGCGGCCCAACTCGGTGCACCCGATCACCGAGAAGAACACCGGCGACAACGTCGGCGTGGACCTGCCCCACATCGAATTCGAACCGGCTGCCGACGACGCCGTGACGATCGACCTGATCCTGAAAGGCGGCGGCAGCGAGAACTGCGGTGCCCAGTACCGACTGCCAGACGCCTCGATCAAGGCCGGGCGCGACCTGGCGGGCGTCGAGCGCTGCGTGATCGATGCGGTGCACAAGGCGCAGGGCCAGGGCTGCGCGCCCGGCATCCTGGGTATCTGCATCGGCGGCGACCGGGCCGGCAGTTACATGGGGGCCAAGAAGCAGCTGCTGCGGCACCTGGACGACGTGAACCCCGACCCGAAGCTGGCCGAGCTGGAGGCGACGCTGCTGTCGAAGTGCAACCAGCTGGGCATCGGCCCGATGGGCTTCGGCGGGCTGACGACGCTGCTGGGCGTGAAGATCGGCTGGATGCACCGGCATCCCGCGTCGTTCTTCGTATCCATCGCCTACTGCTGCTGGGCCGATCGGCGGCGCCGCCTGGTCGTCCGCGATGGCGTGGCGCAGGTCCTGTAGGGGAGGTCATCATGAAGAAGGAACCGATCCGGCTGGTGCTGCCCGCATCCGAGGAGACCCTGCGCGCGCTGCGCATCGGCGACGAGGTGCTGATCACCGGGACCGTGGTCACGGCCCGCGACATGGCCCACAAGTACATGGTGGAAAAGAAGCCCGACTCGCTGCGGGACATCCTGACGGGCGGGCTGATCTACCACTGCGGCCCGATCATGGTGAAGGAGGGCGACGGCTGGCGCATCGTGTCCGCCGGGCCGACCACGTCCTCACGCGAGGAACCCTACCAGGCCGACGTCATCGAGACGTACCGGCTGGCGGGCGTCATCGGGAAGGGCGGCATGGGCGAGAAGACCAGCGCCGGCCTGAAGAAGTGCGGCGCGGTCTACTTCCACGCGGTCGGCGGTGCCGGCACCCTGCTGGCGAAGCGCGTGAAGAAGGTCCGCGAGGTCCGCATGCTGGAGGAATTCGGCGTTCCCGAGGCCTTCTGGGTCCTGGAGGTCGTGGACTTCCCGGTGGTCGTGACGATGGATTCGGTCGGCGGCAGCCTGCACCGCGAGGTGCTGGAAGCGTCCTCGATCCAGCGGAAGGAACTGCTGGGGTTGTAGGAGGCGGGGGCGGGGCCGGTCGTTCAGTGCGCCCGAGGCGACTCCGGCTGCGTCCAGAGTTTCCTGCGGAAACCCGTGGACTCCGCCTGCGTGCTCGGGCGGGCCCCAAGGCGGGGGGCGGGGCCCCCGCCCTACATTGGATGCGCCCCAGGCGACTCCGTTGGCGCGCGAGCGTATGCGGCGGGCGAAACCCGTCCGCATCATGCGAGCGGGCGTAGGCCGCGCGCAGCGTCGGCCTACGCCTTCTTGGTTGCGGGCTTCTTCGCCGTGGCCGCCGGCTTCGCAGCCGCCGCCTTCCTTGCGTCGGCCATTGCCACCTTCGCGTCGCGCACCTGCTCGGCCAGCTTGCGGACGTCCGCCTTCACGGCCTTCAGGCCGGCGACCTCCTTGCCCAGCTTCTCGATCGCGACCTCCAGGCGAGCGACCTGGTCGGCCTGCGGCACCTTGAGGAACGCCAGGATCTCGGCGCGGAATGCCTCGGTATGGCGGGCCAGTTCGCTGGCCTTCAGGCGCTCGATCACCTCGGGCACCGTCAGCCTGCCGTACCGGTCCACCAGGTCGTGCACCCGGATGTCGCCCAGCAGCTCGTGCAGCGCCTTCTGGCCCTTCTCCAGCGCCTCGTGGCCCTTCTTCTCGATGGCCTCCTGCCCCTTGGCCAGGACGTCCTGCCCCTTCTGCAGGGCCTCCTGTCCCTTGGCCAGCGCCTCGTGGCCCTTTGCGGCCTTGGCCTTCGCCTTCGCCGCGACCTCGTCGGCGACCTGGCGGCCCTTGCCGGTCAGCCCCTTCAATTTCTCCTTCGAGCCCTCGAGGATGTCCTTCACCTGGTTGCCGAGTTCCTTCGGATTCATGATTCGTACCTCCCTTCAAGGTTACCTGGACCTTGAAAGGACTATAACGCGACGCGTCAAAATGTCAATGGGGCGTATTCAAATGGGTTTCCTGCGGCGTACGGAGGGTCCTTCAGGCTGCGTCAATCGGTCCAGAGCGGGGCTGCGGCCTCGCTGGGTGGCGCCGACAGGTCGGACACCAGGGGCAGCACCGAGGCCAGGGCAGAGGCCAGCGGGCGGCGACGCCGGAACTCGTTCCCCAGCGAACAGGCCGCGCGTTCGAAGGCCATCGACACGTCGAACAGCGCCTCGGGCGGGCGCTCGGTGGCGAACATCTGGACGCGCAGCGAGCCCGCGGTGTCCAGCAGCATCCGGCGGACCTCCGCCGAGGGCACGTCGGGATCGGAATGCAGCACGGAGGCGCTGACGACCGCCTCGACGAAGGCGTCCGCCTCCAGCGTTCCGACCTGTGCGGCCCGCAGCCGGGCCCCGGCGCGATCGACGATCGCCTCGCACAGCGCCGACCGGCTGGGCTCGGAAAGGCCCGGCGCGACCGCCGCCAGCAGCCTCAGCGCGAACATGTCGGCCTGGGCCACGAGGCCGCGCGCGGCGCCCCCGCCCTTCTGCAGGCCCTTCTCCATTGCCGGCAGCAGCGCGGCGCGGACCAGCGATTCCAGCGCGCGCACGGACGGATCACCCGCGGTCAGCAGGCGGGAGGCGCGGCCCAGGATCAAGATGCCGCCTGCCAGCCCCGCGTCGACGACCTGCCGGCAGGCCTCGAAGAACTCGTTGCGTCCCCGGTTGCGGGCCATGGCGCCCGCCAGCAGGGCGACCACGGCCTCGTCGGTGCCCTCCGAAAGGACCACCGCCCACTCGGTCGGAGAGGACGGGAACAGGGCGGAAGGGACGACACGGTCCAGGACCCGGGCCCGGGGCAGCGTCTGGGACAGGGCCAGGAACAGGCGGGCCCGCGCCTCGGGCGGGAGTTCCATCGACGCCAGGGCGTCCACGAGACGATCCACGCGTTCCGGGTGGAAGTCGGCTCCCGAGTCCGCACCCTCCGCCAGGGCCAGGGTCAGCAGGGAGTCGCCGAAGTCGCGGGCGGCCGGGGCCGGTATCGACCGCGCGGCCTGCCGCAGCACGTCGTAGCCTGCGCCGAGGTCCACGTCCAGCAGCAGGGGAAGCAGGCTGCCCAGTCCGGACACTGCCGCACGGCCCCGGCAGGCCAGGGAGGCCGCCAACTGGGTGCCGATGCGTCGCGAGGCCTCCTGGCGGTTGGCGGGCGCCAGCAGCCATTCCAGCGTTTCCGAGTGTGCCGGTCCCGCGAACGTAGGGGCCCGGGAGAAGTCGGGCAGGAATGCCTGCGGCCCCTGGCAGCAAAGCCAGGCGTGCAGTTCCAGGAGGTCGTGAGGGTCCAGCCGGCGTTCCATCGCGGACCCGTCCATGGCGGGCATGGGTCCCTCCCCGGCGTTGATTCCAGCCTCGGGTGTACCGGACCGCATCGTAGACCGCCTCGCTCCCGGATGCCAAGTTCGGGACGAACCCTACCGATCGGGGGGCCGATTCGCAACCCGGAATTCGTCGAGATCCGCCGCGTCCAGCGGCAGCAGGGCCAGCAGCACCTCGGGTACCGCGATGCCGATCCGGAGGGCTTCCATGCCGGTGTAGGGGCGGTTCGGGAACCGCGTCATGGCCAGGGGAACGGCCCCCGCCACCCGACGCACCTGCCGGCAGGACGGGAGGAGCGTGTCCGGGTGCAACGCCCGGTAGCACTCCAGCCCCTGGTAGAAGACGATCGGCCGGTCCGGCACGCGCCCGGAGGCCAGGAAGGACCGGAACCCTTCCACCTGCCAGTCCGCACCGTGCAGCCAGCCCAGCGCCGTGAAAAGGTGGCCCGTGCGGAACACGTCCAGCACGGTCCCGCCCACGACCCGCGCCGCCGCGCCCAGGTCCAGGTCGTCGTCCGGCACCAGGACCAGGGCGCGGGGGGGAAGAGCGTCCACGGCCTTGCGGGCGAAGGCGAACTCGCGCTGGGTGTCGAAGTCGTTGTCGGCGATCATCGAACGGTGCGTCAGGACCGGGGACGCCAGCACCAGCCCGGCGCAGGCCCATGCCACCGCGGGCACCCGAACGCGCTGCGCGAACCATTCGGCGATCCTGAAGGCCCCCAGCCCGACCGAGGTCGCGACCACCCCGGTGAACAGCACGTGGTGCCGCATCCCCTCCAGCGGGGCGATGCCGGTGCCGACCATGCGGGTCAGGTGGAAGCCGAACCACGGCAGCAGCAGCAGCATCGCCGCGGCGGGGGGGAAGGCCAGGGGGCGGTCGTCGCGCGCGGGCAGCAGGCCCGCGAACCACGCCACCAGGAACGCCAGGGGGAACACGCCGGGCATCACCAGCCAGGTGGGATAGAAGCGGTCGTCCGGCAGCATCCCGTATGGCCACGTGACGTGCATCTCGAAGCCGGGCAGTTCGGGCGTCGTCACGTTGCCGGGCCACAGCGGGTTGCCGGGCCAGGACAGCAGCGCCACCGCCAGGAACAGCAAGCCCGCGGCGCCCGCGAACACCGTCCTCAGGGACGCCTCGCCGGCGAACCGCGCGGCCGGCTCGGCGTACCGCTTCGAGTCCCACGCCACCGCCAGGACCAGCAGCAGGAAGATCTCGACGGGCACCAGCATGCCGGTGGCCTTGGACGCCTGCACCGGGACCTGGCGCATCAGCAGGACCGCCTGGACCAGGAAGGGCAACGCCAGGGCCATCGCCGCCCCCGACCACGCAAGGATCGGGCGCAGGCGCCTCCACCCGGCCGTGCGCGCCGCGATCGCCACGTGCATCGCCACCAGGACAGGCGCCACCCCCAGCCCCTCCATCCGCGTCTGCACGAAGGCCAGCATCGACAGCGCGTACAGGGCCGCGTCCAGGTGCCGGCGCCCGTCCAGCCACGCCAGCAGGTGCACGAAGCCCGCGACCAGCAGCACCGAGGCCGGGGTCTCCAGGTTGAAGCCGTTGGCGAAGTATACGGCGGTGGGATAGGCGGCGAACGCCAGGGCCGCCAGCGTCGCGGCCACCCGCGATCCGGACAGCCTTCGGGCCAGCAGGAAGACGGGCACGACCCCCAGCGCGCCGGCAATCGTCGTCATCGCGAACGCGGCGTCCAGCGACGGCCCGAACGCCATGCTGACCAGGTGCAGCAGCCCGCGCCATGCGGGGGGGTAGTTCAGGCCCACGTGCACCGACAGGCCGTCCCGGGCCCATGCCGCGATGTCGACCAGGTGGGACAGGTCGGAATGGGCGGTCAGGACCACGGTGCGGGGGGCGGACAGCCAGCGGACGGCCAGCGCCGCGACCGCCAGGGCCAGCACCAGCAGGGCGTCCAGCGGCCGGCGCCGCGCCGAGGTCGCCATGCGGACCCCGGCCAGCACCAGGTAGAGAAGCATCGTCCCGATCGCCAGGAGATTGACGACGGCCTGCAGGTCGGAGCGGACGACCGGTGCGGACGCCTGGGCGAGGACCGTCAGCGGGATCGGCAGCGTCACGGGGGCCTCGCGAAAGGGGACCCGGCCGATCCTACCCGGCGGGGGCCTCGCGGGACGCCTCGTCGAACAGGGCGGCGGCCCCGAGTATCCCCCCGTCCTCCCACAGCGCGCAAGGGACGACGCGGGCCGCCTCGTTGATGCACCGGTAGCCCCGGGTCGGCAGTTCGTCCAGCAGGGTGGGCAGGAACGCGGGCCAGGCCCGGGCCAGGCCGCCGGCCAGCACCACCAGCGGCACGTCCAGGACCTGCAGCAGGGCCCCGATCCCGATCGCCAGGTAGCGGCCGAACCGCTCGAAATACTCGGTGCACCGCGGGTCGCCGGTCATCGCGGCCTCGTACAACTGCCGCGGCAGGTCCGGGTCGGCGGCTGCCACGTCGGTCAGGCCGCCGAACAGGCGATCCTCGCGGACGCGGTTCCGCAGGCCGTTGGCCGACGCGTACTGCTCCAGGCAGCCGCGGTTGCCGCACTGGCACGGGAAGCCGTTCGGCTCGACGGTGGCATGGCCGATCTCGCCGGCCATGCCCTGGGCGCCGCGGTACAGCCGGCCGTCCAGGAACAGGCCGCCCCCGATGCCGCTGCCCAGGGTCAGCAGGGCGAAGTCGCGGTGGCCGGCCCCCGCACCGTACAGGGCCTCCCCCATCGTGACGGCGTTGGCGTCGTTGTCCAGGAAGACCGGGCAGTCGAGGCGATCGGCCAGCAGGTCCCGCAGCGGGAAGTGCGACCACGCCGGGAAGTTGGGCGAGTGCACGACGACGCCTTCGTCGAACCGGACCGCGCCCGCTGCCCCGATGCTGACCGCCGCCAGGTCCGCCGGCCCCAGGCCCGCGCCCGCGCACAGCCCCCGCACCACCGCCTCCAGCCGGTCGATCGTCCCGTCCTGGGTCTTGCCTTCCAGGGTCAGGAAGGTCGTGTCCCGGGTCTGGATGACGCCGTCCCGGACCAGCCCCGCCTTGACGCGGGTGCCGCCCAGGTCGATCGCCGCCACCCGCCTGTCCGGATGGTCGCTCACTCGGACGGTTCCCAGTTGCGGGTCAGGAAGTCCGCCTCGTTCATCAGCCGCTCCTCGGCGGCCTCCAGTTCCTGCAGGGTGTCGATTTCCAGCCAGCCCAGCCCGGACAGGTCGCAGATCGACGCCGGCCGCCCGCCGTCCGCCAGCGCCTGCACGACCTCCTCGGCGACGCCGTTCTCGGGCCGCGTGGCCAGCACCGTCCGGAAGCACTCGCGCCACGCCTTCGCGCCCTCCGGCCGCACCAGCGTCATGCCGATGTAGCCGCAGTTCCACTGGTCCAGTTTCTTGCTGATCCGGACGACGCGCCGGTCCCCGTCCAGGGCCACCTTCATGTCGTCCGCGCCCAGCGGCCGATCGAAATCCGTGGCGCACACCACGTCGCCCGGCGTCGCGGTGAAACGGTCCGCGAAGGCCAGCGGGTAGATGTGGTCCACGTTCATCAGCAGGAAGTCGTCGTCCTCCTTCAGCGCCCGGACGCCCGCCGCCACGCTGAGGATGTTGGCCTTCTCGAAATCGGGATTGGACGCCACCTCGATGTCCGGCGCCTCGACTTCCAGGAACTCGCGCACCAGGTCCTCGCGGTAGCCCGCGACGACCACGATGCGACCGCCCGGGGCCACCGCGCGGCGGGCGAAGGCCAGGTCGTAGGCCAGCAGCGGCCACCCGGCACAACTGACCAGCGCCTTCGGGACGGTGGCGGTCAGGGGACGCAACCGGGCGCCCAGGCCCGCGGCCAGCAGGATCACGTTGTTCGGCTTCATTCGACGATATCCAGCAAGGAGGTCAGGCGATCGACCGTGGGAACCCCGGGGAAGCGGCGCTGGAAGTCCTGCGCCGTGAAGGTGCCGGTCCGCGCGACGAACCGGACGTGGTTGACCTGGGCCTTCTCGCCGTCCTTCAGCGAATCGCCCACGAAGACCAGTTCGTCCCCGTCCAGGCCGAAGACCTGCTTCACGTGCCGGAAGTGGTCGGCACCCTTGAAGAAGTTCGGACGGGCGCCCAGCACCAGGTCGAACCGGACGTCGGGCTCGCGCGCGACGAACTGGTCCACCAGTTCCTGGAAGTTGTTGGACGACACGATGCACTTGAAGCCCTTGTCCTGCAGGCCCCGGACGGCGGACTTCACGTCGTCGTCGAAGCGCTCGGCGAAGAACCCGGCGATCTTGGTCGCCTCGAACTCGGCGGCCGCGTCGTCGTTGCGGGGGTCGCCGGGGGCGATCAACTCCAGTTGCTGCCGGAAGGGCAGGCCCGAGGTGCGCAGGTACTCGGTGCGGGCGAAGGCGAGGTCCAGGCCGTGGCGGCGGTGCATCACGCCGGCGGCGATGTCGGCGAACCCGCCCATCGTGTCGACCAGCGTCCCGTCGAAATCGAACATCACCGCGCGAGCCCGACCCATCGAGTCCCTCCGATCCGCGCCAGGCGGTCCCCGGGGCGAACTTATAGCAGGAGTCGTGCCGCGAAACGAGCCTCGTCCTGCCTGGAGTTGCGGCGATGGGGATCTGCCGGGTGGAGTGTCGTTCATCCATCGATTGGCCAAAGCGGGCCGCACGGGTAACGCGACGGCCTCATCCCGCGGCACGGCGCGGGTGGGCCGGCGTCGGCGCATCCCGGTGGCGGCACTGGGCGGGGCGCTTTCGACGATTTTCGAACAGCATCCGGCAGGCTTCTTGCTAATGGAGGCCGGCAGCCTCCGGGCGGGGCCCAGGGGCGCTCACGGAGAAGGAGGGGTCATGGATCATCGTCACGAAGTCGCGCCGGCCGAGGGGAAACTGGGCGTCCTGGTCGTCGGCATGGGGGCCGTCGGCACCACGCTGATGGGAGGCGTCCACCTGGTCCGGAAGGGGGTCGCGAAGCCCATCGGGTCGGTCACGCAGATGGGCACCATCCGGCTGGGCAAGCGGACCGAGAACCGCACCCCGTACATCCGGGACTTCGTGCCCCTGTCGAAGCTGGACGACATCGTCTTCGGCGGCTGGGACATTTTCGAGGACACCGCGTACGAGGCCGCCAAGCACGCCGCCGTGCTGTCCAATGATCACATCGAGGCGATTGCCGACGAACTGAAGGCCCTGAAGCCGATGAAGGCCGTGTTCGACCAGAACTACGTCCGCCGGCTGGACGGCCCGAACGTCAAGACGGGCGCCACGAAGTACGACCTGGCGATGCAGCTGGTCGAGGACATCAAGACCTTCAAGGAGCAGAACGGCTGCGCCCGGGTCGTCGTGATCTGGTGCGCGTCCACCGAGACCTTCATCCGGGTCGGCGAGATCCACCGCGATTTGAAGGCCTTCGAGGCGGCGATGAAGTCCAACCATGCCGACATCGCCCCGTCGATGCTGTACTGCTGGGCGGCCCTGCAGGCGGGCGTGCCGTTCATCAACGGCGCCCCGAACCTGTCCGCCGACGTGCCCGCCCTTTACCAGTACGCGAAGGAGCGCAAGGTCCCGGTGTGCGGCAAGGACTTCAAGACGGGCCAGACCCTGATGAAGACCATCCTGGCCCCCGGGTTCAAGGCGCGCATGCTGGGCCTGTCGGGCTGGTACTCGACGAACATCCTGGGCAACCGGGACGGCGAGGTGCTGGACGACCCGGGCAGTTTCAAGACGAAGGAGGAGTCCAAGCTGTCGGTGCTGGACACCATCCTGCGCCCGGACCAGTTCCCGGACCTGTACGGCAACTACCACCACCTGGTGCGGATCAACTACTACCCGCCGCGCGGCGACAACAAGGAAGGGTGGGACAACATCGACATCTTCGGGTGGCTGGGCTACCCGATGCAGATCAAGGTCAACTTCCTGTGCCGCGACAGCATCCTGGCGGCCCCGGTGGCCCTGGACCTGGTCCTGTTCACCGACCTGGCGGCGCGCGCGGGCATGGGCGGCATCCAGGAGTGGCTGTCGTTCTTCTTCAAGAGCCCGATGCACCTGGAGGGGCTGTATCCCGAGCACGACCTCTTCATCCAGCAGATGAAGATGAAGAACACGCTGCGGTACCTGATGGGCGAGGAACTGATCACCCACCTGGGCGTGGAGTACTACGACTACTTCGAGGACCGGTAGCGGCATGGAATTCCTGGTGGTTCCCGTCGAAGGGGACGTCCGGCACCTGCTGGGCCTCGGCCTGGAGGAGCGCGGCGCCCGCATGCTGTCCTCGGCGGGGCTGGCCCCGGCAGCGGGGCCTGCCGGCGAGGACGCGCTGGTCCTGTACCCGGGGGAACGGGTGGGCCCGGGGGGGCTGGGCAGGGAGATCGCGGCCCTGGCGCCCCTGGCGGACGAGGTGATCGCCGCGACCGGCGGGGCGGCGTGCGACACGGGGCGGCCCGTGCTGCTGCTGGGCTCCGCGGCGCGGCGGCGCCTGGCCGAAGGGACGTCCCTGGCCGGGGAGGTCTACGGGCGCGCGATCGCGGCGGGTACGGTGCCGCGGACGCTCCAGGCCCCGACGCTGCCGGTGACGGACCGGCCTTCGAGGGCGCGCGCGAAGCGGATGCTGCTGCACGCGTTGCGCAAGCCCATCGACGGCCTGGTGTCCCGCACCCTGAACCGGCCGATCTCCATCCGGGTGTCCTCGCTGCTGGTCGAGACGCCGCTGACGCCCAACCACCTGTCGGTGATCTGCTTCGTGCTGGCGATGGCCGCGGCCGGGATGATGGTCGCGGGCTGGTTCTGGCAGGGGGCGCTGCTGATGCACGTCTCGTCCATCCTGGACGGCTGCGACGGCGAGGTGGCGCGGCTGAAGTTCCAGGCGTCCCGGCTGGGCGGCTGGCTGGACACCGTCTTCGATGATGTGTCGAACAACGTGTTTGCGCTGGCGACCGGCATCGGGCTGTTCCTGTCGCACCGGGCCGACGGGCGTCCCCAGGTGGGCCTGGCCCTGCTGGCGATGGCCGCGACGGGCTTCGCGCTGGTGATCCCGACCGTCGTCGCGACCTACCGCAGGCTGATCCGCGGCGGTGCGTCCGACTCGGGATCGCTGGAGTGGGAGGGCCAGAACCAGGTCTCGGGCTGGCGCCGCTTCGTGCTGCGCTACCTGATGCCGCTGGGCAAGCGCGATGCGTACCTGCTGATCTACCTGCTGTTCGCGATCGCGGGGCTGCCCGAGGCGATCGTCGTCCTGTACGTCGTCGGGGCCTCCATCGCGGCGGCCACGCTGCTGAGCGATCCGGCCGCGCGCGCCACCTGACGCTTTTCCCCGCCGGGCTCGAATCCAGTCGTCCCGCGGCATTGCGGGCGCGGGGGCCCCCGTCGGCCCGGGAGGTTGTGGTAGACTGCCGCCATCCGGGTTCGAGCCGCCTGGGGGGGACCGTGCATTCGCTGCCGATGCTGCTGGCTCTGGCGCTCTACGGGGCCAGCGCCGTCTTCCACCTGCTGGCCCTGTCGCGGGTCTGGCCGCGGGCGCTGTCGGTCGCGAAGCCGTTGCTGGCCGCGGCCGCCCTGGCGCACCTGCTGGCGATCGGCCACCAGCACCTGGGAGGCTTCCCGCCTCCCGTCACTGCGCCTTCCTCGCTGCTGAACCTGGCGTTGTTCGCGGGCGTTGCGGCGTTCGTCGTCTTCGACCTGTTCGCGCGGACCCGCATCGCAGGCGCCTTCGTCGCGCCGATCGCCCTGCTGGTGCTGGCGACGCTGTTCAACCACGCGGGCACCCAGCAGACGGCCGAACACCTGCGGTTCATGCGGTTCGTGACGCCCGTGCACATCGCGACCTCGGCGGTGGGCTTCCTGTGCTTCGCGGTGTCGTTCGCGGCCTCGACGATGGCCATCCTGGCCGACCAGCGCCTGCGCGAGCGCCGCGGCCGCGGGCGGATCCCCCTGCCGCCGCTGTCGCGCCTGGAGGACTGGTCGGCGGGCGCGATCCGCATCGGGTTCCCGTTCTACACGCTGGGCATCATCCTGGGGACCGTGTGGGCCTACTGGGGCGGGGACGGCGGCGCGGTGCTGCTGCCCGAGTACCTGCTGGGGGTCGGCGTCTGGGTGCTGTACGCCGTCATCGTGCTGCTATCCGCCACGACGGGCTGGCGGGGGCGGCGGGCCTCGGTGCTGACCGTGATCGGGTTCCTGTCCACGCTGCCGATGATGGTGATGTACGCGCTGCGGAGGCTGGGCTGATGGGGGTGGCGCCGGTCATCCTGTTCGGCCTGTCGCACCGTACCGCCCCGGTGGCGGTCCGCGAGCGATTCTCGCTGGACGAGGAGGCGTGCCGCCGCGTGCTGGGCCTGCTGCGCCAGGCCGGGATGCGCGAGGCCGTCGTGCTGTCCACCTGCAACCGCACCGAGGTGTACGGGGTCGGCGCGGAGGGGGCATCCGCGGACGCGCTGGCCGAGGCGGCGACGGCGCGGCTGGCCGGGGACCGGGGCGTGGCGCCGGACGAGGTGCGGCCGTACCTGTACCGGCTGGACGGGCTGGACGCGGTGCGGCACCTGTTCCGGGTGGCGTCGTCGCTGGACTCGCTGGTCATCGGGGAACCGCAGGTCCTGGGCCAGGCCAAGGAGGCGTACCGGATCGCGGTCGAGGCCGGGACCGTCGGAGCGGTGCTGGCGCGGTTCTTCGAGAAGGCGTTCAAGGTCGCGAAGGAGGTCCGCACGACGACGGGCGTCGGCACCGGGCAGGTGTCGGTCGGGTCGATCGCGGTGGACCTGGCGCGGCAGGTGTTCGGCGACCTGTCGCGATCGACCGTGCTGCTGCTGGGCGCCGGCAAGATGGCCGAGGCCGTGGGCCGGACGCTGGCGGCCGCGGGCGCGCGGCAGGTCGTCGTGGCGAACCGCACCGTCGAGAAGGCCATGAAGGTGGCCGAGACGCACGGCTGGACCGGGGCGCCGCTGTCGGACCTGGCCGACCTGATGGTCGCGGCGGACGTGGTGATCGCGTCGCTGGGCGCCCAGGGGTACGTCATCGACCGGCCGCTGGTGAAGGGCGTGCTGGCGCGGCGCCGGCACCGGGCGGTGTTCCTGGTGGACATCGCGGTGCCGCGGGTGGTGGAACCGGATGTCGGCGCGATGGAAGGCGCCTACCTGTACAACATCGACGACTTCAACCAGATCGTCCAGGAGCACGTGCGGCGGCGCGCAGGCGACGTGCACAAGGCCGACGAACTGGTGGCCCGGGAGGTCGGGGGGGTCGAACGGTACCTGCGGGCGATGGAGGTCCAGCCGCTGGTCTCGGCCATGGGCCAGCGGGCGCAGGATCTGCGCGATCGCGAGGTGGCCCGGGCGCTGAAGGAACTGCCTGACGCGACGCCCGAGGTGCGCAAGGTGATCGAGGCGCTGGGGTCGTCGCTGTCGAACAAGCTGATGCACGACCCGATCTGCGCGCTGCGCGAGGCGGCGCACGCGGGGACGGGGGACGGGCTGGCCGAGGCGACGCGGCGGCTGTTCCGGCTGGAAGGGGAGACGCGGCCGGGGACGCAGGCCGCGGGGGATGGCGGGAAGGCGCAGGGGGAAGAGGATGCGTGACCTGGTCATCGGGACGCGGGGCAGCCGGCTGGCCATGACGCAGACCGAGATGGTGGCGGCGGGGCTGCGGGCCGCGGTGCCGGGCCTGGACGTCGCGATCGAGGTCATCCACACCAAGGGCGACAAGATCCTGGACGTGCCGCTGGCCAAGGTCGGGGGCAAGGGGCTGTTCGTCAAGGAGATCGAGGAGGCGCTGCAGGAACGGCGGTGCGACCTGGCGGTGCACAGCCTGAAGGACGTGCCGGCGGAACTGCCCGACGGCCTGGTGCTGGGCGCGGCGCTGGTGCGCGAGGTGGCGTACGACGCGTTCGTGTCCCGGGAATGGCGGTGCCCGCGGAACCTGCCGCAGGGTGCGCGGGTCGGCACCTCCAGCCTCCGGCGGCAGGCGCTGCTGAAGGCGGTGCGGCCGGACCTGGAGGTGGTCAGCCTGCGCGGCAACGTCGAGACGCGCCTGCGCAAGCTGGACGAAGGCCTGGACGCGATCGTGCTGGCCGCGGCGGGGCTGCGGCGGCTGGGGCTGTCGGATCGGATCGCGGCCTGCCTGACGCCTCCCGAGTTCGTGCCGGCGGCGGGGCAGGGCATCGTGGTGGTCGAGAACCGGGCGGACGACCACGAGGTCGCCGGGCTGCTGTCGCGCGCGCTGGAGCACGCCTCGACGCGGATCGTGATGCGGGCCGAGCGGGCCTTCCTGGCCGCGATGGGCGGCGGGTGCCAGGTGCCGCTGGGGGCGTTCGCGCGCATCGAGGGCAACGCGATCCGGATGCAGGGCGTCCTGGGCCGTCCCGACGGCACCGACATGCGGCGGGTGGACGTCGAGGGGACGGTGGGCGCGCCGGAGGATGCGGGCCGTCGCGTGGCCGAGGCGCTGCTGGCGGACGGTGGCCGGGCCATCCTCGAGGAACTGGAGTCCGCGGCTCCGTGATCGTCCCGCCCGTCCATTCGGAGGGTGCCGTGTCTGATCCCAGCCTCGCCGGCCGTCGCGTCCTGGTCACTCGCGACATCGAGAGGGCGCGCGCCGCCGCGGTCGCGGTCGAGCGCCGGGGCGGCGTCGCGGTCGTGTTCCCCGTCATCGCGTTCGCGCCGCCCCTGGACCCGGGGCCGCTGGAGCGGGCCCTGCGGTCGATCCGGGACTACACGCACGTGGCGGTCTCCTCGCCGACCGGCGCGGCCGTGCTGGCGCGAGGCGTCCCGGAAGGCTTGCTGGCATCCCTGGCCCCGGGCCGGCCGCGCTTCGTCGCGGTGGGCCGGAAGACCGCCTCCGTGCTGGAGAAGGCCGGGGCGAACGGGGTGCGGGTGCCCGAACGCCAGGACGCGGAAGGGCTGCTGGCGAGCCTGCTGGAGGACGGGGCTGCCGACGGCCGCACGCTGGTGCTGCGGGCGGAGATGGGGCGCGACGTCGCGATCGACGGCCTGCGGGCCGCCGGGGGCATCGTGGAGGTCGTGGTCGCCTACCGGACCGTGACCGCCTCGCCGACCGCCGCCGAGATCGACGCGCTGTGCCTGGCCCCGCCGCCCGATGCCGCGCTGTTCCTCAGCCCCTCGGCGTTCGACGGGCTGTTCGGGATCCTGGGGGAGGCGCGGGCGCGGGCCCTGCTGCAGCACGCGGTGCGGATCGCGATCGGCGACGTGACCGCCGCCGCGATGGCCGCGCGCGGTTTGCCGCCGGACCGGATCCCGCCGCGGCCCGACCTGGAGACGGTACTGGACACCCTGGCGGAGGCGTTGGCCCCCGTTCCGGCCTGAGGCCGGATCGCCCCGGCACGGCATCCGTTCCGCGCAGCGGCCCCCCTTGCTGGTATCATTCCCCTGTCGCGAGGTCCTGGAGGCTGCGGGATGTCGGTGCGTCGGGCTATCCTGGTTGCGGTGTCGTGCATGGCGGCGGCGGCCGGCTGCGGGGGCGGGAACGGCACGAAGGACGCGGGCGCGGACGAGGCGACGTTGCCGGACATCGTGTTCGACCCCGGACCGACGGACGTGGCGGGCGAGGAGGCCGGGCCCGTCGATCCCGGGATCGGGGACCTCGCCCCGGAGCAGGCCGAGGAGACCACCGGGGAAGGCGTCGAGGACCCGGGCACGCAGCCCGACGACGCGGCCGCCGACGTCGCGCCGCCCCTGGCCGGCACGATCGAACTGGCCCCCTACACCGTGGAGTTCGGATACGTCCAGGCCGGGTCGTCCGCCCGCCGCCAGTTGCAGATCCGCAACTCGAAGACCGGCGGTCCCGGCGATTTGCGCGTGGACTCGATCCGGATGACCGGGTCCATGGACTTCCTGCCGGAACTGGCCGAGACCCCGAAGACCACCGGCGAGACGCGCGAATGGAAACTGTCGCCGGCGCGGGTGCTGGCGGCGGGCGAGACGTGGACCCTGCCGATCGACTTCCGGCCGACCGCCGACGAGGAGGCCCAGTCCCAGGTCGAGGTGATCTCGTCCGACACCGACCGCCCGGCGGGGCCGCCGAAGGCCTTCCTGCGCGCCAACCAGGTCCGGGCCTGCCTGGAGGTGGTGCCGCAGAAGGTGGACTTCCAGTTCGTGGTCGTCGGCGAGAGCGTCTCGTCGCGCATCCGGGTGGTGTCGTGCGGCGGCCTGGACGTCGAGGTGCGCGGGATCGCCCTGGATGACGCGGGCACGCAGGCCGGCCTGTCGCTGGACTTCGCGGCCTTCCCGGGCGGCGTGGCGCCGTCCCCGCAGGCGCCGGTGACGATCGCCGCGGGCGAGTCGGCGGAGTTCACGGTGGCCTGGGCGCCGACCCCGGTGCCGCCGGAGACCGCCGTCCCCATGGCGTCCCTGGTCACGCTGATCGGCAACCAGTTCCCCGGCGCCACGTTCCTGTCGCTGTCGGGCACCGCGCTGCCCGGCCGGTGCACCCTGCCCAGGGTGGGCCCGGCCGAACCTTCCAGCGTCCTGGCCTGCACGCTGCTGCAATCGTCCGGGGCCGACTCGTTCTCCTTCTTCGGCCCGTTGACGGAGTATGCGTGGACGCTGTCCCAGCCGGACGGCGGGGGCGCCTCCCTGGTTCCGGACGCGACGCGCGTGGACGTGTCGGCGTTCGCCTGCCTCCCGGGCGACTACACCTTCGGGCTGCGGGTGCGGGACTCCGCGGGGTACGACGCCTGCGGCGAGGCGACCCGGACGGTGAAGGTGATGTATGACACCGTGGCCGCGATGGTGCTGACCTGGCGATACGCGGACGGCACGCCGATCGGTGCCGGGACCGGGCCGAACCTGGACCTGCACGTGCTGCACATGAGCGCGCCGGCCGGCGATGACGGGTGGTTCGATTCGAAATACGACGGGTATGCCCAGAACCCGACGCCCAACGTCGAGAACCTGTGGAACATGTGGAACGATTCCAGGAACCGGGACGGTGCGTACCTGGCCAGCCAGAGTGCCGACGGGATGCTGCCGGAGGCGTTCTGGATCGACACCTCGGCCTGCCCGGCCACCCGGTACTTCCGGTTCGGGGTCTTCTACCCCCCCGAGGACGGTACGAAGAACGTGCTGGCGACGCTGACCGCTTACGCATACAACCAGTTGGGCATGCAGCGCGAGGTCGAACTGCGGCCCGGCGACCTGTGGGATGCCGGCCGGCTGACGTGCGGCGCGACGACGCCGATCAGCGAAGTCGCGGGACCGCGGGTCGTGCACGACTTCGTGCCGTCCGGCGGGGCCGCCGCGGCGTTGAGGGCGGCCGGCCGGCCGTGATACATTCGGCGCGACCCGCGCGGGAGGTGCACCGATGAAGATCTGCCCGAAGTGCCAGCGGACCTGGCCGGCCCAGGGCCGGTTCTGCCCGATGGACGGCAGCCCGCTGCAGGACGTCAAGGCCATGGTGACGGACGACGACCTGCCCACGATCGCGCACCCGACGGTTCCCGCGACGCCGGTGGCGAAGGCAACCCGCACGGTCCGGGCGCTGAAGGAGGTCCCGGCGGCCGCGAAGCCCGTCGCCGTGGCGAAGGCTCCCGCGCCCCAGCCGGCGGTCCCGCCGCGGCCCGAGCCCGCTCCCAGGCCGGCTCCCGCGCCGCGGCCCGAGCCTGCCCCCCGGCCCGAGCCAATCGCGCCGAAGCCCGCCCCCGTGGCGCCCAGGCCGGTCCCCGCATCGCCGAAGCCCACGCTGACGACGCCCGAGGCGAAGCCCCGCAAGGGCGAGTTCTCGGAGACGAAGTGGTTCATGGCCGGCGAACTGGTCAAGGAGGACGAGATCGGCCCGGAGGCGTTCCCGGTCCAGCAGCTGGAGCCGCGCTACCGCAAGACCAAGGAACTTCCCGCGGAGGTTCGGAAGAAGTTCTCGCTGTCCAAGGACAAGGACGCGAAGAAGGCCTGATTCCCCGACCGGCCGGTGCGCCGGCCCCGGAGCCTCCATGTCCCGCGAATTCCCCAGGGTGGCCCGCCTGGCCGGTGTCGCGATCGGCGACGCGGTGGAATTCTGCCGCTCGGTGCCGTCGCAGGGCAATCCTCTGATCGCGTGGGAGGCCTTCCCGGAGGTACACGTGAAGTGCCCGGACCGGGCGGCGCTGGACGCGGTGCTGGCCCGTTTCGGGGAGGCCGTGTACTCGATCGACGACCGTCCGCTGGAGGCGGTGGTCGTGGACCTGCTGGCGGCGGCGGGCCGGACGCTGGCGACCGCGGAGTCTTGCACCGGCGGGGGTATCGCGGCCCGGCTGACCGGGGTGCCGGGCAGCAGCGCGGTGTTCCCGGGGGGTGTCGTGGCGTATTCGAACGCGCTGAAGCGGGAGTTCCTGGGGGTGCCGGACGACGTGCTGGAGGCCTTCGGGGCCGTGTCCGCGCAGACCGTCGAGGCCATGGCCCGGGGCGTGCGGGCGCGCACCGGGGCCGACGTGGCGGTGTCGGTGTCGGGGGTGGCGGGACCGGGCGGGGGAACGCCGGACAAGCCCGTCGGGACGGTCTTCATCGCCTGGGACGACCGGGGGGCGGTGGAATCGCGCGGCTTCCGGTTCGCGGGCGATCGCGACAGGGTCCGTGGCGCCGCGGTGGGCCAGGCCCTGGAGGGCGTGCGGCGCCGGTGCCTGCGAGGATAGGCCCCGGGCCCTCGGGGCCCGGCGGAAGGGGAGGGGACGATGTCGGGGGAAGCGTGGGTGGGCGGCGTGATCGAGCCCACCGTTTCCGTGGCGAACGGGCTGCTGGACGTCGCCCGCCGGCTGGCGGCGGACCTGGGGCCGCGGGTGGCGGACCTGTCGTGGACGCCGCCGGATCGGTACGTGGCTCCGCTGGCGGTCGGGCCTGCCGCGGCGGGGCCGGTCGACGAGGCGCCGGTCGAGGCGCTGCGGCTGGCGGCCCGGGAGATCGAGGAGTTCGCCGTGCAGATGGCCGCGCCCACGCTGGTCCAGGAGGGTCCGGACTTCGCCCGGGTGGTGACGCTCCTGGCCTCGAAGGGGGACGAGATCGCGGCGGCGGTGCGGGTGGTAGCCGATCGGATGCGGGAATCCGGCCTGGACGTCCTGCCGGTGGACCCGGTCGCGTTCACGCTGGCGACCGTCACCGGCGAGGCGAAGGTGCAGGCCGTCGCCGCCGCCTTCCCCGCGCCCCGCGAGGCCCCGCTGGCCGGCTGGCTGGTCGGGGGCCTCTGCCTGCACGCCGGCCCAGCGCCCGAGACCGGCCGCGCCTGGCTCCCCACCCGCGTCCGCTACGTGCCCCTGCGCCGCCTCAACGCCCGCCGCCCGGACACCCGTTCCCCGCTGTAGGGCGGGGGCCCTGCCCCCCGCCTCGTGGTTCCCACGATCGCCGGCTGCGACCTCGGACATCGCGGGCGGGGCACGGGGGCCCCGCCCTACATGGCGGCCTGGCCCCGCCCCCCCCCGCCATCGGGTCGTGGGGCCCTGCCCCCCGCCTTCCCGGGAATCGCGATGAACGTCCGCACTGCCCCGGCGCTGTAGGGCGGGGGCCCTGCCCCCCGCCTTCCCGGGACGCTACTCCGCAGGCTTGCCGCACGGCAGGACCGCCCAGGGCTCCGTGCCGGCCGCCAGCCCCATCGCCCGCGACAACGCCGCCAGGTCGAATCCCCCGACGTACGTGCCCGCCAGGCCCAGCACCACCTGTTCCAGCAGGACGTTCTGCGCCGCCAGCCCCGCCTCGGTCCCGCAGAATCGTCCCGCCCGTTCTCCCATCTTCGCCCATGCGCGCTCGGCCGTGGCCGTGACCACCAGGGCCACCGGCGCCGCCCGGGTCCACTCCTGCCCCACGGCCTTGTCCAGATCCGGCAGCCGCCCGGCGTCCGCGACCTTCTCCAGCCGGTGCCCGTCCGGCACGTACCGGTAGACCCCCGCGGGCACGCCGTCGACGGCACGCACCAAGGCGTACACGTCGATCGGGTAGGTGGCCCGGGCCGACGGCACGGTCCGGTGGCCCTTTTCGTCGGTCACGCCCTGCGCCGCCCACAGCAGCCGCGACAACTGGTCCTTCGTCAGCGGCGCCGCCGACAGTTTCCGGATCGACCGCCTCGACTTCAGCGCCTTCTCCAGCGGGAACGGCAGGTCGGCCTGGACCGCCGGCAGGGCCAGGGACGCCTCCTGGGCCACCGTGACGGAGGGCGTCGCGAACGCCAGCAGGGCCAGGACCAGGCACACGAAGACAGGGGTTCGCAACAGGGGCTCCCTGGCAGGAGGATCAGCCGCCGATGATGACGTCGGGGCTGCCCTGGATCAACTTGCCCATGCCGCCGCAGTGCTGGTCGTCGTCGTCCTTGCGGTGGGCCGCCTTGCCGTTGATGAAGACGGTCGAACTGCCCTTCACCGCGGTCCACATGTTGGGGCCGCAGCAGGCGGCGTGGACGCCCATGTCGTCCACGCGCAGCGCGGGCATGCCGTTGATGAAGACGTTTGGAGAGCCCAGGATCGCCGGGCCGATCGCGACGTGTGGACATCCCGGGCAGCCGTGGGCGTCGGAATCGACCTTGGACAGATCACCGAGGCGGCCGGCTTCGGGCATGATGAATCTCCTGGTGAACGCGAAGAAAGTATCCGCCGCAGGCCCTCTCGAGGTCAAGGCGTCCGGATGGGCCATCGGCCTCTTGTCTCGCCGGGGGCGGTCCGGCACCGAGCCCGCCGCGGGGGGCACTTGGGACTTGATTTCCTTCGGGAAACGAAACCTGTAGAATGCCTTCCCTGGGGGCTCGGGGTTCCCGGAGTCGGGAGGTTTTCATGAAGACGCTTCAGGTGTGCCTGTCGGTGGCGTTCGTCGCGTTCGGCCTGGCCGGGTGCGGCGGGTCGAAGTGCGAGGGCGACTCGTGCGGCGAGTCGAAGACGGAGTTCCAACTGCAGACCTGCGTCACGGACGCGGATTGCACCGAGGGCAGCACCTGCCTGTTGGAGCAGTGCGACGCGGATTGCGTCCCGGACGCCGCGGGCCAGTGCCAGCCGTGCCCGGCGAACGGCGGCGGCCTGTGCATGCCGGCCTCGACGGACGACGGCACCGTGCCGGACGCCTCGCAGTGCTTCGCGGGGCGGCTGGGGGACCTGCAGTCGTGCGGGATGTATCTGGACTTCGGGCGCATGGCCGTGGACACCTGCGCGATGGCGGGGACCCAACTGGTCGACCTGGAGACGGTGGCGTCGTGCGCGGACGGCCGGCCGGGCGCGGTGGCGTTCACTTGCTGCGCGTGGGGTGGCATCGTCGTCCCGCCCGACCCGCCCGTGGACCCGGAGTGCATCGAGATCCCGATCCCGTTCGACGCGACGAACAGCGACCCGGCCTTCGGCGACCCGAGGATGGCCGCGTACCAGCAGTGCGCGGACATGGGCCTGGAACTGCGGGACCTGCGGCAGGAGACCGATTCGGCCGGCAACGTCGGGATGTGGATCGCGACGTGCTGCGGGCCGGTCCAGCCGCCGGTGGAGCCGCCGGTCGGGGACTGCGTGACGATGACGATGCCGGGCTGGGCGCCTGACGGATCGACGGCGGACCCCAGGCAGATGGCGTACGAGCAGTGCCTGGCGATGGGGCTGGAACTGGTGGACGTGATGCCCGGGCAGCCTTCCCCCGACGGGCAGGTGATGGACTGGACGTTCACGTGCTGCGGCGCGACTCCGCCGGTGGACCCGGTCGATCCGGGGACGTGCGTCGAACTGCCGATCCCGGGTTCCCCCGACGCGTCGATGCCGGAACCCAGGGAGATGGCGTACCAGCAGTGCCGGGCGATGGGGATGGACCTGGTCGACCTGCGCCCGATGGACCCCGACGCGAACGGCGCGCCGATGACGTGGATGGCGGTCTGCTGCGGGCCGACGACGCCCGTGGACCCGCCGGTGGAACCGCCGGTCGAGGGCTGCGTCACGTCGACGTTGCAGGCGTATGCCGAGGACGGCACGATGGCCGACCCCAAGATGATGGCGCACGACCAGTGCCGGGCGATGGGGATGGAACTGACGGACCTGCAGCCCATGCAGCCGGACGACTCCGGCCAGGCGATGCTGTGGACGTTCACGTGCTGCGGCGCCACGACGCCGGTCGATCCGCCCGCGGGGGTCTGTACGTCGGTCGAGATCACCGCACCGATGTGGAACTCCGGCGAGGGCCCCAAGCAACTGGCGCACGAGCAGTGCGTGGCGATGAACCTGGTGCTGCAGGACCTGCAGGTGCGCTACGAGGACCCGGCCACCGGCGTCGCCACGTACGTCGCGACATGCTGTGGCGAGGGCGTGCCGACCGACCCGACGGACCCGGGGGATCCGACCGACCCGGGTGACCCGGCCGACCCGATCGACCCGAACACCTGCACGCAGATCCCGGTGGGCGACGGCACCTGTGACGCCACGATCGACTGGAAGGGCCTGTCCCTGCGGCGCTGCGAGGAAATCGGCGCGGTGCTGACGGACGTCCGCGTCCGGTACGCCTGCGACGACGGCACGATCGGCGCCGTGATCGCGACCTGCTGCCGGTAGGGCAGGAGGTGGGGGTCAGGGCCCCCGTCCTACATCCCCTGGGCAACGCCGACGTTCGTCGAGAGTTCGAGGAGGCGGGGGGCGGGGCCCCCGCCCTATACCGCGCGCGCACGCCGGGATCCGTTGCCTGCGTCGCACCCCTCTGGTAGAGTTCCCCCGATTCGTAGGAGGCCTCCATGGCGAAGGATCCGAAGACCCCGGCCCCGGCCCCGACCGACGATCGCGAACGCAACATCGCCGTCGCCGTGCAGACCATCGAGCGGCAGTTCGGCAAGGGCAGCATCATGCGCCTGAAGGAAGGCGAGTCCCACGTCCCGGTCGCCACGATCCCCTCGGGGTCGCTGGGCCTGGACGTCGCCCTCGGTACCGGCGGCTATCCCAAGGGCCGCGTGGTCGAGATCTACGGCCAGGAGTCGTCCGGCAAGACGACGCTGACGCTGCTGGCCATCGCCGAGGCGCAGAAGAAGGGCGGCCTGGCGGTCTTCATCGACGCGGAACACGCCCTGGACGTCAACTACGCGCGCAAGCTGGGCGTCAACATCGACGACCTGCTGCTGGCCCAGCCCGACACCGGCGAACAGGCCCTGGAGATCGCCGAGACGCTGGTCCGCACCAACGCCGTGGACATCGTCGTCATCGACTCCGTCGCGGCGCTGGTCCCCAAGGCGGAACTGGAAGGCGAGATGGGCGACAGCCACGTCGGCCTGCAGGCGCGGCTGATGTCGCAGGCCCTGCGGAAACTGGCCGGCGTGCTGAACAAGTCCCACACGTGCCTGATCTTCATCAACCAGATCCGCATGAAGATCGGCGTGATGTACGGCAACCCGGAAACGACCACCGGCGGCAACGCGCTGAAGTTCTACGCGTCGGTGCGGCTGGAAGTGCGCCGCGGCCAGACCATCAAGGACGGCGAGGGCGGGACGGCCACCGGCAACCGCATCAAGGTCAAGGTGGTCAAGAACAAGCTGGCGCCGCCGTTCAAAGAGTGCGAGTTCGACCTCGTGTACGGCGAGGGCGTGAACCGGCTGGGCGAGGTCGTGGACCTGGCCGCCAGCCTGGGCGTGCTGGAGAAGAGCGGGTCGTGGTACTCGTTCGCCGGCGATCGCCTGGGCCAGGGCCGGGAACAGTCCATGGCCTTCCTGCAGGAGCGGCCCGAGGTGATGGCCCAGGTGTCCGACGCCGTGCTGGCGAAGGTCGGCGTGGCCGGACGGGGCAGGGTCGAAACGGCGGCGGCAGATGCCTGAACCGACGCTGACGATGGACCTGGACGGCCTGCTGCGGTTCGCCGCGGCGCAGGGCGTGTCCGACGTGCACCTGAAGCCGGGGCGCCCGCCGATCTTCCGTCGCGGCAACGCGATGGACCTGGTCAGCCCGCGGGGCAGCGCGCCGCTGGAGGTGAAGGACATCCAGGCGCTGGTGGAACCCATCTTCCAGGAGCACCACCGCATCCTGCTGCGCGAGCAGGGCGGCACGGACCTGGGCTGGGGCATCCCTGGGATCGGGCGTTTCCGCATCAACGTCTTCCGCAGCCGCCTGGGCCTGCAGGCGGTGATGCGCCTGGTGCCCGCCCGCGTCCCGACGCTGCAGGAACTGGCCCTGCCGCCGGTGCTGGCCGGGCTGGCCAACGAGCGCCGCGGGCTGATCCTGGTGACCGGCGCGGCGGGGCAGGGCAAGTCGACCACGCTGGCCGGGCTGGTGGACCAGATCAACCGGACCCGGGCCTGCCACATCGTCACCATCGAGGACCCGATCGAGTTCATGGTCGAAGACCGGCGCGCCGTCGTGACCCAGCGCGAGGTGCTGACCGACACGCCGACGTTCGCGGCGGGGCTGCGGTCGGCGCTGCGCCAGGACCCGGACGTGGTGCTGCTGGGCGAGATGCGCGACCGCGAGACGGTGGAGGCGGTGCTGCAGGCGGCGGAAACGGGCCACCTGGTGCTGTCGACGCTGCACACCGTGGACGCGCGCGAGACGGTCAACCGCATCCTGTCGGTGTTCGAGAAGCACGAGCACCAGCAGGTGCGCCTGATGCTGTCCGCGGTGCTGCGGGCGGTCGTCAGCCAGCGCCTGCTGACGCGCAAGGACGGGACCGGCCGCGTGCCCGCCATCGAACTGATGCTGGCCACGCCGCGCATCAAGGACCTGCTGAAGACCGAGGACGGCCCCGACGAGATCCCGATCGCGATCGCCCAGAGCCAGGCCCAATACGGGATGCAGACGTTCGACCAGTCCCTGATGGGCCTGTACCGCGACGGGAAGATCTCGTACGAGGAGGCCATGGCCCACGCGTCCAGCCCGGCGGATTTCGCGCTGCGGCTGAAGGGCATCGGCTCCGGCACGGATTCCGACACCCTGGCCAACCAGGGCGGACCGTCGAACACCCGCGGCCCGGATGACCTCTCCTTCTGAAACCCGAGGAAGAACGTGACGTCGCAACAGGTTCGCAACGAGTTCCTGAAGTACTTCGAGCGACAGGGCCACCGCATCGTGGCCAGCCACAGCCTGCTGCCGCCCGCGGACCCGACGCTGCTGTTCGTCAACGCGGGCATGGTGCAGTTCAAGGACGTGTTCACGGGCCGTCGCGACACCCCGTACCGCCGGGCGACGACGACCCAGAAGTGCCTGCGGGTCAGCGGCAAGCACAACGACCTGGAACAGGTCGGGCGCACGCCGCGCCACCACACGTTCTTCGAGATGCTGGGCAACTTCAGCTTCGGCGACTACTTCAAGGCCGACGCCTGCCGGTTCGCGTGGGACCTGCTGGTCAACGTTTACGGCCTGAAGGCGGACGACCTGTGGATCACGGTCCACCCCGAGGATTCCGAGGCGCGCGACATCTGGGTCCAGCAGATCGGCGTGGACCCGTCGCGGATGATCGACGACCCGTCCAACTTCTGGTCGATGGGCGACACCGGTCCCTGTGGCCCGTGCAGCGAGATCCACATCGATCGCGGCCCGACCTATTCGGGAACCTCCATGTATGACCAGGGCAACCGGTTCATGGAACTGTGGAACCTGGTCTTCATGCAGTACGACCGCGACGCCGAGGGGAAGCTGACCCCGCTGCCCGCGCCGTCGATCGACACCGGCATGGGGCTGGAGCGCATCTGCAGCGTGCTGCAGGGCGTGCGCACGAACTACGAAACGGACCTGTTCCGGCCGCTGATGGACCGCACCGCGGAGGTCGCGGGCGTGGCGTACGGGAAGGACGAGGAGACCGACACGGCGCTGCGCGTGGTGGCGGACCACGCCCGGGCGACGGCGTTCCTGATCAGCGACGGCGTGTACCCGGAGAACGAGGGCCGCGGGTACGTGCTGCGGCGGCTGATGCGGCGCGCGCTGCGGTTCGGGAACAAGCTGGGCCTGAAGGGGCCGTTCTTCACGGACATCGTGCTGCACGTGCGGGACGTGATGGGGCCGGCCTGGCCGGAACTGGAGAAGTCGGCGGACATCATCCGGCGCGTCGCGGGCCAGGAGGAGGAGCGCTTCCTGCGCACGCTTTCGTCCGGCCTGGAGATGCTGGACGCGGCCATCGCGGCGCAGAAGGAGAAGGGCGGCAACACGCTGGACGGGCGCACCGCGTTCACGCTGTACGACACGCACGGCTTCCCGGTGGACCTGACCGAGGTCATCGCGTCCGAGAAGGGGCTGGCCGTGGACCAGGAGGGATTCCTGCGCTGCATGAACGAGCAGCGCGAGCGGGGGCGCGCGTCCTGGAAGGCGGCCGGCGAGGACCTCGGCGCGCTGGCGACGTTGTGCCGCGAGGCCGGGCTGGCCAGCACGTTCACCGGGTACGACTACGACGAGGCGGCGGGCCGGGGGCGGCAGTCCGAGGTGACCGGGCTGTTCGTGGACGGCAAGGCGGTGCCGTCGGCCGCGGCCGGGACGGACGTGGTGGTGCTGGTCCGCGAGACGCCGTTCTACGGCGAGTCGGGCGGCCAGGCAGGCGACCGGGGGCGCATCGAGGGGCCGAACGGCGCGATGACGGTGAAGGACGTGCGGCGCCCGTCGGACGAGTTGATCCTGCACGTGGGCACCGTGGACGCCGGCACGATCGCGGTGGGCGAAACGGTGACGCTGCGACCGGACGAGGCGCGGCGCTGGACGCGGTGCAACCACTCGGCGACGCACCTGCTGCACAACGCGCTGCGCGCGGTGCTGGGCGATCACGTCCGCCAGCGGGGCTCGCTGGTCTCGCCGGACCGGCTGCGGTTCGATTTCAGCCATACCGGGCCGTTGACCGAGGAACAACTGCGCGAGGTGGAAGCGCGGGCGCAGGCGATGGTCGAGGCCGACGTGCCGGTGGCGACGGACGTGCTGCCGATCGACGAGGCGGTGGCGCGGGGCGCGCTGCACTTCTTCGGCGACAAGTACGGCGATGTCGTCCGCATGGTGGCGATGGGCGAATCGAAGGAACTGTGCGGCGGCACCCACGTGGCGCGCACGGGCGAGATCGGCGCGATCGTCGTCGTGGCCGAGACGGGCATCTCCGCGGGCGTGCGGCGCATCGAGGCGCTGACGGGTCGCGGGGCGCTGGCCTTCCTGAAGGAGCGGGCCCGCCTGGCGGGCGAGGTCGCGATGCTGCTGAAGGTGGAACCGGCCGCGCTGGCGGACCGGGTGACCCGGCTGCTGGCGGACGAGAAGGCCCTGAAGAAGGAGGTCGCCGACCTGAAGGTCAAGTCGGCGGCGGGCGGCGCGGGCGCGTCCGGCGGCCAGGACGTGCGGGTCGTCAACGGCGTGAAGGTGCTGGTGGCGAACGCCGACGGCATCGAGGCCAAGGGCGCCCGGGACCTGGCGGACGTGCTGCGTGGCAAGGTCGGGTCCGGGATCGTGCTGATGACGCGGGCCGACGGCGACAAGCTCTCCGTGGTGCTGGCCGTCACGCAGGACCTGGCGGGGACGCACCCGGCCGGCAAGCTGCTGGGCCAGGTGCTGGCGCCGCTGGGCGGCCGGGGGGGCGGGAACCCCTCGCTGGCCCAGGGGGGCATTTCCGATGCTGGCGGTGCGGGCCGGGTACTTGACGCACTCGTCGCCGCTCTGTCATCCTAGCGGCCGGCCCGTTTCCCTCACGTTCGGAGGCGCCGATGAGCAAGGTTCTCGAAGGCCCGGTGGTCATCAACCTCCTGGACCGGCACGCCCGCGTGCCGGCGTCGCAGGAGATCCTGGATCGGTACGTGGAGCGGTATGCCGGCAAGCCGGCGGGACACGTGGAACCGGCGGTCGCGCCCGAGCCCGAGCCGGTCGCCGAGCCGACGGCGGCGTTCGTGCCGGGCCCGGCGGAGGAGGCCGAGACGAGGGTCCTCTTCGAGGTGCCGCAGGAGCCCCTGGAGGCCCCGGCCGAGCCCGAGGCCCAGCCGGAAGAAACGGCGGCCTTCGAGGCGGTCTCCGCGGAGGAGGTCTCCGTGGAGGCCCCGTCGGAGACTCCCGCGGAGGCCACGACGGCCTATGATGCGGTGGACTCCGGGCTTGCCGAGGCGGCATTCACCCAGGACGTCGTGCCCGGGGACGAGCCCGAGGCGACGCGGATGATCGAGGCCGTCGAGCCCCCGGCCGAGCCCGAGCCGGAGGCGACCCGCATGATCGAGGCGGCGGAGGCCCCGGCCGGGGAGGCCCCGTCCACGCCCACGATCTCGTTCGAGGCCGTCGCGGCGGAGGCCGTCGCGCCCCGCGAGGAGGCCGGGGAGCCCGTGGTCCGCGAGACGGTCGCGATGGCGGCGTTCGACGGCGCCGAGGGCGACGGCAAGAAGAAGAAAAAGAAGCGCCACCGCTAGGACCTGAGCCTGCAGGGCGGGGGCCCCGCCCTGCATCTGGCTCGGGGCCCTGGACCTGTAGGGCGGGGGCCCTGCCCCCCGCCTTCCCGCCTTTGCCTTTCCCTTTCCCTGCGCTTCCCCCGGGAACCGGGGTTCCCGGCAGCCTGCCGGAGGGCCAGGCGGGGCACGGGGGCCCCGCCCTACATCTGGCTCGGGGCCCCGCCCTGCATCTGGCTCGGGGCCCAGGACCTGTAGGGCGGGGGCCCTGCCCCCCGCCTTCCCGTCCCCCGCCTCCCGGCTCCTTCCCCTGCCTACCGCTTGGGACGCGTGGCCGAGACCGACCAGGACCGCCATTCCGAGGAATAGAGCCCCTCCTCGTCGTAGGCGTTCATGTCGAACCCGTCGATGAGGATCTGGACGGTCCGGACGATGATGTCGCCGGAAGGCATGCCCACCAGGGGCAGCGTGGAGGAACCGCCCGCGGAGGCCGCCCGGAGGTCCGGCAGCCGGATCGAGGTGATGCCGCCCTCCGCCGCCACGACCCACTCGCCCACCCCGGCCTTGCTGCCGTAGATGGTCGTGTACGTCACGGACGGGGCCGGCGGACCGTCGCGCGTGAACGAGAACGCCAGGTCCGTCCAGGGCAGGCCGTCCAGCGGGTGCCGGAAGGTGGCGATGCGCAGGAACGGCCCCACCACGATGGCGTCCCCCGCCACCGCCAGCGCGGTCCCGTCCGCCCCCGGCAGCAGCGTCGTCAGTTCGCCATCGAATCCTCCCGTCGCGACCGCCTGGAAGGCCCCCCCCGACAGCCGCACGATCGTGCCCCGCGCGCCGGCGGCCAACGCGGTGCCATCCGCCAGCGCCAGCACGGCCAGCAGGTCGTCCGTCGTCGGCGTCGGAAGCCGCGTGAAGGCGCCCGACCCGTCGCCCAGCAACGCCAGTCCTCCGGAACCGACGATCAGCGGCAGCCCGTTCAGGGTCGTCCCGGCCAGCAGGTCCGTGTCGGCGGGCCCCGGGGCCACCGGCGTCGCCGTCGTGTCCTGCAGGCGCACCACGAGGCCCTTCGCGCCGACCGCCCACGCGGTGCCGTCCGGCTGGGCGACCAGCCCGTACAGCGGGGCCAGGGAGCCGTAGTCCATCCGGGTCCAGGACCCGGCCGCGTCCCGGTGCAGCAGGGTGCCGTCCCCGGCGGCCCAGGCCGTGCCGTCGGGCAGCCAGGTCACAGCCCGCAGCGTCGAGGCCCCCGGGGCGGCCTCGGCCACGGTGAAGTCGGGTCCCGTTCGCGTCACCGAGCCTCCGTCGCCGACCGCCAGGACGGCATCGCCCCGGGCCGAGCATGCCCGGAAGGTGGCCCGGCCCAGCGAGGCGCGCCCTTCGACCGCGCCCCCGGACGTCAGGGTCCACGCCCGCCCCGCGCGCCCCAGGACCAGCCCGTCGCCCGAGGGCAGCGCGCATCCGCCGGTGGCGTCCGGGGTCTGGTCGGGGGCCAGCATCCGGGCGTCGCTGCCGGCGACCTGCACCACGCCCAGGTTCCGGCCCGGCGTCCAGTCCGGGATCATCGAGGTCGAGTACGGGACCGTGTCGGAGGTGCGCGAGTCGGCCTCGGCATAGACGTACAGCACCGCGCCCTCCAGGTCGCCGGCGAAGTCCCTCGGCAGGTGCTCCAGCACGAAGCGCTCGCCGTCCACCTGGGCCAGCGTGGACCACAACCTCAGCACGCCGTCCGAGCCCAGGTCCAGGGCCACCAGGACCTGGTGGTCGTTGGGACCCGACGGGCCGCCCGGGGCGTTGACCAGCCGGATGTCGACGTCGCGATCCAGGGGGATCGAAAGGTCCATGTCCATGTCCGCCGTGATCCGTGCCGACGAGACCGGTACGTGGCGGCGGATCCCCATCGCCACGGGGTCGAACCGCCCGTCCTCGAAGCGCCGCAGGCCGCCGATGCAGTAGACCGCCACCTCGCCGATGCGGGCCCCCAGCGAGAACAGGCCGTTGCCGTCCGCGCGGCTGCCCGGGGCCGTGGACTTCGCCGAGGAGAAGGGGCTGCGGACCGAGGTCGCGCATTGCACCTCGGGCCGTCCCGGGGCCGGCAGGCAACCGGTGGCTCCGTTGCCCAGGGAGTAGCAGGCGTAGCCGTCCGGGCAATCCTCCTGGGCCGTGCAGGAGGACGCGCAGTGGCTGCCGCCTCCCGCCACCGTGGCGCACGTGCTGCCGGCGCCGCACTCGGCGTCCGCCGAGCACGGGGTGCACAGGGTCCCGTGGACCAGGGACCGGTTCGCGCAGGAGTCCGGCGGGGCCAGCAGGTACTTGTCCGCGCCGGCGACATGGCCCGTGATGATCCCGGGGGGCAGGGTGGTCCCGGGGGTTCCTCCGCCCGAGGACTGGGGATTGAGGGGGCTGATCGTCATCGTCAGGTTCTCTGCGTCCACGCCCACCAGCGACGTCGTCGAGTAGTCCCCGCGCGACGCGGTCGCCTGTACCGGCCCGAACAGATCCTCGCCGGACAGCGTGACCTGGCCCCTCAGGTCGGTCCAGCCCTTGAACGGCGTGTCCGTTTCGTGGCCCAGGATGACGAAGGCCTCGACCACGGGCTTGCCGTTGTATGCGTCCAGAACGGTGACGTTGACGGCCCCGTTGACCGCGTCGCCCCAGACCCCGCCGAAGAACCCGGTGGGGTCGAAGTAGCCGAAGGCCTGCCTCTTCGTCCGGACGAGCCCGTCGGGCCACATCACGCTGACGTCCACGCGCCCCGCCTGGAATGCGCGGGGGGTCAGCACCACCAGCCGGGCAGGGTCGGTGTCGTCCAGCACCGTCGCGACCACGTTGTCGAACAGGACCGTCATGCCGGGTGCGAAGCCGGACCCGGCGACCGATACCCGCGTCCCGCCGGCCTGGGAGCCCGTGTCGGGCGTGATGGCGACCAGTTCCGGTGCGGTCGCGCCGAACACGAAGGCCCCCGGCAGCACGATGCGGCGGCCCGCGCCGGTGACGACCGCCACGTCCTGGCGGCCTGGGCTGGACGGGGCCGTCAGCACCTCGACCGCCGAGTCGGACGGGCCGGCCACCACGACTGCGGGAAGGGGGCCGACGAAGACCTCGCGGACCTGCGACAGCCCCGTGCCCCGCACGAGGACCCTCGTGCCGCCCCCGGCCGGGCCCGAGGCCGGCAAGACCGATTCCAGGGCGACGTGGGGCAGGTACCGGAAGGCCGCCGCCGCCGTTGCCCGGCCCTGCAGCCCGTCCACGGCGACGTCCGCGGGTCCCACGGCGCCGGCCGGGGTGACGAAGGCCACCTCGCGGCCGTTGTCCGCCAGGGCGGCCGAGGGCGCGGGCGCGCCGCCGACCTCCACCGAGATCGAGTCGGGCGTCGCCCCCTCGAAGCCCAGCACCAGCGCCGTGACGGCGTCCCCGCCCGCCGCGTCCCCGGAAGCCGGCGTCACCGCCAGCACCCGCGGGGTCCAGTCCTCCAGTTCCCCGGGCGTCGCCACGAACAGGCACGCCTCGCGCGTGGACCGTCCCCCCGTTCCCTGGAACGAGACGGAGACCGGGCCCGGCCCGTCCGGGGTGAACCGGAACCGGGCCTCCGTGGCCGAGGCAGCCTCCAGCGCCACCGCGCCGCCCGCCGAGAACGCGAAGGTCCCGTCGTCCAGGCCCTCGCCCCGCACCGTCACCTGGATCGCCGTGCCGTCGGCGACCACCGGCGGTTCGCAGCGCGCCACCGCCGGCGTCGCGGCGTACCGGAATCCCCGGCGCAGGCTGCCGATGCCCGAGTCGTTGGCGATCGTCACGTCCCGCGGACCCGGCGTGCCGGGCGGCGTCAGGGCCAGCAGGGTGCCCGCGTCCAGCACCCGCACGTCCTGCGCCTGCCGGCCCCCGACCAGCAGGTGGCTGTCGGTCGAGAAGCCGCTGCCGCGCACCGTGATCGGGGTCCCGCCGCCCTGCGGTCCCTCCGCCGGTTCGACGGCCGAGACGACGATCGTGGCCTCGTAGAAGAAGCCGTTCGCCAGGCGTGCCGTCTTGCCGTCCGGTCGCTGCACCAGCACGTCGACCCAGCCGGCGGGGTGGGCCGGGGTCGTCGCCAGGATGGACGCGTCGTTCTGGACGACCACCTCGGCGGCCTGGGTCGATCCGACGACCAGCGTGGAGCCGGCGAGGAATCCCGCGCCCGAGATCGCGATCCGGGTGCCGCCCGCGATGGGTCCCCGGGAGGGTTCCACGGACGTGATCGCGAATCCCGGCGCGTCGCCGTCGCCCGCCACGTAGTTGTCCGGGGGTTCGAAGATGTCCCGCGGCGGCAGCACGTCCTCGCCGGCATCGTCCCCGGGGATGGACGGCAGCGAGCACGCGCAGGCGAGCCCCGCGAGGCACCCCAGGGCGAGTCCAAGGCGGATCCGACGCATGCCAGCACCTCCGAGGCTTGGATATTATCCGGAGCCGGATCGCGACAAGTCAAACGCGCAGGCCGCTTGCCAAAATGTCATGGCGTCCGGCCGGTCAACGGACGCCGCGTCGCGATGGCCTCTCTTCCGAGGATGGCCGGCCGGGCCGAACCCCCTGCCGATCGCGCGATTCGCGGCCCCGGCAGGCCGGTTGCGATGCGATCCGGTTTGCGACCGCCGGTGGTACGGCACTTGCTAGGAAGCCACGCGGGTGCTTGCGCCCGGGAGACGGGAGCCGACAGATGCAGGATTTCCTTCGCCGCAACTTCTGGACGGTCCACCTGGCGACGATTGCCATCGGGTCGTTCCTTTGCGCGGGCCTGGTGACCGAGGTCGCCGCGATCCTGATCCTCAAGCCCCCGCCGGTCGCCGCGAAGACGCAGAAGGACGTCCTGGCTCCCGCTCCGAAGTCCGTCAAGCCCGATCCGAGCCCCGCGATGCTGTCCACGCTGGGCGACCGGAACCTGTTCGACGGGGAGCCTCCGGTCGTCGAGGAGAGCGGCGAGGGTGGCGAGGGGGAGGGCGAGGGATCGTCCCTGGAACTGAGCGTGGACCTGCTGGGCACGCTGGTGTCCAACAAGCCCGACTGGTCCCTGGCGACCATCCGGGTCGACGGGTCCTCGAAACTGGTGCGGATCGGCGTGATGGTGGCCGAGAAGGCCGAGGTCGTCGCGATCACGTCGCGCTACATCATCCTGCAGGCCGGCGCGAACCAGCAGGTCGTCCGGCTGTGGGACGCCAAGGTCGCGGACAAGCCGGGTGTCGCCAGGAAGCCGCCGGTGGTCGCGGCAGGCGGGCCGCCGGGTGGCAGGGGCGATGACTTCGCGAAGGGCGTGAAGAAGACCGGGCCCAACGACTACCAGATCGACCGTTCCATGCTGGAGGAGAACCTGCAGGACCTCAGCAAACTGGGCATGCAGGCCCGCATCGTCCCGAACTACGAGGGCGGGAAGTACGCGGGATTCCGGCTGGTCGGCGTTCGGCCGGACAGCCTGTACAAGGCGATCGGCCTGCAGTCGGGCGACCTGATCCGGCGGATCAACGGCAACGAGATCGACACGCCGAACAAGGCGATCGAACTGTTCGAGCAGTTGCGCAACAGCGCGTCGATCAACATCGACGTCGAGCGGCGTGGCCAGAAGGTCACGATGGGCTACCAGATCAAGTAGGCGGAGGGACCATGGATCGGAAGCGGTGCGGTGCGGGGATGGGGGCCGGGATGGCGGCTGTCCTGGCGACCCTGGCGATGGCGTTCGCGCCCGTGACGGCGATGGCGCAAAGGGCGGGAGGCGCCGCCGTGCTGCCGAAGTCGAAGGGACTGCCTCCGCCGGCCGTTCCCGGTATCGGCACCCCGAAGGCCCCCGCCTCGGCTCCGCCCGCCGCGGCGCCGGCCGCGTCTTCCGCCAGGGCCTCCGGGGGTTCGGTGACGTCCCCGACGGAGAACCTCGACGAGGTGATGACCTTCAAGACCAATTTCGAGAAGGACGTCAAGTGCGTGCCGCTGCCCTTGAACTCGAAGATCAGCGTGGACTTCGAGGAGGCACCGCTGTACGACGTGGTGAAGTTCATCGCCTGCATCACCCAGCGCAACTACCTGATCGCCGCCAACCTGAAGACGGGCAAGAGCATCACGATCCTGTCCACCACCCCCGTGACCGTCTACGAGGCGTACAAGGCGTTCCTGGCCGCCCTGGACATCAACGGCCTGACCGCGATCCCGGCCGGCAAGTTCTACAAGATCATCGACACCGCCAAGGCCAAGACCGAGCCCGTGCCCCTGTACTCCGCCCGCGAGGAGGTCCCCGACGAGGACCGCCTGATCACCCGCATCGTGGCGCTGCGCTATATCGACGTGAAGGAACTGGAGCCCATCCTGAACAAGTTCAAGACGGCCGCCGGAGACATCAGTTCGTACGTGCCCGGCAACAGCCTGATCGTGACGGACCTGGGCCGCAACGTCGTGCGCATGCTGAAGTTCGTCGGCGAACTGGACATTCCCACCGGCCGCGAGAAGATCTGGGTCCGCCCCGTGCAGTACGCCAACGCCACGGACATGGCGAACCTGGTGACCAGCCTCTTCGGCGACAAGGCCGCGAAGGGGACGGGTGGCAAGGGCGGTGCGGCGGGCAAGGCCAAGGGGGGGGCAGCCGCGGCCGCCGCGGCGTCGGGTGGCGACGCCATCGAGGGCCCGTCCACGCTGTCCAAGGTCATCGCCGACGAGCGCACCAACCAGTTGATCATCGTCGCCACTCCCCCGGCCTACATCAAGATCGACCACCTGCTGCGCCGCATGGACATGCCGATCGAGGGCGAGGGCCAGATCCACATCTACTACCTGGAGAACGCCGCGGCGGAGGACGTTGCCTCCACGCTGTCGTCGCTGACCTCCGGCGCGGGCGCCAAGAAGGCGGCCTCGGCCAAGGGGGGCGCTGGCGGCGGAGGGGCGGCGTCCCTGTTCTCGGGCGAGGTGAAGATCACCGCCCACAAGCCCACCAACAGCCTCGTCATCGAGTCCAGCCTGAAGGACTACCTGGCGGTCAAGCGCGTGATCCAGCAACTGGACGTTCGCCGCAAGCAGGTCTACGTCGAGGCCGTGATCATGGAGATCTCCTCGAACAAGGACCGCAAGATCGGCCTGTCGGCCAGCGGCGGAACGACCTTCAACATCGGCGGCAACAAGGTGCCGCTGATGCTGGGCATGGGCGGCCTGGGCATTTCGGGCCTGGACATGAGCCAGATGAACAAGGGCGGCCTGGCGGTCGGCCTGACCGGCCCGCTGATCGACGTCAGCACCGGCACCACCGGGTCCTCGACGACGTCCGGATCGCTGGCGCTGCCGTCGTACGGCTTCCTGGTGCAGGCGTTCCAGGCCAACTCGGACGTGAACATCCTGTCCACGCCCCATGTCCTGACCATGGACAACGAGGAGGCCGAGATCGTCGTCGGCAAGACGATCCCGTACCAGGCCTCGTCGATGGGCAGCGGCCTGTCCAGCCTCGGCAGCCTGCTGGGGACGTCCGGTCTCAGCGGCCTGACCTCCAGCACCGCGACGTCCTCGCTGACGTCCAGCCTGCTGGGCAGCTATGGCGGCTATGGCCAGGGCTACGTGCAGCGCATCGACGTCGACCTGACCCTGAAGATCACGCCGCAGATCAGCGAGTCGAACTTCGTCCGCATGAAGATCAGCCTGCAGAACGACGACGTCGAGTCGCTGGACGCCAGCCTGGGCCCGACCACCTCCAAGCGCAAGGTCTCCAACACCGTCGTGGTGCGCGACCAGCAGCCCGTCATCATCGGCGGCCTGATGCGCGACCTGGAGGTCACCGGCGTGGACAAGGTGCCGTTCCTGGGCGACATCCCGGTGCTGGGCGTGCTGTTCCGCAAGACGAACACCCGCAACGAGAAGCGGAACCTGCTGATGATCATCACGCCCTACATCATCGAGGACCCGTCGGACCTCAAGCGCATCCACGAGCAGAAGACCGAGGAGATGCGCCAGTTCGCCGAGTACATGTCGACCCGCGAGAAGGAGCGGGAGGGCAAGATCGACTTCCGCAAGAAGACCGGCCTGATGGAGGACATCCGCAAGACGATGGAGCGGGTCCGGAAGGATCGCGAGATGCTGGAACAGACCCGGTTCGAGGAGGTCGATCGCGTCGGCGCCCCCGAGACCCACGACCTGGAGTACGACCCCTTCGCGCCGCCCGAGGATGCGGCCCCCGCGACGGGAGAGGAAAGCGGGACCCTGCCGACGCTGCCGGCGAGCGCGGTTCCCGCCGGGGCTGCCCCGGCAGGCGCCGCGACGCCCGGGGTGACCCTGGAACAGCCGCTTCCGACCGGCATGCCCGCGGGCGAGGGCGGGGGCGAGGTTCCGGCTTCCGAACCGGCGGGCGAGTGAGAGGGGGCCGACCATGCCGGACATCGTGACCGTCCCGCGGGGCAACGAGTTCGTGACACGCCTGCTGCTGGACCACCACCTGGTGGACGCGGAGGCCGTGCGCAAGGCCGAGGAGGCGCGCGCGGCCCGCCCGGACGTCGGGCTGGTGGAGGCCCTGCTGAACCTGGGCCTGATGGACGAGAAGCGGTACCTGGCCGCGTTCGGCGCGCTGCTGGGGCTGGAGGTCGCCGAGTCGCTGCCCGTGGACGACATCGACCTGGCGTTGATCGCCGACCTGCCGATCACCTGGGCCAAGCAGTCCTACGTGCTGCCGCTGCGTCGCGAGGGCGACCGGGTGGTGGTGGCGATCTCGAACCCGCTGGGCCTGGCGGTGCTGGACGACCTGCGGGTGATCCTGAAGGCGCGCGTCCAGCCCCTGCTGGCGCCCCGCGAGGTGGTCTTCGAGGGCATCAACCGGCTGTACGACCGCAAGACGGGCCTGGAAGGCACGGCCGGCGAGGTCTTCCAGGACGACGACCTGGGCAGCATCGCGCACGAGATCGAGGAGTCGACGAAGGACCTGCTGGACGTCACGGACGAGGCGCCGATCATCCGGCTGGTCAACAGCGTCCTGTCCCAGGCGGTCAAGGAGCGCGTCTCCGACATCCACATCGAGCCGTTCGAGAAGCACCTGTCGATCCGGTTCCGCAAGGACGGCATCCTGCGCGAGGTGCTGCGGCCGCCGAAGCGGTTCCAGGCGTCGATCGCCAGCCGCATCAAGATCATGGGCAACCTGAACATCGCGGAGAAGCGCCTGCCGCAGGACGGCCGCATCCGTCGCGTGGTGGCCGGCAAGGAGATCGACATCCGCCTCTCCACCGTGCCGACGACCTTCGGCGAGCGCCTGGTCATGCGCATCCTGGACCGCACGTCCACCATCCTCGAACTGTCCGACCTGGGCCTGGACCCCGAGTTGCACGACCGGATGGAGGATCTGGTCACCCGGCCGCACGGCATCATCCTGGTCACCGGCCCGACCGGGTCCGGCAAGACCACGACGCTGTATGCCTGCCTGGTGCGCATCAACACGCCCGACAAGAACATCCTGACCGTCGAGGATCCGGTCGAGTACCAGATCACCGGCATCGGCCAGATGCAGGTGAACCCGAAGATCGACTTCACCTTCGCGAACGGCCTGCGCGCCATCCTGCGCCAGGACCCGGACGTCGTGCTGATCGGCGAGATCCGCGACAAGGAAACCGCCGAGATCGCTGTGCAGGCGTCGCTGACCGGCCACCTGGTCTTTTCCACCCTGCACACCAACGATTCGGCGTCGGCCTTCACGCGCCTGGTCGACATGGGCGTCGAGCCGTTCCTGATCGCGTCGTCGGTGCTGGCGATGGTGGCCCAGCGGCTGGTGCGCGTGGTGTGCCGCGAGTGCCGCGTGCCCTACACGCCGTCGCCGGGCGAACTGGAGACGCTGGGCCTGTCGCGCGTCGAGCCGGGCGACACTTTCTACCGGGCGGCGGGATGCCCGGCGTGCCAGGGCTCGGGGTACTCGGGCCGGCAGGCGATCTACGAACTGCTGCAGGTCAACGACGCCGTGCGCGAGGCCGTCATGCGCAACGCCGACGCGGGGCAGATCAAGAAGATCTCGCTGGCGAGCGGGATGCGGACGCTGCGCGGGGACGGGGTGCTGAAGATCCGTCGCGGCATCACGACCGCCGAGGAAGTGATGCGGGTGACGCAGGGGGACGTCGACTGACCTTGTAGGGCGGGGGCCCCGTCCCCCGCCATCGTAGGTGGGGGGCCCCGTCCCCCGCCATGGAGACCGGATGCCGCTGTTCGAGTACAAGGCGTTCACCGCGAAGGGGAAGGCTGCGTCGGGCATGCTGGAGGCCGACGGGCCGGCCGAACTGCGCGCGAAGCTGGCGAAGGACGGCCTGTTCCTGACGGGATTCGCCGAGGCGGGGGCCAAGGCCGGGGCGAAGGGCGCGTCGGGCAAGGGCGCGGCCGGCAAGGCCGGTGCGAAGGCGGGGGCGCCGGCCGGCCAGGGCGGCGGCATCCTGGCGCGCGAGGTGGACCTCCGGCAGTTCTTCGAGCGGGTCCGGCCGGCCGACATCGCGGTGATGACCCGGCAGTTCGGCACGCTGCTGAAGGCCGGCATCCCGATGACCGAGGCGTTGAGCGCGCTGGTCGAGCAGCAGGAGCGGCCGCGCCTGCGTGCGATCCTCAGCCAGGTGCGCGAGAAGGTGCGCGAGGGCGGGGCGCTGGGCGACGCGCTGGCCGAACACCCCAAGGTCTTCTCCAACCTGTACGTGAACATGGTGCGCGTCGGCGAGGCGTCGGGCACGCTGGACATCGTGCTGCAGCGCCTGGCGGACTTCCTGGAGTCCAGCGTCCGGCTGCGGTCGAAGGTGACCGCCGCGATGATCTACCCGGCCCTGATGTTCGGCGTGGCGATCCTGCTGATCTCGATGATGATGGTGTTCGTCATCCCGCGCATGGTGGACCTGTTCAAGGACATGGGCGGCGAACTGCCCCTGCTGACGCGCATCCTGATCGCGGTCAGCAACTTCTTCACGCAGACCTGGTACATCGCGCTGCCGCTGATCGCCGGCGCGATCTGGTACTTCCGCCGGTGGCGGCGCACCGAGGCCGGCCACGAGAAGTGGGACCGGTTCACGCTGCGCGTGCCGATCTTCGGCCCGGTGGTGCGGCTGGTGGCGGTGTCGCGGTTCGCGCGCACGCTGGCCACGCTGCTGACGTCCAGCGTGCCGGTGCTGTCGTCGCTGGAGATCGTGAAGACCATCGTCAACAACGTCATCCTGGCCCGGGCCATCGAGGAGGCCAAGCTGGCGGTGCGCGAGGGCGAGAGCCTGGCGGGTCCTCTGCAGAAGAGCGGCCTGTTCCCCCCCATGATGACCCACATGATCGCCATCGGGGAGAAGACCGGCCAGCTGGAGGAGATGCTGGGGAACGTGGCCGACGCGTACGACGCCGAGGTGGACGCGCGCGTGACCACGCTGACCGCGGTGCTGGAGCCCGTGATGATCGTCGGCATGGGCATCATGGTCGCGTTCCTGGTGTTCGCGGTCCTGATGCCGATGCTGAAGATGAACGAGGTGATCTCGGGGTCGTGACGTAGGGCGGGGGCCCTGTCCCCCGCCATCGCAGGCGTGGGGCCCTGTCCCCCGCCGCCGGGAGGTGGATGATGCGTTTCACTCGTTCCCTGGCCGTCCGGAAGGCGTCCGTCCAGGCAGCGCGCGGCATGACGCTGCTGGAGATCATGGTCGTCATCGCGATCATCGGCATCGTGATGACGTCCATCGGCGTCGGCGTCGTCGGCTACCTGAACAAGGCCAAGGTCAGCAGCTGCAAGTCCCAGCTGGCCAACATCGCCAACGCCGTGCAGATGTACGCGCTGGACGGCGACTACCCGTCCACCCTGCAGGTGCTGACGGAGGGCGCCGGCGCGCCGCTGAAGCCCAAGCAGTTGAAGGACCCGTGGGGCCAGGACTTCGCCTATGCCTACCCCGCGCAGGACAAGAGCCGCGAGTTCGACCTGTGCAGCAAGGGGCCGGACAAGCGCGAGGGTTCCGAGGACGACATCTGCCACGAGTAGGGTTGCGCGATGGCGGGCCGGTGGCCAGGACGGGGACGGGGCTTGCGCCGGGGGCGCGTCGGGCGCCGGCCTGCGTGCGGTCCCCGGTCCCGCGGTGACGCCGGCTACACGCTGATCGAACTGTCGGCGGTGCTGGCCGTGGCCATCCTGCTGATCGTGGCCGGGATCGGCACGCTGCGCTCGGTCCGCAAGGCCGATATCAGCACGGCGGCCGGGCGCATGACCTCCGCGGTGCGCTACCTGTACGACCTGTCGGTGGTCACGAACCGGCCCTACCGGCTGGTGATCGACCTGGCGTCGAACGCCTACTGGGGCGAGCCGGCCGACCCGGCCTCGGGGTGCGGCGGCGCGGCGCTGCTGCCCTCGGAGGAGGAGCGGCGGTACGGGGAGGACCGGCCGGAGGAGGAAGGCGCGAGGGGCGGCACGGCCGGGGGCGCGTCGTCCGGGTCGCCCCTGGCGGCTGCCCTGTCGCAGCCGGAAGGCATCGCGATGCTGCTGCAGGGGGCTTCCGCGACCGCGTCCCGCCGGCCCGCCGACAGGCTGCCGCTGGCCGGTTCGGGCGGGGAGGGCGCGACCGGCGCGAAGCCTGCCCGCGAGCGTCTGCTGGAGCGGTTCTCGCTGCCGAAGGGCGTGACCTTCCCGAGGGTGATGACCGGCCACCAGGACGAGCCGACCGAGGAGGGGAAGGCGGAGGTCTACTTCTTCCCCAGCGGCTACGTCGAGCCCGCCTACATCTACATGGAGCGGGACGACGAGATCTACACGATCGAGACGGTGCCCCTGAAGGGCGCGGCCGTCGTGCACCGCGAGGAACTGGATCCCCGGGACCTGCTGGACGAGTCCTGACCGCGGGAAGGCGGGACAGGGAGGCGATCGATGCGCCGGGCGACCGAACGCGGCTTCACGCTGCTGGAGGTCATGATTGCCCTGCTGATCCTGGCGATGGCGCTGGGGGCGATCACGTACGCCAACTCGGCGGCCACCACGCACGTCGCCCGGATCACCCGCATGACGACCGCGGCGTTCCTGGTCGAGGGCGTGGTCAACGACATCCACGCCTACTACGTCCGCAAGGGCTTCCCGACGAACAGCCAGGAGGACAAGGAGTGCGAACTGCCGCGCGACTTCGCCGACACCTTCTCGTGCCGCTATGACCTGAAGGCCCTGAACCTGACGCCGGAACAGGTCAGCGAGATGGCGAACGGGGCGATGCAGCGGCTGATGGGACAGGCGGGGGGTGAGGCCGGCGGCGCGACCAGTTCTCTGTCCGCCTCCGGGAAGGTGGGGAACGTCGGGGCGGGCGGGCTGACGTCGCTGCTGGGCAGCGGGGCCGGGGTGGACCTCGCGCAGGCGGGGGCCGCGCTGGGCGCGACGGGCATGGACGTGTCGCGGATGCAGTTGCTGGCGCCGCTGTTCGGACCGGCCGGGCCGGAACTGATGACCCTGTGCAACATCAACATCAGCCAGGTGGCGATGGGCGCGGGGATGCTGATGAGCTTCCTGCCGCGCATCATCGACGAGGTGGCCAAGCGCACGCGCCAGTTGACGGTCCGGCTGTCATGGCGGGACGGCCCGCGGGGGGGGCGCGAACTGCAGGTGCAGACGTTCGTGGTGTCGCTGCCCGAGGAGGAGGTCGCCCAGATGCGCGAGGCCGAGCGCCAGCGCGACGTGCAGGAGGCGATCCAGTCCACCGCGCCGACCGGCAGCGCTGCTGGGGGGGGCACCGGCACGACCACCCCGACGACCTCGACGAACCGGAACACCGGCATCCAGACCACCACGACGGGAGGCTCGAAGTGACGGGCCGCCGGCAGGTCTGGGGGGGCGGGACGGGGCGCAGGGCCGCAACGGGCTTCACGCTGCTGGAGGTGCTGGTCGCGGTCGGCCTGCTGGGGATCGTGTCGCTGCTGATGTACGAGTCGATCGTGCTGACGTTCAAGACGCGGGACCAGATCGCGCGGATCGAGGAACTGAACCACTCGGCCCGCGTGGCCCTGCGGAAGATCGTGACGGACGTGTCGATGGCGTACCTGTCGAACCACGTGAACCGCGACGAGCCGGCTTCCACGACGCTGTTCTTCGGGTCCGAGGACACGCTGCTGTTCAGCTACCTGGGCCACGAGAGGAGGCGGCGCGGGGCGCGCGAATCGGACCAGGGCGCGGTGGAGTACCGGCTGGGGCGGGACGACGAGGGGAGGACCATCGAGCGGCGCGAGAAGTCGATCCCCGACACCGAGCCGGAGCGGGGGGGGACGAAGGAGACGCTGGTCAGCGGGGTGAAGGAGTTCCGCCTGCAATACTGGGACGACAAGCAGGAGGAATGGAAGAACGAGTGGCGGGCCGAGATGGAGGAGGCCGTCAAGGAGGGGAAGGCCGGCGAGACGGGCAAGTACTCGCAGGTGCTGACCCCCGTGGGATCGGCCATGTACAAGGCCAGCCAGGAGCGGGAACTGGAGGCGTTCCGGCTGCCGGAACGGGTGTACGTGCGGCTGGTGCTGGTGGACCGCGACGGCCTGGAGTACGCGTTCGAGACGCAGGCGCGGATCCACATGAGGGCCCCGTTGAACTTCTAGGAGGGCGGGTCGTGCGTTCGAGGATCGCGGCACGGTGGAAGGAGGCAAGAGGCGTCGCCCTGATCATCGTGCTGGCCGGGATCACCATCCTGGCCGCGTTCTCGTCCGAGTTCACGTACCGGTCCCGGGTGGGCATCCAGGCCGCGAACAACCTGGAGCGGCAGGTGCAGGCCTACTTCAACGCCCGCTCCGGTGTCGAGATCGCGCGGCTGGTGGTCACGTCGCAGAAGATGGTGGACCAGGCGATGTCGGCGTTCGGCCAGGGCAAGAACATCGTCCAGTTGTGGCAGTACGCGCCGAAGTTCGCCGAGATCTTCGCGAAGCAGACGCTGTCGTTCATGGGCGTGGACGTGATCGACCTGAAGGCCGCGGAGGGCCTGGGCGTCTCGGAGGGCTCGTTCCTGCTGGAGGTCTCGCCGGAGGATTCGCGGGTCAGCATCAACACCGGGTCGTCCGCGCAGGAGCGCAAGAACCTGTTCACGCGTTTGTACCCGCTGCTGGCGGGGCGCGTGGACCCGGACAGCCAGGCGACCGCGACGGGCATGGACCGCAAGGCGGCCGAGGTCATCCTGAACATCATGGACTGGGTGGACCCGGACGACGAGCGGTCGGACATCGACAGCAACGGCAACTTCGTGGCGGCAGGGGGGGCCGGCGAGAACGTGGACTACTCGCGGCACGGCTACCGGGCGCGCAACGCGAAGATGGACAGCAGCGAGGAACTGCGGCTGGTCGAGGGCATCACCGATGATCTCTACTGCGCGCTGGGCGACCAGATGACCGTCTACCAGACGGAGAAGCTGAACGTGAACGAGGCCGACCTCCGGGTGCTGCGCGCCATCCTGTGCGACAACCTGATGGGGGACCGGATGGTGGCGTGCGGGCCGACGCTGGACTATCCGGACGCGCTGATGGACCGGGCGCTGGGCCTGATGGACCAGTGCCGGCGGATCAAGAAGGAACTGTTCATGCCGCCCTTCTCCGGCGAGAACGACTTCCTGGGCTTCTTCTCGCGGCTGCCCGAGCCGTTCGCCAGCACGCTGGCCGTGAACCAGGGGACGCTGCGGCCGCTGATCGGGGTGAAGAGCAAGGTCCTGCGGGTGACGTCGCGCGGGTGGGCCGGCACGTCGGGCTGGGAGATCACGGCCGTGATCGACCAGGGATCGACGAACTGGCTGCACTGGCGCGAGACGGGCTTCGACGCGACGCCCTACCTGGAGCAGCAGAAGCAGTTGCAGGCGGAACTGGCGGCGCAATGACGAGGTGAGCATGGGGCACCGGGTCCTGGGAATCGCGGTGGGGAGCGAGGCGGTCCGCGTGGCCGTGATCGAGACCCGCCTGCGTCGCTTCGAGCTGAAGTCCGTCGGGGAGGCGGCCCGGCGCGCCGGCGCTGAAACCGAGTGGAACGGCACCGAGGAGCCGCCGGACCTGCCGGTGGCGGCCTCGCCGCCGATCGTGCGGACGGGGGACCTGGTGGCCGGGATGGTGGTGCCGCCCCCGGCCCCGACGGACACCATGGCACTGGCGTACCCCGGCGACCGGGGGTTCGTGCGCCGGATCTCGCTGCCGTTCAAGAAGGCGTCGCAGGTCGAGGCCGCCCTGCCGTTCCAGATGATCGGGCAGGTGCCGGTGGCCCCGGAGGACATCCACTGCGCGTACGAGAAGGTGCCGGTCGAAGGCGCGGCCGGGACCGAGGTGCTGGCGGTCGCGGTGCCGACGTCGGAGTTCCGGGATTTCCTGGATGCGTCCAGGGCGGATGGCCTGGAACCGTCGCACGTGGCGGTCGAGGGGCCGTGCCTGCTGAGCCTGCTGCCCTTCACGGCGGCGGCGGCAGAGGACGGGACGCCCGAGGTGCAGATGCTGGTGTGGGCCGAGGACGACGACGTCGAGGTCGCCGTGGCCCGCGGGGTGCAGCCGGTGCTGACCCGGACGGTCCGCCTGGGCGAGCCCGTGGCTTCGGGGGCCGAGGTTGCCGCGTCGTTCCTGCGCGAGGTGGTGCTGAGCGTGGCGGCGGCGGCCGAGGGCGGGGCGTCGGTGGGCCGCGTGCTGGTGGCGGGACCGGACGCCTTCGTGGTGGCCGGGCCGCTCTCCGAGGCGCTGGGGCTGCCCTGCGACGTGCTGGACCCGGCGCGGCTGCCGATCCCGGGCGCTGCCACCTGCCCGGGCCTGTCGCCGTCGATGGTCAAGGCGCTGGCGCTGGCGATCGGCACGGCCAGCGGGGGCGGGCCGGGCAGCCTGAACCTCCGGTCGGGCGCCTTCGCGACCGAGGGGACCCGGGGCATCTTCCGGGAGCGCGCGACCTACTTCGTCGTCGCTCTGGCGGTGTTCCTGGTGCTGGGCGCGGGCAAGGGCGTCGCCCGTTACGCCGGCCTGACCGCCGAGCGGGACGCGGGGATCGCCGAACTGAAGGCCTTCTCGAAGGAGGTCCTGGGCACCGAGAAGGACAGTTTCGACACGGTGCTGAAGACGCTGAAGTCGGTGTCCGAGGAGGACGTGAAGGTCTTCCCCCGGTGGACGGCGGTGGGCACGCTGAACCGGATCGCCAAGGCGATGATGGAGGCGGGCCACGCGAAGGGCTCGTCGCCCCCGACGGGGGACGGCGGCGAGTCGGCCTCCTCCTCGGCGAGCGGGGCCTGGGCCATCGAGATGGAGAACGTGCGCATCGATCCGCGGCAGGCGACGCTGCGCGGCGAGGCCGAGACCATCGAGGTGCTGGACCAGTTCGTGTCCAAGCTGAACGCGGATTCGTGCCTTTCGGACGTGGTGACCGAGAGCACCGAGCGCATCCAGTTCCAGCGGCACCAGGGCTGGCAGCGGTTCACGCTGAGGATGGCGGTCGACTGCAGCGCGAAGGAGGCCTTGAAGAAGGGCAAGGAAGGCGCGAAGGACGCCAGGGACGCGACGGCGAAGGACAAGGCCGCGCCGCAGAAATGACGGGGCGGGGAGGCGGGACGAGATGAAGGTGGTGGATGCGTTCGACGCCATGCTGGGACGGATGACGTCCCGCGAGCGGCGGCTGTTCGCGGTGCTGGCCGCGGCGATCGGGGTCGCGATCGTGGCCGGTGCGGCGGTGGCGATGATGGCGATGTTCGGGTCGATCCAGGCGGACATCGATCACGGCCGGCAGGCGCTGGCCGAGGCGCGGCTGCTGGCGCCGAGGTACAAGGAACTCAGCGAGAAGCGCCGGGCCATCGAGGAGGCGATCCGCGCCAACAAGGCCACGGCGCGGTCGATCGTGAACGAGGTCCTGAAGAAGCAGAACCTTTCCGGCGACGTGCAGGGCGCCATGGGCGACACGCTGGCGGACATCGTGTCGTTCGAGGGCAAGACCACCGAGACGCCGATCGAGGTGGGCAAGGCGAAGAAGAAGCCGGTGAAGGGCAAGGGGAAGGAGGCCGTGACCGGCATCGTGCAGATCGAGCAGGGCCTGGAGTTCAAGGAGGTGCCGCAGGCCGACCTGCTGGCGTTCCTGGACCAGGTCGAGCAGGGCAAGGATCTGCTGTTCGTGACGAAGATCGACGCGTCGCGCAAGTTCAACAACATGTCGCACGTGCGGGCGCAGGTCACGGTGGCCACCTTCCAGTTCCAGGGAGCGGCCGAGGAGGCTCCGGAGGGCGGCGTCACCGGGGCGGCGGGCGCGAACGAGTAGGACCGGACGGGCAAGGAGGGGCTGGATGACGTTCGAGTGGACCCGGCGGCCGATCGTTCGGAAGGCCGCGCGCATGGCGGGATACATCGCCTTCGGCCTGCTGGTGTTCGTCGTGTCGGTCGTGCTGACCTTCCCGACGGGGCGCCTGAAGGGATACCTGGAAGGGCGCCTGTCCCAGGGCGGCACGACGGTGCGCATCCAGGACCTGGCGATCCGGGGGCTGGGGACGGTGCGCCTGTTCGGGCTGAAAGTGGACCTGCCGCCGAACCGGACGACGAACCCGGACGGCTCGGTGACCGAGGATCCGCGGTCGGTCACGCTGGACCGGCTGGACCTGTCGCTGAGCCTGTTCCGGGCGATGTTCGGCACGCTGAAGGTGCAAGCGACGGCGTACTCCGGGGACGGCGTGCTGGGGCCGATCTCGGTGACGAAGACGACCGACCAGGTGACGGTGGAACTGGAGGGGGCGAAGGACTTCCCGCTGCCGACCGACCTGCCGGTGTTCGGCGTGCGTTTCGCGGGCAAGGTGACCCTGCTGAAGGGCAGCGCGACCTACGACGTGAAGGGGGGGCTGGCCGCCAGCAAGGGGCGGGTCGAGGTGGCGGCCGAGGGCCTGAAGGCGCTGAAGCCGACGCTGCGCAGCGCGGCCCAGGGCAGCGTGACGCTGTCCGACGCGGACCTGGGGACCTTCGCGCTGGAACTGAACCTGGACAAGCGGTCGAACCTGCCGGCTTTCAAGGCCGACCGCAAGTCGCCGGGCGGCGACGCGACCGTGCTGCACGTCGAGAAGGCGGAACTGGACGGCCAGGACATCAAGGCGCTGATCGAGGGGCACTCGATCGTGCGGCTGGCGCCGGGCAAGGCATTCAAGGACGGCCAGTTGACGGTGGAACTGGCGTTCAGCCTGGCCGACGCGTTCATCGACCGGCAGGTTCGCAGCGGTGGCGAGGTCTCGACGCCGAACAAGTTCCTGCGGACCCTGCTGAACATGGATCCGAAGTGGCGGACCGCGCAGTCGGGCTCGTACTACGGCGTGCTGTGCAGCGGAACGGTGGACAGGCCGTCGTGCCTGCCGAAGAAGCCCACGATCCGCGGCGGCGACTTCAAGGCGCCCGCGAAGTCCGAGGACAAGGGGGAGGCGAAGGACGCCCCGTCGAAGGCGCCCTCGACGCCGCCCCGGTCCGCCGCGACGCCGGCGCCGCCCCCGGCTTCCGCGGCGACCCCCGCGCCGCCCCCGACGCCCCCCGTCGCAGCCCCGGCTCCGCCACCTCGCCAGGAGACGCCGCCGGCCGCCGCGCCGGCGTCCCCGACCCCCCCGGCCAACGAGGCGACGGCGACCCCTGCCAGCCCGACGGCCGCGGCCGCGAACGCCGTGCGCAGCGTCCCGCTGGTCCCGACGGTGATCGGGCGGGCGAGGCTGCGCGGGATGCCGCAGCCCGAGGAGGAGGCGCCCGGCCCGACCGGGGAAGGTGCCGCGCCGGTCGTCCCGCCGACCGAGGGCGAAGAGTAGGGCGGGGGCCCCGACACCCCCACGCAACCGCGATGAACGTCGGCGCCGCCTGACCCGTGTAGGGCGGGGGCCCTGTCCCCCGCCACCCCGGGGGGGCTGGCGCGCCCGGCGAGGGCCGGTCACCCCGGCGGCAGGTCCAGTTCGTCCTTCCGCACCAGCACCGGGCCCGCGTCCAGCGTCCGGATCCAGTACAGGTCCGCGGGCAGCACGTCGAAAGGCGGCAGGTCCGGCAGGTCCTCGTCGAAGGCGATCCGCAGCATCCACCAGGGGAAGTTCGCGCCCGCGGCCGAGTAGAAATGGTGCGTGGTGCCCAGCCGCCCGGCGTTGACCTCGGTGGGCCGCAGCGAGCCGTCCGCGGCGCCCTTGACGTCCACGAATGCCACCCCGTCGAAGGCGGGGTCCACGGCCAGCACGCACCGCAGCCCCAGGTCGTTCAGGTCGGGGCGGTGCACGGTATGGCAGATCGCCGGGGCGCCGGTGATGCCCGAGGGGCTGACGTGCGGGATCACGTAGGCGTCGCGCTGGCGCCCCTGGCTGGTCACCAGCCGTCCCTGCCGGAACAGGCCCAGCCACGTCAGGTTCTCGCCCGGCAGGTACTCGGAGGCGATGAAGGCGCCGTACCCGTCGTGGAAGTCGATCCATCCCTTCGCCTGCAGCGGCGTGCGGCAGGGCAGGGCGGCGGCGCCGATGCCGCGGCCCGGGATGCCCGAGCCGCGGAACCAGATCGGCCGCGTCGGGATCTGGTCGAACGCGCGTTCGACGTCCTCCTCCCGGTCGATGGTCACGGTCTGCGGGATCGGGATGCCGGCCGCCTGGAAGCGCCGCCAGGTCTCCCACTTGCTGGCGGCCACCTGCTGGGCCTCCAGCGACGGCACGAACATCCGCACGCCGCGTTCGTCCAGCCGCGCCCGGTGCCGGGTCAGCACCATCATCTCCAGGCTGCTGTTCGGGAAGACGGCGTTCAGGCGGTGGCGGTCGATCAGCGCGCACACCGCCTCCATGTATGCCGCCTCGTCGCTGCAGCGGGGGACCCGCGCCTTCTCGTCCGTCAGGGCCAGGTGCACGTAGTACGGGCTGGCGTCGCAGCCCACCGTGAAGATCGGCTCCGGCGCGATCCTCAGGCCCCGGGCCAGGTTCACGGCGCCCGGCCCGCCCGCCCCGGGGACCAGCACGCGCTTCTCGACTCCGCCGTCCATCGCCCCTCCCGGGCCCGTCCCGCAAGGGACCGGTCAACTCGCCTCGAAGTACTTGCAGAAGGTGAAGTTCCCGCGGGCCTCGACGAAGCTGGTCGCCTCCATCAGGTCGCGGGTGCGGAACTCCAGGCTGCAGGTGCAGGTGGAAGCCCTCACGTGCACGCAGTCCGGGCACAGCCACTTCAGGCCGAAGTCCCGGGCCTGTCGCGCGAACCGCTCGTGCTCGCCGGGACCGGGAACGTAGGGCTTGACGAACGCCTTCACCGGGTCTCCCCTCCTGCGCCCGGGCCTCCTTCGGACCCGTCCGCGGCGCCGGCTTCACCCGCCGTCTCGATCGCCTTCCTGGCCGCGTCCCACGCGGGTCCCTGGGCGCGGGGAGGGATCATCGCCCGGGCCGTGGCGACCCGGCCCACGGACACCCACAGGATCGCCGCCGCCGCCCGGGCCGGGGCATCGTCCGCCGCGGTGTTCTCCAGCAGCCATGCAGCCGCGCCTGCGGCGTCCCCCCCGGCGCACAGCGCGCCGGCCAGGGCCAGGACGACCGGGCGGGGGGGCAGGAACCGGTCCTCAGAGGGGACGGCCTGGGGCGGGCTGGAGAACAGCCGTCGCGCCAGGCTGGCCTGGATCCCGCGCTCGTTGCAGGTGCCGGTCGCGAACGCGCCTGCCAGGTCGCCCCGGACCTTCGTCCAGGCGGCGCGCAGGGCCGCGGCCGCCTTCGCGTCGCGTCCCGCCGAGAAGTCCTTGAGGCCCGCGGCGTAGGGACCCGAACGGGTCCAGGGGCGCAGGTCTCCGGCGGTCGGGCGCGGGATGGCCGCGCATTCGCGGGGGCTGGCCGCGCGTGCTAGAGTACCCGGCGTTGCGGCCAGCAGGGCGGCCGCGATGCAGGCGGCGAGGCGCATCGTGCGGATTCTAGCACGCGAGGGCAGGAAGGAACGGGCCGTCTTCGCGGGCCTGGTCGTCGTCCTGGCGGGCCTGCTGGCGGTCCCTCCCGCCCCCCGGGCGAACGCCGCGGAGGTGACCGACCCGGCCCGCGGGCGGGCGGACCCCGAGGCCGTCCCGGACGGCTCGTTCGTGCGCGTCACGGTGGACGGCGGCGTCTCCCCCTTCACCTCCGTCTCCTGGGACGTCACGGTTCGCGGCGGCACCGCGGTCGTGTCCTTCGTGAAGGAGAGCCTGTGCCAGACCGGCCAGCGCGAACGGGTGCGCCTGCTGGAGGGCGAGAACGCGCGCGACCTGCTGTCCGCCCTGCGGGACGCGAGCGCCTGGACCTGCGCGGTCCCCGGGAACGCCACGGCCGGCCGGGCCGCGGACAGACCGCCCTCCCCGGACCAGCCCCGATACGAAGTCTGGTCCGCGTGGGGCCACCGGATGGTCCGCTACCACCTGCCGCAGTCCGCCCTGTGGAATTCGCCTTGCACGCTGGGGTTGATCACGGCGCTTTCGGCCGAGGTGCGGTCGCGGGTCGAGCCGCTGCCGATGCGGGACCTGTACTACCCGGCCGACCGGCTGGGCTTCGTGACGATGACGGCGTCCGAGACGGCCACCGCGACCTTCGACGGGTGGGACGTGGCCCGCCTGCCGGTGGATGCGCTGGAAATGGTCGAGGGCGAGCACGACGTGGTCGTGACGGGCGTGTCGGGGCACAGCCGGCAGTTCCGCATCAAGGTGGCGCCCGGCCTGACCCAGAGGGTCCACGTGATGCTGGAGAACGCGGACGACGGGCTGGCACCCCTGCCCGCTCCCGCGCCCTGAGGCGAGGGTTCGTCAAGGAAGGAGTCCCGGTTGATGACGACCCGGGTGTCCATGGTGATGCTGATCCCGTTGCTGGCGGCCGGCCTGGCCCTGCCGGCCGCGGCCGGTCCGCGCGGCGGCTGTCCCAGGGGAACGAAGGCCCGACAGGCCAACGTGAAGAAGGGAGAGTCGCTGGCCGCGGTCGCCGATCGCACGAAGACGAAGGTGCAGGACCTGAAGCGCTGGAACCGGCTGAAGTCCGAGTCCGTGCGCAGGGGTCAGAACCTGTGGTACTGCGCGCCGGTGTTCACGCCCGGGTCCGTCGGATCCTGCAACAGCGGCGGCCTGCGCGGCGGCGTGAACCTGGATGCCGACGGCGATCGCCAGGGCAAGGGCTTCGTGCTGGCGCCCGGGCGCAGGAACACCTTCGGCACGCCCGCGACCGTCCGCCACGTCAAGCAGTGCATGGCGCGCTACCGGGCCAGCCACCCGAAGGGCTCGCCGGTCAACATCGGGGACATCAGCGCGAAGGACGGCGGCCACGTGGGAAACCACGCCTCCCACCAGTCCGGCCGGGACGTGGACCTGGGCTACCTGACGAAGCCCCCGCAGGCGCGCGGCTTCTTCAACCGCGAGGCGACGTCCGCGAACCTGGACGTCCCGAAGCAGTGGACCGTCGTGCGGTGCCTGCTGGACAACCGCGAGACGAAGTTCATCTTCGCGTCCTGGACGGTGGTCAACGCGCTGAAGGCCTACGTTTCCAGGAACCGGGCGTTGAGGTCGCGCTACCTGAAATTCTTCACGAACGGCGTCATCCAGGGCGACAACGAGCACCTGACCCACCTGCACGTCCGCTTCCGGTGCCCGAAGGGCGACCGGATGTGCAGGGATTGACGGCCGAAATCCCCCTTCCCCCTTCCCCCTTCCCGCACTATCATTCCCCGGCCGGGCATCCCGGGACGCTTCGCGACGGACCGTCCGAGGGGGGCCATCTCATCGAAGGGGGTACCATGCGCGCGACGTCCCGGATCCTGGTTCCCGTGCTGGCGGCGGTGCTGGCGATGGCCATCGCCTGCGGCGGCAAGGGCGACATGGCGGAGAAGCAGAAGGCGGCCTTCGCGGCGAAGAAGGTGGCGATCGCGGCCGAGGTGGACAAGGTTCTGAACGGCTGGGTCGACGACATGGTGAAGACCCTTCCCGAGGACGTCCGCAAGTTCGAGAAGGCCAAGAGCCCGCTGGTCCGGTGGCGCCTGGACACCTTCAAGTACGACTGGGCTCGCCCGCTGTCCGCCGCCGTCGTGCCCGCCAAGGGAACGGTGGTCGAGAAGGACTTCGCGGCCATCCCGGCCTTCTTCGAGACGATGGAGAGGTTCTGGAAGAAGGAGGTCGACTTCAAGGACTACATGGCGGCGTACCACGCGCTGAAGAAGACGTGCGATGACCCGGTGGCGAACCTGCTGGCCGACTTCGACCACGCGTTCGTGCACCTGGAGGCGTTCTACGGCGCCCAGGACATGGAGGGCGACGACCGTGCCGTGTACTTCTTCCGGCACTGGCAGGTCGCGTTCGGCTTCCCGCGCGAGAAGGGCGAGGCCGTGGCGGACTACCTGGCCCGGTTGTGCCAGGAGAAGATGGGCGACTTCTGCCGGAAGTACCCGTTCGAGTCGATCCACTTCGCACTGGAGCGCCCCTACCTGGGCGAGGTCAAGCGCATCGTGGGCGAGTACCTGCAGGCGCATCCGGAAGCGAAGTTCAACAAGGTCTTCTCGACGCTGCTGGCGGACGTGGACGCGCGCCTGCAGAAGGTCCCGGACTTCGTCGAGGACCCGATCATGATCGATTCCATCGCCAAGGCGCCCTACGTCGGCGACGTGAAGGTGACGGTGACCCGCCAGGGCCTGAACTGGGAGGAGCGTGACTACCTGGACTTCGGCAAGGACTGGGTGCTGCCCGCGAAGGACTGGAAGGCGTTCGACAAGGCGGTCGGCGAGCGCATGCCCGACATGGAGAAGGAGCGCGGCCCAGAGAACCTGGAGACCCTGCTGATCACCGCGGACAAGGGCGCGGCGATGTCGATCGCGGCATCCCTGGTCGAGGTCTTCAAGAAGCAGCCGCCGCGGTACGTGGAGTTCGCGGGCCGTCGCCGCCTGGACAACATGAACCGCCGCACCAAGTTCGGCCGGCTGACCTTCCGCGAGGTGCCGGTCGCGCCGCGCAAGGTGGACGTCGAGGGCGCGGGGACGCTGAAGTGCCGGCCGCTGGGCCAGGTGCCGGACGCGCAGGATCTGCCCGGCCAGGTGGGTCCGGCCGTGTGGATCGCGGCCGACGGCACGTACAAGGCCGGCACGTTCGCGGACGGCAAGGTGACGGGCCTGAAGGACGTGGACGCGAAGGGCGCGGTCCAGCACCTGAAGTCGGGGACGGGCCTGCTGCTGGCCGCCGAGGGCGCCACGATCGAGGCGTTCTCCGGGGTGCTGCAGCCCCTGTTCATCGAGTGCGGCGACCCGAAGTGCTCGTTCCTGAAGGAACTGCAGCCGCGCCTGGAGGCCCAGGTCTGCGGGAAGTGACCTCGACGGGAGGAAGGACGATGCGGAACCTGACCACCCTGGCCCTGGTCCTGGCATTCGCGCTGGCGGCGTGCGCGGGCGGCAAGAAGGAGGCCCCGAAGGCGGGCGCACCGGCGAAGGCCGAGGCGGCGAAGGCCGAAGCGGCGAAGCCCGCACAGGCTCCGAAGGAGCCTCCCGCCCCCCCGTCGGAGTTCGACGGGCTGCGCAAGCAGGTGAAGGACTTCGTGGTCCTGGCGAACGCCTGCGACAAGGCCTGGTTCTCGAGGGTCGACCCCGACAAGATCGACAAGTGGGAACTGCCGGTCGACGTGCGGGAGATGGAGGCGCAGTGCGACCCGCTGCCGGGCCAGTACGAGGCGCTGGTGAAGGCCGCGGCCTTCAGGAACCCCAGGCTGGACGAGTACCTGCGGACGGCCGCGATGGTCGCCGACCGGTACATGTTCCTGGCACTGCGCTGCCAGAAGGTCAGCGTGCGCGACAAGCTGCCCTTCAAGAAGATGCTGTCCGAGTTGCGGGACGCGCTGCGGACCGACATCGCGACGCTGGGATCGGGGCTGGAGGGCGTGCTGAAACTGTCGGACGCCGAGTTGCGGGACGGCGGGGACCTTGCCGGCAACGACCGCGCGGAGTGGACGGTGGGTGCGGTGCGGCGGCTGCCGGCGGACTTCCAGGCGTGGATCGCCACGCAGCGTCCCGAGAACCTGCCGATCTGGCGGTTCGGCCTGATGACCTCGGCGGCGATGGGCACGCGGGCCGCGGCGGCGATGGGGGCGGCGCGACTGGCGCTGGACCCGGCGCTGGTGAAGGCGGGCCAGGACCTGGCGACGACGTTCGACCAGGCCTGGAACTTCTGGTCGGGGGACTACTTCGAGGCCGAGGAGAAGGGCTCGCCGGCGCACTACAAGGCGATGAAGAAGTCGGCGGACGCCTGGAAGAAGGCGTTCGCGAAGGCGTACCCGAACGCGCCGAAGTAGGGCGGGGGCCCCGTCCCCCGCCACTGTAGGGCGGTGGCCCCGTCCCCCGCCACCCGGAGGATCGAGGCGATCATCCGGTGCGACCCGGGAATGTAGGGCGGGGGCCCCGTCCCCCGCCATTGCGACGAGGCGGCGTCGAGGACCCGCCGCGAGGAGGATCGACATGGCCGAGGATCGTCCGGTCCGGGTGGGCGTGCTGATCGGCAGCCCCAGCGACAGGGCCCTGGCGGACAAGATCGTGGAGGCGTTGACCGGCCTGGGCATCGGCAGCGAGGTGAAGGTCCTGTCGGCGCACCGGACGCCCGACCGCGTCGTGGCTTACGTGCAGGCCGCGGAAGGGCGGGGCATCCGGGTGCTGATCGCGTGCGCGGGGCTGGCGGCGCACCTGGCCGGCGTCGTGGCGGCGCACTCGCTGCTGCCGGTCATCGGCGTGCCCGTGGCCGGGGGGACGCTGGGCGGGCTGGACGCGCTGCTGGCGACGGTCCAGATGCCCCCGGGGATCCCCGTGGCGACGGTCGCGATCGACGGCGGCCGGAACGCGGCGATCCTGGCGGCGCGGATCCTGGCGCTGCAGGATCCGGCGGTCCGCGCGGCCCTCGAAGCGGCCCTGGCTGCCGACCGACTGCGGTACGACCAGCCTTGAGTCCCGATATCCCTTCTGGCTCCCGAACCGAGGAAACGACGTGGGCGAGACGATGACAGGGACCCCGCTGCTGTGGACGGGGTTCTCGGTGTTCGTGCTGGCGATGCTGGCGCTGGACCTGGGTGTCTTCAACCGGCACGAGCACGAGATCCGGATGCGCGAGGCAGCGGCCTGGTCCGCGGTCTGGATCGGGCTGGCGCTGCTGTTCGGCGCGGGCGTGTGGTGGATCGAGGGGTCGGAGAAGGGCCTTCAGTACCTGACGGGCTGGCTGGTCGAGAAGTCCCTGAGCGTCGACAACCTGTTCGTGTTCCTGGCGATCTTCACGTACTTCGCGGTGCCGAAGAAACTGCAGCACACGGCCCTTTTCTGGGGCGTCCTGGGCGCGCTGATCATGCGCGCCATCTTCATCTTCGTGGGCGGCGCGCTGCTGCACGCCTTCGAATGGATCATGTACATCTTCGGGGCGTTCCTGGTCGTCACCGGCGTGAAACTGATGTTCCAGGAGGAGGAGGTCCACCCGGAGAAGAACCCGGTGCTGCGGCTGTTCCGGCGGATCTTCCCGTCGACGACCGATTACGTGGGCAAGCACTTCTTCGTGCGCGGCGCGGACCGGATCGTGCGGGCGACGCCGCTGTTCTTCGTGCTGGTGGTCGTCGAGGTCAGCGACGTGATGTTCGCGGTGGACTCGATCCCGGCGGTCTTCGCGATCACCACCGACACCTTCATCGTCTACACGTCGAACGTGTTCGCGATCCTGGGGTTGCGGGCGCTGTACTTCCTGCTGGCGGGCAGCCTGGGGCGGTTCCACTACCTGCGGTACGGGCTGTCGCTGGTGCTGGCGTTCGTGGGCGTGAAGATGCTGATCGTCGACTGGGTGAAGGTCCCGATCGGGATTTCCCTGGGGGTCATCGCCGGCCTGCTGACGCTGTCGATCGTGGTGTCGCTGCTGGCCACCCGCCGCGCGAACGGCAAGGCCTCCCGACTGTAGAGCGGGGGCCCCGTCCCTGCCTTCCCTTGGCCGGCACGATCGGTTGCCGGAAGGCCGGTTCCGGGGATGCCTCTCCGGGAACGGAGGCCTGCAGGGGCTCCGCCCCCACCGGCCTCCTGCTGTCTCCGGCGCGGCCGATGCATGGATTGCCCCCGCAAGGTGGCCGCGCCTCCGACGGCTCCCTCCGCGGCATCCCCGGACCCGGCCCCGCGTTCCTGCGTGGACGTGGCGTATTCAACGACCGTCCTCGAACCTGCGACGAATGTTGGCGCTGCCAGGAGATAGGGAGCGGGGATCCTGGGCCCGCGCCCCTAGGAGCCTGTCGGGAAATAGTCCAAGCGTAGGATCGACGGGGTGTTGAG
>CALJUR010000003.1 GCA_937975765.1 uncultured Myxococcales bacterium
CGGCGACCCCCTAGATCTACACTCTTTCCCTACACGACGCTCTTCCGATCTCCCCTCCAGCCAGTCCCAGCGCGACCACGTCGCGAGGATGAAGCTGATCGCGGTTCCCGAGGTGGTCCGCGACCGCAGTTGCGTGGTGTGCGAGGACTCGATCGTCCGCGGCACGCAACTGGCCAACTACGCCATGCAGAAGATGTGGGACGCCGGGGCCCGCGAGATCCACATGCGGCCCGCCTGCCCGCCGCTGATGTTCCCCTGCCGCTACGGCTTCTCGACGCGGGGCCTGGAGGAACTGGTCGCCCGCCGCGCCATCCGGTCGCTGGAGGGCGACCTGACCCGGAACCTCGATGCGTACCTGGACGAGGACGGCGAGGCGCATCGCCGGATGGTGGACTGGGTGGCCAAGGAACTGCACGTGACCACCCTGCGCTACCAGCGCCTGCACGACATGATCGAGGCGATCGGCCTGCCCGAGGAACGGCTGTGCACCTACTGCTGGACGGGCCGTGCCAGCGGGTACCGGGACGTGTTCGGCGAGCGCGTGTAGGGCGTCGCCCCGGGCGCCCCGGATGTCTCGCCCCTCAGCCCATCATCGCCTTCAGGTCGGCCTCGACGGTCGTGGTCGGCGCGATGCCGAAGTTCTGCACCAGCGCCTGGATCACCGGCGGCGTCAGGAAGGCCGGCAGCGTCGGGCCCAGCCGGATGTTCCGGATGCCCAGGTGCAGCAGCGTCAGCAGGATGCAGACCGCCTTCTGCTCGTACCAGGACAGCACCAGCGACAGCGGCAGGCCGTTGACGTCCGTGCCGAACGCCTCGGCCAGCGCCACGGCGATCCGGATCGCCGAGTACGCGTCGTTGCACTGCCCCACGTCCAGCAGCCGCGGGATCCCGCCGATCGTGCCCAGGTCCATCTTGTTGAACCGGAACTTCCCGCAGGCCAGCGTCAGGATCACGGTGTCCTTCGGCGTCGCCGCGACGAAGTCGGTGTAGTAGTTGCGCCCGGGCTTCGCGCCGTCGCAGCCGCCCACCAGGAAGAAGTGCCGGATCGCGCCGGCCTTCACCGCGTCGATCACCTGCGGGGCCACGCCCAGCACCGCGTGGTGCCCGAAGCCTACCAGGATCGTCCGGTCTCCGCCGTCCGCGTCGAATCCCGGGGCGTCCAGGGCCGCCTCGACCACGGGGGCGAAGTTCCCGTCCGCCACGTGCCGCACGCCCGGCCACGCCACCAGGCCCGACGTGAACAGCCGGCCCTTGTACGATTCCCGCGGCCTCTGGATGCAGTTCGTCGTCATCAGGATCGCGCCCGGGAAGGCGTCGAACTCGCGGGCCTGGTCCTGCCAGGCGCCGCCGTAGTTGCCGGCCAGGTGCGGGTGCCGGTTCAGCTCCGGGTACCCGTGCGCCGGCAGCATCTCGCCGTGGGTGTAGACCTGGATCCCGGTGCCGGCGGTCTGCTCCAGCAGCATCGCCAGGTCCTTCAGGTCGTGGCCGGACACCAGGATGGCCTTGCCCTTCCTCGGCTCGATGCGGACGGGCGTCGGGACGGGCTGGCCGTACGTGCCGGTGTTGGCGCGGTCCAGCAGCTCCATGACCTTCAGGTTCACCTCGCCGACCCTCAGCGCCATCGCCAGCAGTTCGGGGAGGTCGTGGTCGCGCACCAGGAAGTCCAGGCACTCCGCGAAGAACGCGTCCACCGCGTCGTCCTGCAGCCCCAGGATCCGGGCATGGTCCGCGTAGGCCGCCATGCCCTTCAGCCCGTAGAGGATCAGTTCCTCGACTCCCGCCAGGTCCGCGCCGCACCGCGCCCGGCGCCCCTCGATGCCGACGGCCTCGCCCTGCCGGACCATGTCGTCCAGGTCGTCCGCGGGCTGGAAGTCGGCCGGCGCGCCCGGCGCCTCGACCTCCCGTCCGGCCGCGCGGCAGGCGTCGATCCACGCCGTCCGGACGCGGTCCCGGATCCCGGCCCCCCGCCGCACGAGGCCGGCGAGCCGTTCCGGGTCGAAGTTGACGTTGGTCACGGTGGTGAACAGGGCCTCGATCAGGAACCGGTCCGCGTCCGCATCCCGCACTCCCGCCTGCCGCGCCCGGTGCAGGTGCATCGCCAGGCCCTTGGCCGCGTGCACCAGGAGATCCTGCATCGCGGCGGTGGCCGGGTCCTTCCCGCAGACGCCGGTGACGGTGCACCCGGTGCCCTTCGAGGTCTGTTCGCACTGGTAGCAGAACATGCTCATGGGACGGCTCCAGAAAAAGCTGGGGCGATTCTGGGAAGGCCGGCCGGGGGCGTCAATGGTGCAAAACCGAACCGGAATTCCGGAATGGGCAAGGTGCCGGAAACAGGCAGGAACCGCGATCCGTCATTGACGTCCAGCCGGGGAAACCGGTATTGCGATGTCGGTTTCTCCCGGGGCCGCGAGGGGGCATGGGACGCCTGCTGAACTTCTCGGACGCGTCGAACTTCGCGATCCATGCCCTGATCCTGCTGGCCCGGGCCCCTCGCGGAACGCGGCTGTCGTCGGCGGAACTGGCCGCGACGCTGGAGGTGTCGGAGGCCCACCTGGGCAAGGTGCTGCAGCGGCTGGCGCACCTGGGGTTCGTGGATTCCCGCCGCGGTCCGCACGGAGGCTTCGTGCTGAAGCGGGACCCGGCCACCGTGACCCTGTACGACATCCTGACCGCCATCGACGGCCCCCTGGACGCCGGCGTCTGCGCGCTGGGGCGGCCGCTGTGCATCGGGCGGACCTGCGCGCTGGGCTGCGTCCTGCAGAAGGTGCACGCGATCGTGCACGAGCACTTCGCGGGGACGCGCCTGTCCGACCTCGTGGATCGCGACCTGCACGAGCGGGCACCCGACGGGTAGGGCGGGGGCCCCGTCCCCCGCCAGCCGCGACGGCCGCCGGTTGACGCCGGCAATTCAGGGCAATTCAGGAATTCAGGGACAGTCACCAGTATTGCCAGCCCAACCCATGGATGTCGCAGGACATTCGCTCCCGGGTCGCGCCTCGGGGACCTCGACGTTCCCGGTCGGGAGGCCCGGCCCGGTTGACGCCGGCCCCGGGATCGTCGATACCACCCGTGCGGGCCCGCGAGGGTCTTGGCATCTCCCAGGGGAGGTCACGATGCGAAGGATCGGGATTGCGGCAACGGTGGTGGTCGCGCTGGTGGCGACGGCCTGCGTGAAGGAGGGGACGGTGGCGTCGGGCGGCGGGAACGGCGACGCGGCGGCCGAGGCGAAGGCCTTCCTGGCCGGCTACAACGCGAAGCGCATGGAACTGGACAAGGCGGCGGCCGAGGCCTACTGGAAGGCCGCGAACACCGGCGCGAAGGCGGACTTCGAGGCGTTTGCCGCGGCTGACCTCGCGGTGCGGACGTACCACAGCGACCGGGGCGCGTACGCGACGATCCAGCGGCTGCAGAAGCACGGCGACGCCCTGGACCCCGTGACGCGCCGCGCGCTGCAGGTGGCGAAACTGGCCTTCGAGGAGAACCAGCTGCCGCCGGACGTGCTGAAGGAGCTGGTCGACAAGGGCTCGGCGATCGAGCAGGTGTTCAACACCTTCCGGGCCACGCTGGACGACAAGGCCTACACCAACAACCAGATGCTGGAGATGCTGGAGAAGGAGACGGACTCCGCCCGCCGGCAGGCGGCCTGGGAGGCGCTGAAGCAGGTGGGCGCGAAGGTCGCCCCGATGCTGATCGACCTGGCGCGCGTGCGCAACCGCGCCGCGAAGACGCTTGGATACGCGAACTTCTGGGACATGAAGATCCGGATGCAGGAGCACGACCCGGCGATGCTGCTGGCGCTGTTCGACCGGCTGGAGAAGGAGACGGACGCCCCCTTCGCCGCGATGAAGGCGCAGATGGACGCCGAGATCGCGGCGCGGCTGAAGGTCCCGGTCCAGGACATGATGCCCTGGCACTACGACAACCCCTTCTTCCAGGCGGCGCCGCCCTCCGCGAAGATCGACCCGGACGTCTTCTACAAGGACCGCAAGAAGGAGGACATCGTCGGGATCGCCCAGCGGTTCTACGCCGACATCGGGCTGCCGCTGGACTCGATCATCGCGCGGTCGGACTACTACGAGCGCGAGGGCAAGGACCAGCACGCCTTCTGCATCGACGTGGACCGCGCCGGCGACGTCCGGATGCTGCTGAACATCACGCCGAAGGCCGAGTGGATGGACACGATGCTGCACGAGTCCGGCCACGCGGTGTACTCGGCCTACAACGACCCGTCGCTGCCGTTCAACATCCGCGACGCGGCGCACATCCTGACGACCGAGGGCGTCGCGATGCTGTTCGGCGCGCTGGGCGCGAACCCGACCTGGATGGTCGGCTACGCGGGCGTGGACAAGGCGAAGGCCGAGGCGGCCGCACCCGCGCTGTACGAGCAGCGCCGTCGCGAGCAGCTGCTGTTCGCGCGCTGGGACATGGTGATGTTCCGGTTCGAGAAGGCGCTGTACGAGAACCCCGACCAGGACCTGAACCGGCTGTGGTACGACCTGGTCGAGCGGCTGCAACTGCTGAAGCGCCCCGCGGGCCGGGACCTGCCGGACTGGGCCGCCAAGCCGCACTTCACGATCGCGCCGGTGTACTACCACAACTACCTGCTGGGCGAACTGTTCGCCGCGCAGCTGCGGGCGAAACTGGCGCAGATGTCCGGGCACGCGGGCCCCACGGCGACCCTGTCGTTCAACGGTCGCAAGGACTTCGGGAAGTTCCTGGCCGACGAGGTCTTCCGGCCCTGCATGCGCCACGTGTGGCCCGAGTTCGTCCAGCGCGCCACCGGCCGTCCTCTGGGCACCGAGGCCTTCGTTGCCGAGGTCCGGTAGGTACCGATTGAGCCCTCCCCGCGATTCGCTGCGAACCGTCTGCCGCGCCTGGTGGCCGCTGGCCGCGTCATGGCTGATGATGGGCCTGGAACTGCCGCTGGTCACCGCGACGATGGCCCGGCTGGCGGAGCCTAGGCTGTCGCTGGCGGCCTACGGGGGCGTGGTCTTCCCGTTGTCGCTGGTGATCGAGGGCCCGATCATCATGCTGCTGTCGGCCTCCACGGCACTGGCGCGGGACCGGGCGTCGTACGACCTGATGCGGCGGTTCCTGTGGGGCTCGATCGGGGTGCTGACCGCGATCCATGCCCTGGTGGCGTTCACGCCGCTGTTCGACGTCCTGGCCGGGCGATGGCTGGGAGCGCCGCCCGAGATCCTCGAACCGGCGCGCACGGGCCTGCGGATCCTGACGCCCTGGACCGGCTCCATCGCATACCGGCGCTTCCAGCAGGGCGTGCTGATCCGGCATGGCCGGTCGGGCCTGGTCGGCGTGGGGTCGATCGTGCGGCTGCTGGTGAACCTGCTGGTGCTGGGCGTCGGCCTGCTGCACGGGGGCCTGCCCGGCATCGTCGTCGGGGCGACGGCCGTGTCCGCCGGCGTGCTGTCCGAGGCCTTCCTCGCGGGCGTCCTGGTGCGGCCGGTCCTGCGGGGGTTCGTCGATCGCGCCCCCGTCCAGTCCCCGCCGCTGACGATGCGGGGCTTCCTGCACTTCTACGTGCCGCTGGCGCTGACGCCGCTGATCACGCTGGCGTCGACCCCGCTGGCCAGCGCCGCGGTCAGCCGGATGCCGGCCGCGATCGACTCGCTGGCCGCCTGGCCGGCGGTCAACGGCGTCATCTTCCTGCTGCGCAGCCTGGGCTTCGCCTTCAACGAGGTGGTGGTGGCCCGGATCGAGCATCCCGGGGCGCTGGCGCCGCTGCGGAGGTTCGCGTGGACCCTGGCCGCGGCGGTGTCGGTGGCGATGGCGCTGGCCGCGGCGACGCCGGCCGGGCAGGCGTGGTTCGCCGGCCTGTCCGCGCTGGCGCCCGACCTGGTGGCCCTGGCGATGGCGGCCCTGTGGTACGCGGTGGCGCTGCCGGCCCTGGCGGTGCAGCAGTCGTGGTACCAGGGGATGCTGGTGGCCGGGCGGCGCACCGGCGCGGTCACCGAGGGCGTCGTGGTGTTCCTGTCCGTGATGGGGGGCTGCCTGCTGCTGGGCATCGCGTCGGGCCGCCTGCCGGGCCTGTTCGTCGCGGTGCTGGCCAACGCGATTGCCTGTGTGGCGCAGAACCTGTGGATGCGACGGCGGGCGATGCCGGTCCTGCGCGAACTGGCGACGCGGTAGGCCCGACCGGCCCTGCCTTGCATTCCCGGTGGCCGAATCCGGAGGATTTCCGCATCGGGGGGCGACCGGTCCGGGCTCCGGCGTCCCGCGTTGCCTGTTCCTGGAGGACTTCGTCCGGGCGGTGTCGTACGATTCGCTGCGGGCCGCCGGCGTCGCGAACGCGTCCGTGCCGGTGGCGACCGTGTCCCTGCAGTGACCGTTCCGCCGGGAGTTGCCGTGCGCCAGGACCGGATCGGGTTCCTCGCGATGCTGCCGCTGCTGGCCGGGCTGGCCGGGCCCGCCGCGGGCGCGCCTCCCGCCGCCGGCGTCCCGCCGTCGAACCGCTTCGTGGCGACGCCGTACCTCCAGTCCGTGACCACCGACGGCGTCACCGTGTGCTTTGAGACCGCGCAGCCCTGCGAATCGAGGGTGCGGTTCGGCGCCGGCGACGCGATGGAGTTCGAGGTGGCGGCCCCCCGGCCGGCCACGCGGCACCAGGCCCGGCTGTCCGGGCTCCCGGCCGGGGCGATCTGCGCCTACCGGGTCGAGGTGCCCGGGCTGCCCCCCCAGGCGGGCTCCTTCCGGACTGCGCCGGACGGGCCGGCCGCGGTGCGGATCGTGGCCTGGGGCGACAACCAGGACTCGCCCGGGCGCTTCGGCCCGCTGGTGCGCAGGATGCTGGCGCTGGCCCCGGACCTGGCCGTCGGGCTGGGCGACCTGGTGGGCTGGGGCGACATCCCGTCCCACTGGCCGAGGGATTTCCTGGGGCCCGCCGCGGAACTGCTGCGCCGCGTCCCGTTCTTCTCCGCCCACGGCAACCACGACGGCGAGAAGGGGTTCGCCGAGGTGCTGTCTCAGCCGGGCAACGAACGCTACTTCGCGGTCACGTATGCGGGCATCCGCCTGATCTTCCTGGACCCGAGGTTCGACGAGGGCGACCCGGGGATCCGGCCCTGGGGCCGGCAGCACCGCTGGATCCGCAACGAACTGGACTCCGACGCCTTCCGTCGCGCCCGCTTCCGGCTGGTCTTCCTGCACCACCCGCCGTACTCGGAGGGGTTCTGGCCCTGGTATGGCGGCGAGAAGGAGGTCCGGGAGCACCTGGTCCCCCTGTTCGAGGCGGCCGGCGTCGACGTCGTGTTCTCGGGGCACCACCACGGCTACGAACGCGGGCAGTGGCCCCGGGATCGCGGGGTGCACTACGTGGTCTCGGGCGGCGGCGGCGCTTTCCAGGACCCGTTCCACTGGCGGGACCTGCCGCAGATCGAGTTCTCGCGCGCCGGTCGCCACTTCCTGCTGATCGAGGGCGGGCCGGACCGGCTGCGCGTGACCGCGATCGACGAGGCCGGGAACGCCTTCGACACCTTCACCCGGGAGGCGCACCCCGATGCGCCGTGACGTTGTGCGCTATACTCGCGGCGTTCGCGGCTTGAACGGAGGATGAAGATGACCGCGTTGCTGGTGGTCCTGGGCGTGATCGTGCTGTTCGTGCTGTTCCTGGTCGGCATCTACAACGGGCTGGTCACCTACCGGAACCAGTTCAAGAACGCCTTCGCGCAGATCGACGTGCAGTTGAAGCGGCGGTACGACCTGATCCCGAACCTGGTCGAGACCGCGAAGGGCTACATCAAGCACGAGCGCGAGACGCTGGAGGCCGTGATGGCCGCCCGCGCCGGCGCGATGAAGGCTGCCGGCGCCGCCGCCGCCAACCCCGGCGACCCGGCCGCCATGCAGGGCCTGGCCCAGGCCGAGGGCGCGCTGGGCGGCGCCATGATGAAACTGTACGCCGTCGCCGAGGCCTACCCGGACCTGAAGGCGAACCAGAACATGATGCAACTGTCCGAGGAACTGACCTCGACCGAGAACCGCGTCGCCTTCTCGCGACAGGCCTTCAACGACGCCGTGACCGCCTACAACAACAAGCGCGAGGTCTTCCCGAACAACATCGTCGCGGGGATGTTCAACTTCGCCGCGGCGCAACTGTTGGAGGCCACGGAATCGCCCGAGGAGCGGAAGGCCCCGAAGGTGCAGTTCTAGACCGGCGATCGGCCTTGCAGGGCGGGGCCCCGTCCCCCGCCACCCGGAGGATCGTGGTGATCGTCCGGAGCGATCTGGAAATGTAGGGCGGGGGCCCCGTCCCCCGCCGTTCCATCGAGGAATTCTTCATGGCGACGAGTTTCTTCGAGCACCAGGAGAAGGCCCGCCGCAACAGCCGCCTGCTGGTGTTCCTGTTCGCGCTTGCGGTCCTGGGCATCGCGGCCGCGATCTACCTCGCGGTGATGGGCGCCCTGGGCATGTCGGAGTGCAGGGAGAACCCGGCCTGCCGGTTCACGTGGTGGGACCCGGTCTTCTTCCTGTACGTCTTCGGCGGGACGCTGGGATTCGTCGGCCTCGCCAGCGGGTACCGCATCCTGTCGCTGAAGTCGGGCGGCGGGTCGGTGGCCGAGATGATGGGCGGGCGGCAGGTGGACCCCGGCACCCGGGACCCGCTGGAGCGCCGGTTGGTCAACGTCGTCGAGGAGATGGCGATCGCCTCGGGCGTGCCCGTGCCCGCGATCTACGTGATGGACGGGGAGCCGGGCATCAACGCCTTCGCGGCGGGCTTCTCGCCGAACGACGCGGCGGTGGCGGTGACGCGCGGCACGCTGGAGACACTGGACCGCGACAAGCTGCAGGGGGTCATCGCGCACGAGTTCAGCCACATCCTGAACGGCGACATGCGGATGAACATCCGCCTGATCGGCGTGCTGTTCGGCATCCTGGCCATCGCGGTGATCGGGCGGATCATCCTGTCCTTCGCCGGGCGGACGCGAGGCAGCAAGAAGGACAACGGCGCCGCCGCCGTCGCGCTGGCGGGCCTGGTGCTGATGATCGTCGGGTACATCGGCCTGTTCGTGGGCCGCATCATCCAGGCGGCGGTGTCCCGGCAGCGGGAGTTCCTGGCCGACGCGTCGGCGGTGCAGTTCACCCGGAACCCGCTGGGCATCTCGGGCGCGCTGAAGACCATCGCCGGCTGGGAGGCAGGGTCGCGGCTGGCCGCCCCGAAGACGGTCGAGGTTGGCCACCTGCTGTTCGGCGAGGGGCAGCCGTCGTGGCTGGGCGGCCTGCTGGCCACGCATCCCCCGCTGGAGGAACGGATCCGCCGGATCGACCCGCAGTTCCGGCCCGAGGCGCTGGAGGCGGACCGGGCGGCGGCGGCCGGGCCGGCGATGGCGGGCGCGGCGGGCTTCGCGGGCGGCGGCGCGGCGATCCGGGCCGAGGGCGTCGTCGATCGCGTCGGCGCGCCGACCCGGGCCCACCTGGCCCGCAGTGCGTCGCTGCGGGCGACCGTGCCCGCCCTGCTGAACGAGGCGCTGCAGTCCCCCGAGGGGGCGATGCGGCTGGTCTACGCCATGCTCCTGGACGCCCGGCCGGCCGTCCGCGGAACGCAACTGGAGTTCCTGCGGGGCCAGTCGCCCGAGGATGCGGCCGGGGCGCAGGCCCTGGCGGCTTCGTTCGACGGGTTCGACGTCCGCTGGCGCCTGCCGCTGCTGGACCTGGCGGCGCCCGCCCTGCGGAAGGTCCCGCCCGCGAACCGGGTGACGTTCCTGCACCGGGTCGAGGCCCTGGTGATCGCCGACCGGCAGGTCTCGCTGTTCGAGTTCGCGCTGCAGCGCCTGCTGGCCCGCCGCATGGCGCGACGGGGACCGCACGACGACGGGGCGAAGGGCCGCCCGTCCCAGGACGACGTGCTGGTGCTGCTGGCGGCGCTGGCCGCTGCGGGCAGCGAGGACGACGCCGCGGCGATGAACGCCCTGCGGGCCGGCCTGGCCCGGGTGCGGGGGCTTCCCGCGTCCCGGCTGCCGGCGGCGCTTGCCACGGCGCGCTCGGATACCCCGGCCACGACGGGCCCCGCGCTGGACCGCCTGGCCCGGGCCTCCTTCGAGATCCGGCACGCGGTCCTGGACGCCGCCAGTTTCGTGGTGCTGGCCGACGGCCACGTCACGCTGGACGAGGCCGAACTGCTGCGCATCGTCGCCATCTCGCTGGACTGCCCCATGCCGCCCTTCCTGGAAACCTTCTGACGCATCCCGTTGCCCGGACGAAGGCTTGCGACGCCGGATTGCGCGGGCGGATGCCGGGCGCTAGAATGCGGGCAGGTGCCCTGCGAGTGCGTCGGCGGTGGCCGATGAGGTCGAACCGCTGGTGTTTGAAAACGGGAGTCGCCCCTTCCCGCGGTGTGCAGGCCCGGTGCGACCGGGACGCCTGAAGCGGGTACCGCGACACCCACCTGCGTCGTTCCGGGGTTCGTATGGGCTGCCCCGGCGGACTTCGCAGGGCACCACCCCACTCACCCCCGGAAGGTTTTCCCGATGTCGGTCCGGTAGTGCATGCCGGCGAAGCGGATGTGCCCCACGGCCTCGTAGGCCCGCTCCCGGGCCTCCTTGAAGGACCTGCCCGACGCGGTGACGCCCAGGACGCGGCCGCCCGAGGTGACCAGCGATCCGTCGGCCATCCGCCGCGTGCCGGCATGGAACACGTGCACGCCCGGCACCGTCGCGGCCCGGTCCAGGCCCTGGATGACGTCGCCGGTGCGGGGCTGCTGCGGGTAGCCGGCCGACGCCAGAACGACGCAGACCGCGGGATGGCGCTCGATGTCCAGGCGGGCCTCGTGCAGCCGGCCCTCGCTGCACGCCAGCATCGCCTCCGCCAGGTTGCCGCGCGTGCGGGACAGCACCGGCTGGGTCTCGGGGTCGCCGAACCGGCAGTTGAACTCCAGCACCTTCGGCCCGTCGGCCGTGATCATCAGGCCGGCATACAGCACGCCCCTGTATGCGATGCCGCGCCGGGCCAGCTCGGCCAGCGTCGGGCGGACGACGGTCTCGATCACCTTCTCGCGCGCCTCGCCTTCCAGCAGCGGCGTCGGCGAGAAGGCGCCCATGCCGCCCGTGTTCGGTCCCTGGTCGTGGTCGAACACGCGCTTGTGATCCCGTGCGCCGGCCAGCGGAAGCACGTGCTGGCCGTCGGTGATGACCATGAACGAGGCCTCCTCGCCGACCAGGAAGTCCTCGACGACGACCCGCCGGCCCGCGTGGCCCAGCGTCCCGTCCACCATGAACGTCTTGACCGCCTCGATGGCCTCCTCGCGTCGCAGGGCGACCACGACGCCCTTGCCCGCGGCCAGCCCATCGGCCTTGACCACCACCGGCAGCGGGCAGGAGACGACGTGCCTCAGGGCCTCGTCGGCGTGATCGAAGACGTGCCAGCGCGCCGCGGGCACGCCGGCCGCCTCCAGGACCTCGTGCGCGAACGCCTTGCTGGACTCCAGCCGGGCGGCGGCCGCGACGGGGCCGAACACCGGGATCCCCAGGGCCCCCAGCCGGTCGGCCAGCCCTGCCGCCAGCGGCGCCTCGGGGCCGATCGCGACCAGCCCGACCTTCTCGGCCTGCGCGGCGGCCACCACCGCGTCCACGTCGGTGGGCGACACGGGCAGGGCCCGGGCCACCTCGTCGGTGCCGCCGTTGCCCTTCGTGATCAGCACCTCGACGCCGCGCGACTGCGACAGCTTCCACGCCATCGCGTGTTCGCGGCCCCCGTTGCCGACGACCAGGACTTTCATGGGTGAACCCCCGTCACGAACCCGTCAGTGCCGGAAATGCCGGCGACCGGTGAAGACCATCGCGAGGCCCAGCCGGTCGGCCGCGGCGATGACCTCCGCGTCCCGCATCGCCCCGCCCGGCTGCGCGACCGCCGTGGCGCCCGCCTTCGCGACCTCCTCCAGCCCGTCCGGGAACGGGAAGAAGGCGTCGCTGCCGACCGAGGTGCCCTTCAGGTCCACCTTCCGGTCCTCGGCCTTGATCGCGGCCAGCCGCGCCGAGTCCACGCGGCTCATCTGGCCGGCGCCGACCGCGGACGTCCGGTCGGCCCGGGCGAACACGATCGCGTTGCTCTTGACGTGCTTGGACACCCGCCAGGCCATGTCCAGCGCCGCCCACTCCTCCTCGGTCGGGGCGCGCTGCGTGACGACCTTGCCCGACCGCACCTCGTCGGCGCGCGGGTCGGTCTCCTGCACCAGCAGGCCGCCGGACACGTGCTTGGCCACCAGCGCGGGCAGCGGCTCCAGGAACGCCTCGTGCAGTTCCATCACGCGCAGGTTCTTCTTGGCCGCGAACAGCGCCAGCGCCGCCGGCGACACCGACGGGGCCAGCACGACCTCGTAGAAGTGCTCGCACATCCTCCGCGCCAGCGCCTCGTCCACCTCGCGGTTCAGCGCCACGATGCCGCCGAAGGCCGACACGGGGTCGGTCGCCAGCGCCTTCTCGTAAGCCTCCGCCAGCGACGCCGCGTCGGTCGCCGCGCCGGCCGGGTTCGTGTGCTTGATGATGGCGACCGCCGGCGCGTCCCACTCGCGCACCAGCTGCCAGGCGGCCTCCATGTCCACCAGGTTGTTGAAGGACAGCGCCTTGCCCTGCCGCTGCATCGCGCCCAGGATGCCGGACGCGCCGCCCGCCGGCAGGTACACCGCCGACTTCTGGTGCGGGTTCTCGCCGTACCGCAGGTCCTGTGCCTTCGTGCCGCCCAGGAACAGCACCGGGGGCAGCCCGCCGTCCGCAGCCCTGCCGAAGTGCGCCGCGACCGCGCTGTCGTATGCGCCCGTCATCGCGAAGACCTTGATCATCAGTCGCCGCTTCGTCGCCGCCGACGTCTCGCCATGCGCCTTCAACTCGTCCAGCACCGTGCCATAGTCCGCCGGGTCCACCACGACGGTGACGCGGTCGCTGTTCTTGGCCGCCGCCCGGATCATCGTCGGCCCGCCGATGTCGATGTTCTCGATCGCCTCGGCCTCGGTGACGCCGGGCTTCGCGACCGTGGCCTGGAACGGGTACAGGTTCACGGCGACCAGGTCCACGTAGTCGATCTGCAGTTCCTTCAGGGTGCGGTGGTCCTCCTCGTTGCCCCGGGCCAGCACGCCGGCCAGCACCTTCGGGTGCAGCGTCTTGACCCGCCCGTCCAGGCACTCGGGAAAGCCGGTCACCCGGGACACGTCGGTCACCGGCACGCCGGCCTCGCGCAGGCTGCGGGACGTGCCGCCGGTCGACACGACCTCGAAGCCCAGGTCCACCAGGCCGCGGCAGAAGTCCACGACCCCGGTCTTGTCCGATACGCTCACGATCGCGCGCTTCATGGATCCCCCTCCGACGGGGCGGCGACCGTCCGGCCCGCCCCGTCCCCGCCCTAAGGCTGCGCCTTCGGGAGGAACGTGATGTTGTCCATCAGCACGACGCCCGAACCGGCGTCGCCCTGGTCCTTGCGGTCGATCCGGATGCCCACCTGCTTGCCCTTCTTCCGGTTGAACATCGGGTGCAGGGTCTTGTCGAAGCGGATCTCGTGCCGTGCCCACTCCTTCCCGGCGGCCAGAGGTGCAGACTCGCCGGTATAGCCCTGCAGCGCCGCGTCGTACGGGTCCAGTTCCGTGATCTCGAACTTCACCTTGTGGTCGGCGCCGTCGCCCGACTTCAGCAGGAAGGCCACGCCGTCGTAGCCGCTGATGTCCACCGGGGCCGGCTTGCCCTTCTCGCCGGCCAGGTACTCGAAGGTGCCGCACTGCGAGTTGTCCATGGGCAGGTTGAACTCGACCTTCAGCCGCCGGCTTCCGCCCTCGTCCACGACGGACAGGCCGCACTTGCCGCCCCGGTACGCCCAGGCGTCCCAGAAGCCGCCCCACAGCGTCTTCCTCGGGTCGAAGGTGGACTCGTAGTCGTTGAAGGCCTTCCAGCCGGCGGGCAGCGGGTCCGGCCACACGGGCTCGGCCTTCGGGGCGGGCTTCGGAGCCTCGGCGGGCTTCGCCTCGGCCGCCTTGGCGGCCTCGGGGGCCTTGGGGGCCTTGGAGGGCGCGTCCTTCCTGCCCCCGCAGCCTGCCGCGAGAGCGGTCGCGGCCAGCAGTGCGAGGAAGAGCTTCGGGGAGTCCGGGAACCGTCGCGGGGTCTTCATCGTGAGGTCCTCTCGGTGTGGCCCGCCCGCCGGGGGGCTCGGGAACCCGGCCGAAGCCCGGAGGATGGCTGGCCGGGGCCTGCCGCAATCGCGGGCGGGCGCTCCGGTTGACCGGGACCGGGTTCGCGCCGAATATACCGCCCATGAGCGGTACGGACAAGGCGTTCGATCGGGTCTTCTGGCTGGTCCTGGACAGCGTGGGAATCGGGGCGATGCCCGACGCGGCGCAGTACGGCGACGCCGGCGCCGACACGCTGGGCAACACGGCGCGCGCGGCGGGCGGACTGCGCCTGCCGAACCTGGGCCGGCTGGGCCTGGGGAACCTGCACCGGGTGCAGGGCGTTCCGCCGGCCGTCGCCCCGGACGGCTTCTTCGCGCGCCTCGCCGAGGCGTCCCCGGGCAAGGACACGACGACCGGGCACTGGGAGATGGCGGGCGTCGCCCTGGACCGGCCGTTCGCGACCTTCACCGACACGGGCTTCCCCGCCGATCTGATGGAGGCATTCCGGCGCGAGTCGGGCTTCGCTTGGATCGGCAACTTCGCGGCCAGTGGCACGGAGATCATCGAGCGGATGGGCCCCGAGCACCAGCGCACGGGCCGGCTGATCGTCTATACCAGCGCCGACTCCGTGTTCCAGATCGCGGCCCACGAGGAGACGGTCCCGCTGCCCCGGCTGTACGAGGCCTGCGAGGTGGCACGGCGGCTGCTGGACCCGCTGCACGTCGCCCGGGTCATCGCCCGCCCCTTCGTCGGAGTGCCCGGCGCGTACCATCGCACCTACAACCGGCGCGACTTCTCGATGAAGCCGCCGCGGCCGACGGTGCTGGATCGCCTGGAGGCGGCCGGCCAGCCGGTCGTCGGCGTGGGCAAGATCCCGGACATCTTCGCCGGGTGCGGCATCACGGAACCCGTTCACACCGAGGGGAACGCCGACGGCCTGCGGCGCAGCGAGGAGGTGCTGCGGCGCGGCGGGCCGGGCCTGGTGTTCACGAACCTGGTGGACTTCGACATGCTGTACGGCCACCGGCGGGACGCCGCCGGGTACGCCCGGGCGCTGGAGGAGGTGGATGCCTTCCTTCCGGCCCTGCTGGACGCCGCCGGTCCGCGCTGCCTGGTGCTGCTGACCGCGGACCACGGCTGCGACCCGACGGCGGGCTGGTCCACCGACCACACCCGCGAGTACGTGCCGCTGGTCGCCTGGCACGCCGGCATCCCGCCGGGCGGCGGTCGCGACCTGGGGCTGCGGCCGACCTTCGCCGACCTGGGCGCCACCGTGGCCGCCGCCCTGGGCCTGCCCCCCTCCGGCGACGGCACCCCGATCCCCGACCTTCTCCCCTGAGTTCGGCGAATTCAGGGACAGTCACCATTATTCAGGGGTCAACCTTACGAATTTGCTGCATTCCTTTGACAGCATCCATGAGTGTCAAAAAAATCCAATAGTTGGCATGTCAATAATGGTGACTGTCCCTGTATTGCGCTCTGTATTGCGCTGTATTGCGCCGGCCTTGCGGGTCAGGTGTCGTCGGCGGCCTCGGCGGCCAGTTGCAGGTGGCGGCGCCATGCGAAGCCCTGCGCGATCGTCCCGCCCAGGGCGACGACGTACAGCCCCATCGGCAGCAGCAGCCACGTCATCGGGGCCCGCTCGACGACCTGGTCGCCGACGACCATCCGGGCCGGGACCTGGTCGATCAGCACGACCAGCCAGAAGGCGTGCAGCAGCAGGCTGACCACCAGGTTCCGGGTCGCCGCGGCCTTGCGCCCGGTCAGCAGCGCGGTGAAGCGGGTCGTCAGCACCAGCCACAGCACCAGCCCCATCAGCGGGTACATCTCGGGGTGCGGTACCGGGTGGCTCAGCACGATCCACGAGAGCGAGGCCGAGGCCAGAAGGTGGACCGCCAGCACGCCGGCAACCATGCCGTGGCCCAGCAGCCGGGCCGCCCGGCGCACCCTCGACGCGTCGGCCCGCATCCGGCCCCGCACCGCGCCGGCCGCCTCCCGCACGTCCTCGCGGATCTCCTCCTTCAGTTCGGACATGCGACCCTCGCGCTGGGGGGCGGGGATTTCCTGCGGTTCATCGACTGTCCCCGCCGGGGCAGGCCACCGGCAGGGGGACCTGCCACGCGATCGGACGGCCCTCGGTCCGGGCGTGCCTCATGCCGTTGCTCCGGGAGCGCGCCAGGAATGATACCATGGGCGCCGTCGTGTCGGCGGTTGCGGGTGCGGGCCCTCGGGGCAGGAGGGGGGAGGTCAGGATGCTGGTGCCGGGCATCGACGTGCTGGGGGGACGGCCGGTTCGGGCGCTTCCGGGGGGCGATTTCGCGCCGATCGAGGGCGCCGACGTGATGGACCTGGCCGGCGAACTGTCGCGCGTCGGCGAGATCGCGCTGGTGGACCTGGACGCCGCGCTGGGCCGGGGCGACAACGAGGCGCTGCTGAGGCGCGTGCTGCGGCGCTTTCCGTGCCGCGTGGGCGGGGGGATCCGCGACGAGGACAAGGCCCGCCGGCTGCTGCGGGCCGGGGCGCGCAAGGTCGTGATCGGGACGGCCGCTTCGCGCGAGTTCCTGTCGCGGCTGCCGCGCAACCGGGTGCTGGTGGCGGTGGACGCGCTGGAATGGGACGTGGTCACCGACGGCTGGACGCGGCACACCGGCCGCACGCCGATCGAGGTGATGCAGATCCTGGCGCCGTACTGCTCGGGGTTCTCGTGCACGTTCGTCGAGGCCGAGGGGTCCCTGGCGGGCGTTCCGGCGGACCGCGTGCGGGAACTGCAGGCGGCCACCAGCCTGCCCCTGACGGTGGCGGGAGGCGTGCGCAGCGCGGCCGAGGTGCGCGATCTGGACCGGATGGGCGTCGACGTCGAGGCCGGCACCGCGTTGCGCACGGGACGGTTCACCGCGCCCGAGGCCTTCGTGGCGTGCCTGGACTTCCCGGCCGAGGGGATCCAGGCCATCGTGACCGACCGGGCCGGGCAGATCCTGAGGCTGGAGCGATCGAAGGCGGCTGACCTGCGGGCGTCGCTGGAGACCGGCCGGCTGGAGTTCCCCTCCGCCGACGCGAAGCCGGGCCAGGCGCACGGCGACGGCATCCTGGGCGCCCGCGTGGTCCGGGCGATGGCGTCCTGCAGCCGGGACGCGACCGTGGTGGTCGTGGAACCCCTCGGCAACGCCTGCACGAAGGGCCTGTACTCGTGCTTCGGAAACGGCGGTCGCGAGTTCGGCCTGCAGCGCCTGCACGAGATCATCGCCACCCGGCGCGCCGAACCACGGCCCGGCTCGTACACGTCGTTCCTGTTCGAGAAGGAGGACCGCATCCCCCGGAAACTGACCGAGGAGATGTACGAGTTGCTGACGGCCCGGAACCGCGATGACATCGCGTGGGAGGCCGCCGACGTGTTCTATTTCCTGCTGGCGTACCTGGTGAAGCACGACGTCGGGCTGGACGAGGTCGTCGCGGAACTGGGCGGCCGGGAAAGGTAGGCGGGACGGATGGAAGAGTCGGCGACACCTCGCCTGGAGTCGTTGCGGGCGCGCCTGCGGGGGACCGGGGGCGTGCTGGTGGCGTTCTCGGGAGGGCTGGACTCGGGGTTCCTGTGCGCGGTGGCCCGCGAGGTCCTGGGCGACCGGGCCGTGGCGTTCACGGCGGTGTCGGCGTCGCATCCGGCGTGGGACCTGGACGCCGCCCGCAAGGCCGCGGCCGACCTGGGGATCCGGCTGGTCACCCGCGAGACCCGCGAGATCGAGGACCCCCGGTACGCGGCCAACCCGAAGGACCGGTGCTACTACTGCAAGGCCGAGATGTTCCGTTCCGCCCTCGCCGTGGCCGGCGAACTGGGCCTGCCCGCGGTGGCCGACGGGACGACCGCGGACGACCTGTCGGATTTCCGGCCGGGGCGCATCGCCGCGTCCGAACTGGCGATCCTCAGCCCGATGGCCGAGGCCGGCCTGACCAAGGCGCAGGTGCGCACGCTGGCGCGGGACGTGTACGGGCTGCCCTTCTGGGACCGGCCCGCCAGCCCCTGCCTGGCCTCGCGCTTCCCCTATGGCACGGCCATCGACGCGGCCCGGCTGAAGCGCGTCGAGGCCGTCGAGTCCGCGTTGCGCGGCCTGGGATTCCGGGAGTTCCGGGCACGCTTTCACGGCGACCTGGTGCGCCTGGAAGTGCCGGTCGACGACCTGCCCCGGCTGGCGGCGGGCCCGGCGCGGGAGGCGCTGGTTGCCGCGGCGCGCGCGGCGGGGTTCGCCTTCGTCACGGTCGACCTCGAACCGTTCCGCAGCGGTCGTCTGAACGGGTAGGGTGATGGCGCGTCCGGCATCCGTGGTCCGGCGAACGATCCCGTGGGCCGCGATCCTGGTCGCGGCCCCCGCGCTGCTGGCGTTCGTGCCCGGCTTCGACGTGCTGTCCTTCCACGCCAGCCTGGTCGTGGGCCCGCTGCTGGCGATGGCCTGCGGGTCGCTGGCGGCCACGGCCGTGGCGGAGGCCCGGCAGCAGGGACGGACGCTGGGATGGGCGCGGCGCCGGGCGCTCGGGGCGACGGGGCTGCTGGCACTGGTGCCCCTGCTGGTCCTTGCGGCCAGCGCGCTGCGGGCCGGGCCCTGCGACTGGTCCTACGGCCTGGCGTTCTACGCGATGGGTCCGCTGGCGTCGGCCGCGCTGGCCGCCTGCGCGGGCCTGCTGGCCGGGGTCCTGGTCCGGTCGCCTGGCTGGGCGTCGGCCGCGTGGACGCTGGTCTTCGTCGCGTCCTTCGTGCGGCCGCTGGCGGACCTGCTGGCCCAGCCGGCCGTCTTCTTCCACGCGCCGTTCCTGGGCTGGTTCCCGGGGCCCATCTACGACGTCCGGCTGGAGATCGCGACGCCGTACCTGGCCTACCGCGCGCTGTGCCTCTTCGTCGCGGTCGCCCTGTGGTCGCTGGCCGACGCCCTCGCGGGGCCCGGCCTGGAACCGCGGATCGACCGGCGCGCCCGGGCCTGGGTCCTGCCGGCCGCGGCGCTGGGCGTGGCCTTCGGGCTGGCGGCCCACGCCGGGGGCTTCGGCTTCCGGGTGACCCGTGCCGACGTCGAGCGCGAACTGGCCGGCCAGGCCGCCAACGACGCGTGCGTGATCCGGTACCACCCGTCGGAATCCCCTACCCGGATGGCCCTGCTGCTGTTCGATTGCCGCTTCCGGGTGAGGCAGGCGGAGGCCTTCTTCGGGGTCCCGGAGGGCCCTCCCGTGCGGGTCTACCTGTACCCGGACGACGACGCGAAGGCGCGACTGATGGGGGCCCGTCACGTCGAGGTGGCCAAGCCCTGGCTGGGCGAAGTGCACCTGGCGGCGCTGCAGCCGGGCGACCCGGTGCTGGGGCACGAGATCGCGCACGTCGTGGCCGGGCGGCTGGCCCCGGGGCTGCTGCACCTGCCCGTCCGGCTGGGGGTCGTGCCCGACATGGCACGGGTGGAGGGGCTGGCGGTGGCGTGCGCATTCGCGGACGACGGCCCCTCGCCGCACGAGTGGTCGCTGGCGATGGAAATGGCCGGCGTGTCCCCGGACCTGGAGGGCCTGCTGGGCACCGCGTCGTTCCTCTACGCGGCGCCGGCCCGGGCATACACCGTGACCGGTTCCTTCATCGCATTCCTGCGCGACGTCCACGGCGAGGATGCGCTGCGCGCGGTGGCCGCCGGCCGGCCGTTCGAGGAGGCGACGGGCCAGCCGCTGGCCGTGCTGGTCCAGGAGTGGCGGTCGTACCTGCGGGACGTGGCGTCGGCCTCGATGGATGCCGGCCTGCTGGACCGCGCGTCGGGCCGGTTCTCGGGACCGGGCGTGCTGGGGCGGCGCTGCGCGGTCGATGTCGCGCGGCTGGCCGGCCAGGCATCCGATGCCGAGGCGGAGGGCGACCTGGCCGGGGCCCGGTCCTGCCTGTCCGCCGCGCTTCGGCACTCCCCGGATTCGGCGGGCCTGCAACGCGCGCTGCTGCGCCTGAAAGCCAGGTCCGGCGACGCCGCCGGGATCGAGGACCTGCTGGCCGGCCTGGACGTCCCGGGCCGGGACGACGACGCGACGCCGGTGCGCCTGCTGGACGCGGCAGACGCGCGGGTGCTGGCCGCCGTCGCGAAGGGGGAGGACCCCCCGCCGGAGGTGGAGGGGATGCTGGCACGGGCGGCCTTCGCGCTGCCGCCGGGCCCCGCCGCCCGTTCGGTCGCGGCCCGGCTTCACGCCCTGGGCCTGCCGGACCGGGCCCGGGCCGCGGTGTTCGAGGTGCTGTCGGGGGGCGGGGCCGGGGCGGTCGACGCGCTGCTGGACGCCTCCGCCGCGGTTCCCGACGACGCCTTGCTGCGGTACCTTGCGGGTCGCCTGCGGCTGGCCGAGGGCGGCTTCGTCGCGGCCCGGAACGACCTGGCGGCCGCGCTGGACCTGGGCCTGCCGCCCGGGGCCGGCCCGGAGGCCGGATCCCCGTTCGACGCCGAAGCCTGGAAGTCGCTGGGGAAGGCCGCCACCTGGGCGGGCGACGGCACGATGGCCCTGCGCGCCCTGCACCGGGCGATGGACCTGGCCCCCTACGAGGGCGACCGCATGGTCATTGCCGAGTACATGCAGCGGATGGGCGTGCTGTGACCGGCCGCGGCTACCCGTGCATCTTCCGGAACACCGCCTCGGCGACTGGTCCCGTCAACCCGGGCACCGCCCGCAGCGCATCCAGGTCCGCCTGGCGCATGGCCGCCACCGAACCGAAGTGCCTCAGCAGCGCGACCCGCCGCGCCTTCCCCAGCCCCGGGATGCCGTCCAGTACCGATCCCCGCTCCTTCCTCCCGCGGCGCCGCCGGTGGAAGGTCACCGCGAACCGGTGCGCCTCGTCGCGCACGCGCATCAGCAGGTGCAGTCCCGGGTCGTTCTGCGGCGGCACGATCAACTCGACGCCCGCCCCGCCCGGCCCCGCGTCGCCGCCTCCCTCCCGCACCCCGGCGGTCGCGCCCCCGCGCACCGGCACGTACAGCCGCTCCGGCGAATGCGTCGCCGGCCCGTGCCCCCGGCCGATCACCCGCGATTTCGCCAGCCCGACCAGCGGCACGTCCAGCCCCAGCCCGGCCATCACGTCCATCGCGGTCCGCAGTTGCGCCTCGCCGCCGTCCAGCATCACCAGGTCCGGCAGCGGCTGCCGTTCGGCCAGCGCCCGCCCGAACCGCCGCTTCAGGACCTCGCGCAGGAAGCCCACGTCGCCCGGGCCCTCCTCCAGCCGCACGGCGAACGTCCGCCACGCCCGCTTCTCGGGCTGGCCGTCCACGAACACCACCATCGACCCCACCGGCTCGTCCGCCTGGAACGTCGACAGGTCGAACCCCTCGATGCGCCGGGGCGGCCGCGCCATCCCCAGCAGCTCCGCCAGCCTCGCCGACGCCCGGCCCCGCACCTCGCCCCGCGCCTGGTGCTGGGCCAGCAGTTGCAGGGCGTTCTTCCCGGCCATCCGCACTGCGTCGCCCGCCTGGCCCCGAGCCGGCGCCCGCACCTTCACCGCGTGGCCCGACCGGCTGGCCAGCACCTCGGCCAGCGCCTCCGCCCCCTCCACCCCCCCGGGAGGCACCAGCACCTGTCGCGGCACCGGCGCGCGCCCGTAGTACTGCAGCAGCACGCTGTCCGCGACCTCCTCCGTCGGCGCCACGACCCCGTCGATCACCACCGGCACCCGCTCGGCCAGCACGCCGCCCTCGAACCGCAGCACCGCCAGCGCCAGGCAGTCCCCCTCCCGCGCCACGCCCACCACGTCCGTGTCGTGCGCCGTCGGCAGCACCACCGCCTGCCGCGTCAGCGCGGTCTCGATGGCCCGCGCCTGGTCCCGGATCCGGGCCGCCTCCTCGAAGTTCTCGGCCTCTGCCGCCTGCTCCATCCGCAGGTCCAGTTCGCGACGCACGTCCTCATACCGCCCCCGCAGGAACAGCACGACCGCCTCCAAGCGCCGCCGGTATTCCTCGCGCGAAACCTGCCCCACGCACGGCCCCAGGCAGCGGTGCATCTGGAACTCCAGGCACGGCCGCACCCGGTTGGCGAACTGCGTGTCGCCGCACGTCCTCAGCCCGAAGTGCCGGTTCACCAGCGCGTGCGTCCCCCGCACCGACGCCGCGGACGAGTACGGCCCGAAGTACGTCGCCCCGTCGGCCCGCCTCCGCCGGACCAGTTCCAGCCGCGGGAAGTCCTGGCGGGGGTCGATCCGCAGGTACAGGTAGGTCTTGTCGTCCTTCAGGACGATGTTGAACGGCGGCCGGTGCTTCTTGATCAACTCGTTCTCGAGGATCAGCGCCTCCTTCTCGTTGGTCGTGACGACCGTGTCGATGCGCTGCAGGATCCCCGACAGCATCGCGACGAAGGGGCGCGGGTCCCCGGCCTTGTGGAAGTACTGCGAGACGCGCGCGTGCAGGTCCAGGGCCTTGCCGATGTAGACGATCCCCCCTTCCGCGTCCCGCATCAGGTACACGCCGGGGGCGTGGGGGATGTCCCCGGTCAGCCGCCTGACCTGTTCGCTGGTCCACGCCATGACGCCTGGAAGGTTCGCGTGTCGCCGCCCGGGCGTCAATCGGGCAGCCCCGGCCCCCCGTCTTTTCGTTGTGATCGGGCGGGCGCGATGGCAGAATGGGTTCCAACCCGAAGGAAGCACGACGTGAGGTGGCGCGGCCGGACCCTGGGGCGACGCATGGCCCGAGTGACCGCGATGAGCGTGGCCGCCTCCCTGACCGCGTCCTTCCTGGCCCTGGTGGCGATCCTGACGTACTTCGGCATCGGGCTGCCCACCCGGCTGCCGGTGTGGGCATGGCTGGCCGTGGGCGGTGCCGTCGTCTCGACGGCGGCGCTGCCGGCCCTGCTGGTGCACCTGTACGTCCGCCGCCGGGTCGTCCGCCGCCTGCAGACCCTGGCCCAGGTGCTGAAGGGTGCCGAGGCCGGGGATCACCTGCGCCGATTCCAGCCCGAGGGCGACGACGAGTTCGCCGAGGTCGAGCGTGCCTTCAACTCGCTGATGGACCAGGTGTCGGGTCTGGCCGTGTCCGCGCTGCACTCCGACCTGATGGTCAAGTGGGCGCAATCCGAACTGCGGCTGCGCGAGGAACTGCTGGCCAAGTCGAACGAACTGGCTTCGGTCAACGAGGCGCTGGTCCGCAAGGTGCGCGAGGCGTCGGACCTGCTGCGCATCGCCGAGGTGTCCTCGACGTCGCTGGAGATGGGGCGCCTGCTGGACCGGCTGGGGCGCACGCTGGTCGAGACGCTGGCGGTCGAGGAACTGCTGGTGCTGCTGCCCGACCCGGCGACCGGCGAACTGCGCATCCGCCACGCGCTGGGCGTGCAGGACGTCCGGGTGCTGGAGGGCGCGTGGACATCGGGCGACGCCCTGCTGCGCGCCTGCATCCAGGAGGGCGAGATCCAGTACCTGCCGGACCTGTCCCAGGAGCCGTCCACCACGGGGCTTCGAGGCCGGCGCAAGGCGGGCGGATCCCTGGTGGCCGTGCCGGTTCGCGGGCCCCAGGGCACCACCGGCGTCATCACGCTGCTGCGGCGCGAGGCCCACGCCTTCGACCCGCAGGAACTGGACTTCCTGCGCCTGGCCGCGCACTTCGTGGCCCTGGCCGTCTCGAACGCCGCCTCGTACCACGCCACGCGCGACCGGGCCATCCACGACGCGCTGACCGGCCTGCACAACCGCGGCTTCTTCAACGAGACGTTCTCGCGCGAGTGGCATCGCGCCCGGCGCATCATGATGCCGCTGTCGGTGCTGATGATCGACATCGACCACTTCAAGGAGATCAACGACACCCACGGCCACCAGGTCGGCGACGTGGTGCTGCAGGGGGTCGCCCACGTGCTGCGGACCCGGACCCGCAAGACGGACCTGCTGACCCGTTACGGTGGCGAGGAGTTCGTCGTCGCGCTGCCCGGGACGCCGATGGAGGACGCCCGGGCGCTGGCGGAGACCATCCGGACCTCGATGGAGTCCACGTCGTTTCCCGCGTCGCTGTCGAACGGGGGCGCGGAGGTCCGGCTGACCGTCTCGATCGGCGTGGCCGAGGGGTCGCTGGACGACGAGGCACCCGACGCCCTGATCCACCGGGCCGACCAGGGCCTGCTGGACGCGAAGGCGGAAGGCCGGAACCGCGTGGTCGTGCGGCGGTGACCGACCTTTCCCGGGGCCGCGTGCGGGACCCCTTCCGTTGACGAGGACCCCCGGGAAGTGAGATACCCCCTGGGCCCACGGGGTGCGTGCGGGGTGCGATGGAGCGCGAGACCGAACATCTGCCCGAACTTCCGTCCCGGATGGTCCAGCGGCCGGGCCGGATCCTCGACTGGCTGGGGCGGGTGCTGTTCCGGCACGTGAAGTTCGACGAGCGGTCGCTGGGGACCGTGCGGGCGGCTTGGCAGCAGGGCACGCCGGTGTTCGTGCTGCACGTCCGAAGCCTGCTGGACTACCTCTACTTCGGCTATGCCTTCCTTCGGTACGGCCTGCCCCTGGTGTTCTTCGCCGAGGGCATGGACCTGCGGTGGCTGCTGCCCCGGGAGGCCATGGCCGCCCTGTGGCGGCGGCTGATCGGGCGCCGGCAGCACCTGACCGACGGGGAGGCCGTGCGCCTGGGGATCCGGCACGGGCGTCCCTGCCTGCTGGCCCTCAAGCGGCCCCGGATGCTGATCCAGTGGGGGGCCGACACCGCGGCCACGCTGCTGGGGGACGTCGTCGCGGCCCAGCGCCAGACGGACCGGCCGGTGGTGCTGGTGCCGCTGCAGGTGATCTGGCTGCAGGCGCCCGAGACCTACCGCCGGTCGATCGCGGACGTCGTGCTGGGCGACCCGCAAGCCCCGGGTCGCCTGCGCAAGTTGCTGTCCTTCCTCTGGAACCGCCGCCGCGCGAACGTCAGCGTGGGGCATCCCGTGGACCTGCCGGCCTTCCTGGCCGGGCAGAAGGACGCCGCCGACGAGGCCGCGGTGGTCGCGCGCCTGAAGTTCGCGCTGAACAACGAGTTCCTGCTGGAATCGAAGGCCATCCGGGGGCCGGTCCTGAAGGGGGCACGGCGGATCGTGGACGAGATCGCCCGCACGCGGCCGTTCGTCGAGGAGATCGAGCGGCACGCGGCCCGGGAGGGCTTCTCCCCGGCGTCCGAGATGAAGCGCGCCCGGGCCATGCTGCGGAAGATGGCGGCCGACTTCCGCTTCAACTGGATGGAGGGGTTCGTCCTGTTCCTCGGCTTCCTGTTCAACCGGATGTTCACCGACGTCACGGTGGACACCCGCGGCCTGCAGGGGATCCGCGAGGCGGCACGCACCGGGCCGATCCTGCTGGCGCCGGCCCACCGCAGCCACATGGACTACCTGGTCTACTCGTGGGTCTTCTACACCCACGGCCTGATCCCGCCGCACATCGCGGCCGGCGAGAACCTGTCCTTCTGGCCGCTGGGGGTGCTGTTCCGCCGGTCGGGGGCGTTCTTCATCCGGAGGTCCCTGCGCGGGGCCGACCTGTACGCGGTCGCGCTGCGGCAGTACGTGCGCAAGCTGATGAAGGACGGGTACTGGATCGAGTTCTTCATCGAGGGCACGCGCAGCCGGTCCGGCAAGACGGTGCCGCCGCGCTTCGGGATGCTGTCGATGATGGTCGATGCCGTCGCCACCGGGGCCGCACCGGACGCGCACCTGGTCCCCGCCGCCGTGACCTACGAGCGCGTCGTGGAGATGGAGTCCTACCAGCGCGAGTCCGAGGGCCGCGAGAAGCAGCGGGAGACGGTCGCGACGCTGGCCCGCAGCGCGCGGGTGCTGGGGACCCGGTACGGGCGGATGTACGTGCAGTTCCAGGAGCCCGTGGGGATCCGGGACTTCCTGGCCGGGGCGGGCATCGAGCTGCCGATGCATCCTTCCCAGTCGGTCCCGCGCCACCTGATCCGGCAACTGGCCTACCGGGTGGCCTGGGGGAACGATCGGGCCGCGTACGTGACGCCCCAGCACCTGGTGGCCTTCGCGCTGCTGACGCACAACCGGCGCGGGCTGGAGCGCGAGCGGCTGCTGGAGCGGGTCGGGTTCGTCGTGTCCTACCTGACCGCCCGGGGCGCGCTGCTGTCGGACCCGCTGGCCGACCCGCTGCGGGAGCAGGGGCTGATGGCCGCCCGCGACGGCACGGGGAGGGGGCCGATGGACCCGGCGGAGCGCGAGCGCATGGACCTGGTGGGCGCCGCGCTGGCGCGGCCGGTGGACGAGGTGGTGCGGCTGTTCGCGCGCGAGAAGCGGGTGCGCCTGAAGGAGTTCGGCGAGGAGTGGGTGATCTCGCTGGAGGAGGGCGGCCGGCCGGTCCTGGACTACCACAAGAACGGCATCCTGCACCACTTCGTGGACGACGCCCTGCTGGCCACGGTGGCGCTGCGGTTGCTGCGGGACGGCCCGTTCCCCGACGTGGTCCTGGCCGACGAGGGACGCCTGCTGTCCCGGGTGCTGAAACTGGAGTTCGTCTACGGCGCCGCGGGCTACGACGCGGCGGTGGAGGCGGCGGTGCGCCGGTTCCTGCTGGACGGGCTGCTGCGCCGGGACGGCGAGGGCCGGCTGGTCGCCGACGGGGACGCCCGCGAGGCGCTGGAGTTCTTCGCGATGGCGATCCGGCCGTTCCTGGAGGCCTACCGCATCATCGCGCGCGCCTCGATGGCGCCGGGCGCGCCGGTCAAGGAGAAGGACCTGGTGAAGGCGTCGCTGCGGTTGGGAAGGCGGATGTTCTCGGTGGGCGAGGTCGAACTGCCGGAGTCGGTCAACGCGGTGACGTTCGCGACGGCGGCCGAGTGGCTGCGGCAGGAGGTCGCGTCCGGGGCCGTCCCCACCCGGGCCGATGCCGCGCGGGCGATCCTGCGGGCCGTAGGCGACGTCGCGGCGCCGGTCAGTCCACCGACACCAGGCGCAGCAGGCCCAGCAGGCGGCCCGGCGCCCTCGGGAGCCCCCTGATCCGCACCTCGCCGCGCCGCATCGCCCCGGCGAAGGCCCACGTGGCCGCCTTGAACGGGTGCGGCAGCGCCCCCGCCATCGGGATCCTCGACAGCCCCAGGATGCCCTCGAAGGTCCCCGTGACCCCGACCGGAACCGACGGGTCCGCACCGGGCCGCACCCGCATCCGGCCGTCCCCGAACACCAGCGTGGCCCCCACGGCCTCCTCGCCGCTGCCCGCGGTCACCGTGACGGCCCCGCGCATCCGGTCCAGCACCCTCGCCCGCCCCGGCCGGGCCTGCAGGTTGCCGCGCACCAGGTCGGCCAGGATGGTGGGCAGTCCCGCGGCCTCGTCCTCGCTGCCCTCGATCACGACGCGGTCGTCCATCGGATCTCCCGGGGGCGTCGCGCCCCTCGCTTCAAGGGTTCCCGCAGGGTGGGTCGGACCTCAGCCCTCGCCGGCCCAGGCCGCCTCCCACACCGGCAGCGCCTCCTCGGTGGAGGTGACCGGGCGGGCATTGTAGATGACCGAACCGTCGAACAGCGTGGCCTCGGCCAGGTCGGCCAGCGCCTCCCGCGGTACGCCGACGTCCCGGAACCCGCCGGGCAGGCCCAGCGACTTCGCGAACTGGAAGATGGCCGCCGCCAGGCGGTCCGCCAGGGCCTCGTCGCTGCCGGACGGGTCCACGCCGAACGCCGAAGCCGCGCGCCGGTACTCGTCCGGGCAGGCCAGCGCGTTGTATCGCACGACGGCGGGCATCGCGATGGAGTTCGCCAGGCCGTGGTGCACCCCGAAGCGGGCGCCCACGGTGTGGGAGATCGCGTGGACCAGGCCGACCTGAGCGTTCGAGAACGCGGCGCCGGCGATCGTGGACGCGACGAGTTGACGCCCGCGGGCCGCCACGTCCCCCGGGGTCTTCACGCAGGTCGGCAGCGCGGCCCGGACCTCGCGGATCGCGTGCAGCGCCAAGCCGTCCGCGATGGGCTGCCGCTGCAGCGAGTGCAGCGACTCCAGCGCGTGCGACAGGGCGTCCATGCCGGTGGCCGCCGTCAGGTGGGCCGGCAGCCCGACGGTCAGCAGCGGGTCCAGCACGGCGGCGTCCGGCAGGATGTTGTAGTCGCCGAACAGCAGCTTCCGGTGGGCATCGGTGTCCTTGATCACCGCGACGTAGGTCACCTCCGAACCGGTGCCGGCCGTGGTCGGCAGCACGACGTGCGGGGCGGCCTTCCGGGTCAGGTTCTGGAAGCCCTCGTGGTCGCGCAGGCCGCCGCCTTCCCGCAGCAGGATCGCCATCCCCTTGGCCGTGTCGATGACGCTGCCGCCGCCGACCGACACGACGCCGGTGGCGCCGGCCTGCTGCGCGACCGCCGCGCCCGCCTCGACCGCGGCCACCGACGAGTCCGGCGGGCAGTCCAGGAACTCCGCGGCGACGCGCCTCCCCAGGGCCTGACGGACCTTCGCCACGACGTCGGTCTTCCCGGCCAGGATGCGGTCGGACACCAGGACCACGCGGTCCATGCCCAGGCGGTCGCACTCCAGCGAGGCCTCGGACACCGCGCCCGCGCCGTAGGTCACGCGGGTCGGGAACGCGAAGACGAACGCGCTGTCGGCATCGTACGGCATGGTGAACCTCCGAGGGCGAGGGGCCTGGCAGGCAGGCCCCGGGGGCCCGTGAACGGCCGTGGTCGCGCCGGGTCCGGCTGCCGGAGACCCGCCCGCGACGGATCGTGCCTTCCGGTCAGTCGTCCGGGAACTCGGTCGCCACGCGCCCTGCGGATTCGACCAGCGCCTTGCTGGCGTCCACGAACCGGACGATGGTCGGCAGGTCGCCCTTCAGGCGCAACTTGCCCTGCAGCATGCCGGTGATCGGGTCCAGTTCCTTGCGGATCACCTGCTTCCAGCGCGCGTACTCGCCGGTGATGCAGAACGGCGCCTTCATCGCCTCGGCGGACGTGACCAGGCGCGCCTCCCGGCACACGCCCTTGTGCAGGTCCAGCCAGATGCCGGTGTCGTCGGGCATCCCGAACTCGGGCTTGGCCTTGCAGATCAGGGCGACGACGCCCTTGTCCCAGTTGGCGCCACCCACCTTGTAGGCCGGGTTGCCGTTGATCGCGTCCTGGTACAACGCGACCCACTCTGAGGACGGGAAAGTTGCCATGGGAATCCTCCTTCCTGTCGACTGCGCGGACGATGCGAACACATGACGGGTGCCTTGAGGCGATGGTAGATGGGGGTGGGGGTGGTGTCAAACGGCGGGGAGCCCTTCCAGGTATTCCAGGAGGGTTCGCACGGCGAATCCGGTCCCCCCTCGCGGTCCCAGGGAATGGTCCTTCCTCTGGAACGAGGGCCCCGCGATGTCCAGGTGCGCGATCGGGTGCCCGTCGGCGAACTCCGCCAGGAACAGGCCGCCCTGGATCGCCCCGCCCCACCGCTCGCCGATGTTCTTCAGGTCGGCGATGTCGCTGCGCAACTGGGGGCGCACCGAGTCGTACAGGGGCAGGCGCCACAGGTCCTCGCACGCCACGGCCGACGCCTTCAGCAGCGCATCGGCCAGCCCGTCGTCGTTGCACAGCAGGCCGCCGGCGTGCTCCCCCAGGGCGACGACGCACGCCCCCGTCAGCGTGGCCACGTCGATCACCCGGTCCGCCCCGCGCCCCAGCGCCATCGTGATCGCGTCGGCCAGCACCAGGCGCCCTTCCGCGTCGGTGTCCGTCACCTCGACGCTCCGGCCGGACAGGGACTTCAGCACGTCGCCCGGGCGCATCGCGCCGGGGCCGACCAGGTTGTCCGACACGGCCAGCCAGCCGTCCACCGGTCGCGCGATCCCCAGCCGGGGCAGCGCCTCCATCACCGCCAGCACGGTCGCCGCGCCGGCCATGTCCCCCTTCATGTCCTCGATGTTCCCGCGGGCCTTCAGGTGCAGGCCGCCGGAATCGAACGTCACGCCCTTGCCCACCAGCGCGATCGGCGCGCCGCCCGCGCCTGCGGGGCGCCAGGACAGACGCACCAGCCACGGGCCGTCGTTCCCGCCGGCGCCCACGGCCGTCAGCAGGCCGGCGCCCAGCGCATCGAGGGCTGCCCGGTCCAGCACCTCGACCTGCAGGCCGGCGGCGGTCCCTGCCTGCCGGGCCTCCTCGGCCAGCGCGCTGGAGGTCAGGTCCGAGGCGGGCAGGTTGACCAGGTCGCGGGCCCGGATCGTGGCGGACGCGTGCACGTCGGCCCGCGCCAGGCAGGCGGTCGCCCCGGACAGGGGATCCCGCGAACCGAAGGTCCACGCCAGCGGGACCGGGTCTTCCCGATCCCGGGTGCGGTAGCGGTCGAACGTGTAGGTGCCCAGCCGGACCCCCAGGGCGGCCGAGGCCAGGAAGGCCGGGTCGGCTGCCGGCAGGACCATCGTCGCCGCGGCGCAGCGGGGGGACGCCAGCCGTGCCGCGCGCGCCGCCAGCGCCAGGAACCTCGCCGGTGTCAGGGCCGCCGCCGGGCCTGTTCCCAGGAAGGCCACCCGGGTCGGGTGGCCGGCGGAGGCGGGCGTCAGGGACAGTTCGGTCTCGAAGCGGCCCGTGAACCCTTCCCGTTCCGCCAGGCGCCCGGGGAGGCCCTGCAGGGCCCGATCCAGCCGGGCGAACTCCGGGTCGTCCGCCGGCCGGCCCTCGCGGACCGGGACCACCAGGAGCCCCGGGGCCAGGGCATCCGCCTCGCCGGTCACGAACGCAGTCGATAGGACTCGCATGGTGTTCCCCCCCAGGCGGCGCTCATTCGGTCCGCGAAGCCTAGATCGAAATACCCTGCGGTGTCGACCCCAACGCACGGGGTTCGTGCGAACGGGGGTTCTTGACAGATTCCGATGCTTTGGCGCAACCTTGTTCGAAACGATCGAGAAACGAAAGGGGGGCGCGATGCACGGGCCTCGATGGGGGGTGGGGTGATGCGGTCGCTTCGGGAACTCCTGGCCCGTCGTCCCTCGCGGCCGGACCTGCCCTGGATGCTCCCCGAAGACGAGTTCCGTCGCCTGCTGGAACGCGAGCGCGCCCGCGCCGAGCGCAGCCGCCGGTCGTTCGTGCTGGTCGAGTTCGACACCACGCTGGCCTCGGTCGAGGAGATGGCCCGCGTGCTGGACATCCTGAAGCAGCGGCGGCGCCTGACGGACGACATCGGCTGGGTGCGCAAGGACGCGATAGGGGTCGTCCTGCCCGAGACGGACGCCACGGGCGGCAGCGCCTACCTGGCGGACGTGCACCGGCGCCTGCGCGAGGCCGGGTGCACGCTCCCGTCGCGCCTCTACGTCTTCAAGGGGCAGACCGGGAAGCCGTCGGGACCCACCACGGGCCCCCGGCCGGGCGAGACCCCGTCGGCGTTCCGGCGACGCGCGCAGGATCGCGACGATGCCGAGGCTGCCGGGGAGGAAGGGTCCGCGACCCCTTCCCCGTCGCCGTCGGCGTTCCCGCCCGCCGACCCGCCGGCGGAGGAGCCCGGGGCCGAGCCGGGCGCGAACGCGGTCGCCCAGCGGGACATGATGGCCCTGTTCCGGCAGCCCCTGCCCCGCTGGAAGCGGCTGGGCGACCTGGCGGGTGCCATCCCGCTGCTGGTATTGGTGTCGCCGGTGATGCTGCTGGTGGCGATCCTGGTCAAGGCGACCAGCCGCGGACCGGTGATCTTCCGGCAGTGGCGGGCGGGCCCGGGGGGCAACCCGTTCGTGTTCTACAAGTTCCGGACGATGATCGACGGCGCGGATGCCCAGAAGGAGGCCCTGCGGGCACAGAACGAGGTGTCCGGTCCCGTCTTCAAGATCCGGCTCGACCCGCGCGTCACGCCGCTGGGCCGAGTGCTGCGGCGCACCAGCCTGGACGAACTGCCCCAGTTGTGGAACGTCATCAAGGGCGACATGACCCTGGTCGGCCCGCGGCCGCCGACGCTGGACGAGGTCCCGAAGTACGAGGCCTGGCACGCCCGGCGCCTGGACCTGACCGGCGGCATCACCGGGCTCTGGCAGGTCAGCGGCCGGTCCGAGATCTCGTTCGAGGAGTGGATGCGAATGGACATCCGCTATTCCCGGACGCGGTCTCCCCTGACCGACATCCGGATCCTGCTGCGGACGGTGCGGGCCGTGCTGTCGGGCCGGGGGGCCACCTAGCCGGCCCGCCTCTTTCGCCGGATCGCCTGCCGGGCCAGCAGCACCGCTGCGACCAGCCCGATCGCCAGCCACGCGCCCCGTCCCCAGGCCCGGAAGAAGGCATCGATCCGCTCCAGGTTCGCCCCCAGGACGACGCCGGCGCCCACCAGCAGCGCGTTCCACAGCAGGGCGGAGGCGGCCGCCCAGGCCATCACGCGGCCGAAGCGCATGCCTCCCATGCCGGCCGCGACGAACAGGAAGGCCCGGACGCCCGGCAGGAAGCGGTTCACGACGATGGCAGCCTCCCCCCAGCGGGCGAAGGTGCGGGAGGCCCGGTCCGCCCCGTCCAGGGCCTGCCGGACCCACCGGGTACGCACCAGCCGGCCGTCGAGGCTGCCGTCCGGGGGCAGGCCGCGCCGCCGCCAACGGGCCAGCGCAACGCCGACGTGAAAGTCGATGGCCGAGCCGACCAGGCTGCCTGCCAGCACGGCCGCGAAGGCCGCCGGCAGCGACAGGTCGGACGTGACGACCAGCACGGCGCCCGCCACGGTGACGGTATCGCCCGGAAACGGCGGGAACAGGTATTCCAGCAGGGAGGCCAGAGCCAGCAGCAGCAGGGTGATTCCCGGGTTGGCGGTCGCCAGCAGCGAGACGGCCTCGATCATGGACACGCTACCTCCCGGAATTGATTCGGTTCCTGATGTCGCCTATACTATCATGCCTGTTCCGGCCCCTCCTCGGGGCGGGCAAGGGCATTTTCGGGATTCCCGATCCGGGAGCAAGCCGGGTGCGAAGCGTCGGCTGGACAACGGGCAGGGCCTTGCCGTGCGTTCTCGTGGCGACCGGCCTGCTGGCGTCCCCCTCGTCGTCCGCCGCCCCCTGCGATCCACCCGACCCGGTGCCCCTGTACCGGACGGACGCCGTGTTCGGGCGTGCCCGTGCCGCGGCCCAGGCGGGCCGGATCGACGAGGCTCTGTCGTACCTGGAGGCCTGGCGCGATTCGCAGGGCGCCCCGCCTGCCGGCCTGGTCGACTGGGTGGCGGGCCGATGGCTGCAGGACGCAGGTCGGCCTGCCGAGGCTCTGGCGCGGTTCGCCTCCCTCTCCGGCTCCCCGCTGGACGACGATGCCCGGTTGCGCGAAGGACGGTTGCACCTGGACGCCGGGGACCTGGCTCGCGCGCGCGAGGCGTTCGCCCGCATCTCCCCGGCTTCCCGGCACTGGGCCGGGGCCAGGCTGGCACTGTCCGAGGCGCTGGTGCGCGAGGGGCGGGCGGGCGCGGCCCGGGTGGTGCTGGTGGACCTGCTGCGCGACGACCTGCCGTCCGACCAGCGCTGGCGGGCGGTGCTGGCGATGGTGCGGGCGATGGCCGCGATGGGCGAGGTCGATGCCGCCCGGAGCCTGGCGCGGAGCGCATGGCTGGAGGCCCCCGCAGGCGAGGTGCTGGACGCATTCCAGCGACTGCGGGTGCAGATGGGCCGCCCGCCGTCGGCTCTGGACGGGCACCTTCGGACCCTGCTGGGCGGGGATTCGCGGGATGCCTCGCGGCTGGCCCGCTGGGCCCGGCGGAAACCGAGGGAATCGGAAGCCATGGACCCGGGATTCGCCGACCTGGCCCGCGGGCTGGCGATGCAGGCGGACCCCCGGGATCGCGACCGGGCCCTGGCGCTGCTGGACCGGGCGCGCGGTCTGGCGGTGGACCCCACCGTGGGCGCCCTGGCGTCCTACGAGTTGGGCGACGTGCTGGTGAACGCGGGGCAGGACCGGCTGGCGCGCGCCCGGTTCGTGCAGGCGCTGGATCGGGATCCGGCGGGCCCGCTGGCGGCCGAGGCGGCCCTTTCGGCGGCCCGCTGCGATACCCGGACCGGGGACACCGACGCGGCCATCGCGGCGCTGGCCCGTGCCTCGGCCTTCGTGCCTCCGCAGGTGCCGGACTCCCGCGTGCGCTGGGAGGCGGCGTTGGCTTGCATGATCGCGGGCCGCTCGGCCCAGGCCCTGGCGGAACTGGACCGGGCCGCGACGCGGCTGGAGCGGGGCGACGGGCTGCCCTACGGGGCGGCCGAGCGCGTCCGGTACTTCCGCGGCACCCTGCTGCTGGCCGCCGGCCGCAGGGACGAGGCGCTGACGGACCTTCGCCGGGTGGCCCGGAACGACCCGCACACCTGGTACGGCGTGCTGGCCCGGGAGCGCCTGGCCGAGGCCGGGGACGCCCCGCCGCCGCCCCGCCGGGACCCGGCGTGCGCTGCCGCCCGCGGGCCGGCCTGGCTGTGGCGGCTGGGTTACCGGGAGGAGGCGCGGGCCGAGATGTCGGCCCGGGCGTCGGCCGGCCTGCTGGACGAGGCCTCCGCGCGGGTGCTGGCCGCGCTGCTGGCGGACCCGTCCCTGGGCGACGGGCGCATGCGGGTCCGGGAGTACCTCCGGGGGCCGAAGGCGGAAGGGGACGAGTCCCTCGGCGACGCCGCGTATCCGCGGCCGTTCGGGGAAGAGGTGGCGGCGGCGACGGCCGAGTCCGGCGCGGACCCCGCCTTGATCTACGGGGTGATGCGCGTCGAGAGCGGCTTCCACCCGCGCGCCCGGTCCCCGAAGGGGGCGGTGGGGCTGATGCAACTGCTGCCGGCCTCGGCGAAGCGCGTCGCGACGATGGTGCTGGGCGACGGGAAGGTGGCCCGGGGGCTGAGGCGCCCGGGGAACAACATCCGGCTGGGCGCCGCGTACCTGGCCGAACTGGTCCGGCACTTCCGGGGGCACCTGCCGCTGGCCCTGGCGGGATACCACGCCGGTCCGGGTGCGGCCCGGCGCTTCCTGCGGCAGCTGGGGCACCTGCCGACCGACCTGTTCGTGGAGGCCCTGCCGTACGCGTCGACGGCCGGCTACGTCAAGCGGGTGGTGTCCTTCGCGGCCGGCTACCGGTCGCTGCTGGACCCCGACCGCCGGAAGGGGCCGCTGACGCTGGATCCGCAGGTCCCGAGGTCGCTGGGACCGTTCATGGAGCGCCGGCGCCCCGAGCCGCAGGCCCAGCAGGACGGGGGGGCGCCGCTCGCCTCGCGGTGACGACGGCCGCGATCCCGACGCCCAGCACCGCCATCGCCAGCCCCACCCACTGCGCGTCCCGCAGTCCCAGCCAGCGGTCCGGCCGGCCCTCCGCCAGGCGCAGGAACTCCACCGCGAACCGCGACAGCCCCGCCACGACCAGGTATGCCGCGAACAGCAGGCCCGGGCGCCGGACGCGGGTCCGCATCGCCCACAGCAGGCCGGCCAGCGCGAACGCCCCCAGCGCCTCGTAGACCGGGGTCGGGTGCACCTGCAGCCAGGTCGGGTCCGGGACGTCGATGGGGCAGATCTCGTGGCGGACGCCGCCGGACTCGCAGGGGGACGGGACGATCCCCCGGGGATAGGCCATGCAGACCAGGTCGTGCCAGGTTCCCGGTGCGCACGGGACGCCGTAGTCCCCGTCCCCGGCCAACTGGCACCCCAGCCGTCCGAACCCGTAGCCGGACGCCAGCATCGGCGCCACCGCGTCCGCCATGACCCCGATCGGCAGTTGCCTCAGCCGGTAGAACGCCACCAGGACCAGCGTGGCGAGGATCAGGCCCCCGTGCCAGGTCAGCCCGCTGCCGGACCACAGGTCGCTCCACGCGAAGGACGGCGCCTCGGTCAGCAGGTACGCCAGCTTCGACCCGATCAGTCCGGTGGTGGCCGCCAGGAAGATCGTCGCGGTCGCGAGGTCGGACGGCAGGCCGCGGCGCCGCAGTTCCCTCGCCAGCAGGGCCCAGGCGGTCAGGAACCCCGTGGCCATCATCAGCCCGTACGAACCGATCCGGAACGGCTGCTCGATCACCCACGGCCACATCGTCGTGCCCCCTTCCCTCCGGTCATTGTAGAGCGGGGGCCCCGTCCCCCGCCATCCTGAAACGTCCCGGCGTCCGGGCCGATCCAACCGGGTCCGCCGCGGAGGTCGCCCGATGCAGCTTCGCCTGGAACCCCCGCCCGATCTGCGCGACCCCGGGGACCCGGAGGCCGCCTCGCGCCACCGCGACCTCCTGGCCCGCTGGTCCCCGCGTCCGCATCCAGGCCTGCCGGCGCCGGACCGGGAAGCCGGGTTGCGAAGGGAACGTGCGAGGATGGACCGGGAGGGCTGGCGCTGCTGGATCCCCGACGCCAGCCGGATGGCGCGCCGGCTGGGACCCGCCGCCCCCGCCCTGGTGTTCGCGGCCGGGACGCCCGATCTCTCGACGCCGGCCGTCGCGGTGGTCGGCACCCGCCGGCCGGACGCGTACGGCCTGGCCATGGCCTACCGCATCGGCCAGGCCGTGGGCCGGGCGGGGGCGCTGGTCCTCAGCGGGGGCGCCCTGGGGGTGGACGGTGCGGCGCACGAGGGCGCGCTGGATGCCGGGGGCCGGACCGTGGCGGTGCTGGGGAGCGGCCTGGCCCGGCCTCACCCGCCTTCCCACCGGGACCTCTTCCGGCGGGTCGCCGCCCGGCCCGGCTGCTGCGTGCTGTCCGAGGTCCCGTGCCTGGTCCCCGCGCGGGCGGGCACCTTCCCGCAGCGCAACCGGATCCTGGCGGCCCTGGCCGACGCGGTGGTCGTGGTGCAGGCGGGCCTCCCGTCCGGGGCGCTGATCACGGCCGGGTGGGCCCGGGGGCTGGACGTGCCGGTCTTCGCCGTGCCGGCCGACGCCTGGTACGAGCGCTCGGCCGGCACGATTGCCCTGCTGCGCGACGGGGCCCGCGTGCTGGCCTCACCGGCCGACCTCGCCGTCGTGCCGGACCTCGCGGACCTGGCCTCCGTTCCCTGGCCCCGGCCGGGTTCCCGGCCGATGGGGCTGCCGTGCCCGTGGCACCCGCCGTCCTCCCGGCCTCCCGTCACGGAATCCCCGGATGCCGCGGCCCTGCGGGCGGCCATGGCCGCGGGGGCCTCCTCGGTGGATGCCCTGGCCGCCGCC
>CALJUR010000004.1 GCA_937975765.1 uncultured Myxococcales bacterium
TCGTATTCGGTGACTGGAGTTCAGACGTGTGCTCTTCCGATCTGGTCGATCGCGGACATCGCCCGGTCGAAGGGGGAGGACCTGTCGTCGATCGAGTCGAGGCTGGCGTGCCTCGAAGTCTTCGCGCTGGGGGGACGATCGCCCGGGGACGACGCCTCTGAAAGCGGGTACTTCCTGGTCCGTGCCGCCCTGGCGAAGGCCGTTTCCGAGGCTGCCGAGTACGTCGCCGAGCGGGGGTTGGCCCGGGAATCGGCACCCGCGCTGGTCCGGTTGATCTCGGTCATCTCGGCGCGGTTCGGGGTGGTCGTGTCCGAGAAGGCGGCCGCCATCGCGGTGCCGGTGCTGGGGGCAGCCGGTGGCGCCGCGATCAACGTCCTGTTCATGGACCACTTCCAGAAGATGGCGGAGGGGCACTTCACGGTTCGGAAACTGGAGCGCAGGCACGGCGCCGCGGCGGTGGAGGCGGCGTATCGCAGGCTGCCGGGCTGAACGGGCCGGCCCTGCCCCGGGCCTCACCCGACCGTCAGCACCTGCCGCGGCGTGCCGGTCAGCCGTTCCAGGCCGTCCTCGGTCACGGCGTAGGTGTCCTCGATGCCCACCGCGCCGACTCCCTCGAACACCACCTTGGGCTCGAACGCGAACACCATGCCGGCCTCCAGGCGGTCGCGATCGAAGCCGCGCGCGATGTAAGGTGCCTCGTCCAGTTCGACGCCCACGCCGTGGCCGATGAACCCCACCTGCGCGCCGGGCGGCCCCATGAATCGCGCCGCGTGCCCCGCCTGCACCGCGAACTCGAGGCACGATTCGTAGAGGTCGCCCCAGGCCAGGCCGGGCCGGGCCAACTGCTCCAGCCGGTCCTCCACCTTCATCATGTCGTCGTGCGCCCGCGCCAGTTCGTCGGGCAGCGGCCCGATGCACAGCGTGCGCGTCTGGTCCGCGACATAGCCGTCCTTGCAAGCGGCCAGGTCCACGATGATCGGCTCGCCGGCCGCGATGGGCTTGGCGGTCGCGCCCTGGGCGACGGACGGTCCGGTCCCCGGCCCGCACAGCGGCATGTCGAATCCGCCCGGCACCCCCGCGGTCGCACCCGAGGCCGTCAGCCCGAACACCAGTTCGGCGTTGAACGCCCGCATCCGCACCAGCCCCTGGTGGCCCAGCAGCCGCGCCTCGTGTTCCAGCGCCGCCGACAGTTCCAGGTCCGACAGCCCGGGCCGCACCATCTCGACGGCCCGCACGAACAGCCGGTCCAGCAGCCCTGCCGTCTCCCGGACGCGATCGATCTCCCAGGGCGACTTGATGCTGCGGATCGCCTTCAACAGGCCCGACCCGTCCTCGAAAGCCACGCCCGGGAGGGCCGCCTCCAGCCGCCGGAACACCGCCAGCGGCAGCACGTCCGCCTCGACCCCGACGCGCTTCGGCGCGGGCAGCCCCGCGTCCCTCGCCAGCGCCAGCACGTCCTTGAACCCCTTCAGCGGCAGCACGAACCGCAGCGGGCTCTCGTGGCGGGCGCGGTCCAGGTTGCGCCGCACCAGGTACAGCGGATCGCCGGCCACCGGAACGTACAGGACGCCCTGCTGGATCGACCCTGCGAGGTAGAACAGGTCCGCGCTCTGCAGCGCCAGCATCGCCTCGATGCCGGCCCGCGCCATCCGTTCCTGCAGGCGGCGGCACCGCGAAACGATCTCGCCGACGGGCACCAGCAGCATGGGGTCCTCCTTCCCTGGGTGGGAACATTGTAGATCGGGCGGGTGCGGATGCACGACGATGGGAAGAGGCGCGGCACACTCGGGGCCGACGGCCGGTGGTGCTGGCGTGACAGGAGGCCGTCGGGACGCAGGGCGATGCGACCCGCCGCGAGGCGGCCATCAAGTGGATGTCGCGCGTGGCAGAGGAGGCGATGATTTCGCGCGCACCACGAATTCCACGTCACAGTCCAGCACGCTGAGCAGGCGCAGAACCTGGTCGACGGACTTGGAGGTGTTGGTCGGGTCGACCAGGCGATAGAACTGCGCGGCGGAGGTGCCCATGCGCCGGATGATCTCGCGGCGGCCGAGGCCTGGAAGCACGACCCGACGCCCACGACGAAGCGGGTCGCGTCCCTCTTTCCCGGGTTGCGCCGGGCCGACCCAGGTGAGACCGGACGGGGATCAGAAAGTCTCGACGGATCCTTCCTGCTTGCGGCAGCCCTGGCTGGCCTGGGCGAAGAGGGCCTTGCCGCGGGCGACGGCGTCGGTGAAGCGGGTCATGGCGTCGGAAAGCCTCGAATTGGCGCCGGCCAGGATGGCGGCGTGCTCGCGGACCTCGCGTTGCAGGCGGCGAACCTCGGCCTGGTCGGTCGTGGCCTGGTCGATGAAGGAGATCAGGCCGCCCAGCCCGCTGGCGGACTTGCCGCACGCGTCCATGACCTTGCCGGCCTGGCCGGCCAGTTCCGAAAGCCCGCCGACCAGCCCGCCGGCGTTGTTGACCGTGGAGGGGGCATCCGGCGCGCTGCCGCTCTCGGCCGCGTCCATCAACGACATCCCCATGTCGAACAGGCCGACCCCGGTGGACACGATCCCCAGCGGCGTCACGCCGATCAGGGCCGTGACCGCGTTCTTGGCCAGGTTCAGCTTCATCATGAACTCGGCGTCCGCCAGGCCCCGCTCGTACCCGGCCAGGATCTTCGCCTCGAACTTCACGCTGTACTCGGCGGTCTGGACCTCGGCCTCGATGCCCTTGACCTGGCCCGCGATGACCCTCGCCTCGCTGATGCTGCAGGCGGACTTGCGCTGCTCGATGTACCTCTGGTAGTCGGACAGTTTCAGTTGCAGGAAGGCGACGTCTCCGTCCAGGGCGTCCAGCCGGGCCTCGACGTTCGAGGGAGTGGCCTGGTCGTCCGGGGAGACCTTGGACCACAGTACGCCCTGGATCGAGACCGACTCCTGCTGCGCTGCATCGAGCAACTGGACCAGTTCCTGCACGCGAGGGTCGTGCGGGACTCCCATCGTGCGCCTGGCCATCGTCTGCAGCGTGGAGATGTCGCTGGCCGGCTTGTCCATCTGTTGCGTGTTCGCGTCCTCGCGGGACTGCAGGTCGGGTCGCAGTTCGTTCAGTGAGGGCCACGTCGAGGGGTCCTCTTCGACCTGCCCCGCCTCGCCGCCGCCCGTTTCGGCACCGCCTTCGCCGGGGGGAGTTTCCTCGTAGGTGGGCTCGTCCTCGTAGGAGGGTTCCTCGCCGGGCCCGCTGCCTTCCGCCCCGCCTCCGCCCTCGTCCCAGGACTCGCCCTCCGGCTGGCGCCGCAGCCTGACGCCCGTGTCGCCTGTCATCTGTCCGGGGGCGACCTTGCCGCCCGCCGCGACCACGTCTGCGACGGCGTCGGCCTCGCGCTCGTATGCGTCCCCGCCGATGGCGCCCTCGGGCTTCTTCTGCAGGGCTCCGGTCTGCTGGGCTACGTGGGCCAGTTCATGGGCGATCGTGCGGACGTCGGGCTTCGCGTCCTTGAAGGCCACGTGATCGCCCTTGGCGAACGCCTTGGCGCCCAGCGACTTGCTGGCCTGGGCGGCATCGGGTCCGGTGTGCGCGCGGACGTTCGCGAACGACCTGCCGAAGGCCTTCTCCATCTGGCCGGCGTGCGGGACCTCGCGGCCACCCGTCTTCATCGCGTCCTGCGCGATGGCGTCGGGGGAGGCCAACCGGGCGACCTTCTTCGCCAGGGACTTCTGTGCCAAGGCGCCCGGCCGGGCACCCTTCGAGGGCTTGCCCGGGTGCGTCGCCTTCGGTCCGGCCGCCCCGCCGCCAGGCCCGCCGCGGGACACAGGCATCGGGTGCAGGAGTTGACGGCCCTCCTGGTACCCGACCTTCCGCAACTGCTGGCGCAGGGCGGTCCTGGCACGGGAGGTACCTCCCGCGGGCGACGGCGGGGCATGGGACGGCGCGGGCGCGCGGGCGGGCAGGGCAGGCGCGGGCGTTTCCCTCTGGAAGTCCGCCATGGAAACCTCCCGACATCCCGGGATCGGGATCACGATCTGTCCTTGCGCGGCCAGTATGGAAGGTGGTGCGTCGACAGGTCAATGCGCATGGCGTCCGCGCCCCGGCACGACTGCGGCGCGCCCGTCGGCAGCGATGCGCGAAGACGATCGATGCGTCGTCCATGGACGGTTGCGAATCGAATACACTTTCAAGGACAACGGGTGGAGGTCGGGCGATGAATTCCGGATTCCAGGCGTTCGCCTTGACGGTGCCGCTGGTGCTGGCGCTTGCGGCTGCTGCCACGACGGGATGCGTCACGTCGAGAGGAGAGTTGAAACTGGAGATGCCCGCCGCGCAGAGCGCCAGCACCTCCGCCGGCAGGATCGTGGTCATCGGGGCGGTGCGCGATCTGCGCGTTTTCCAGGACCACCCGGACAAGCCCAGTATCCCGTCGCTGGGTTTCGGCGGCCCGGTGGAGAAGGTTCCGGATTCGATCAAGCAGCGAGCCATTGCCCGCAAGCGCAGCAACTGGGGCATTGCCTACGGGGACATCCTGCTGGAGGAAGGGCAGACCGTCGAGGGCTTGGTGCGCGCCGCAGTTGCGTCGGCGCTGGAATCGTGCGGGTTCCGCGTGAGGGATCATGCCGGGGGGGAGGGGAAGGGCGCTGCGCGCGTCGATGTGAACGTCCAGAAGTTCTGGGGCTGGTTCAACCCGGGCGTCGGCAAGACCTATCTGAACGCATGGACGGAGACGAAGTTCGCGATCACGGTGGACGGCAGAACGCGGCTCGTCCCCGTCGAGCGTCGGATCAAGAAGAACGTGCACGGAATGGCTGCCGGACGCCACTGGAAGGAGTGCTTCGAGGACCTGCTGAAAGCCTACGTGGACGACGTGAAATCGAAGGTGTGCGCGGGCCTGAGTCACCCATGAAGGCCCTGCCTCCCGGGGTGTACCCATGACCCGGGGACGGCGAACACGGGCACGGGCTCCGTGCCGTAGGCCGACCTCGGCGCATACGAGTTCCGGCCGAAGTGACAGGAAGCACCCGGTACGATAGGGTTCTGGGCGGGGAATCCCGGGAGAAGGGGATGTTGCGAACCGCACGGTGCGTCGCCGTCGTCGTGGCAGCCTGGGTGGCCTGCGCGCCGGCGGCGGGGTGCGGCGGGAAGGCGGACGGTCCGCGCGACGACGCGGGCGCCGGGAACGAGGTCGTCGCGGACGGCGCCAGCGAGGCCGTCGAGGACGGCGCCGGGGATGGGGCGGTCGAGGTTGACGACGCCAACCCGGAGGCGGGCGACCCGGGGGCCGATCCGGGCGACGGCGTGGAAGCGGGCGACGAGGCCGGAGAGGAAGCCGAGGCCGCGATCGACGAATGCCCCGACGACCCGGACAAGACCGTGCCCGGCGCATGCGGATGCGGCATCCCCGACACCCCGAACTGCGCCGAAATCGAACCGCCGCGACCGGATCCGCCGGGATGGGCCCAGGCTCCCCGCCCGAACGGCACGGGGGCCATCGCGATGCGCGCCGGGGCGGTCACGGACCCCAGCGGGGTGGAGTACTACTTCGAGTGCGGAGCAGGGCCCTGCCACGACAGCGGCTGGCAGGAGTCCGACGTGTACGAGGATGCGGGGCTGGTCCCGGATGCCGCCTGCACGTACCGCGTGAAGGCGCGCGATCGCAGCCCGAACCGGAACGAGACGGGATGGTCGCAGGCGGCCGCGGCCAGGACCGACCGGGACCCGGGGTACGCGGCCGGGCTGGTGGCGCGGTTCTTCGATTTCGCGGACGCGCTGCCCGGGATGCCCGACCTGGCGGGCCGGACGGCGGACCTCCAGCGCATCGATGCACAGATCGACTACCCGTCGTCCACACAGCCCTGGGCGGGACTGCCCGCGGGCTTCGCGGACACGTTCGCTTCGAGGCATGGCGGGTTCCTGCGGGTGGCCCAACCGGGCGACTACGTGCTGTTCCTGGGGACCGACGGCGGCGCGCGGCTGTGGCTGGACGGGGAACCGCGGATCGAGAACCTGCCGGGGGAGGCCCCGTCGGAAGGGAGCGCCGCGGTCTTCCTGGCGGCGGGGTACCACCCGATCCGCGTCGATTTCTTCCGGGACGTCGGGCCGGCCGCGCTGGTCCTGTCGTGGACCGGCCCGCAGGTCGCGAGGCATGTCGTGCCGGCGACGGCGCTGTACCACGCGGACCCGCCCGACGCGTTGCCGCCCGAACCCGGCACGGCGCAGTGGGAGACGCCCCCTGCGCCCACGGGGATCGGGTCGGTGGCGATGACGGCCGCGCCGGCCTTGGACCCCTGCGGCGTGCAGTACCTCTTCGAGTGCGTGCAGGGCCCGGGTCACGACAGCGGCTGGCAGGCGGGGCGGACCTTCGAGGACTCCGGCCTGCTGCCGGGAACGGCGTACGCTTGGCGGGTGTGGACGCGCGACCTGTCGATCGACGACAACGCGTCCGGGCCGTCGGAGGCCCGGGGGTGCCGGACGGACGCCGTGGTGCCCGACGTCACCGGGCGGTCGCTGGGGGATGCCCAGCAGGCCCTTCGCGAGGCGGGGCTGGAGGCGGGAGGCGTCCGACAGGGATATAGCGAGACGGTGCCTGCCGGGGCGGTGATCGAACAGGAACCGGTGGCCGGCGAGGTGCGGCCCGCGGGGACGCCGGTCGACCTGGTGGTGTCGCTGGGGCCCGAAAGGCACCAGGTGCCGGACGTCGTGGGGCAGGCGCGGGATGCGGCGGCGCAGGCGATCGAGGGTGCGTCGCTGGCGGTCGGCGCGGTCACGCAGGTGTTCGACTGCGCCGTGGCCCCGGGGACGGTCATGCAGCAAACGCCGGCGGGCGGGGCGATGGTGCCCAGGGACACGCCGGTCGCCCTGGTGGTGTCCGGGGGGTCGGACCGGGTCGTCATCAGCGAGATCCTGTACCACCCGGCGACGGATCCGGCCCGGGAGGAGTTCCTGGAACTGGCCAACCTGTGCCCGCAGCCCGCGATGCTGGAAGGCTGGATGATCCAGGGCCTGGGCGGTTACACGTTCGGCCCCGGCGCCGTCATCGAGGCGAACGGGTACGTGGTGCTGGCGGAGGACGAGGCCGTGTTCGAGGCGGCCTGCGGCTTCGCGCCGGACTTCGTGTACCCGGACGCGTCGCTGTCGAACGGCGGGGAACTGCTGCGGCTGACGGCGCCCGACGGCAGGGTGGTGGACGAGGTCGCTTACGACGACGTGCCTCCCTGGCCGGTCACGCCGGACGGGCTGGGGCCGTCGATGGAGGTCGTCGACCCGTCGATGCCCAACGACACGCCCCGCAACTGGCACGCATCGATCGCGCCGTCCGGCAGCACGCCAAGGGCCATCAACAGCGTCGATGCCGAGGGGCTGCCTCCGTGGATCACCGGGGTCGGGCACGGGACGGCGCTGCCGGACCTGCCGATCGGGGTGACGGCCACGGTGCAGGAAGCGACGCAGGTCTCGCTGGAATGGGTGCTGGACTGGGGGGTGCCGGCGGTCCTGCCCATGCTGGACGATGGCCACAACGGCGACGGGGAGGCCGGCGACGACGTGTACGGCGCGATCCTGCCGGGCCAGCCCGAGGGGGCGCTGGTGCGTTACCGGCTGGACGCGGTCGGCCCGACCGGGGCGATGGGGTTCCCGCGCGACGATGACACGGTGCGGTACGCCGGCACCTACCTCGCACCGGGGACGACCTCCGACCTGGACGCCTTCCACTGGCTGATCGAGCCCGCCGCGTATGCGAGGGCCCTGGAAGATCGGAAGAGCGTCGTGTAGGGAAAGAGTGTAGAGCTCGGTGGGCGCCG
>CALJUR010000005.1 GCA_937975765.1 uncultured Myxococcales bacterium
GATTGCAAATCCTGCTCCGAGGCTGGGTGTCTTCGTAGCTTAACGCGTATGGGGCGCTGCCCCCACCGGCCTCCGGCTGTCTCCGGAGGGAATTCAGGGACAGTCACCATTATTGGCGTGATAACTGCCCAAAACAACTGACATATTCTGGAGATGCAAGGCGGGGGCCCCGTCTCCCGCCAGTTCGCGCATGGTGGTGACGGCGCCTGACCAGACGGTCACTTCCGGTTGGCGGAGAAGCTGCCGGTGATCGCGACGGGCTCGCCGGAGGGGGGCTGGAAGGTGCCTGCGTAGGCGCCTTCCTGGAAACGGTCGGTCTTGAGGTCGCAGTTCGTGTCGGTCCACGAACCGGTGCCGGAGATCTCCAGGGACGCGTTGCGGGCCACCGATGTCAGGAGCGTTCCGATCGGCGCCAGCAATCCTTCCAGGGACTGCTGGCACATCGACTGCAGGTCCGCCTCGGTCCCGTTGAAGGACGCGCCGGCCCGGGTCTTCAGCGACGCCGCGACGTCGGCGCAGGCCACCCACACGCCCGCGGCCTCGGTCACGTTCTTCGCCAGCCCGTCCTTGTAGATGCCGTCCCGGATCACGCCGCCGGACAGCGCGTTGGCCGCGATGTCGTTGGCCACGAAGGCCAGCAGGCGGCCGGGGTTCATCGCGACGGTGTGCGCGGCGATCGAGAACAGGTTGCCGGTCGTTCGGGCCAGCCCGAAGCCCGACTGCGCGATCGTCGGGGTGTACGCCAGGCCGCCGAACCGGTCGTTGGCGTAGGTGGTCTTGCCGCAGTTGGCGTAGTCGGGGCTGCCCTCGCAGCCCAGTTTCCAGTAGATCGTATAGGCGGACCACTTCGTGGTGCCCTGCACGATGCCGTCCGGGTCCTCGGGCTGCAGCGTCAGGGTGGAGGCGAGGTTCACGGTACGGACCGCCTGCAGCACCCACTTCGACACGGCCGCGTACGATGCCACCCAGTCCGGGGTCTTCGTGGAAAGGTAGTCGGTCATCGTCGAGTCCACCGCGGCGTCGAAGGCGGCCTCCTGGCCGGCCGGGACCTTCGTGCCGGACCACGCTGCCGCCCGGGCCTTCATCGCGGCCGCGAAGCCGGCGGCATCCGTCCTGAAGAACGACTCGATGGCGCCCAGGTAGCAGCAGGCCAGCTGGTTGAAAGGCAGGGCGTTCGGCGACGCGCAGGCCGACGCCTCGACCACGCCGGCGCAGTCCGCGGGCAGCACGTCGGTCAACTGGAACTTGTGCACCCCGGTGTAGGTGCCGTCCATCGTGACGTCGACGCCGGCCAGGGGGACCGTGACCGCGGCGACCGAGTCCTTGCCCTGGGTGGCGACGCCCTCGACGCAACCGGACGCGAACGGGCACGCCTCCTTGGCGGTCACGAACACCGTGAAGGTCGAGTTCGGGGGAACGCACGCCACCTGGGCCGGCACGGTGAAATCGGTGCCCACGGTCTCGTCCACGGGGTTCGGGAGGTCGCCCGCGACCAGGTCCGCGCACTTCGCATCGGGCGAAAGCACCGTGACGAGGAAGGAGGCCGCCGCGGACAGGCTGCCGTCGTAGGTGACACCCACGTCGATCTTCGCGCAGTCCATGGCGGTGACCATGATGTCCATCCGTGCCGGGTCGGAGTCCTTGGCCGCCAGTTCGATCTTGTACAGAAGCCCCGTCGATTCGGCGGCCTGGAAGACGCCGTCCACCCGGCCGTTCCCGTCGGTGATGGCCGCGCTGGTGGTGAGGGCGCCGTCGTACTCGAGGATCTCCTCGCCGCCGGGCCCCTCCGTCACCTTCACGATCTTGAAGGACACCGAGACGTTCGGCACGCCGGCCCCGGTCTCCTTGTCCACCAGTTTCGCCCGGATGGTATAGGCCATCTTCGGGTTCACGGCGATGGGCAGGCTGACGTCGACCAGGAACTCGATGCGCCGGGTGCTGCCCGCGAACGTGTCCGGGACGGAGGAGTCCTCTTCCGCGTCGGGGGTCGCGACCTCCTCCGGTGCCGTCTCGGAGGGCAGGTCCACGGAGATCGCCTCGATGGCATCCACGACGTCGGTGCCGGGGTCGTCCTTCCCACCGCCGCCACCACAGGCGACGCACAGCAACGGGACCATCAGCACGGACAGGGCGCGGCGCATGGGACACCTCCGGCCGACTCGCGGAGAGTCTAGGGACGGATGGGCTCCAAAATCAATCCCCCGCCGCCGCCCTTCCCTTCCGGTCCCGGCAGACTTACCTTTGCCGATGCCCGCCGGTCGGGTGCTACGTCCCGCGGAGTGCATGCCGTGCCCCTGGCGATCTCGGTGCGAGGACTGGTCCACAAGTACGGCGACGTGACCGCGGTCGACGGGATCGACCTGGAGGTCCGCGAGGGCGAGTGCTTCGGCCTGCTGGGGCCGAACGGCGCCGGCAAGACCACCACCGTCGAGATCCTGGAAGGCCTGCTGGTACCGACGGCGGGCGAGGTCCGGGTCCTGGGCCAGTCGTGGAACGGGAACGCAGACGCCCTGCGCCAGCGGCTGGGAATCGCCCTCCAGGAAACGACCCTGGCGGATCGCCTGACCGTGCGGGAGATCGTCCGGCTGTTCCGGTCGTTCCATACGCGCGGACTGGACCCGGACGCGATCCTGGCGACGTCGGGGCTGACCGCGAAGAAGGACGCCTGGGTGATGAAACTGTCGGGCGGACAGAAGCAGCGCCTGGCCATCGCCTGCGCGCTGGTGGGCGACCCGGACCTGCTGTTCCTGGACGAGCCGACGACGGGACTGGACCCCCAGGCGCGTCGCGAGTTGTGGGAGGTCGTCGGGGACGTGGTGCGGCGCGGGAAGACGTGCCTTCTGACCACGCACTACATGGAGGAGGCCGAGCGCCTGTGCCACAGGGTCGCGATCGTGGACCGGGGCAAGGTGATCGCGCTGGGAACGCCGGGAGAGTTGATCGGGCGGCTGGGCGGTTCGCAGGTCCTGGAGTTCGGGTCGTCGCCCGAGATGTCCGCACCGGCCCTCGAAGGGCTGCCGGGCGTGACCGAGGCGCGCCACGTCCTGGACCGCTGGCGCCTGACGGTGAACGCGGCGCACGAGGCGGTTCCGGCGCTGCTGGAACGACTGCGGCAGCACGGCGCGGAACTGACCGCCCTCTCCACGCACCAGGCGTCGCTGGACGACGTCTTCGTCGCGATGACCGGGCGCACGCTGCGGGGGGAGGCATGAGCCCGCTGCTGGAACTGGTCCTGGCCCGCCTGCGCGAGTTCTTCCGGGAACCCGCCGCGATCTTCTGGACCTACGGGTTCCCGACCGTGCTGGCCCTGGCGCTGGGCATCGCCTTCTCGGGCGGATCCGACCCGAAGTCCATCCCGGTCGCCGTGACGGAAGGACCCCTCCAGTCCCTGCGCGTGCAGCAGTTGCAGGAGGACCCGGCGCTGGCCGTGACGGCCACCAGCGAGACCGAGGCCCTCTCGCGCTTCCAGGGGGCCCGAATCGTGCTGGCCGTCTCGGGCGGCCAGGCGGTGTCCTACCGGTTCGACCCGACGAACCCCGAGGCCGATGCCGCGCGCCGCCGCGTGGACGATCGTCTGCAGCGCGCCGCCGGCCGGACCGACGCGCTGGTGACCGAGGATCGGCCGGTGGACTCCCCCGGCAGCCGCTACATCGACTTCCTGGTGCCCGGACTGGTCGGCATGAACGTGATGTCCTCCAGCATGTGGGGCATCGGCTACGCGCTGGTCGAGGCCCGCAAGCGCAAGCTTCTGAAGCGCCTGGCCGCGACGCCGATGAAGCGTTCGCACTTCGTCGGTTCCTTCCTGATCGCGCGCATGGTCTTCCTGGCGACCGAGGTCGCGACTATCCTGGTGTTCGCCGAACTGGTGTTCGACGTGCACATCCAGGGGTCCGTCCTGGCCGCGACCCTGCTGTCGATCATCGGCGCGATGGCATTCGCCGGACTGGGCCTGCTGGCCGCCTCGCGCACCACCTCCACCGAGACGGTTTCGGGCCTGATGAACCTGATCATGATGCCCATGTTCGTGCTGTCCGGGGTCTTCTTCAGCGCCTCCCACTTCCCGGACTGGATGCAGCCGTTCATCCGGCCGCTGCCCCTGACGCTGCTGAACGACGGCCTGCGCGCCGTCATCAACGAGGGGGCGGGCACCGGCGACGTGCTGCTGCCGCTGGCCGCCCTGGGCACGGGCGCCCTGGCCACGCTGGCCCTGGGTCTTCGCTGGTTCCGGTGGACCTGACCCCTTGCCCCGGGGCCCGCCCTCGCGCTAGAGTCCGCCGTCTTGTCGCGGAGTCGGAAAGGATGCGTGCAACGTTCCTTGCGGCGATCGTGCTTCTCCTGGCCCTGCCTGCCTCGGCGGACGAGGGCATGTGGCTGTACAACGACTTCCCGTCCACGGACGTGAAGGCGAAGTACGGGTTCTCCCCGGACGGGAAGTGGCTGGACAAGGCGCGCCTGGGGTCCGTCCGGCTGGCCGGCGGGTGCAGCGGGTCGTTCGTCTCCGCGGACGGCCTGGTGCTGACCAACCACCACTGCGCCTCCGAGTGCATCCACCAGTTGTCCACCGCCGAGAAGGACCTGATCGAGAACGGGTACGTGGCGAAGGCCCCGGCCGACGAGGCCAAGTGCCCCGAGATCGAGGTCAACCAGCTGGTCGAGATCTCCGACGTCACCGAACGCCTGGCCAAGGCCACCGCCGGCAGGGAGGGCGCCGCCTTCGGCGAGGCCCAGAAGGCCGAGATGACGCGCATCGAGAAGGAGTGCGCGCAGGACGGGAAGTGGCGGTGCGACGTCGTCACCCTGTTCCACGGCGGCGCCTACCACCTGTACCGCTACAAGCGCTACCAGGACGTCCGGCTGGCCTTCGCGCCCGAGTTCCGAATCGCCTTCTTCGGGGGCGACCCGGACAACTTCACGTTCCCGCGCTACGACCTGGACATGTCGCTGCTGCGCGTCTACGAGGACGGCAAGCCGGCGAAGACCCCCCAGTTCTTCCGGATGGACCCGAAGGGCGCGAAGGACGGCGACCTGGTGTTCGTGTCGGGCCATCCCGGCCGGACCCAGCGGCTGCTGACCATCGCCGAACTGGAGTTCCTGCGCGACGTCGCCTACCCGGCGCGGCTGGTCCGGCTGGCCGAGGCCCGCGGCATGCTGATCCAGTTCGGCAAGGAGTCCCCCGAGCACAAGCGCATCAGCCAGGAGATGCTGTTCTTCGCCGAGAACTCCTACAAGGCGATCCTCGGCATGTGGCGCGCGCTGGCGGACAAGGCGCAGTTCCAGAGGAAGGTCGACGACGAGGCAGCGCTGCGCCTGTTCGTGCAGGATCCCGCGAAGGCCGGCGCCTGGGATGCGATCGCGAAGGCGCAGGCCGCCTACCGCGACTTCTACGACGCGCACTACCTGCTGGAATCGGGCCAGGGCTTCTCCAGCGAAATGTTCTTCATCGCCCGGATGCTGGTCCGCGGTGCCGCCGAGCGGCCGAAGGCGGACGACCAGCGGCTGCGCGAGTACACCGAGTCCGCGCTGCCCGCGCTGACCCAGCGCCTGTTCTCGACCGCCCCGATCTACCCGGACCTGGAGGAGACCGTGATGGCCTTCGCGCTGACGAAGATGCGCGAACTGCTGACGGCCGACGACCCGGTCGTGCGCAAGGTGCTGGGCAACGAGTCGCCCGAGCGCCTGGCGAAGGCGCTGGTGCGCGGCACGAAGCTGGCGGACCCGGCCATCCGGAAGGCGCTGTGGGACGGCGGCCAGGCGGCGATCGACGCCTCGGACGACCCTATGATCCGGCTGGTGCGCCTGGTGGACCCGGACGCGCGCTCGGTTCGAAAGCGCCACGACGACGAGGTGGACTCGGTCGTCCGCAAGAACTCCGAGGTCATCGCCCGCGCGCACTTCGAGGCCTTCGGGAAGAAGACCTACCCGGACGCGACCTTCACGCTGCGCCTGTCCTACGGCGCGGTGAAGGGCTACCCGGACAAGGGCCGCACCATCGCGCCGATCACGACGATCCAGGGCGCCTTCGACCGTCACACCGGCCAGGACCCCTTCGCGCTGCCGGCGTCCTGGCTGAACGCGAAGAAGAAGCTGGACCCGAGGCTGTCGATGAACGTGGCCACGACGAACGACATCATCGGGGGCAATTCCGGAAGCCCGATGTTCGATCGCAAGCTGGGCCTGGTCGGCCTGGTGTTCGACGGGAACCTGCCGTCGCTGGGCGGCGCGTTCTGGTTCGACGAGGCGGTCAACCGCACGGTGGCGGTGTCGTCGGCCGCGATCCTGGAGGCGATGAAGAAGGTGTACGGGGCCGATCGCCTGGTCAAGGAACTGCGTCGTTGATGTAGGGCGGGGGCCCTGTCCCTCGCCATCGCAGGTGCGGGGCCCTGTCCCCCGCCAGAGGAGGTGCTCATGGCGAACCCGCAGGTGCTGCTGGAGACGAACAAGGGCAACATCACGATCGAACTGGAGGCCGACAAGGCGCCCGTGACCGTCGCGAACTTCCTGGAGTACGTGAAATCCGGCCACTACAACGGCACGATCTTCCACCGTGTCATCCGGACCTTCATGGCGCAGGGCGGCGGCTTCGACGTGGCCCGGCGCCAGAAGCCCACCCGGCCCCCGATCCGGAACGAGGCGGCCAACGGCCTGAAGAACCTTCGCGGCACGCTCGCGATGGCGCGTACCAGCGACGTGGACAGCGCGACCGCCCAGTTCTTCGTCAACCTGGTCGACAACGGCTTCCTGGACCACACGGCCCCGACTCCCGAGGGCTTCGGGTACTGCGTGTTCGGCAAGGTCGCGGACGGCATGGACGTGGTCGACGCGATCGCCGCGGTTCCCGTGACCGCCAACAACGTCAGCGAGGCGTTCCCCACGCAGATTGTCGCGATCAAGACCGCGAAGGTCCTGTAGCGTTCCCCCGCGTCCCCGGCCACCCCCCGCCCCGTCCGCTTGCAAAGGGGCCATGCCGGAGCAATCGTATCCGTGTCACCCAACGCGGAGTTTCCCATGACGCATCCGCTTCCCATCCTGCGTGTCCACCACGTCGAGATGATTGTCGGCAACGCCCGGCTGGCCGCGTTCTTCTGCCGGAAGGCCCTGGGCATGGACCTGGTGGCGTACCGGGGGCCCGAGACGGGAACCCCCGGATCGGCGTCGTACGCGCTGGCCCGCGGCGAACTGAGGCTGGTGCTGACCAGCCCGCTGACCCACGAGGACCCGCGCGTCACCTACCTGTCGCTGCACGGGGACTCGGTGAAGGACGTCGCCTTCGAGGTCGAGGACCTGGACGGCGTCTGCGAGATCCTGGAGAAGCGCCGGGCGACCTTCGTGGTCCCCCCGAGGACGCTGTCCGACGCGGCCGGGTCCGTCCGGATCGCGACGATCAAGGCCTTCGGGGAGTCCGTGCACACCTTCGTGGCGCGGGGCGGGTACGATGGCCCCTTCCTTCCGGGCTACGAGACCCGGAAACGGGCGGGCGCGGACTTCGGCATCACCCGCCTGGACCACTTCGCCATGAACGTCGAGGGCCAGCAACTCCAGCGCTGGACGGACTTCTACGCGGAGGTGCTGGGCCTGTACCCGCACGAGGCGTGGGCCGGGCAGGAGGTGCAGACCGCACGATCGGGCCTGCACAGCCGCATCGTGTCCGACCCCGCGGGCAAGGTGCGCATCTCGATCAACGAGCCCGCCCCGGCGTCCGGGCGCAGCCAGGTCCAGGAGTTCCTGGACTACCACCTGACGGCCGGAGTGCAGCACCTGGCATTCGATACCGTGGACATCGTCGCCAGCGCCACCCTGATGAAGGAGAACGGGATCGAGTTCCTTCCCGTGCCCGCCGGGTACTACGACCGGGTCGCGGGCGAGATCGGCGCGGGCGGCCTGAACCGGCAGGTGCTGGAGCCGCTGAACATCCTGGTCGACCGCGACGAGAAAGGCATCCTGCTGCAGGCGTGGACGCGGCCCGTCGGCGATCGTCCCACCCTGTTTCTCGAACTGATCGAACGCCGCGGGGCCGAGACGTTCGGAGGCACGTCCTTCAAGACGCTCTTCGAGGCGCTGGAGTCCGAGCAGGCCCGTCGCGGCAACCTGTAGACGTCGGCCCCCCGCTTGACGCGTGCCGCGCGGCAGGACACCATCCTCCCGGAAACGGCCCCTGGAGGAAGCGCATGAACCGAAGCACGCCTCTCGCCCTGCCCGCCCTGGCCTTCCTGGCCGCGGTGTGCGCGGGATGCGACTACACCGAACATGCCCCGGACGAGGGGTGGGTGCCCGACGCCATCGTGTACCCCGACCTCTTCCCGGAAGTGAACGACCTGGACGCGATCTCCCCGGACCCCGGGGATGCCGACGCCGATCCCGGTGGCGTGGCGGACATCCCCGGCCACCCCCATCCCTACTGGGCGAACGCGACCTGGGACGGGCTGAAAAGCGCCGCGGAGGAAGGTGCGCAGTACCAGGTTGTGTCGCTGCACGAACAGCAGTTGGAACTGGCGGGCATGGTGAGGGACGGCACCAGCATGCCGACGCACCCGAACGCCAAGAACCTGACTCGGCTGGCGTTCGGAAGCCTGAAGGCGGGCGAGGAGGCTGCCCTGGGCATCTTCTTCGACGCGAAGACCCCCTGGCGCGCGAAGGTGAAGGGGACCGAGGTCTACTGGATCCAGGTCATCGACCCGGACTACCAGTTCTTCGACACGCCGATCGAGATCCCCATGGACCTGCCGGTCGGGCAGACCGAGTCGTTCGACGCGTCGGTCCGTACCCGATCCTCGATGATGAACGAGAAGGTGGTTTCGGCGCACTACGAGGTGCGGGCCATCTCCTACCAGGCAGCCTGCCACGATGGAGCCGACGCCCCGAGGACGTGCGCGGTGCTGCGGGTGACGATCTCCGGCGACCTGGTGGGCGGGACCCCGCTGGACTCCGAGGTCACGATGCACCCGACCCGCGGGCTGGTGAAGTGGATTAACGCTCCTGGCTTCGTGTCGATCGTCCTGTCCGACCTCGCGTCGCTGTAGGCTACATCGCGATCCGGAACAGCCGGCATCCGTGGGCAGGCACCGGAAGGGACTTCGCGGGGTCCAGCGTGACGGCACCGTTCCCGAGGACGTCCGCCGCGCCGCCGGCCGCACCGCCCGGCAGCGCGGAGGGGTGCGGGGCCACCTCGATCGGCCGGTCCTCCAGGTTCACCAGGGCCAGCCAGCGCACCGGTGCGCCGTCCTTCGTGCCCTCCGCGACGATCTGCCGCGGCAGCGGCCACGCGGTGCGGTCGGGGATCCGGGCCGGGCCGGTGCGCCCCTTCAGTTCCTCGATCAGCGCGGTGTCGAACGTCCCCTTCCGGTAGTCGTGCCCCAGGGTGATCGACCCGCCGCACAGCAGCGCCGCCACGCCCAGCGCATCGGCCTCGTTGCGCGGCAGGTCCTGCTGGATCATCGCGTCGCCGTCCCCGCTCCAGAGGATCCCGTCGCCGAACGACCGGGCCATCGAACTGAGGATGTTGTTGTACACGCCGGGCGTCATCAGGTCCCGGGTCCATCGCTGCATCGTGTTGCGCCAGGTCGCGTGCCCGAACGAGGTGTCGGTCCCCAGGCGCTGGACGTCCAGCACCCCGGTGTTGCCCAGCACGGGGCCGATGCCCGACAGGATGACGGCATCCTCGCCGGCGCCGCGCCGCACCGCCTCCATCCCACGCCGGTACGCCTGCGCGCGGGTCGCCGCGGGATCCATCCGGACGCCGGGCACGCATGCCGCGGTCAGGAAGTCGATCTTGAACAGCCGGAATCCCATCCCGCGGAGTTCCCGGTACAGGGCCTCCAGCCAGGCGATCACCTCGGGATTCGTCGTGTCCAGGCCGTAGTAGTACCGGGGGCCGAACTTCCCCATGATGAAGCCCGCGGGGACGGGCCGGCCCGATGCGTCCCGGACCACCCAGTCCGGGTGTTCCCGGAAGGCCCGGCACTTCGTGGACAGCGCGAACGGCGCGGTCCAGACCCCCGGGGTGAATCCCAGGTCGATCACCTGCTTCGCGAGGCCGGCCAGCCCGGACGGGAAGCGCTCGTTGGTGATCGTCCAGTTCCCGATGCAGTCCTGGTACCCGTCGTCCAGCTGGAAGAACTCGACCGGCGCCCCCTCCTCCCGGGCCTTGCGGGCGTTGTCCAGGAAGCCCTGTTCGGTCACGCGGTCGTAGAAGCCCGAGTACCACGAGCACCAGAGGCGGATCGGAAGGGTGCGGGCGCCGTGACGCGAGGCCATGGCGCGGGCGAACGCCTGCAGGGCCGGGTCGGGCTGGTCCGCGCAGGCGAACAGGACCGGCTCCAGAGGGCGCGATGCCCCGGCCGGCAGGGCCGCGCCGTCCATCTGGGCGTTCAGTTGCAGGAGGGCGTCCGGCCGGGAAGCGGTCACCTGCGAGAAGTGGCGTTCGGTCCCCGCGAACCCGAAGGCCAGCGAGGCGCCCGACGGTCCCGCGATGGCCCCCAGCCACTCCGAGTGGAAGTCGCCGGCCCGCGTCGAGAAGCGGGTCCCCTCGTTGTAGACCATGTGCCGGACCGATCGGGGCAGCCAGCCGAAGGGCACGCGCATGAAGAACGCCCTCTCGGACCCGGAGAACGGCACGAATCCCGAGGCCGACGCGATGTTCCATCCCAGCTTGTAGAAGGACCATCCACCTGCCGGGCCGTGCAGGGCCAGTCCTCCCGGACCGGACAGGATCACCCGGTCGATCGCCAGCGTGTGGTCGCCGCGATTCGTCAGGGTGACTTCCCCGGACAGGCGGTCCGCTGCGACGCGCCAGTCGGCCGCCAGCGCCATCGCGCCGCCGCCCAGCTTGATCTCCGTCCGGAACCCGCCCCCGGTGGCCGCCACCGTGCAGTCGTCCGGATCGGGCACCAGCATGCGGCCATCGGCGAGACGCACCGTCCACCCCAGGCCCGCGGCCTGGAACGACCCGTCCGCGAACCCGAGGTCCAGCGAACCGTCGGCCCGGACGCGGACTTCCAGGGCGCCATCGAACCGCGCGACGTGATCCGGCATGGGTGCCTCCTTCCCTTCCCGGGCTTCATAGCCCGATGCCCGGCCTCGTGGCAAGAGCCGAAGCACTTTGCCGCCACGAATGATCGGGCTAGAATCGACCCGCCCCGATGGACCGGAATTCCGATGGAGTCCCCGCGCCGTCCCGCATCCCCGAAGGAAACCCGCGTCGCCTGGGCGACCCTGGCGGCGCTGGCCGTTGTCGCAACGGCCCTCGCCTGGAAGCAGTCCTCGTATGACCCCGCGCGCTTCCGGATGGGCCTGGCACGCGCGGACGCACCCGGCAGCGAACTCGCGTTGCCTGCCGGGGCCGTGGCGGCGACCCCTCCCGAGAACTTCGACGCGGCGACCCTGTCGGACAAGATCGACGGTCGCGCCGACCTGTACCTGACGCTGGGGTTCCGGTCCCTGTCGTGCCGGCGATTCGCGGCGACCGGAGGGGACCCCGACCTGGTCGAGGCCTGCGTCTACGACCTCTCGGAACCATCGAATGCCTATTCCGCCTGGTCCCGCCAGCGTCGCGAGGGGGCTCCCGATGCCGGGATCGGGCGGCATTCCTACCGGACTTCGAACGGCCTGTTCCTCGCGACGGACCGCTTCTACCTGGAGGTCCTTGCAACCCGCGGGGGCAGCGAGGCGATGACGCTGGCGCACCGGTTCGCGTCCGACTTCGCGGCCGGCCATCCCGACCCTGCCGGGCAGCCGGGTGCGGACTCCCCGGCCTCGACGTTCCCGGTCGAGGGCAAGGTCGACGGGTCCGAGGCGCTGCTGAAGGAGAGCGCCTTCGGTTCCTCCAGCCTGGATCGGGTGATGATGGCCCGGTACCGTTCCGGGGAGTCGGAGGCCACCGCGTTCCTCAGCCGCAGGGCGGACCCGGGCGAGGCCTCGTCGCTGTCGGAAGCGTGGCGCCGCGAACTGCTGTCCCAGGGCGCGCATCCCGCCGATCCACCCCGGGGCATCCCGGGCGCCTGGGCCGTGGATGCCGAGGGTTGGATCGAGATCGCCTTCGTCCGGGGAAGGGTCCTCGCCGGCGTCCACGAGGGCGAGGATCGGGGCCGGGCGGATGCACTGGCCCGGGCGCTGTACGAGAACCTTGCGGGGGAGTCGCCGTGACGGATCGGCCCCGGGACCTGTCGCGTCGCGAGTTCCTGCAACGCGCCGCACGCGGGGGCATCACCCTGGCCGGTGCCGGGGCCCTGGCGTGGGCGCTTCACGACGACCGGCCACCGTCGCCCCGACTGCCCGGGCCGGCCGTGTCCGGCGAGGCCCTCCCCGACTTCTCGGTCCGGGACGACGGGCCCCGGATGGCGATCGTCACCGGGACGGACCGCGCCCGCGCGCTGTCACGCGCCCTGGAGGCCCTGGGAGGTGCCGGCCGGTTCGTCCGCCGCGGCGAGACGGTCCTCGTCAAGCCGAACGCGGGATTCGCCACCCCGCCCGAACTGTGCGCCACGACCCACCCGGACGCGATCGGCACGCTGGTCCGGATGTGCCTGGCTGCCGGGGCCGCCCGCGTGATCGTCACCGACAACCCCGTCAACGACCCCGAGACGTCCTTCCGGCTGACCGGGATCGCGCAGGCGGCCCGGGATGCAGGCGCCGAGGTCGTGGTCCCCCGCGAGGCGATGTTCCGCCAGATGACCGTCCCCGGGGCCACCCTGTTGCGGGACTGGCCGATCCTGGCGGGGCCGTTCGAGGGGGTGGACCGGGTCATCGGGCTGTGCCCGGTCAAGGACCACGTGCGCAGCGGCGCCACGATGGCGCTGAAGAACTGGTACGGCCTCCTGGGCGGTCGAAGAAACCTGTTCCACCAGCGCATCAGCGAGGTCATCCGGGACCTGGCGCTGCTGGTCAGATCGGA
>CALJUR010000006.1 GCA_937975765.1 uncultured Myxococcales bacterium
CCCCGTCCCCCGCCATCGTACAGGTGGGGCCCCGTCCCCCGCCATCGTACAGGTGTGGCCCTGTCCCCCGCCATCACCCTACAGGCAGCCGTGGGTCTCGGCACGCAGGCCGGCCTGGCCGGCATGACCCGGGGACTGGCCGCCTTCGCCCGCGACGCCCAGCACGAAGGACACCTGGTCCATCGCCGCCGCCCCGCCCGAGCACAGGATCCCGACCGAAGGCCCGCCGCCGCCGCCGCCGCCGTGGCCGCCGTTGCCGCCCTTGCCGCCCTTGCCGCCGTTGCCACCGGCCGAAGAATCCGTTTCCTTCAGGCCGCCGATGCCGTTCGAGCCGCCCGTGCCGCCCGTCGCGCCGTAACCGCCGTAGCCGCCCATCCCGCCCATCCCGGTCTTGATCACGGTCCGGGACAAAACGATGCCCGCGCCGTGCACGAAGATGCCGATGGACCCGCCGCCGCCGCCGCCGGCGACCCCGCCGCCGCCGCCGCAGCCACCCGCGCCGCCCCCGCCGCCCGCGGCGCCGTAACTGAGGCACTCGCAGAGGCCGGGGCTGTCGCCACCGCCGCCGCCGCCCCCGCCGCCCCCGTAGCCGCTGGAGCCGTCGCCGCCGTTCTTGCCGTCCCCGGGCACGTAGCCGCTGGCGCCCAGCGGACCCAGGGTGGGGCCTCCCGTGCCGTTGCTGCCGCTGCTGCCGGCCGACCCGTTGCCGCCGTTCGTCCCGTCGCTGAGGACATATCCGCCACTGCCCGCGTAGCCACCCCCGCTGCCCGTGCCGGCCGTGCCGTTGAACCCGCTGCCGTCGCTGTCCCCGCCGTTGCCGCCCCGGCCCCCCGGCACCCCGCAGGTGCTGGTGCCGCCCGCGCCGCCCAGCGGGCGGTCGCAGTCGCCACACGCGTCGATGCAGGTGTAGTCGTACTCGCAGCCGTCGCGCCCGTCGCCGCCCCTGCCTCCGGGCAACCCGATGGTGCCCATCGTGCCCATCCGCCCCACGGCCCCGCCGCCCGGCTGGATGGTGTTGGCCACCAGGTTCAGGCCGGGGCTGTTCCGGGCCATCACGCCATAGGACGACGCCCCGTCGCCGTTGGCGGTCTCGGCCGTGATCAGGAAGCCGTGCAGCGAGGTGATCGCGGTCAGGTTGTCCGCGTATACCGCGACCTGCGGCTGGCCGCTCCCGGCCGCCTTGCCCTTGATCTGGGTGACGTTCTCGGCCTTGCGCTGCCAGCCGTCCGCCCGGTCGTACTGGCCGTAAACGCCGACACCGTTCTTCAGGGTCACCGTCTCGTTGTAGATGCCCAGCGACACGATCACGATCGGCTTGCCCTGGGACGCGGCGGTGTCGATGCCCGCCTGGATGGTGCGCTTGGGCAGGGCCATCGTGCCGTCGTTCAGGTCCTTGCCGGTGGTGATGTCCACGAACACCGACCGCGTCGCGTCGCCGTCGATGCCATCGCAGTTCGCGTCGATGTAGTCCGGGTCCGGCAGGTCGTCCGACTGCGCGCCCTCCAGCGGGTTGCAGGTCTGCGGGTAGCCGCCCAGGCAGTTCGGGACGGTGTGCTGGCAGATGCCCAGGCCGCAGGTGGTCTGGCCCAGGTCCTCGACGTCGTCGGTGCTGCCGTCGCAGTCGTCGTCCAGCCCGTTGCAGACCTCGACGTGGTTCACGTCGTCGCCCTCGCAGGCCAGCGAGTCCCCGGTGTCCGCGCAGCCCCATTTCCCGTTCGGGCACTGGTCGGCGTCGGGACCGTCGCACGGGGTGCCCCGGTCGGGCCACATCTCGTCGGTCAGGCCGTCGCAGTCGTCGTCCAGGTCGTTGCACGTCTCGACCGTCTGGCCCAGGTACTGGTCGCACGGGCCGGGCAGGCCGCTCACGCAGTTCGGCACGGTGTGCGCGCAGACGCCCTTGCCGCAGACGAAGTCGCCCAGGCCCTCGTCGATGCCGCCGGCACAGTTGTCATCCGCGCCGTTGCACGTCTCGGCGGCCGGCACCTGGGCGGTGCAGGCCTCCCACGCGAACTCCAGCCCCTGCTGGGTACACTTGCGGAGACCGACGCAGGTGCCGGCGTCGTTGGACTCGAAGCACGGCGTGGCCAGGCCCGAGTATCCCTGCAGGCAGGGGCAGTCGCCCGCGTCCGCGACGCACACCTTCAGCGCCTGGTCGGCCACGGTCGTGTCCGTGCAGGTGTAGCCCTCCGGGCAGGTCCCGGCGTCGCAGGTGTTCGCGCAGAAGCGGCCCAGCTTGCCGTACTCCAGGCAGTAGGCCGTCTCGCCTTCCACCCCCCCGCAGTCCTTGTCCTCGGTACAGGGGCGGCACAGGGCGGTCGCCGGCGGCACGCAGGCCGTCAGCGGTTCCATGCCGGGGGGGCTGATGTATTCGCACTTCCAGTCGCCGGGGCAGTTCTCGATGCACGTCACGGTGCAGAACCTGCCCGAGAGGGTCGGAATGCAGAGGTACGACTGGCAGTCGTCGTTGCTGTTGCACGGGTCCCCGAACACGCCCTGGTAGACGACCTCGCCCTCGGTGTCGACGGCATCGCCCGGGTCCGGTTCGGCGTCGTCCACGCCCTCGCCCGGGATCTCGGCCGGCAGTTCGCCCTGGACCTCGCGGGCCTCCTCGATGCCGTCGTCCTTCATCGTCCCGTCACCCGGGCCGGGGTCGAACGTGATGCCGTCCAGGCACCCTCCGTCCGGGCATCCCCCTTCGTCCTTGGCGGTCTCGTTTCCGCCGCAAGCCAGGACGGGCACCGCGAGAATCCAGGCCCACCGCGCGGCCGACAGGGGAAAGCGCTGCATCGGTCACCTCCGAGGACGATCGGAAGGATTCTAGGTGAAAGCGCGGCCGGACGCCATCCTTGCGGTGCGCCCGCGCGGGGAGACAGGCGCCCTGGGATTTGATAGGCTTCCCGCCGGTACCCTGACGAGATGGAGCCCGTCGGGACGCGGCCTCGTGCCTCCCGACCGGCCCCCCGGGGAGGACGATCATGCGGGCAGGATCCAGAGGTTTCCGGAAGGCCGTCCCGGTGCTGGCCCTGCTCGTGGCCTGCACCTCGCCGGTCGTGACGCCCGGGGACGACGTCGAGGATCCCGGCGGCGACCTCGATGTCGCCCTCGACTTCGCGAAGACGGACGGCGAGGACGGCGAGGGGCCGGCGACCTGCGCCCCGGGCCCTTCGAAGGTCCGCTTCAAGGTCGACGACACGGCCAACCGGACTTACGGCAACAAGGAGATGCGCTGGACCGGCTCGTTCGCCTGGGACGAGGCCGCCAACACGATCGCCCCGGCCACGTCCTGGCTGCCGACCGACGGTCCCTTCCCCTGGCTGTACGACGACGGGCCGGCCTCGGCGGGCGGCCACGAGCCCGGGGACGCCGTCGCGGGCGACCACGTGTTCGAGATCGAGGTCGGGGCGGTGCCCGAATCCGCGGACCTGGTGTTCGAGTATGGCGTGCTGAACAAACTGGACGGGTGGATCTGGATCGGCCCGAACGGGAAGTTCACGGTGTCCTACTGCTCGCCGGGGACCGTCGTCGCCGCGCCGCTGACGCTGCCGGCGTTCGGGGACGTGGACCTGAAACTGACCCTGGACCTGGACGCGATGGACCCGGCCTTCGCGGGCACGAACCTGGCCGACTCCGACCTGTACCTGAAGAGTTCCGCCAATTCCTGGGCGCCCGTGCAGTTGACCGACGACGGCGACGCTTCCATGGGGGACGAGGTCGCGGGCGACGGCATCGTCACGTTCGTGCAGTCGAAGCGCCTGGGGCCGCATGACGGCCTGCTGGCAGTGGGCCAGCACGCCCAGTTCGTGTTCGCGATCGCCCCGAAGGGGGGCGACCCGGCGGACGCGCTGGAGTACAAGTCGACCCTCACGTCGTCGGGCCTGGCGGAAGGGGTGACGGCCTACACCGACGTGGCCGTCCGCGGCACCTTCGCCCCGGCCACGATCGTGTGGGAGAAGGCGGCGCGCGGCCGCGAGTTCAACACCACCGTCATCGTCGGCGGCGGCCTGCCCTGGTGCCAGCAGGACGCGGACTGCTTCGGCGGCGCGACCTGCGGCCCGGACGGCTGCGCCTCGGAGGCGCCCGTCTCCTCGCCCTCGATCGCAACGATCCAGCCCGCGACCGGGCCGGCGGCCGGGGGCACCGCGGTGGTGCTGACCGGCACGGACTTCCGGGCCGGGGCGACGGTGACGTTCGACCACCTGGACGCGACGGGCGTCACGGTCGCGTCGGCGACGCGCATCGAGGCCACGACGCCCGCCCACGCGGCCGGCAAGGTGGACGTGGTGGTGCGCAACGTGGACGGCGGCATCGCGACGGCCGCGCAGGCATTCGAGTACACCGGCGACCAGCCCCCGCAGTCGCATCCCGTGCTCAACCTGATCGACCCGGTGAAGGGGCCGGTGTCGGGCGGCACGGACGTGACCCTGACCGGCAGCGACTTCCGGGAAGGGTGCACGGTGAAGTTCGGGACGCTGTCCGCCGCGAAGGTGGTGTTCGTGTCGGCCACCGAGGTGACGGCCACGACGTCGGCGGCCCCGAAGGGCATCGTGGACGTGGTGCTGACCAACCCGGACCTCGGCCAGGCGACCTATCCGAACGCGTTCGAGTTCGTCGAGCCGCAGCCCCCGGCCGTCATCGACTGGGGCCGGCTGGACCCGCCCCTCTCGATCGAGGCGAGCGTGGGCGACGCGCTGCCCGACGCGATCGCCCAGGCGTACGAGCCGGGCGTGACCACGGGCGGCGGCGGCGAGGGCCTGGTCGCGGCGGAGGTCGGCTGGGGACCGGCGGGATCCGATCCGCGGCCGTCCGGCTCCGGCTGGACCTGGGCCGCGGCGGCCTACGACGGCCCCGGCGGGGACACGGGCAACAACGCCGTGTTCCGCGGGACGATCGGGGCGGCGACCGCGGGCGACTGGTCCTACACCTTCCGCTTCTCGCTGGATGGCGGCACGACCTGGACCGTGGTCGATTCGGACGGTGTCACCGCCGCCGGAACCGACTTCGACCCCGCGAAACTGGGCGCCCTGTCGCTGGCCGCGAACGACCCCGAGGCCCCCTCCATCGGGGCGCTGGCGCCGGACTGGTCCTCCTGCCTGGGCGGCGCCACGGTGACGATGTCCGGGGCAAGGCTGGACGGGGCCACGACGATCTCGGTGGGCGGCGTGCCGGTCGCGGCGTCCGTGAACGGCGCCGGGACCTCGCTGACCTTCACGGCACCGGCGCACCCGGCCGGCGTCGTCACTGTGTCGGTCACCAACGGGGCGGGGAAGACCGCCGAGAAGGCCCGCGCGTTCTCGTTCGCCCCGAAGGCGACGACCGCCCCCGCCATCGACGGGACGCTGGGCGGCGACTGGGACGCCTCCTTCCAGGCGGCGCAGAACGGCGTGGCGACGACCTGGACGGACAACACGCTGGACTCGTTGTGGGTCGCTTACGACGACACCTACCTGTACGTCGGCGTCGCCGGCAAATGCCAGGCGGACAACGCCATCGTCGCGTACCTGGACCGGGACTACGGGAAGGGCACGGGCGTGCGGAACCTGTCCGGCGTGACGGATGTCGAGAATGCGCTGGACAACGCCGTGTCGTCCCTGCTGGCCGTCTCCGACACGGCCTTCGGCGCGGACAAGGCCGTCGGCACGAAGGGGATGGCGTCTTACACCTGCACCGACCCGGCGAACCAGGACGGGGCCTCGGCGGCGGGCTGGCGCGACCTGGCGACGCCCGCGAACCTGGGCTGGGACTGCGGCCAGGTGACCGCCGGGACGGCCGGGTTCGAGGCCAGGCTGCCGCTGGAGACGTTCCTGGGCGGGGCGCTGCCCTCGACCGGCACGACGCTGGCCGTCGTGGTGCGCCTGGTCAACCACGACGGCCAGGCCTGCAGCAACCAGTCGCTGCCGCCCGTCGGGGGCGAGACGTGGACGCAGAACACCGTGGTCGAGGTGCCCATTCGCTGAGGAGGTCCCGATGAGACGCGTGGCCGTTCTTGCCCTGCTGGTGGCCGCCTGCGCGGTCCCGCCTCCCCCTGCACCGCCTCCCGTGGCGCCCGCCCTGCCCGAACTGCCCCCCCCGGGGACGACGCCGCGCCGGATGATGGTCGGGGTCGAGGTGCCCGATGCCGCGAAGTCGGCGGGCGAAGTCGAGTCGGCGCTGAAGTCGCTGGGCGGCTACGTCACCGGCCGCGAGGTGCTGCCCGTGCCGGAAGGCGCTCCGCGGCAACTGACGATCGGCCTGATGGTCGATACCCGGCAGGCCGACGCGCTGGCCTCGAGGGTCAAGGCGATGGGCACCCTGCTGGGCCAGGCCTCCCAGGTCGACGACGTCACCTCCCAGATGGTGACCCTGAACGCCCGCCTGGCGGGGTTGCGCGGCATGGACGACCGGATGCGTGCCTGGGGCGAAGGCCCGGACCGCGACTGCGCCAAGGTGGGCGAACTGGAGCGCGAGCGGGTCAAGGTGGTGGAACAGATCGCCACGCTGGTCGCGGAACAGCGGGCGATGGAATCCCGCGCGCAGTATGCCGCGATGGCGGTTCGCCTGTCCGAGCCGACACCCCCGCCCCCGGCGCCGCCGTCGTTCGCGCAGGACGCGCTGAGGCTGTGGTCCCGGGCGCTGGCCCAGCCGGGGGCCTCGGTGCGCGATGCCGCGGTCGTGTGGGTGGCCTGGCTGCCCGGGATCGTGCTGGCGGCCCTGGTCGCCGGCGGGATCATTCGTCGACGTCGGGGTCGGTAGGCTTTCCGTCCGCGGGAGGGGCCGCCAGCAGCGTGACCTCGCCCTTCAGGACGCGCCCGGCCACCGAGGCCCGGACCTCGGCTGCCGTGCCGGACAGGAACTCCTCGAACACCTTGGTCAGTTCGCGGGCGACGACGATCCGCCATTGTGGCCGGGCGGCCTGGAAATCGGCCAGCACCGCGTCCACCTGCCGCGCGGGCACGTAGAAGATGCACGTGCCGCCGTCCTCGCGAAGGGTTTCCACCAGCCGCAGGCGCCGGCCCGACTTCGCGGGCAGGAAGCCGTAGAACGTGAAGCGGTCGCTGGGGAGGCCTGCCGCGCACAGGGCGGCCACCGCGGCGCACGGCCCGGGCACGGGCACCACCGGCAGGTGCAGGTCCCGGCACATCGACACCACGCGGTACCCCGGGTCCGACAGCAGCGGCGTCCCGGCGTCCGACACCAGGGCCACGTCCTGCCCGGCCCGCAGGATCTCGACCAGCTGGTGGCACGCGCGCCGCTCGTTGACGTCGTGGTAGGGCACCAGCCGCCGGTCGCCCCGCTCGATCCCCAGGTGCTTCAACAGCATCCCGGTGACCCGGGTGTCCTCGCACGCGATGACCTCCGCCTGGCGCAGCACGCGCAGGGCCCGGGGCGTCACGTCGTCCAGGTTCCCGATCGGCGTGGCCACCACGTACAGCGTGCCGGGGCCGGCCACGGGCGGGGACGCGGGGGCCTCCGGGTGCGGAACCGGGTGCTCGTTGCCCCGGAAGGGGTCGTGGCGCAGGCGGTTGCGGGAGGCCTTGCCCATGGTCTCAGACGCTGGCCGCGGGAGCGGCAATCGCCTCGGGCTTGTACGGGGTCAGCCACTGGTCGTAGCGGGAGTCGCGACCCGACACCACCTCGAAGAACGCCTTCTGCAGCGTCTTCGTGACGGGGCCGGCGGAACCCTTGCCCACCAGGCGCCGGTCGATCTCGCGGATCGGCGTGATCTCGGCGGCCGTGCCCGAGAAGAACATCTCCTCGGCGACGTACAGGTCCGACCGGGTCAGGGTCCCCTCGCGCACCGTGAAGCCCAGGTCCTTCGCGACCCGGATCACCGCGTCGCGGGTGATGCCGCCCAGGATCGACGAGTCCAGGCCGGGGGTCAGGATCTCGCCGTTGCGGACCAGGAACAGGTTCTCGCCGGAACCCTCCGCGACGTAGCCGCAGTGGTCCAGCAGGATCCCCTCGTCGCAACCCTCGCGCTTGGCCTCCATCTTGGCCAGGACCGAGTTGACGTAGTGGCCGCAGACCTTGCCCTTGACCAGGACCGCGTTGGGGTGGTGCTTCGTGTAGGAGGACACTTTGACCCGGATCCCCTTGTCCAGGGCCTCGGCGCCCAGGTAGGCACCCCACTTCCAGGCGATGACGGCCAGCCGGACGTCCGGGGCGTCACCGGGATACACCCCGACCTCGCGGTCGCCCAGGAAGACCAGGGGCCGCAGGTAGCCCTGATCCATCCCGTTCGCCGCCAGCGTGCGGGTGCAGGCCGCGCAGACAACCTCGCGGGTGAAGGGGACGTCCAGTTCCAGCAGGCGCGCGGACTCGAACAGGCGGTCGATGTGCTCGGGCAGGCGGAACACGGCGGACCGGCCGTCGGCCAGCCGGTACGCCCGGATTCCCTCGAACGCACCGTACCCGTAATGCATCGTGTGCGAAAGGATGTGCACGTTCGCCTGGTCCCAGGGGACCAGTTTCCCGTCCATCCATATCCAGGCTTCCTTCTTGATCATCGCTGCCTCCTCACGTCCTCGCCGGCATGGCTCGATAGGACTGCCTGGCGAATCCTAGACGCTTCAAATCGGAAGGGCAACCCTCGCCAACGGGAACCGATCCAGGACGGTGTGCACGGCCCCCGTCGGCGCCAGGACGCTGCGGAAAAGCACGGCTTCCCGGACCTCGAACGCAGGGGGGGAGACGGTGCCGGAAAGCGACAGCGCTTCGGCGACCCCGGGTTCGGGTTCCCGGAACCGCGCCAGCGTCAGGTGGGCCTTGAACGGGCGGTCCTCCACGGGCAGCGAGCGGTCGCGCAGCCCGCGGGCCACGGCGGCGTGCAAGGCGTGCAGGCCGTCGGCCCCGAGGGTGGCGCCGATCCACAGCACGCGCGGTCGGCGGGGGTCCGGAAAGACGCCCAGCCCCGACAGCGCCGCGGCAAACGCGGGGACCGCCTCGCACCCCTCGCGGGCCGCCTCCCGCACCCCGGCCACCTGCACGTCGTCCAGGTCCTCGAAGAAGTGCAGGGTCAGGTGCAGCGCCTCGGGGGACACGAACCGGGCGTGGCGCAGCCGGGGGCGAAGCCGGAGCACCAGGTCCAGCACCGCCTCGCGGACGTCGCCGGGGATCGGGACCGCCAGGAAGCATCGCATGGGTTGATTCTACACGGGGACGGCGCGACGGGATCCGGTCGCCCCGGGATCTTCAGAAGGTCTTCAGGTCCTTCACCTTGCCCATCCCGTCGTCCTTCTTCGGCGCGGGCGCCGGGGTCGCGGCCGGCGCGGGGGGCGGCGCGGGGGAAGCCGCCGGCTCGGGAACGGGGGACGCGGCGGGAACCGCGGCGGGTGCGGCGCCCGGGGCCGGGGCCTTCGCGCCGGAGGCCGGAGCCGAGGCCTTCTTCAGGGAGGCGGACACCGATCCGTCCCGGTCGGGAATCGCATCGACGGCCACCTCCCGGAAGCCGTTCTTGCGGAAGGTGAAGGACTGGCTCCCGGTGTCGAACGGCACGTCCACGGTCAGCGGGGTGGTGCCCAGGACCCGGCCGCCGGCCAGCACCTCGGCGCCGTCCGGGTCCGACGAGAACCGCATCGAGACGGTCTCCGGCCGGGACGGAGCCGCCGCGGCAGGGGGCTCCGCCGGGGGCGGGGGCGCGACCGGCGCGGGGGTCGCCTCGACCGCGGGGGGCGGCTCGGGCGCAAGGACGCCGCTGGCCCACAGGCCCGCCCCCGCACCCGCGGCCACGACCAGCGCGGCGGCCGCGATCCAGGCGCCCCACCGGCGCCGCGGCGGCGCCAGCGGGAACTCCGACGCCACCGTCGGGGTCTCGGCCAGGCGGGCCATCTCGGGCAGCACCCGGGGGCCCTGCACGTACACGACGCGTTCGAACCGCCCCTGCATCTTCGCCTCGACCTCGGCGATGGCCGCCACCAGGTCGGACGCGTGCTGGAAGCGCCGTTCCGGCGACTTCTCCAGGCACTTCATCACCAGCGCCTCGACGTCCTCGGGCACCTCGACATCGGGGCGCGCCAGGGCCAGCGGCTTCGGCGGTTCCTGGACGTGCTGGATCAGGATGGCCAGCGGGTTCTCGGCGTCGAACGGCGGGTGGCCGACCAGCATCTCGTAGGCGATCACGCCCAGGGCGTACAGGTCGGCGCGGTGGTCCACGCCCATGGATCGGCACTGCTCCGGCGACATGTAGCGTGGCGTGCCGAAGATCGTCCCGGCCTGCGTCATGGTGCCCTGGCGCTTGTCGGCCTCGCGCAGTTTGGCCACGCCGAAGTCCAGCACCTTGACGAAGTCCTGGTCCTCGCCCACCCGGGTCAGGAACACGTTGTCGGGCTTCAGGTCGCGGTGGACGATGCCCTTCTCGTGGGCCTCGACCAGAGACGACGCCATCTGCCGCAGCACGTGCATGGCCCGGCGGGCCGGGAAGGCATGGTCCCGGCGCAGCGCCTCTTCCAGGGCCACGCCGTCCAGGTACTCCATCGCGAAGTAGAGGGTGCCGTCGTCGGTCTGGCCGAAGTCGAAGATCCGGATCGTGTTCGGATGGTTCAGCCGGCTGACGGCCAGCGCCTCGATCTTGAACCGCTTGACGACCTTCTCGTCGCCCGCCAGTTCGCGCAGCAGCATCTTGACCGCGACCGTCCGGTCGATCCCGATCTGTCGGGCCTTGTACACGATGCCCATGCCGCCGGCGCCGATCCGGGACTGGATCTCGAACCGTCCCCCGACCACCTGGCCCAGCATCGGGTCGATCGCGGGCTGGGACGGCTCGCCGGTCTCGGTGGCGGCGATGGCGGCCTCCACCCGGGCCTGCACGTCGTGGTGGTCCAGCGATGTGGCCCGCTGGTCGGAAGGGACCTCGGGCGGGATGTCGGGCCGGGTCGGGGACTCGGGACGATCGGCATCCCGGGGTTCCGGCGGGGGGGCGTCCTGGGCCGGCGGCACAGGGGTCGGGACGGGCGCCTGCGCCTCGTCGTCGGTGCCCCAGCCCAGCGTCCTGTCGTCCTTCACGTCGCCCGTCCCTGCCGCCGGCGGTAGTGAATGTATCACAATGCCCAAGGCCTCGCGGAATCGGGGCCATCGCGAAACCGTGGGCCTTGCACCCGAAGGCTTTGACGCCCTCCCCCCACTCCGATAGACTAGCGCCCGTCCGCACGAAGAGCGGGTTCGGAATGCACGGCGTCGCATCGCCCGGTTCGCGTCTGCTGGCGGGTTTCTTCGTCTCGGCCGCCCTGCTGGGCGTCGCGGTCGCGAATGCCGCGCCGCCGGTCGTGCCCCGCATGGCGCCCGGCCTGTCCTGGCCCCGGCCGCCGGTGACCGTGTTCCTGGACTGCACCTCGGCAGAGGCCCGGCAGCCCGCCCTGCTGGCCCTGGGAACGGCCCTGCTCGAGCAGGGTTTCCACGTGCAGCGCGGCCCGGCCCCGTCGGACGCGACCGGCATCGCGGCGGTGGTGCGCTGCATGCCGGCTGCGACGACGCCCTCCGCGCCTCCGCCCCCCCCGGTTCCGCCCGTCGTCGAGGTCCGGCTGTCGATGTCCTCGTCCGAGGCCGTCGCGACGGCCGACCAGGTCGCCGCTCTCGCCTTCCCGAAGATCGCCTCGCCGCATCCCGTGCGCTTCCTGTTCCTGGTCGAGGATCGCTCGGACACCGGCCGATCGCTTCTGGTCCAGGCCTCGTGGGTCGTCGAGTACGCCCACCTGGCAGCGGACTTCGCGGACCTGTCGCGCCTGGAAGGCCTGCCCCCGCGCTGGCTGGGCGGCTACGACGCCGTGGTGCTGGCCACCGACCGCCTGCCCCGGACCCGCCTGGACCGCATCGTCGGGGCGCTGGACCGCTACGTCCGGGACGGCGGGGCCCTGGTGAACGTCGCGGGGGTCGAGGACCCCGAACTGTACCCTCTGTTCGGCATCCGGAAGGCCGAGGGAACCGCCCAGGTCGAGACCTACCGCTGCGACCCGTCCTTCCTGCCGGGCGCCGAGGGGCTGGACCCGGTGCTGCCGCCGGACGGCCTGGACACCATCCCGCGCTTCGTGCCGGCCAAGGACACCCGCGTCCTGTGCCGGGGAGGGAAGGCCGGCGCGCCGGACGCCCCGATGGCCTTCGTCGCCCGGACCGGGAAGGGCCAGGCCATCGGCTGGGCGGGGTCCGGGCTGGCCGACAAGTCGTCCCGGGGCCGCATCCTGCTGTCCCTCCTCGAGGTCGCACCGGCGGCCGCCGCGATCCTGGACGCGCTGGCCTTCTACGCGGACGACTGCCCCCTGCCGATGACGAACTCCTTGCGCCCGCCCGCGGACCGGCTGTACCACCTGACCGATTCGGGGTTCTACCGGACGATGTGGTGGCCGCGGATGCACGACCTGCTGCAGAAGCACGCCATCCGGCCCACCACCGGCTTCATCCTGACGTACGACGACCGCATGCCCCACGATGCCCCCCCGCAGGCCTACACCCCGCCCGAAGGCGAACCCGCCCTCGAACTGGCCCGCGAGATCCGGGACGCCGGCTGGGAGATCGGCCTGCACGGCTACAACCACCAGTCGCTCAGCATCGGGAAGAACGAGTGGACGGTCGGCTGGGCGGGCCGCGCCCCGATGGAGGAGGCCCTGCGGCTGCTGCGCGACGAGTTCCAGCGGATCTTCGGGCCGGGCGCCGAGCCGCCGGTCTACATCGCCCCCAGCAACTTCATCCAGAAGATGGGCAAGGAGGCGCTGAAGGCGGCCTTCCCCGCCATCACCGGCATCGCGGGCCAGTACCTGGACGAGGGCCCGATCCTGGGCCAGGAATTCGGGCCGGACCCGGACGTGCCCTCCCTGGTGGGCCTGCCGCGCGTCACCTCCGAGCACTTCCTGGACGGAGGCAACAGCCAGGAGTTCCTGGGCGCGCTGGTGGTTAGATCGGAAGAGCACACGTCTGAACTCCAGTCACCGAATACGATC
>CALJUR010000007.1 GCA_937975765.1 uncultured Myxococcales bacterium
TTCCGACGACCAGGAACCGTTGGGGATGCGTTTCATGATCCCCTCCCTCCTTGTGACCGGTCACCCCCCGTGGGCGCCGGATTCGGGGAAACAGACGGGGGGTGAAAGAAAAGGATCAACGGGGGTGAAAAATATTTATCATGCAGCGAAAACAATGGGATGCAAGGAAGCGAGGCGCCGACGGACCCCCCGCGAGTCTCGCGATGTCGGCCGGAAAACGTCCGGACGATGGGGATCCGTGCGATCCACCCCCGTTCGAACGATCGGGCGATGTCGATCCGCGCGTTCCACCGCCGTCCGAACATCCGAGCGATGCTGATCGGCGCGAACCACAACTGTCCGGGCATTCGGACGCCGCCAAATTGCGCGTTCCGCGTTCGTTCGCCCATCCGGACGCTGCCGAAACGCACGGATCACCCAGGAGGCGGGGGACGGGGCCCCCGCCCTACAGGGATCAGGCTGTGCCAACGATCGTCACGGCGTCGGGTCTGCTGCCTGGGGCATGGTCCAACGTTTTCCCCACCGTTGAACCCCCGCAGTCCCGATGCGATAATCCCGCTCAAGGGAGGCCGGACTTGGAACGGACCTTGAAGGTGCTGCAGGAACTCCAGGATCTGGGGCTCTACTCGCAGTGGGCCATCAGCGGAGCGATGGCGCTGAACATGTACATCGACCCCGTGTTCACCGAGGGCCTGGACGTCACCATCCAGTTGCCGCCCGCCGGCGGCCTGCCGGTCTCGATGTCGCCGATCTACGCGGAACTCGCCCATCGCGGCTATGCCTTCCTGGATGGCGATCACGTGGACATCGATGGCGTATCGGTCCAGTTCCTGTCCTTCGCGGACGGCAGCCTGGAAGACGAGGCCATGCGCGAGGCTGGTTCGCTGACGCTGTTCGGCGTGCCGGTGCGCGTGTTCCCGTTGGAGCACCTGATGGCCATCATGGTCCAGGTGGGACGCCCCAAGGACAAGGCGAGGCTGGCGACGCTCCTGGAGGACTACTCCGGCAAGGTGGACTGGGATCGCTTCCGCCTGCTGCTGGAGCGCCACGGACTGGCCCTGCAGTTCGATCGATTCCGGAGGGCCCTCGATGCCTGAATTCGATCCGGCACGGGCCGCACGGACCCGGGAGTACCGGCTGCAGCGGGCCGCCCTTCCCCCCGAGGAGAAGGTCCGCCTGGTCGTCCAGATGCAGAAGGTGCGCCGCGAATTCGCCCTTCAGACCGGCCAGCGCCCCTGCTTCGTCTGGAACGTCCCCGAACTGGGGCGATAGTCTCATTCCCCCGGTTGCCTCCCGTCGCACCGCGGCGCTACGATCCCCCCGCAACCCAGGGGGCGCGCATGCTGTCCGCATCCGAATTCCTTTCCCGCTGGTCGGGCAGCGCCGGGTCCGAACGCGCCCACGCCCAGCCGTTCTTCCTGGACCTGTGCGACGTGCTGGGCGTGGACCGCCCGCCGGCGCAAGGCGACGGCATCGACGACTACCGGTTCGAAAAGCCCATCACCATCCCGCACCCGGACGGGCACACCTCCACCGACCGCATCGACTTCTACCGCAAGGGCGCCTTCGTCATGGAGGCGAAACAGGCCAAGGCCGACGCCGACGTCCCCCCGAACCTCCGCCGCGGCGCGCCCGGCTGGCGCGGCATGATGGAGCGCGCCTTCGCGCAGGGCCGCAACTACGCCGTGAACCTGCCCGAGGGCCGCCCCCCGTTCCTGATGACCTGCGACATCGGCCACTGCTTCGAGGTCTGGACCGGCTTCGGCGGCGACTACGGCGGGTATGCCGCGGGCCGGCGCATCCCCCTGGACGACCTCGCCCGTGACGACGTCCGCGCGTACCTCGCCGCCGCCTTCACCGACCCGTTCAGCCTGGACCCCGCGCGCCGCGCCGCGAAGGTGACCCGCGAGGTCGCGACCTACCTGGCCGACCTGGGCCAGTCGCTGGAGGCCACCGGCGGCCGGCCCGACGTGGTCGCCCGCTTCCTGATGCGCTGCCTGTTCACGATGTTCGCGGAAGACGTGGGCCTGCTGGAGGACCACCTGTTCACGCGCACGCTGCAGGACGCCTGGATCCCCCACCCCGAACGCTTCCCCGCCGGCATCGAGGCCCTGTGGAAGGAAATGGACCGCGGCGGCCTGTGGGGCGCCTACCCGATCCGCCGGTTCAACGGCGGGCTGTTCCGCGAGGTGCACGCGATCCCGCTGGACGCCGCGCAGTTGCGGCAACTGCTGCAGGCGTCGAAGTGCGACTGGTCCGACGTGGAACCCGCGATCTTCGGCACGATGCTGGAACGCGCGCTGGACGTGACCGAGCGCCACCGCCTGGGCGCGCACTTCACGCCGCGCGAGTACATCGAAAGGCTGGTGCGGCCGACGGTGCTGGAACCGCTGCGCGCGGAATGGGACGCGGTGCGGGCGGCGGCGCGGCAGGTGGCGGAACCCGAGACGGGCGACCCGACCCCCGCGGACCGGCGGCGCGCGGCGAGGATGCTGCGCGACTTCCTGCAAAGGCTATGCGGGATCAAGGTGCTGGACCCGGCGTGCGGCACGGGCAACTTCCTGTACGTGACGTTCGACCTGCTGAAGGAGCTGGAGGCCGAGGTCCTGCGCGAACTGTCGGACCTGGGCGACGTGCAGCAGGGGATGGAGTTGGAAGGCGTGCGCGTGGTGCCCGAACAGTTCCTGGGCATCGAGGTGAACCCCCGGGCGCGGGCCATCGCGGACCTGGTGCTGTGGCTGGGCTGGCTGCAGTGGGCGCGGCGGGCGGGCGTCCCCGTGACGGACCCGGTGCTGCGCGACGGGAAGAACATCGCCTGCCGGGACGCGGTGCTGGCGCACGACACGCTGGTGCTGCGGCGCGATGCCGACGGCCGGCCGGTGACCGTGTGGGACATGCGGACCACGAAGAAGCACCCGGTCACGGGCAAGGACGTCCCCGACGAGGACGCGCAGGTCCCGGTGTACGACTACCCGAACGCGCACCCGGCCGAGTGGCCCGACGCGGACTTCATCGTCAGCAACCCGCCGTTCGTGGGCAACAAGCGGATGCGCGAGGCGCTGGGCGACGGCTACACGGAGGCGCTGCGCCGGGCGTGGCCGGACGTGGACGGGTCGGCGGACCTGGTCATGTACTGGTGGGACAAGGCGGCGACGCTGGCCCGGCAGGGCAGGGTGCGGCGGTTCGGGTTCATCACGACGAACAGCATCACGCAGGCGTTCAACCGGAAGGTGCTGGAAAGGCACCTGAAGGCCGCGGACCCGGTGGCGATCGCGTGGGCCATCGCGGACCACCCGTGGGTGATCGACGGCGCGGCCGTGCGGATCGCGATGACGGTGGGGTGTCGGGCCGGCGACCTGAAGGACGCGCCGGTGCTGGGGGAAGTGACCTGCGAGCGCGACCCGGACACCGCGACGGTCGGTTCGGCGCGGCTGGTGGACGTCGTCGAGCGCAAGGTGAAGCGCATCCACGCGGACCTGTCGGGCGGCGCGGACGTGGCCGAAGTAACAGCCCTCAAGGCGAATTCCGACTTGGTGTTCCGGGGAATAACCTTGGTTGGCGAAGGATTCCGGGTCACGGCCGAAGAAGTTGGAAAATCAAATTCTATACCGTTTCGCAAGTCCTCCGTTGTGCGTCCGTATCTGACAGGCCGCGAATTGGCGCATCAGTCTCAAGGGCGATACGTCATTGATTTCTACGGCATCGAGGCCGAGGAAGCTCGAACTCGTTATCCTCGGGAATTCCAGAGACTGCTGAATCACGTGAAACCCGAGCGCGAACAGAACAAGCGAGTTGGATACCGTCAGTTGTGGTGGATTTTCGGCGAACCCAGACCGAACTTGCGTCGGGCCGCCGCAGAAATGCGCCGTATCGTCATCACACCCGAAGTCGCGAAACATCGGTTCTTCGTATTCGTCGATACGAATGTTCTTCCCGATCAGCAACTGTTCGCGATCTGTTCGGACGACTCCTGGGTTCTCGGCGTCTTGTCTTCCCGGATCCATCTTTCATGGTCGCTTCACGTTGGCGGGACCCTTGAGGACCGACCTAGATGGAGCAACGTGCGTTGTTTCGACCCCTTCCCCTTCCCGGACGCGAACGACGCGCAGAAGGCCCGCATCCGGGAACTGGCCGAGCACCTGGACGCGCACCGCAAGCAGGTCCAGGCTGCCCACGCCGACGTGACGCTGACGGGGATATACAACGCCCTGCAGCGGGCGCGCGAAGGGACTGCCGGCGGGCCCGCCCTGACCGCGAAGGAGCGCGAGTTCCACGACCGGGCGCTGATCGGGGTGCTGCGCTCGATCCACGAAGACCTGGACGCGGCGGTGGCGCAGGCGTACGGCTGGCCCGTGGACCTGCCGGACGACGAGGTGCTGGCCCGCCTCGTCAGCCTGAACGCCGTGCGCGCGGCCGAGGAGGTGCAGGGATTCGTGCGGTGGCTGCGGCCGGACTTCCAGAAGGCGCGGGCCGGCATCGCCCCGGTCCAGCAGGGCCTGGCCGGCATGCAGGCCGCTCCCGCCGCCGAACCCGTCCCCTCGGCGCCGCAGCCGTGGCCCAAGGACCGCTACGACCAGGTGCGGGCCGTGCGCGACGTGCTGGCCTCCCATCCCGGCACCGCGACCGCCGAGGACATCCACCGCGCCTTCCTGGGCGCCTCCCTCCCCGCCATCCGCCGCCACCTCGACATGCTGGAACGCATCGGCGTCGCCGTCGCCTACGACGACGAACCCGCCCATACCCGCCGCTTCCACCTCGGCGCGGCATAGGTCCTCGCTTCCCGCCTTCGGACCGGTCCAAATGTAGGGCGGGGCCCCCGCCCTACATGGCCCGGCGACGATGATGCGAATAGTCTGCCAGGGTCGTGTCGCTGCGGGGTGTTACGCTAGCACCATGGAAGAAGTGCTTGCCTGGATTTGCGCCGCCATCTTCGCCGGCCTGGTGATGCAGTTCTGCACGGGTATCGTCGGGCGGTTGCTGGGCGGCGAACGGTCGGAAGACCGGTGTACCCGGCGCGACTGCAAGTGGCGACAGTGAGAGGCGGGCGCGGCGGATCCGTGGAATCCCCGGAAGATGAGCGCGAAGCCGCCCGAGATCCACCGGTACGGCGCATCCCGACCGACTAGACAGGGGTGGCTCCCTAGGTCGGGGTGCCGCTCGACTGGAAGCGTATTCCGCCCCGAGATTTCCGTCCACCCGTCGGCCGGCGCGAAGGCGGATCATCGATAGGTTGAGGAGGCGTCGGCATGGGAGGACCAGTGCACCTAGCACGACAGCAAGTGGCGACAGGGAAAGGCGGGCGCCGCGCGGGAACCGTGGCAGGACCACCGTGAGTTGCAGTATCCTGGCGGCCGGGGGCATCGCCGGGTCGGGAGCCACCCCCTCAGGTACCGGTGGTGTCGGATTCCCGGTGCGCTCGGGGTCCCTCGCCCATTCAGGCCATCCATGCGTCCGGAGTCGCGTCGCGGAGGCGAGGGCATGGCTCCCTGAACGCCACCAGGGCAGCACTCCGTCAAGAATTCGATGGGGTGGTTCCCGTCTTTGACGGAGTCCCTCGGAACGTAAGATAGCTTCCCTTCGCGACAGGTTCAATGAGTACGGGAACTGTCGATTACGCGTGGCGATCTGTCCGCGACGGCAGGAGATCAACCCAGTCCCAGATCCTTTCGAGCCTTGCGATAGGGCGCGGCCTTCTCGGCAGGATCCGCATGGCGACGACGGATCTCGGCCTCCTCCTCGGGCGCGACGGCCTCGACGGGAACCCCGGAAGTTGCCGGGCCGATCGGGTGGTGCTTCGACTCGTAGGCCTCCACCGCGGCGACCAGCAGTGTCAATGTCTTGGCCTCCGGCGTGCCCTCGGGACTGCCCCACAGGCGATCGATGCGCGCCAGGGCCTGCGCGTGATCCTCGTCGCTGAGGATCGGGTCGGGAATGGCCGTTTTCTGATTCATCGACAGCACCTCCGTGCCGGCGTATCGACCGCGGACACCGGCCTTGAAGTCGTATTCAGGGCGAACGTCGGGTTCGGGTTTCCTGGTCGCGTTCTTCATGGTCGATCTCGTCCCGTCGGATCACCGGCGAGCGTTGAGGATGCGGATAGTCTGGCCTTTTTCAGCGCGGACGTCACCCCGGGGTCGAACGACAGGAGGCGGGGGACGGGGCCCCCGCCCTACAGGCCCGAGCGAGTCGCGGACGTCATCACATCGACCGGCGCTGGAGCGTCGCGGGTGAAACACTGGATGTTCGGCGTCGATTCTCTCCTGGACGCGAGAGGTGCCGGGAAGGGTGGCCGAAGCGGCGCCTGGGAGGTAGGATCCGTCATGAGCCCGACGGTGTTCAGGGAGGCCGGGTTCCAGTTCGTGTTCTTTTCCAGGGAGGAGTCGCGAATGCACGTCCACGCGCTGCACGCGCTGGGCGAGGTGAAGTTCTGGATGGAGCCGGCGATCGAACTGGCCCGGAACACGGGATTGAGCAGCCGCCTGGTCATGACGGCATTGCGGCTGGTACGGGAGCACGAGGATGAAATCCGCAACGCGTGGGAAGGGCGCTTCCAGGGTTGAGGTGACGAACGTCTCGGCACACGGGTTCTGGCTGCTGCTGGACGGGCGGGAACTGTTCGTGTCGTTCGAGGATTTCCCCTGGTTCCGCGATGCGACCATCCGGCAATTGACGAACGTGGAACGCCTGGGCGCGGACGGGCTGCGCTGGCCCGACCTGGACGTCGACCTGCACGTGGATTCCATCCTGCATCCCGAGAACTACCCGCGCGTCGCCAAGGCCGGGTAAGGCCATACAGCGAAAAGGGTCCGAGGAGGCGGGGGACGGGGCCCCCGCCCTACAAAGGGCTGGCAGCGCCGACGATTGTCGCGGATTCGAGGAGGCGGGGGGCAGGGCCCCCGCCCTACAAAGCCGAGCGAGTCACGGACGTGACGAAGAACGTGGAACGCGGGGGGGTGGGGACGGTAGGACCCTGCGAATCACGGACGTGACGAAAGACGCGGGGCGCGGGAAGGCGGGGCGGGAAGGGCAGGGGCTACGGGTTCGGTTCGTCGTCGGCGTGCCAGAAGCCGCCGGGGGGCATGTGCTCCTTTTCGACCTGGTCGTAGAAATCGATGATCTTGCGCACGTAGTTGCGCTTTTCCACGTACGTGCCCGGGTAGAACGACCTTTTGAACCCGTAGATGATGATGTTGCGCAGTTCGCGCGACTTCAGCCCGAAGTGCTGCACAGCCAGTCCGATCTCCTTCGACACCGTCGTGTTCGACACCAGCCGGTTGTCCGTGCACAGCGTCGTCGACAGCCGCGCGTCCCGCATCTTCCGGAACGCGTGCTTTTCCAGCGTGCCGATCTTCGGGTTCGTCTGCAGGTTGCTGGTCAGGCACACCTCGATGGTGATGCGCCGGTCCGCGATGTACTCGGCCAGCCGCCGCACGTACCCCTCCTTGTCCGCGATGGAGGGCGCGTTGATCATCGACGGCGACAGCAGGTAGTAGCCGTGCCCGATGCGGTCCGTGTGCAGGTCCGTGATCGCCTGGAAGATCGACTCGGCGCCGTAGGCCTCGCCCGCGTGCACCGTCTTCTTCAGGAAGTTCTTGTGCGCGAACTCGTAGGCCGCGCGGTGGTCTTCCGCCGGGTAGCCCTTTTCCCGCCCCGCCAGGTCGAACCCCGTGATCGGCACGCCGTGGCGTTCCCGGATCGCCACCGCCGCCTGCGCCAGTTCCAGCGAGGCCAGCCCGAAGATCTCGGGTTCCGGCGTGTACGGGTGCACCCGGAACCAGTCGCGGTAGTACGACGACATCTGCCGGTTGAAGTACCGCAGCGCGCACAGCGTGATCGCGTACACGAATTCCGGTTCCGCCGGCCGCCCCGCCTGCACGTTCACCTTGCGGTTCGCCTTCTTCGTGGCCCGCGCCAGCCCGCGGTTGACGGCCTTCAGCACGTCCGCCATGTCCATCCGGTCGTTGCAGTGCAACTGCGGCGCGAACCGCACCTCGAAGTACCGGACGCCTTCCGCGTAGTTGTCCTCGGCCAGTTCGTAGGCCGCGCGCTCCAGCGATTCCGGGTCCTGAAGCACCGCGCAGGTGTAGTTGAAGCCCGCCAGGTATTCGACCAGGTTCGCGTACCGGTCCTTGAAGACCCGTTCCCGCATCCCCGATTCGGTCTGCGACGGCAGGTCCACGCCGCGCTCCTTCGCCATCTCGATCAGCGACGGCAGGCGCAGGGACCCGTCCAGGTGCACGTGCAGGTCGGTCTTGGGAAGGGCGCGGATCAGCGTGTCGGATACGCGGTACATGTCATTCATCCTTCTTCAGCCCGCGGAACAGTTTGCCGGCGTGCCGGCACTCGGACTCGGCGGCCGCCACCAGGTGGTCCATCCCGATGGGGCGGCCGTCGCGTGCCGCGCGGTAGGCGGCGCGCAGGATCGCGTTCTTGATGTTGCCGCCGGACAGTTCGAACGAGTCGCCGACCAGGTCCCAGTCGATGTCCGGATCGACGGGGCACTCCCGCGGGATCAGCGACTTCCAGATCTTCGTGCGGTGCCGCTTGTCGGGGAACGGGAACCGGATCTTGAACTGGATGCGGCGCTCGAACGCCTTGTCCATGTTCTTTTCCAGGTTCGTCGTCAGGATCGAGATGCCGTCGAACCGCTCGATCTCCTGCAGCAGCAGGTTGATTTCCATGTTGGAGAACCGGTCCACCGACGTGTCGACCTTGACGCGCGACGTGAACAGCGCGTCGGCCTCGTCGAACAGCAGGATGCTGTTGTTGGCGCGCGCCGTCTGGAAGATCCGCTCGATGTTCTTCTCGGTCTCGCCGATGTACTTGGACATCACGCGCGGGATGCTGATCTGGTACAGGTTCTGGCCCAGCATCTCGGCCATGATCTCGGCGCACAGCGTCTTGCCGGTGCCCGGGTCGCCCACGAACAGGCAGCACAGGCCGCGCCCGGTCGGCATGCGCTTCCCGAAGCCCCAGCGCGTCAGGATGAAGGTGCGGTGCGTGGCGGCGTCGATCACCTCGCGTACCATCTTCATCTCTTCCTCGGGCAGGATCAGGTCGTTCAGCGTCAGCCGAACCTTGCGCTTGCGGGCGTACTCCTCCATGTCGGCGCGGACCTGCGCCCAGGCGCCCGACGTCAGGTCGTCCTGGGACAGCGCCCTGGCACCCCGCGCGCCGGCCAGTTGCCGCGCCACGGCGACCGCGTTCGCGATCTGGCCGCCGGTGAACTCGAAGGTTTGCGCCAGGCCCGGCAGGTCCGCGTCGCCGGCCAGGCGGTCCTTGTCGAGGTGCAGGTTCCACAGGCGTTCGCGACGGGCCACGTCCGGCGCGTCGAATTCGACCTGGTACGCGACGTGCCGCTCGACCGACGGGTCCAGTTGCCGGGTGTCGGAACTGCACAGGATCGTGACCCCGGGATGGCGGTCGATGCGGGCGAACAGCGTCGGCATGCGGGGGTTGCGCTGGCCCAGCAGTGCCTCGCAGCCGTCGAAGACCAGGACGGCGCGGCGCATCGTCGCTTCCTGGAAGATCGCGTCGACCAGGTCGTCCGGCAGCGGTTCCATGCTGGCCATGCGGGACGAGTCCACGGTGATCAGCGGGCGGCTCTCCGAGGCGGCCAGGGCCTCGGCCAGAAGGGACTTGCCGGTGCCGGAGGGACCCCCGAAGCCGAAGGTCACGCCGGGACCGCCGGGGGTCGCGCGCCGCAGCACGGGGCCCGCCAGCGTGGCGACCCGCTGCACGACCGTGTCGTCCAGCACGACCCGGTCCAGCGGGCACGCGGGGTGGTCCAGCCGGCAGAACGGCGCGATGGTCCGGTCCAGGTGGTCGTGCCCCAGCAGGAACGACACCACGCGGTCGGGCAGCCGGACCTCGTTGGCCAGCAGCGACTCGGACCCCGATTCGCGCGGCAGCGACATGTGGATCAGCCGGGCGTCCAGGAGCGGCGATCCGGGCAGGAACCGGTCGCGAAGGCGCATGCGGTCCACGCGGGAATCGCGCAGCATCGCCAGCAGGAAGTCCACGTCCGGGTAGTCCAGCAGGACGTTGTCCTTGTACCGGGCGATGCGCTTGCGGAAGGACGAGTCCAGGCTGGGCGCCAGCGCCAGGTACAGGATCGCCACGTCGGTCTCGTCCAGCGCCCAGGACCGGGCCAGCGAGTCGAACGGCGGGTCGATGCCCGCGGCCACCAGCGCCTTCCGGGAGGACTCCAGGTGCGACGCGGAGTCTTCCAGGGTGCGCTGGAACGCCTCGATGTCCACGTCCTCGGGCGGGCTCCACGCCTGGGCCGTGCGCAGGTCCACCAGGGCTTCCGCCCAGTGGCAGACGGCGTCCAGGTGCAGCAGCAGGGACTCGCGTCCGGCCGGCTTCGACGGGGGGTGGGCGGATGCACGCGACATGGCAGCACGCTAGCGCGGGGCCGCGCCTGCGTCAAGGACGCGAAGCCGCCGGGCCGGTGTCGCGGGCCCGGGGAAACAGGTACAATCCGGCCCGGATTCCTCCGGGAGGTGCCGGTGAGGTCGGGATTCTTGGCGGCATGCATGGCGGCCTTGCTGGTGGTGCTGGCGGCCGGGTCAGGCGCCCGTGCGGACGTTCCGGGACCGGCGGACCGGGCGGCGCTGCGGGGGGCCCTGGACCGGCTGGACGCCCGGGTGGCGGAACGGGGGCGGGATGCCCTGGGGTCGGCCCGCGACTTCAAGGCCCGGCTGCGGGCGGCGGGCCTGGCGGCGGCATCGGCCGGGCAGGTGCGCGTCGTGCACGTGGACGGCGACGTGGCGATCGACCCGGACGCGCAACGCATCGACGCCACGCTGCGCCTGACCGTGCGGTTCCTCAAGTCCGGCACCAACGCCTTCCAGTTGCTGGCCTTCCTGCCCATCCTGGCCATCGAGAACGCCGACGGCACGGCCGCCACGTGGTCGTCGGACCAGGTCCAGGGCTACCCGGTGGCGCGCGTGGACGTCGCGGACTACCCCGAGGCCGGCGGCACGCGCGATTTCACCGTGCACGTCGGCGGGGTGCCGGACTGCTCGATGTCCGGGCCGATCTCGGTGAACCTGTGCGCCTGGGGCAGCGTCATCTACGTGGCGGGCGACATGTTCGTGCCGGGCGCGGTCGGCGACGATTTCTCCACCGCGGACCTGCGCGTGACGCTGCCGGCGGGGTACGTGCTGGCGGCGACCGGGATCACGACGTCGGTGACGCCCGGCGCGGACGGGACCGAGGTCCACCACGTCGAACAGCCCTTCCCGACCGATTCCCGATCGTTCGGCATCGCCCGGTACGAGGAGGCGCGGATCCCCTGGGGCGACGCCTTCACCCGCACCTTCACGAAGGGCGACGACGCGAAGGTGCGGGCCGGCGTGCCCGAGGTCCTGGCGGACATGAAGTCGATCCTCCAGTACTATTCGGACCGCTTCGGCGCCTTCCTGTTCCCGAAGATGGAGGCCTGCCAGGTGACCAACGACGCCGGGGCAGCGTTCGGCTGGCCGGCGCTGCTGTGGATCCCCGACGGGATGTTCCGGCACGGCGGCAGTTCGCGCACGGCGCTGTTCGCGCACGAACTGGGGCACCAGTGGTTCCCGGACATGGTGAAGAACGACGACGCCTGGGCGGCCTGGCTGTCGGAGGGGTTCGCCGAGTACATGTCCACCGAGTACATGGGGACGGTGCTGGGCGCGGACTACCCGGCCGCGGTCTACAACGGGTATGGCGAGATCTACATGTACTTCATCGACGACGCGGCGGACTACGGCCTGTCGTCGATGGAATCGGCGTGGGTGTCCGACTCGTGGGTGTACCAGATCGTCACGTACTACAAGGGCGCCATCACCTGCCACATCCTGGAGAAGGTCGTCGGCACCGACGCCTGGAACCGGGCCCTGAAGGCGATGCACGACGACCTGGCGGGCCGCGAGGACTACTACGACACGCGAGGGCTGCAGGAGTACCTGGAGGCGGCGTCCGGGATGGACCTGGAGGACGTCTTCATGAACTGGGTCTACCGGAAGGGCTACCCGACCTGCACGGTGGACGTGGCGCGACAGGTGTCCCAGGAGGGCTCGCCGCAGGCGGTGGTGCGCGTGCGGCAGGTGTCCAGCAACGCGAACAACCGGTTCCGGATGACGGTGAAGCTGGGGCTGGTGACCGACGAGGGCGAGACGATCCAGGCCGTGCGGATCGACCAGGAGGACCAGTCCTTCACATTCGACCTGCCGGGACGGCTGGTGCGCGTGCGCTTCGACCCGGACCGGGACTTCCTGAAGAGGGTCGAGGCGGGGCTGCCGGGCGACATGGACCTGTCGGGCGAGATCGACGGGATCGACCTGCTGTACGCCGCGTGGGCGCAAGGCGGCGTGCTGTACGGGCAGTCCGACAACTTCCTGTCGTCCGTGGACTTCGACCGCAACGCGATGGTGGACGACGCCGACCTGGCGGTGGTGACGGACGGATTCGGCAGCACGGCCGGGGGAGGTGCGCGATGAGGCGGGCCGCGCGGATACTGTGGCTGGCGGCGGTGCTGGCGCTGCTGCCGGCGGCGATGGCGGGATGCGGGACGAAGTCCCTGTGCGCGACGGACCCGGGCACGACGGCCGACGTCGCGGCGCCCGACGTTCCGGGGGCGGACGCGGACGACGGGGCGCCCCCGGGGGACGGCGTCCAGGCGGACGTCCCGGTCGAGGCGACGGGGGACGACGTCGCGCACGACACGGTCCAGCCGGCGTCGTACGTGCCGGCGCGGTCCTTCCGGTTCCGGGGGGCGGGCCGCGAGGGCCAGGCGTTCAAGGTCGAGGTGGTGGCGCGGGACTTCGACGCGGTGTTCGGGCTGGCGCTGCGCGTCGAGTGGGACCCGGCCTCGCTGGCGCTGGTGTCGGCGACGCCCCAGGCGATCTTCGGGGCGGAGGCCGACGGCGCGGGCGTGTACCGGGCGGCCGAGGTGCGCCCGGGATCGCTGGCCCTCGGGCTGGCGCACCTGTACTACCTGGCGAACGAGCCGCTGGAGGGGGACGTGGTGGTGGCGACGCTGCTGCTGGAACCCCTGGACGGCCGGCCCGCGGACCTGGCGTTCTTCGCGCCCCGCTGCCTGGTCCTGGACGGCGACCGGTCGCCGATCGAGGCGTCCTACCTTCCCGCGATCCTGAATCCCTGAGGCGCCGACGGCCCCGCGCGGGGCTACTGCGGCAGGCCGGCCACCAGTTTCTCGACGCGCGCGGCCAGCGAGTCCAGGTCGAAGGGCTTGCGCAGCACGTTCATGGCGTCCGACAGGCCGTATTGATCGAGGTGTTCGTCCGAGCAGCCCGTCATCAGCAGCACCGCGGTGGAAGGGCGCAGCGAGGTGACGCGGCGGGCCAGGTCGCAGCCGTTCATGCCCGGCATCGCGACGTCGCTGACCACCAGGTCGAAGCCGTTCACGCTGGACAGGATGACCTTCAGCCCCTCGTCGGCCGAGGCCGCGCCCACCACCTCGAACCCCATGCGGCGCAGCATCGAGGCGACCAGTTCGCGGATCGCGACTTCGTCCTCGATCACGATCGCGCGGCCCCGGTGGTCGGTCGAGGGGGGCGGCGGCGCCTCCTTCGGACGGACGATCCGGGAGGGGGTGACCGAGGTCGCGGGCAGGAAGATCGACATCGTGGTGCCCTGGCCGACCGAACTGTCCACGGTGACGACGCCGCCCAGCTGGCGGACGATGCCGTACGTGACCGCCAGGCCCAGGCCCGTGCCGCGCCCGCGCCCCTTGGTGGTGAAGAAGGGTTCGAAGATGTGGTCGACGACCTCGCGGGTCATGCCGCAGCCGGTGTCCCGGACCCGCAGCGCCACGCCGTTCATCGGGCGATCGGAAGGCAGCACGGCCTGGAAGTCCTCGGGGGGGAGGTTGGCCGTCGAGATGACCATCGTCCCGCCGCCCGCCATCGCCTCGACGGCGTTGGTGCACAGGTTGAACAGAACCTGTTCCAGGGCGCCCTGGTCGGCCTGGACCGCCCACAGCCGGGGCGCCAGGTCCAGGTGCACGGACACCAGGTCCCCGACCAGCGGTCCCAGCATCGGCTGCATCGACCGCACCAGCGCGTTGAGGTCCAGCGGGACGACCCGCAGGGGCTGGCGGCGGGAGAAGGCCAGGATCTTCCGCGTCAGTTCGGCGCCCCGGTCGGCCATCGCCCGGATCTGCCGGAACGGCTCGGCGATGGACGGATCCTGCGGGGCGCGCATCTCGCCCAGCTGGGCGAACCCGGACACGCCCGCCAGGATGTTGTTGAAGTCGTGGGCGATGCCGGCCGCCAGGCTGCCCAGGGATTCCATCCGCTGGGACTGGCGCAGCATGGATTCGGCCTGCAGCCGGTCGGTCGCGTCCAGGAAGAACTGGACCATGCACATGCCCTCGGCGCGCTCCATCGGCACGCTGAGCACGTCGAAGCTGCGCTTCACGCCGGGCAGGTGCAGGTGCTCGTGCACGGTCTCTCCGGCCTGTACCCGCGGCAGGCTGCACCCGGGACAGGGGGCGTTCCCGCCCACCAGGTGCTGGTGGCACTTCCGGTCGCCGTTCATCAGGCCGAACAGCGCCTGGTGCGCGGCGTTCTGGAACAGGACCTGGCGGTCGGGCCCGACGACCCACAGCGGCAGCGGAATCGCCTGGGCCATCAGGGACATGCGACGCCGGTAGGTGGACACCTCGGCCTCGGCGTCCAGCCGGGCCAGGGTCTCGGAAACCAGCGGCAGCAGCGACGCGATCCGGGCGGCAGGCGGCCCGGACAGGATGCCGGGGCGGGGATCGGCCAGGACCAGCAGGAACTCCGCACGACCGCGCACGGGGACCGGGAAGGCGGCGAAGGTGCGGAAGGCCGGATCGAGGCAGCGGTTGCGGAAGGCGTGGCGGACGTCGGGGAACTCGCGCGCGGCCCGGGAGAGGTCCGGGCAGACCAGGGCCGCGGCCGCGCCGGGCAGGCCGTCGAGCCCCGCGGGCGGCGCATCGCCCCGCAGCGCGCGGACGCAGGCGCAGTCGTCGTTCCGGACCGACACCTCCTCCTCGGCGGCGACGAAGTCGGGCGGGAACCCGATCGCGGCCAGGGAGGACAGGAATCCCGCGGGACCGGCGCGGCGCAAGGCGACGCAGGCGCAGCCCGAAACGTCCCGGGACAGGCGCACCAGGCCGTCCGCGTACGCCGGCAGGTCCGCAACGGATGCCGCCAGTTCGCGGTGCTGGGTCCAGGCCGCCAGCAGCGCGGACGCCTCGTCGTCCCCGGGACGGCCCGGGCCGGGGAGTTCGTGCAGGTCGCTGCCGGACGGTTGCGGGTCGTTCACGTCGTGTCTCCGAGACGGGTCGAATTCTGGTCCGGGAGGGGCTCCTTGTCAACCATCCGGATCGCGTGGGCGCAAGTCCCACGGATGCCGCGGGGAGCGCGTCCGGATTGACTTCCCGCGCGTCCGAAGGCACGCTGGACCTGTTTCGCACGGAGGTCGTCCATGGAGCCGGGGAAGAGGGTCGCGGTCATCCTGTCGGGATGCGGGGTGTTCGACGGGTCCGAGATCCACGAGGCCACCTTGTCGCTGCTGGCGCTGGACCAGCGCGGCGCGAAGGCGATCATCGCCGCGCCCGACGTGCCGCAGGCGAAGGTGCACGATCACCAGGGGGGCGGGGACGTGAAGGGGGAGACGCGGAACGTCCTGGTGGAGGCCGCGCGCATCGCCCGGGGCGAGATCCGGCCGGTGTCCGAACTGAAGCCCGGGGACTGCGACGCGGTGCTGCTGCCCGGGGGATTCGGCGCGGCCCTGAACCTGTCGAACCTGGCCATCGCGGGGGCGGACCTGGTGATCGAGCCCTCGACCGCGGCGTTCCTGAAGGCGGCGTACCAGGAGGGCAAGCCCCTGGGCGCGCTGTGCATCGCCCCGCCGATCCTGGCGAAGGTGCTGGCCGACCTGGGAGTGAAGGGCGTCCGGATGACGATCGGCAACGACCCGGGCACCGCCGGGGTCATCCACGCGCTGGGCCAGACGCACGTGGAGTGCGTCGCGTCGTCGTACGTGGCGGACACGGACCGCAGGGTCGTCACCTGCCCGGCCTACATGAGGGCGGGCGGGATCGCGGAACTGTGGATGGGGATCGACGCCGCGGTCGGCGCGCTGCTGGAGATGATCCCGGCCTGATCCCCCCCGGACCACCCGGTGGTCATTGCCGTCCCCTGTTCCCCGTGATACCCAGGGGCTTCCGGTTCGCGATAATGGGGTTGTCGGAGGCTTGTCATGCCGGGTCGCGCGCGGCAGTGCCCGTTCCTGCCGGTCCTGGTCCTGGCGGCCTGCGCCGGCTCCGGTTCGCCGGGCGAAGGGACCTCCTGCCCCGCGGATGCACTGGCCTGCCCGGACCTGCCGACGTGCCAGGCCGGGGAGGGCGCGGACGCCATCGACCCGGGGACGGCTTCCCCGGACGCGCTGGACGAGCCCCGCCCGACGGGGCACCGGGGCCTGGTGGGCGTGCTGGATCGCTCGAAGGCCTTCCTGACCGAGGAAGGGACGATCCTGCCGCAGGGCCTGCACCCGTCGGAGGCGTACGACAAGGAGAACGCGCTCGTGCTGCGTCCCGGGGGAGCGGCGACCGCCTGGGAACTGGTCGGGGCGTCGGGCGTGGAGCCGGTGGCCGAGATCCGCACCGCGCGGGACGGGCTGGGGTACCGCGCCCGCCTCGTGGGGACGTGGACCGAGCCGGCGACCTCGGCCCTTCGCGTCGTGATCGAGAACCCGTCCGGCCAGCCGCGAACCGCTTCGCTGCAGATGGGCTACCCCGGGTCCACCGGCCCGTTCGCGTTCGACGGGTGGGCGCTGGCCGCGAACGGCGAGGTGCGGTTCCTGGCCCGGCCCGACGACGCGTTCACATGCGCGCTGGACGGCGCGGGCAGGGTGACGTGCCGCACGGACCTCGCGCCCGGGGCTGCGCGATGGCTGGACGTGCTGGTGGTGCATCCCGAGTCCCGCGGGGTCGTGCCGGCCGCCTTCCCGTGCTTCCCGGACCTGGAGGCCGAGGGAGCGGCCTCCTGGCGGCAGGCGCTGCAGGACGCGGCGACGGTGTCGTTCCCGGACCCGTGGCCGGGGGCGGCGTACCGCCGATCGCTGGCGCACCTGCTGCTGCTGCGGGACGCGGTCGCGGGCTACCACGTGGTCAAGCCGGGGGCCAAGGCCTACAACAGTTTCTGGTACCGCGACGCCGCGTACATCATCGAGGCGATGGACCAGGTCGGCCTGCACGGCTTCGCCGAGGAGTCGCTGCGGCTGTTCTGGAACCGGCCCCTGCCGCGCGAGGTCGAGGCGATGAACACCTGGGACAGCCGCGTGGCGCAGTACGACGACGGGCGCTGGGAGTGCCCCAACAACGAGCACGACGGGACCGGGCAGGCGCTGTGGGCGCTGGTCGGCCACTGGCTGCTGGGCGGCGACGCGGACTGGCTGGGGCAGGCCTGGCCCGCGATCCGGAACGGCGCGATGTGGCTGGTGACCGCGCGGCGGCAGACGATCGGCGGCGCGCACTCGGGAACGGCGCACGAGGGGTTGCTCCCGATCGGGTACGGCGAGACGCTGATCGACTGGGACTACGTGCTGAACCACGACTTCTGGGGCGTCCTGGGCCTGCGCAGGGCGGAGACGGCGGCCGAGGCGCTGGGCGAGGCTGCGGACGCGGCGGCGTTCCGGGAGGCCCGGATGGAACTGTCGGCCAGCATCGACGCGGCGGTCGATGCCGCCTTCACGGACGGATACATCCAGGCCGCGCCGGGCGTCACCGGGTCCAAGGACCACGGATCGATTGCGACGCTGTATCCCTGCGAGGTCCTGGGGATCGACGACCCGCGGGTGACGGCGACCTTCGAGAACCTGTGGGCGAACCGGGTGATGGACCTGTACAAGTTCCCGGACCGGAACAAGGTCTGGACGTACATCACCGCCGACTGGGCGCAGGCGCTGCTGATGCGCGGGGAGTGGCAGCGGGCGTACACGCTGTTCGAGGGGTTCCGCCGGCAGGCGTCGCCCGTGCTGGGGTGGTGGGAGGAGATTCGCCTGGAGGACGGCGTCGGGACGGGCGACGACCCTCACGGCTGGGCGGCGGCGAACTACGTGCTGTGGCTGCGGTCGATGCTGTTCCGGGAGGACTCCGAAGGGGGCCTGGAGATGCTGCGGGGCGTGCCCCCGTCGTGGTACGACGAGGCGGAGCCGATCGTGGCCGAAGGCTTCCCGCTGGAGCAGGGGCGGCTGCGCCGGCTGTGGGCGCAGCCGGACGGGACGGGCGCGATCCGGGTCGAGTGGGACGTGCTGTCGGGCGCGGGGGACGCCGTGCCGGTCACGGTGTTCCTGCGGGGACGGACGATCACGTCGGCCGAATGCGACGTCGGGGCGACGTTCGAGGGGGACCACCTGCGGGCGACGGCCGCGCGGGGAACCTGCACGCTGGTCGCGACGGAGGATGCGGCCGGGTCCATGTGACCCGGCGCGTCAGGGGAGGTCTCGCGCATACTCCTTCGCGAACTCGACGTAGTGGTCGGCGGACTCCTTCAGGCCGCGGATCTCGTCCTCGGTCAGCGGGCGGCGGACCTTGGCGGGCACGCCGATCGCCAGGTGCCCGTCGGGGATGACCATGCCCTCGGGCACCAGCGCGCCGGCGCCGACCATCGCGTTCTCGCCCACGACGGCCTCGTCCAGGACGGTCGCGCCCATCCCGATCAGGCAGCGGTCCTTCAGCCGGCAGCCGTGCAGGATCGCGCCGTGGCCCACGGTGCACTCGTTCCCGATCACCAGCGGGGTGCGGCCGGAGGATTCGTGCAGCACGCAGCCGTCCTGGATGTTGCTGCGGGCCCCGATGCGGACGGGGCCGACGTCGCCGCGGATGGCGGCGTGGTACCAGACCGAGGACTCGGGGCCGATCTCGACGTCGCCGGCGATGACGACGTGCTCGAGGATCAGGGCGTCGGGGTGGATGCGGGGCGTGGCGCCCTTGAACGTGCGGATCATCGAACACCTCCTGGAGGCGGGGGACGGGGCCCCCCACCTGCATTGAGTGCGCCCGAGGCGACTCCGGCTGCGTCCAGAGTTTCCTGCGGAAACCCGTGGACTCCGCCTCCGTGCTCGGGCGAGCCCCAGGCGGGGGACGGGGCCCCCGCCCTACATTGAGCCCCAGGCGGGGGACGGGGCCCCCCACCTGCGATGGCGGGGGACAGGGCCCCCGCCCTACAGTTTCCGGTAGATCGTGCGCGTGGCGATGCCCAGCAGTTGCGCGGCCAGGCGCTTGTTGCCGCGGGTCAGTCGCAGCGTCTGCTGGATCACCTGCTGCTCGATCTCGTCCAGCGGCGTCCCCAACTGGATCGTCAGGTACTGCTTGGCCGACGCATCCGAGGCGACCAGGTCGGGGAGGTCCTCGACCCGGATGGTGTCCCCGCGCGACAGCACCACGGCGTGCTCGATGGTGTTCTCCAGTTCGCGCACGTTGCCTGGCCAGTCGTGCGCCGACAGCAGTTCCATCGCCTCGCGCGTGATCGTGCGCACCTCCTTCCGGTTCTTCTCGGCGAACCGCGACAGGAAGTGCTGGGCCAGCAGCGGGATGTCCTCGGTGCGCTCCCGCAGCGCGGGCAGCGTGATCGAGATGACGTTCAGCCGGTAGAAGAGGTCCTCCCGGAACCTTCCGGCACGCGCCATCTCCAGCAGGTTCTTGTTGGTGCTGGCGACGACGCGGACATCCACGCGCAGCGTCTGGGTACCGCCCAGGCGCTCGAACTCGCCCTCCTGCAGCACGCGCAGCAGCTTGGCCTGGATCAGCGGGTCCAGTTCCGCGACCTCGTCCAGGAACAGGGTGCCGCCGTCGGCCAGCCGGAACCGTCCCTCGCGTCGCGCGAAGGCGCCCGTGAACGCGCCGCGCTCGTGGCCGAACAGTTCGGACTCCAGCAGGGTGACCGGGATGGCCGCGCAGTTGATCGCCACGAACGGCCCGCGATTGCGCCGGCTGCGCCGGTGGATGGCCCGGGCCACCAGTTCCTTGCCGGTGCCCGACTCGCCCAGCACCAGCACCGTCGTCGAGGCCTGGGCCACCTGGGCGATCGTGTCGTGCACGCGCCGCATCGCCGCCGACGTCCCGACCAGGTTGCGGTCGCCGGTGACGGCCTCCAGTTCCTCGCGCAGCGCCTGGTTCTCGGCCTTCAGCGACGCCTTCTCGCAGGCCCGCGTCACGCTGCGGACGACCAGCGGGCGCTTCAGCGGCTTGGTGACGAAGTCGTAGGCGCCCTCCCGCATCGCCTCGACGGCGCGCTCGATGGTGCCGAATGCGGTCATGATGACCACCTCGGTGTCGGGGCGCAGGGCCTTCACCGCGCGCAGAAGGTCCATGCCGTCCATCCCGGGCATGCGCAGGTCGGCCAGCACCACGCCGAACTCCTCGCCGCGCAGGATCTCCAGTCCCTCCTCGCCCGAGGACGCCGTGCGGACCTCGAAGCCCTCGCGCAGGAAGATCTCGCGCAGGGACTCGACCGCGGCGACGTCGTCGTCGACGACCAGCAGGCGGGGGCGGGAGGCGCTTTCCATCGTCCTCATCCCGAAAGACGCAGCGTCGAATAGCACGGATGGGGGTGCCGGGCAACGTCCCGCCGGGGTCAGTGGCCGCCGCCGGCCTTCGGCTTGGCGTTCCAGATCCGCAGCAGCAGCGCGAACCCCAGGATCGAGAACGGCGCCAGGAACAGTGGCCAGTGGTGCCAGTCCTGCGTCGTCAGGTACCCCAGCGAGACGGACTGCACCGCGGTGCCCAGGTAAACGAAGCCGTCGATCATCCCGACCGCGGTGGCCGCGCCCTTGCGGCCGCCGAAGTCCATGGTGGCGGTGCCGGACAGCAGGCCGTGGGTGCCGATCACGCCCAGGGACAACAGGAACACGAAGATCCCGAGGATCCACGGGGGGGTGGTCATCCGGGGCCCGGCCGCCAGCGTCCTCTGGTCGCCGGCGGACGCGTAGGGCAGGGGGTCCTTCATCTCCAGCGTCACGTGGGCCCCGTCACGCTCGACCAGGAACCGGATGGTCCCCGGGACGGGGCCGCTGGGTGGCGGTGCGGGGCGCCTGGGGTTGCGCGAGCACATGCACCGGTCCGCGTCCCACTTCACGCCTTCCCCGCGGCAGACCGACGGGAAGCACTGGAACGCCACCTTCACGTTGTCCCAGCACAGGTCGACGCCCTGCTTCTCGTCGTTGATGGCCAGGATGACGTCCCCCGGCTTCAGGGGGACCTTGGACTCGTCGGCCCAGCCCACGACGTTGGGGCGATCGCCCAGCGACGGCAGCATGCCCAGCGTGCAGACGAACACCAGGATGTACAGGAAGCCCGCGGCCGGGGCGCGGCGGCTCTGGAACAGCCAGTCGCTGAGGTAGCCCGCCACGTTGGCGCCGATGACGCCGGCCACGAACAGCCAGCCGCCCCAGCCGGCCTGCAGGAAGGGCAGCAGGCAGACGATGCCGCCGCTGGAGATCAGGATCACCCGGGTGCGACCCTTCGTGCGGGCCGCGGCCAGGAACAGCACGATGCCCAGCACCAGCGCCGCGACGATGAAGGGCCAGTATTCCCACGAGCCGTTGCGCAGCGGGTGGGACGGCGGGAGGGCCCAGTACTCCTTCGCGAAGATCGGGAACCAGTGCATGACGCCGTTGCGCAGCACGCCCGTGCAGAACTCGATCGCCGCGACGGTCAGGATGATCGGGTTGGTCAGCACCTTCTTGACGATCTGGAAGATCGGCACGTCCTCGCCCATGCCGGACGAGGCGTCCCCGGTGTCGAAGTCCGCGTGGCCGGCCTGGCCCGGGCGGTCGCGCAGCAGGAAGAACTCCAGGGTGGCCATGCCCAGCAGCAGCCCGGCCGGGAAGAAGAAGACCCACCACGACGCGACCTGGCCCTCGGGGCCCCAGCTCTTCGTCCACGCCAGCAGCCACTCGTTGACGCTGAACGCGAAGAAGACGCCCGAGGCGATCATCGTGCCGAAGATGCCCGAGAAGCCGCCGCGTTCGCGCACGTGGAACCACGACGAGTTCACCTTGACGATCGCGACCGCCGCCGCCGACTGGAAGTACATGTTGATGGCGTACAGGACGGACATCGTGGTGACGAGGTTGAAGGGAAGCTGGTCGGGCGACGTCATCATCGAGCGGATGAAGAAGCCCATCAGGAGGTTCGCGATGCCGGCGCCGATGGCCGCCGCGAGGATCGCCTTCTTGCCGCCCACCTTGTCGGTGACCGGGCCGTTGACCAGGAACGAGACGGCGTAGACGAAGGTGCCGACGCCGAAGATGAGACCGAAGTCCTCCTTGCTCATCAGGTCGCCCAGCGCGTTCTTGGCGACCGTGAGGTTGTAGCGGCCCATGTAGAGGAAGGCGTAGGTGAGCCCCATCGGGAACCAGTTCAGGAACCGCCGGCGACGGAAGGCGGAGGAGTGGACGGGGGCCTCGTCAAGGGACATGCCGACCTCCAGCAGGGCGCGGGGGCGCCAGGGGCGGAGGCATTAGAACGCGTCCCGGGCGACCCGTCAACGCGGGCCCGATTGCGGCGCCGAGCGGGGTCGTGCTATGGGAGGCCATGCGAAGACTGCGGCCGGCGGCCCTCTGGATCCTCCTGTTCCTGTCCTGCCTCGCGTTCGCTGCGGCCTCGAACGTCGAGTTGCCCGGGCTGAACGGCGACACCCAGCGGGACCTGCTGCTGGCGCGGGACCTGGGCGGCGCGCAGGAGGCCGACGCCGGGGCCCGGACGTCGCTGCCGTCGCTGTCGCAGGGGCGCTTCTGGATCGCGACGCTGCGGCTGGCGGGCGACGCGGGGCTGGACCTCCGGGACGTGCAGGCCGTCGCGGTCCTGCTGGTCGCGATCGCGGCCTGCCTGGTGGCCGCGGCCGGGACCTGGTGGTCCGGCGCGCCGGCCGGCTTCCTGGGGGCGCTGCTGTACCTGTGGAAGGTGCTCCCGGCCTCGCGCGAGTACCTGACCGTCCTGTGGAACCCGACGCTGATCCCGTGGCCGTCGGCCCTCGCTTTGGCGTGCCTGGCGCGGGCGACGGCCACGGCCGGCGGGCCGGCCTGGATGGCGGCAGGGTTCGCGTACGGGTTCCTGGTGCAGAGCCACCCGGTCTCGCTGGCCTGGGCGCCGTACCTCGCGGCGGCATACCTGCTGCGGCCGCCCGCGCGGAAGACGGCGTGGGCCGGCCTGGCGGTCCTTGCGTTCGCGGCGCCGATGGCCGCCTTCCAGGGCCCGGGGGGCTCCGGCCTGGCGGACGCGGTCCCGGGCCTCTGGCAGGCGCTGGTCGAGGGGGGAGGAGGCGCGGTTGCCGGCGGTCTGCTGGCGTTGCTGGCGGCGGCCCCCTTCCTGGCGCTGGCGTCGGCACGGGTCCGGCGGCGCGGCCCCGGTTGGGCCCTGTTCGCCTCGGCCACGGGGCCCGCGGCGCTGGTCCTGGCCGTCCTGGCGAGGACCGGGCACGGGTTCCAGCACTACTACCTCCTGCCGTTCGGGCCCGCGGCGGCCCTCGCGGTCTCGACGCTGGTCGTCGCCGCGGCGGGCCGGGCCTGGAGGTCGTTCTGGCCCCGCCCCGGGAAGGGCGTCCGGGCGGCGATCCTCGCGGCCCTGGTACTGGCGGGTTTCGTCGGCGCCGCCTGGAGGATGGCGGACCGGGAGCGTCCTTCCCCCGGGTGGACCTGCCGGGACGCGCAGGCCGTCCTGTCCATCGGGGAGCGGGCGGGATGGACGACGTGGTCCCGGGCCTTCGCGCTGGCTCGCGGACCGGATGCGCAGCCGGTGCTGAGGGCGGCCCAGGTCCTGCCGGACCCGGACCCCGGGGCCGGGATCCTGCCGGGCCCGGCGCAGGGCGAGGGGGGCCGGGATGCGATCGCCCTGTACGTGCAGAAGGGCGATCGGGCGGTCCCGGCGGATCGCGCGCCAGGCGCCCCGACGTTCACCGCCTTCGACGGCGAACCCGTGCGCGTGATCGCCTACCGGCCCGCGCTGGACGTCGCGGGAGCGCGATGGAGCCTGCGGGACGAAACCGGGGTGCGGGTCGAACAGGCCGGCTGGGCCCCCGCCCGGGTCGCCTCGACGCGCGGCTATCCCTCCCTGGAGTCCGCGTGGAGGTTCGCGCGGATCGAGGCCGTCACCGCGAGGATTCCAGTGGCTCCCGGGACGGACGAGGCCCTGGAACTGCGGGTCGTGCCGCCGGAAACGGGGTGGGTTCCCGAGGGAGGCGGGCTGGAGGTGTCGGGCCTCGACTTCGAGCCGATCGACGGGGGCGTCCGGGTGCTGGCGGGGCAGCAGGGAAGGGAAGGCGAGGTGGCGGCCTCGTACCGCAACGCCGGCTCGCCGGGGATCGGCTGGGTGTTCCCGGTCATCCTCGAGATGCCGCCCCCGGGGGCGCAGGTGCCGCTGCCGGGGGGCCCGGTGCAACCGGCGCCGGAGGGGTGTCCCTTGCCGTCCGGCGGGCCGCACGGCACCGGGACGAAGGTGCCCGTGCCGGTCGTGCTGGCCGCCCTGGCCTGGATCGTGGCGATGCTGCTGTCCGGGTGGCTGCCGGCGGGAATGCCGGTCACCCGGGACGCGGCGCGCGGGGACCCGTCACGGCCTTGACGGGCGCGGTCCCTCGGCGGGCCGGACCGCGCGGCCCCCGGCGCGGGTGGGAAGCCGGGCCGGGTCCAGTTCCTCGCGGGGCAGGCCGTGGCGGATCCAGACCTGCCGGACCCCGGCGCGGGCCTCGGGGGTCCGGGCCAGGGAGTACGCCCGTCGCAGGGCGGCCTTGCCCTCCTGGGGGCGCGAGTTCGCCAGGAAGTTGCGGCCCAGGTTGACCCAGGTCCGGGCCTCGTCCGGGGCGCCGGGATCCGACGGCCCGGTCCGGTCGGGCGGGGGCATCGCATCCCTCCCCTGCAGGAGGTCTTCGTGCAGGGGGCGCGCGGTGGGCCCGGCCTGGGGGGTCTTCTCGGGTGCCGGCGCCCCGTCCTCGCGACGGACCGGCAGGGGAGGGGCGGACGCGGGCGCGGCGGCGGGCGGTGCGGCCGGCACGACCGCCTCCTCGATGCCCAGTTCCCCGGGCCCGGGGATCGCCGGGAACGATGCCGTGCCGGTCCGGTGCAGCCAGGCGGCGACCGCCAGCAGCGCGGCCAACCCCGCCAACCCGATCGCGATCCGGAAGCCGCGTGACCTCACCGGCGGACCTCCCCGGGACGGGCCAGGCCCAGCGCCAGGCCCGCCAGCAACAGCAACGCGAACCCGGCCAGGGGGGACGCGCCGGGACCGCCCGCGCTGCACCCGCCGCTGGTGTACTCGCCGACGCACCGCGCCCGTTCGCAGGCCAGGCCCTCGCGCGCGCATGCCACCAGCACGGTCCACGTGCGACCGTCGTCGCCGCAGATCACCACGGAGTTGCCCTCGCAGCGCTTCTCGCCGGGCTGGCAGGACTCCGGGGCATCGGGGGAAGCACCCTCCTCCTGCGGCGTGGCGTCCCGTTCCGGGGCATCCCATGCGTCGGCCGGCAGGGCGTCCGGGAACGTCGTTCCCGGGTCGTCCCCGGCCTCGGCCGCCGTCGCTTCCTCGGGGGGCACGTCCTTCGGATCCTCCTCCGCGACGGCGAGTTCCGCCGATGCCTCGTCCGCCGGGACCGGGTCGTCCGGGTCCGGCGGGGGCTTCCCGGCCTCGTCGTCTCCGCCGGGGCTGGCACAGCCCGGGTCCTCGGGCCAGTCCGTCAGACCGTCGAAGTCGTCGTCCGCGCCGTTGCTGCACGCGGTCGCGCCGACGCGGAAGGCGATCTCGTGGTCGTTGCGGTTCCACGGCGACGCCTGCACGCGCAGCGAGTGGTGGCCCGCCCCCATGCCGGTGCTGTCGAAGGTGCCCGTCCAGACGTGGGTGGTGGCCTCGGTCATCGCGATCCATGGCCCGCCGTCCACCTGGAACCGCACGCCGTCCGGGGCCCGGTCGCCGAAGACCAGGGCGCGCACCGGGCACGCGTCCCACCCCGGCGGAACGGAGTAGGCGCGCGGGTTGCCGCCGCCCAGGCCCACGTCGACCGGGGCGGTGATCACCACGTAGGGCCACTGGGCCGCCGCGAACGTCCGCACCGACAGGGAGCCGTCGTCCAGGGCCAGCAGGGCCACGTGGTCCTTGTCGGACTTGCCCAGCGAGTCCAGGTTCAGGTGCAGGGTGCGGTCGCGGAACTCCGACTGGTACGAATGCGTGTGCCCATAGACGTAGGCGGTGGCGTCGAAGGTCTTCAGGAGGGTCTTGAACTCCTCCTTGCCCCCCTCGATCGAGTTGCCGATGTCCCGGTCCACGGGATGGTGCCCGAAGACCAGGTGCACGTCGGCATCCGCGTTGTCGTCCAGGGACTTCTGGAGGAACGCCAGTTCGCCGGCGTCCAGCGTCGCGTTGTCGGCCAGCACGCCTCCGCCGTTGCTGGCCGGCGTGGCCGTCATCAGCAGGTGGACGACGCCCGAGGGACCTTCCTGCCGGACGGAGTGCTGGGTCTGGCCGTCGGCGCTGCCCGAGATCGAGTACTCCAGGTAGTGCGGCAGGCCTGCGTCCTCGTACTGGTCGTGGTTGCCGGGCAGGTCCACGTAGAGGTCGGCCGTCATGCCGCCATCGTCCAGGATCGCCCGGTACTCCTGCCATTCCTCCTCCTGCGGGCCGGTCGGGATGGGCAGCAGGCCGGTCGCGTCGGTCAGGTCGCCGCAGTTGACGACCAGCGAGGGCTGGATGGCCGTGTACGCCTCGCGGGTGGCCCAGGCCAGGTTCTCGGAATCCCGGTCGCCGGACGTACCGATGTGCGTGTCGGAAATCACCAGGTACCAGTCCACGCGGGAGGCTTCGACGGCGTACCCCGCGACCGCCGTCCGCGCGAGGGCCATCGTGGCGAGCATCGTCAACAGGGAGAGCGCGCGGCGACCCATCCAGGACCTCCGACGGTCGGGCCGACCGATGATAGCAAATCCGGGCCCGGCGCAGGCAGGCACGGACAACCGGGCGACGCGCGGATCGGCCCCGGAGGCGCTTCGGCACGAGACGAGGGTTGACATCGGGGAGGGAAGATACGACGATTGGCCACCGGTTCGAATCGCCGCGTGCAGAACGGGCGCGGCTGGCAGGGCGCTCGGGAGGGCTCCCAGGCAGTTCCAGTCTCAACGTGGAGGTGTCGAATGAAGGTGTGGATGACTCTTGTTGCCGGCGCTTTCCTGGTCGTGGGCCTGTCGGGTTGCAACGACAAGGTGAAGCAGGACCTGGCGAAGTGCACGGCGGATTCCGCGAAGATTACGGCCGAGCTGAACGCCGCGAAGGGCGAAATGGACGGCGTGAAGAAGCAACTGGCCGACGCGCAGACGAAGCTGACCGACCTGGGCAAGGAGAGGGAGGCCCTGCTGGTCCGCGTGACCGAGTTGGAGACCGCCGCCGCCGCCGCCGAGGAGGCCAAGGCCGCGCCCGCCGCGAAGAAGACGGCGGCGAAGAAGGTCGAGGCGCCCGCCCCGAAGACCGAGACCGGCGCGCCGGTTCCGAAGGTCGAGAAGCAGTACAAGGGCCGGTTCGCGAAGTAACAAGGTTGTGAATAGATAGGAGGTATCCCGATGAAGAACCTGATCATGATCGCGGCCGGCTGCCTGCTGGCCATTGGCTTCGCGGCGTGCGACGCGACGGACGACACGACGGACACGATCGGCGACTACGTCCAGCCCTGCACCGTGGTGCCCGGCACCACCGTCAAGGCCTCCTGCGAGCAGTACCTGGACGTGCTGTGCGCGCGGCACGTGGCCTGCGGCACCTACGCCTCGATGGAGACCTGCACCACGTGGTTCGTCTCGGAATACGGCAACTGCGCCGAGGCCCCGACCGACGGGATCGACGCGGTGGCGCAGGCCAACCTCAAGGTCTGCCTGTGCGACCTGCCGACCGCTTCCTGCGTTTCCCTGACGACGAACGGTGCCGAGGCCACGGTCCCCGAGTGCGGGAACTTCTAGGAGCCTGTCGGGAAATAGTCCAAGCGTAGGATCGACGGGGTGTTGAGG
>CALJUR010000008.1 GCA_937975765.1 uncultured Myxococcales bacterium
AATGTCCAGAAATCCGCAGTCCACTTTTCCGCGGTCCGTCGTGCGCGGCTACAGTCACTCGACGGTGCTTCCGCCGGGATGCAACCCAGCATCCGGATACGTGCGGACGAAGCAGGGAAGACGGCCAGGCTGACGCTGGACACGCGTGGAACGGGCGAAGGCGGCCGGGAATGGAACCTGTGGGCTTCGCACGCGGAAGGAAGTGGCACGTTCTCGATCACCGACGGTACCGATGCTTCTGGCATCAACGCTCCCCTCGATCGTCTGGTGATTGATAGTGACGGGAATGTCGGCATCGGGACGGCTTCGCCTCAAGCCAGGCTTCACGTGGCCGGAGGCAGCCGTCTGGATGGTCCCATTGACGGAAACGGGGCGACCATGCTTGCGGCCAAGGGGTGGTGCGCAGCGCTCGGGGCGAGTGCGCCCAAGCCATATGTGGCTCTTGTTGTCGCCATGGGAACTACCTCGTGCACGCTCCTCTGCACGCAGGCTAATTGGAAAGGCTGTCTGGGAAGTGTTGACTTCAATCACAATGAAGGCCGTGGCATTGGCGTGACATCTGGCGAGATATACCTGGGTTCTGGCTGTGAAGGGGAATACGCGTCGAGAGACTACTGCTGCTGTTGGGAGTGATGGGAACAAAAGCCCGCCTGTCGATGTGGGTGAAACGGTTGGAGCAGGACGTCGCGGCCCTGAAGGCCGCGCTGGCCGGAAGGTGATGAAGATGGGAGGTGCGAGCATGCGAAGTTTCCTGTGGCTCGTGGTGCTGGCCGTGGTGGCGCTGGGGTGTTCGAGCATCAAGAAGGACAAGGACGTGGTCGACGTTCCGGATGTCCTCGACGTCGCCGACCCGGGCATCGACCTCGCCGGCGAGGAAACCACCCATCCGACCGACGTGCAGGCCGATGAGGGGACGGTCGCCGACGTGCCGGACGTCCTGGACATCATCGAGACCGTCGACGCGGACGTGCCGCCCTCGGTCCTGAAGCACTTCGGCTGGTTCGGTCCCGGCGGAATCCTGAAGGACCAGTCCGGCAACGTCGTCGGCTTCGGTTCGCTCTCGGGCCCTGCCCAGGCGATCCAGGTGCCCCAGAACTAGGGCATTCGGGTCACAGGCAGGGTAGCCGGCACGCCCGGCAACCGGGAGGCAAGCCATGCGACGAGTCCTTCTCGTGTTGGCGGTCCTCGCGATCCCGGCCATCGGCCGGGCCGAGACCGCGGTCAGCGTCGGATACAACGGGGTCATCTTCCAGAGTACGCAGTTTTCGTGGCAGGGGAGCGGGATCTTCCGGCTGTTCGACCAGCCGGAGGCCGGCACACAGGTCTGGCCCGTTGCGGGCGAGGAAACGCCCGTAGCCGTCGAGGTCGACGGGGGGTACTACCACGTCGACCTGCCGATCCCGGCCGAGGTGCTGCAGGGCGGCGACCTCTTCCTGGAGGTGGAACTGCAGGACACCGCGTTCGGCGCGGGCCCCCTGAAGCCCCGCATGCCCTTCTCGTGGGTCCCGCGCGCGGTCGTCTGCAAGCAGGCCGACACCGTTCCCGGCATGGACGCCATCCTTCAGCGCCTGGAGGCCCTGGAGAAGGGCCTGCGTCCCTGCCCCTCGGACATGGTGCCGGTCGGCGATTTCTGCGTGGACAAGTACGAGTCCAGCATTTGGGCTCGGAACAACGGCCAGCCCGTGGTCTGCTCCGCCCTACAAGCCGCCGTGACCGAAGCCATCGCGGCGTGGGGCAATCAAGCAGGTTTCGAGGAGTGGATGTACAACCCGGCAACGAACAATCCCCTTTGCGCCGGGACGGAAAAAATCGAAATGTGCGATTACCGGCAGTATGGCAGCCCACCCTCGTGTGAAACAGACCTGGAATGCGACGACTACTCCGAAGACTTCCCGGACTCGGGAAACCGGATTCAAGTTCTGTACGGATGCTCGATTCGGGGGGTGATGCCTTCCCGTTCGATGACTTGGTTCCAGGCGCAGCAGGCCTGCACAGCCAGCGGCAAGCATTTGATCACGAACTCTGAGTGGCAAGCCTCGGTTGCCGGTACTCCTGACCCTGGCGTGAACAATGGTTGGCACAACGCGAGGTGCAATACGGCTGGCGACGGACCGAGGAGCACGGGATCGATCGTTGTTGCATCCGAGGACGATTGTGTCTCCGCATATGGAGTCCAAGACGCCATCGGCAACCTGTCGGAGTGGGTCGACCTCTGGGGGCAAGCCGGTTTCACCTGGATGGAAACCAGTTCCTCTTCCTCTGATTCGCATCCCTGGACCGTTCGTTTTGCCGAAGGGAAGGATTCCACTCGAGGCATCAATGGACAGGCAAAGCGCGACGCGACGGGATGGAACAATGGACTGCCGTTTGCTGCCATCCGAGGCGGATACTGGGCCGACGCAGATGGCGCGGGCGCTTTTCATCTCGTCAGCGAGGAAGGACCGAATTCCTGGCGATCCGGTCTGGGATTTCGCTGTGGGAGGGCACGGTGATGAGGTTCGCATTCGCGGTCTTGTTGGGTCTCGTCTTCGCGCTTGTCTTTACGCCGGCCCTGGCTGACTCCCTGCCGACCGTCGGCTTCAACGGCGTCCTCTTCCAGGATGGGCAATGCGGCCCATATTGCGGGTGGCAGGGGACGACGGGGACCTTCCAGTTGTTCGACGCCGAGACGGGTGGCACTGCCGTCGGTCTGCCGATGGAAGTGTCCGTCCAGTCGGCCGGCGGCTACTTCCATGCGGAACTCCCCATCGACCCGCGCATACTGGATTCCGGGGCCTGGATCGAGGTCAGCCTTGAGACTGTCGGCACGCTGAAGGAACGCACGCCCCTTGGTGCCGTGCCCTGGGCTTCCCGGGTCGCCAGCCTGGATGGCGTGGTCGGACCCGGGCCCCTGGACATGGGTGCGGCCAAGATCACCAGCACCGGTAACCAGGTCGTAGGAGTGGGCACGTTCTTCGCCACGCCTGGCGAGCCCAGCCACGTGAGACCGGGCGACACCCTGATCGTCGGGGAGCAGAAAGAAACAGTCGTCGAGGTCATCGATGACACGCATCTGGCAACATCTCCCGCCTTCGCGCCGCAGTTGGATGTGGCTTCCTACTACCAGGTCCAAAGACCGGTCGCGATGCTGCAGACTTCCAAAGGGGAACCTGGCCTGTTCGTGTCGTCGGAAGGCAATGTCGGCATCGGGTCGATCAACCCGGGCGGCAAACTCGTTGTGGGGGTTTACCAGTCGGCGGAATTCCATCCCATGCCTCTCGTGCTCCAGAATTCATACTATGAAGCCGGTTCGACTGCGGGTTTGACCGGCATCGAGTTCGGTCTTGGGCCCTCCACCGGCGCCATGATCAAGGTCGGCAAGGAAGAGGCATTCGACACGGGCGGGCACCGGGACGCCTACCTCTCGATCTGGACCAACCGGGACAATGCCACCACGGAGAAAATCAGGGTGCTTTCCAACGGGAATGTTGGAATCGGAACGACCCAGCCTGAGGTGGCCCTGCACGTCGACAGCAGCGGCAAGTCCCAGTCGATGCGCGTATCGGCCGCATCCAACGGCAAGTGGAGGGCTGGCCTTCTGGCGGCGGAGAACTACGAAATCGGGGGCGTCTTCACGGGATATGACGACCACTGGGTCATCAGTGGCGACGGGTTGGGCAACACCCGGGTGTTCAGTGGGGATTCGGTGGAGGCCATGCGGATCACGCCTTCCGGCAACGTCGGGATAGGGCGCACCGATCCCCAGGCCAAACTGGACGTCCGCGCGGGCAACATTCGGGTGACTCGTGATGATTCAGGGGCCAACCAGGGCCTCGTGATCGTCTCCGCCGGAACCGTCGGCAGGCCACCGTGCACATACGACATTCAGGGGGCCATCACGTATGACCAGGACCTCGGTGTCAATCACGGGAACTTCTATGGATGCCGTGGCAAGGGCGGGGACCAGTACGAGTGGGTGCAACTGAATCCCTGAAAGACCTGGAGGTGGGGTGATGCGCATCGGTCGAAATGGGTGGCTGTTGGGCCTTGTCTCGGCGTTGGTCCTTCTCTCGGTCGCCTCTGGCGCCCAGGTTCCCACAACCATCGGATACAACGGCGTCCTGCTGAAGGACGGCGTCGGGTTCTCGCATGCGGGTCTCACGATGACGTTCCGCCTTTTCAAGACCAAGGATGCGGTGGAGGCAGACTGGTGGGAGACGCAGACGGTTCCCGTCGACGCGGGTTTCTACCACGCGGATTTGGGCAGCACGGACCCGCAGAAAGCCATCGAGTTGCGCCTTCTGGTCACCGGGGAATGCTGGCTGGAAGTCGATCCGGACGGTATTGGGCCGTTGGTACCGCGCATCCTGTTGTCATCCGTACCTTTTGCATGGGAGTCAGGCCGATCTGCAGAAGCAGGAAGAGTCGAGATCGCCTCGGGAGGCTCGCGGTATTCAGTCAACGCCGTGTTTCGGGGGACCACTGAAGGGGCCCCGGCCGTCGTCGGCCAGGGTAGTTTCGGTTCCGCGGGACACACCACGGGGGCTTTCGAGTTCGAAAGCAGGACCGGATACCAGGCCGCGAAGTTGGCTTGCGAAGCGGCGTTGGGTTCAAGGACTGCGCACATGTGTACCGTTTCTGAAATGCTGACGAGCTATCAGATGGGACTGGTCGACATTCCGGAGGAGGTTTACGCCTGGGTGGCTTCCGGGACGGTAGACTACTTTCGGATGGAAGCCGGTGGAGGGTTCTACTACCATAGGGACTGCGAAGGCTATACCAAGGGAATTCACATCGACTGTCCCCAGCCGGGGTATTTCTGCAACGGAGTGTCATGCGGTTCCAAGAGGTGCGTTGACCAGGGATGCAGCCAGGGGTTGCCTATTGCGTGCTGTGATCACGCATCGTAGTTGCCCTTGAGGTTGGTTTTGAACCGGGGCCTCGCAACGGAAGTTGCGGAGGTAGACGATGCGTCGAAATCGGGAACCACGTCAGGAGGACAAAGTGCGCGACTCATCCCTCTTCCGGAACATTGGGTTGGCAGTGCTCACCTGCGTGGCTTGTTCAGAGATCGAAAAGTCCTCGCCCGACGCCGCAGACCCGGGGACGGATGTCCCGGTTACAGAACTGGCGACGGATATTGGAGCGGATCCGGAACTGTCGCAGGACGTGGAGGCCCAGGCCGACGAATCGACGGTGGATGAAGGGATCGAGCCCGTCGACCTCATCGAAATCGCCGATGTGGAAGAGGTCTCGGCGCCCTCGGATGTCCTCGATACCCCCGATACCGAAGTCAAAGGCCCTCCTTTCCTCGGAATCGCGGCGGGCAGCAGTCACACCTGCGCGATTTTTCCCGATGGATCGGTGAAGTGTTGGGGAGAGAACGAGTACGGGCAGCTTGGGGACGGGATGACCAGCGACAGGGCCTCGCCCACCCAGGTCGTGGGTCTGACCGCGGATGTGAAGGCGATCGCGGCCGGGGATTACCACAGTTGTGCCATCGTGGCCGGCGGTTCAGTGAAGTGCTGGGGGAGGAACGATTACGGTCAACTTGGGGACGGGACGACCGGGAACAAGGGCGTTCCAACCGAGGTCAAGGACCTGGGGGGTAACGCAATCGATATCGAAGGGGGGCGATGGCATACATGCGCGGTTCTCTCCGGCGGCGGCGTGAAATGCTGGGGGCTGAATCGTGAAGGCCAACTGGGCGACGGGACGAATGAAAACCGGGATTCCCCGACGCAAGTCCAGGGGCTGACGAATGGTGTTGTAGGGATCGAGGCGGGCGGTGTGCATACTTGCGCTCTTCTCGAAGGCGGGGGAGTGAAGTGCTGGGGAGACAACTACTACGGCGAGTTGGGGGACGGATCGAATTCCGCACGGAACACGCCTGTCCAGGTCCTGGGGCTCACCAGCGGAGCCAGATCGGTTGCGTTGGGTCATCGACACTCCTGCGCCGTCGTTTCGGATGGAAGCGTGAAGTGCTGGGGGCTGAACGAGACGGGCCAACTCGGAGATGGGACCTGGGATCACAAGAACGTGCCGACGCCAGTTACGGGCCTGTCGAACGATGTGGTCGCGATCGCGGCCGCGGAGTTGAACACCTGCGCCGTCCTGTCCGGGGGGGGGGTGAAGTGCTGGGGGGACAACCGCTTCGGTCAACTGGCCGACGAGACAACGACGACACGGAACACGCCGGTCCAGGTCTTTGGACTGGAGTACGACTCGGTATCCATCACGGTAGGCCTCTCGCATTCCTGCGCGATTCTCTCGGATTCCGTCGTGCGGTGCTGGGGCGACAATAGCGTTGGCCAACTTGGAAGCGGCTCGACGGACTGCCAGATCGTGCCGGCGAGAATCCCCGATCTGACGGGCTCGGCGATTGCCATCGAGGCGGGATGGCGCCACACCTGCGCCCTCTTCGAGGGTGGCAGTTTGCGGTGCTGGGGATTCAACATGAACGGGCAGATCGGTGATGGCACAACGACCGATCGGGCCAGCCCCACCCCGGTTTCGGAACTGTCCAGCGGAGTCGTGGCGGTCGAGTCAGGCGGGAGCCATTCATGCGCCCTCCTGGAAGGAGGAGGGGTGAAATGTTGGGGAAGGAACGAGTTCGGCCAGGTCGGGGATTGGACGACCACCGACAAGATAGCCCCAGCCCAAGTCAACGGGTTGGGGAGCGGCGTCGACTCGATTGCCGTTGGCGGGGCGCATACGTGTGCCTTGATCGATACCGGCGACGTGAGGTGCTGGGGTTACAACAACAGCGGCCAACTTGGTGACGGGACTTCGACGCCATCCAGCAAGCCCGTCAACACGTCGGGGCTTGCCGGGGTGGTGGGCATTGCAGCGGGACAAGAGCATTCGTGTGCGATCGTTGGGGCCGGCGGTGGGATCAAGTGCTGGGGCAGGAATTCCGTGGGCGCGTTGGGAATCGGAACCGGCGATCAGGATGTCCACGCCATCCCTGCGGATGTGCCGGACCTGGCAGCCGGGGTGAAGGACATGTCGCTGGGCTACTACCACTCGTGCGCTCTTCTTTCCACAGGGGGCGTGAAGTGCTGGGGAGAAAACGATCACGGCGAGGTGGGGGATGGAACGACGGGAAGACGCCCCGACCTCTATAACCCCACGGATGTCTCCGGGCTCGGCGCGGGGGTTGTCGCCATTGATGCCGGCAGCAGCCACAACTGCGCCCTTCTGGAGGGCGGCAGTTTGAAGTGCTGGGGATACAACGTCAGCGGCCAGGTAGGAGATGGAACGACGGACAACAGGAACGCTCCGACGCAGGTCTTGGGCCTGACGGCGGGGGTCAAGGCGGTGGCTGCAGGCGGCAACCACACATGTGCCATCCTCGCGGACGGCGGGATCGCCTGTTGGGGGAACGGGTACTTCGGACAACTTGGGAACGGCATCGCGAGGAGAAAGATTCCTGTGGACGTTGTGTGGTGAACGCTTCTCGTGCCAGGGGGAGACGATGCGCAGGATGATTCTGGCGATGTTCATGGGGTTGTTGGTCCCGTCCGTGGCAAATGCCGAATTGTCAACCACGATCGGATACAACGGCGTGCTGCTGAAGGACGGCGTCGGGTTCTCGCATGCGGGCCTGACGATGACGTTCCGCCTCTTCGAGACCGAGGCGGCCGAGGCGGCTGTCTGGTTTGAGGTTCACCCGGCCGTTCCGATTGATGCCGGCTTCTACCACGTGGAACTGGGCGGCACGGATGCCCAGAAGGCCATCGAACTGCGCCTTCAGATCGTCGGCGAACGCTGGCTGGAAGTCGATGCGGACGGCATCGGAACGCTGGCGCCGCGCATCCGGTTGTCGGCGGCCCCCTTCGCGTGGGTGTCCCAGACGCTCGCCCAACCCTCATCGGGGGCGTACAACGTGCCGGGCGATGCGCGGGTCGCCGGGAAGGTCGGGATTGGGACGGCGAGCCCGCAGGGTGCTCTAGACTTGAATGGCGACTTCCGGGTGGCCAGCGGGGAACATGGCTGGTACATCCAGCATGTCCAGAACTCGAATCCCTACCTTGGATTCGCGCCCGATGGCGACACGTCGAAGCAGTTCATCATGTACTCCGACGGCACGCTGCAGGTGAACGGCAATGCGAACTTCGGGAGCTACGTTTCCGTGGGTGGGTGGGGGCTTTCCTCTTCCAGCCCTGATGGGTCGCTGCGATTTGGAACGACTGCCGCATCGGACATGTTGGTGCTCGAGTCCGAAGGTGGCGTCACTGCCAAGAAGGGACTCTACGCGCCCTACGTCTCGGTAGGGGGGGTGTATCTGGGTCGAAACGCAGTTACAGCCGAAGGTCAGACGAAGTGCAGCGACCATTGTAGTGCCGAGGGGAGTTACTGCCTGGCCGCATGGGCTACGCTCGGTAGCAAACTTGACAACACGGCGCCGGGGATCAACGGTTGCGACACTCCGACCGAGAAACCGAAGTGCCTTTGTGCGTGGGCGAACTTCTAGCGCGAAAACATGGAGCTGAATTCATGAGGACCCGACCTCCCACGCCTCTCGATCTCCACCGCAACGAGGACTACCTGCACCGGGAGGTGGAGCGGATCGCCGCGCTGGTGGAGACCCGGCAGCGCGCGGCGGACGGAACCGACGTGGCGGCGGACCTGGCTGCCTTGCGGGCGGCACGGGTGGGGCTGGCGGACGCCCGTGCCACCGCGGCCGAGGCGGGGCTGGCGATCCCGCTGCACGACCTGGCGCAGCGGTTCGAACTGGACGCGCTGGAGGTCGAGCTGTTCCTGGTGGTGCTGGCGCCGCTGCTGGACGCGTCGCTGCTGCCGCAATACAAGAAGCTGCGGGGCGGGTTCCTGCTGGACACCATCGACGTCAGCCTGGCCATCCAGGTCGCCTGCGACACCTGGGATGAGAAGATGGCGGCACGCCGGGCGCTGTCGCACGAGGGGCGCCTGGTGTCGTCCGGGCTGCTGGTGCTGACGCAGCCCCGCGGGTCCAACAACGTCCTGCACCAGGAACTGTCGGTGCCGTCGCGGCTGCTGCACCACGTGATGGGCGACGCCACGCTGTCCGAGACGCTGGTGCCGTTCTGCGAGGTGGTGCGCGAGTCCGTGGCGCTGGACCGGATCGTCCTGCCGCCGCGGATCCGCGACGACGTGCTGGCCGTTCTGACGCCGGGCCGGGACTTCGCCGCGTCGCTGTCGGAGTGGGGGTACGACGCGTTCCTTCCGTACGGGCGGGGCGTGACGCTGCTGCTGACCGGCGCGCCGGGCACGGGCAAGACGCTGTTCGCGACGGCCATCGCCACGCACCTGGGGCGGCCGCTGCTGCGCGTCTTGAGCAGCAAGCTTCAGGAGACGACGGGGGGCGTGGAGCCGCTGCTGGCCGACCTGCGCCTGGAGGCGTCGGTGCGCGGGGCGATCGTCTTCTTCGACGACTGCGAGGGGCTGTTCGCCGAACGCGGGGCGCGGCTGTCGGCGCTGCTGGCCTTCGTCGAGCGGTTTGAGGGCGTGCTGCTGATGGCGACGAACCAGCCGGCGCGCCTGGACGCGGCCCTGGACCGGCGCATCATCCTGCGTTGCGAACTGCCCATCCCCGGGCCGGACCTGCGCGAACAGATCTGGGAGATGTTCCTGCCGCCGGGCCTGCCCTTGGCGGAGGACGTGGACGTGCCGACGCTGGCGAACCTGTACGACTTCGCGGGGGGGACGATCAAGAACGCGGTGATGGTGGCGCTGAACCGCGCGCTGGCGCAGGACCCGAAGGCGCCGCGCGTGACGATGGCGCTGCTGCGGGAGGCGGCGGACGCGCAACTGCGGGCCAGCCTGGAGGACTACGCGGTCGCGACGCAGGCGCGCCTGACGCTCCTGGACGTGGTCCTGCCCGACGACGAGATGCGGCAGGTGCGCGACGTGCTGGGCGCCTGCCGGAACCACGCCTTCGTGATGAACCGGTGGGGATTCGGGACGCGCCTGTCCACGGGCAAGGGGATCATCGCGCTGTTCGACGGGCCGCCCGGCACCGGCAAGACGCTGTGCGCCGAGGTGCTGGCCAACGAGATCGGGCGGCCGCTTTTCCGGGTGAACATCCCGGCGGTGGTCAGCAAGTGGGTCGGCGAGACCGAGAAGCACATCCAGGACGTGTTCGCGCGGGCGAGGGCCAGTCACGCCATGCTGCTGTTCGACGAGGCGGACGCGCTGTTCTCGCGGCGCGTCAGCGAGGCGAACTCGTCCAACGACCGGTACGCGAACATGGAAGTGAACCTGCTGCTGCAGGAGGTCGAGCGGTTCGACGGCGTGGTGATCCTGACCACGAACCTGTTCGGCGGGCTGGACGACGCGCTGAAGCGTCGCATCGGGTTCCGGGTGACGTTCCCGCATCCGGACGCGGCGCTCCGGGCGCGCATCTGGCAGACGCTGATCCCGGGGCGCGCGCCGGTGGGGGCGGACGTGGACTTCGCGGCGCTGGGGCGGCAGTTCGACATCGCGGGCGGCAACATCAAGAACGCGGTGCTGCGGGCCGCCTACGCCGCGGCCGAGGCCGGTGGGCCCATCGCGATGAAGCACCTGGTTGACGCCGCCGGGGCGGAGTGCAAGGCTGCGGGTGTACTGCATCGGGTGGGGGAGTGGAAGAAGGGGACGCCCAGGCGGGCGGAGGTGCAGGACGAACCCTAGTCCGTGGAGGAGTCCATGGCCAGCAGCGACAGGTCATCCGATCGGCCCGGAAAGTCCGGGATCCGGGATCTGCTGGAACGCACGCGGGTCGGGAAGGAACGCGAGGAACTGGCCCTCCGGGTCGAGTCCCTGGTGCGTGCCAGTGATTCCATGCAGGCGGTCTTCGAAGGCCTGCAACGGATGTACGTGGCTGGCGACCTGGACCGCGGCGACATCCTCGTGTGCGAGCGGCTTCTGGAGGGGATGACTCCGGGGCGGGGCGTGGACCGTCCGAGGGAGGGAGGGAAGCCCGCCGATCTCGTCCGGGATGCCCTGGGACAACCCGGGAGGCCGCTGGACGCCTCCATGCGCGCGCGGATGGAATCGCTGCTGGGACAGGATCTCGGCCGGGTCCGCGTGCACTCGGATCCCGACTCGGCGCGCTCCGCGCAGGCGGTGGGAGCTCGGGCCTATACCGTGGGCACCGACATCGTGCTGGGCGAACCCGGGATTGCCGCGGGCAATGCCGAGGGCGAAATGATCCTGCTGCACGAGTTGGCCCACGTCATGCAGCAGCACTTCCAGACGATGTCCCCGGACGTGGCCAGCCTGGGTGCGTCCTCGCCGTCCCTCGAGGCCGATGCGGACGCGGCGATGTCGTCGCTCCTGGGCGGGCGGGCCGCCGCGATCCGCGAGCACACGGGCGGACCGGCGATCCAGGCCTGGGCGGGCGGCGAGCACAAGTTGATCGGCGACAAGGCGGCCGCGAAGGCGGCAGGGAAGAAAAGGACCGCGTCCCCTTTCGGCCAGTCGATGATGTCGGGCAGCGAACAGGTCTGCAGGCGCCCGGTCGATCCGACGACGAACCTGTCCGCGTGGATTCTCGAGAATTCGAATCCGCCTCCCCAGGTCGAGACGAAGGAGGGGCGCATCTCGTTCGGGGATGCCAGCCGGTATGCCGGCGACTACGACCAGACCGTCGAGAAACTCGACGAGGAATCGGGTGTCGGAAAGAACGATACGAAGGGGTTCGACAAGGGGGCCGAATGGAAGGCGGCTGCGTCCAACATCAATCACTTCTATCCCTTGAACCACCAGGAGTACCGCACCCATCATGAACTCGCGCTCCAGCACGCGCGCGTCGGGGATCGCCACAAGGCCATGCTGGAAGAAGGATTCGCATCGCACTTCCTGGAGGACGCCTTCGCCTCCGGGCACATGGCCCCCCGGGCTCTCGATCGAATCCACGCGCGCGATGCTGTCGATGAGAGACTGAACTCTCCCTGGGCCTCGATGGAAGATGCAGCCGATCCTGCGGGGACGTTCCTCGAGAGCGAGGCGGGCCAGGGCTTGACCAGGACCAAGAACTACCACGACCAGTTGAACAAGGTCGCGGTGGACACGACGCTGGGAAGGTTCCACGGGGACAGCGAGAAGAACCAGTGGACCCAGGAATACGAGGTGATAGCCGGGGTGGTCGCGGCCTCGCTGCAACAGGTTCTGAAGACCCTGGAAGACCCTGCGTACAAGGCAACCGAGATCGACTTGCCGAAGCCCCTGCCCGCCAAGATCAAGGCCGACCCAACTGCCGGGCCGATCTGGAAGCGGATGGAAGGTTCCTACGCGGAGGATCTGAAGAGCGCCAAGGGCAAGCACTCCAAGGAGAACCTGGTCACTGACGCCGGAACCACGGCGAAGACCGGCGACATCGCGAAGGCCATCGAGTCGGATGTCTTTGGCAATACAGGAGATACGGCTGTGGCCTCACAGCCCAACGCGCCCAAGGCCACGGAGGCGGGGGCGTCGAAGCCGGCGCCCTCGGTATCACCTGCGTCCTCCACGAGTGGAGCGTCCATGACGGGAAAGCGCCCGCCCGCACCGGCCCCGCAGGTGGCCGCTAAGAGGAAGCGACCGGTCGCCGGGAAGAAGATCTCCCGGAAGGGCCCGGCTCGGGTGTGACGTCCCGCTCGCCTCGATCCGACCAGGCTTTTCAGAACTCGCACCCCTTCGACCGGAATCTCGCCCGGCCCCACAGGACGGATTCGACGTAGTCGGCATTGGCGGGGAGGGCGCTGGTGCGGGCGGCCTTGTCGGGCATGGCGTGGCCGGCGTTGTAGCCGGAGAGCCCGAGGTACAGGTCGCCCTTGTACCAGTCGAGGAAGGCGCGCAGGACCCGGGCGCCGCAGCGGAGGTTCTGGGCGGGATCGCGCAGGTCGCCGCACTTCTTGGCGCGGCCGGTCAGGGGCATCACCTGGGTCAGGCCCAGCGCGCCGACGGGGCTCTTCGCGTCGGGTCGGAAGTTGGACTCGGTGCGGACCAGGCCGACCAGCAGCGCGGCGTCCATGTTGGCCTCGGCGGCGACCTGCCGGATCAGGGGAAGGAGGTCCTGGCAGCGTTGCGAGGTGTCGGCGCGGGGGTTGCGGGCTGCCGACAGCGCGGGGGCATTCGTGGACGCGCGGCGCGAGGGGGCAGGGGAGGGCCCGGAAGGCGCCTTCGGGACGGTGGTCGCGCAGGCTGCGAGGCCGGCGATGGCGCAGGAGCAGGCGCACGAGGCCAGCACCCGTTTCGCGAACCCTGCCCGGCGTCGCGCCATTCGAACCCCCCGGCGGGCGGCACATTCTGCCTTTGCCACCGCCCCGCGGCGATCGTAGGATCGCGCGCGACGGGCCGCCAAGTCGGCGACCCGGGTGCGAGGCCCGCGACCGGGTGCCGGTGGGGGGAGAAGGATGCCCAGAGCGATCGTCCGACTGCGACCGGGGCGCGCGCGCCCGTTCTGGCACGGGAATCCGCTGGTGTTCTCGGGGGCGGTGGCGGAGGTCGCCGGCGACCCGCAGCCGGCCGACTGGGTGGACGTGCAGGACGCCGAGGGGCGGCCGATCGGGTCCGGCTGGTTCCACCCGGGGTCGCTGTACCGGGTGCGGATCGCGCGACTGGACCGCGAGGAGTCGCTGCCGGACGACCCCGACGGGGTGATCGCGGCGCGGATTGCGAACGCGGCGGCGATGCGGCGGCGCCTGGGCCTGCCGTCGGGCGACACGGATGTCTGGCGCCTGCTGAACAGCGAAGGGGACGGCCTGTCCGGCCTGACCGTGGACGTGATGGGCGGCGTGGCCGTGGCGTCCGAAACGGCGCTGTGGACCGAGCGTCACCGGCCGGCCATCGAGGCGGCGATCCGGGCGGCGCTGGCGCAGGCCGAAGTCGCACCGGGGGCGATCCAAGAGGTCGTCCACCGCGTGCCGACGGTGGTTCGTCGCGAGGAGGGCATGGCCACGCTGCCGGTGCCCGAACCGCGGGAACCGGTGGTCGTGAAGGAGGCGGGCCTGTCCTTCCTGGCGGATCCGTGGCGGGGCCAGAAGACCGGTTTCTACTGCGACCAGCGCGACAACCGGGCGATGGTGCGAGGACTGGCGGCCGGTCGGCGCGTGCTGGACCTGTTCTGCTTCGGGGGCGGGTTCGCCATCAACGCCGCGGCCGGGGGCGCCGCCGAGGTCGTGGGCGTGGACTCGTCGCAGCCCGCCATCGCGATGGCGCGGACCGCGGCCGAGCGCAACGGGCTGGCGAACGTGCGGTTCGAGGAGGCCGACGTCCGCCAGCGCATGCAGTCCGGCGAGAAGTGGGACCTGGTCGTCTGCGACCCGCCCAAACTGGCCGGAGGGCGGTCCGATCTTGAGGCCGCGGCCCAGCGCTACTTTCACCTGAACCGCGACGCGATCGCCGCGGTGGCGCCCGGCGGGATGCTGGTCACGTGTTCTTGCAGCAGCGCGGTGCGGCGCGACCTGTTCCTGGAGATCCTGCGGGATGCCGCCACGCAGGCCGGGCGGCGGTTGACGCTGCTGTCCGTTCGCGGCGCCGCGCCCGACCACCCCGTCCACCCCGCCTTCCCGGAAGGCGAGTACCTCAAGTGCGTGCTGGCCGGGCTGGACTGAACTCCCAGGCCATCCATCGCTGGCGTTCCTTTCATCGTCCGGAACCCCTTCCCACTCCACCCGGGTCCCAGTGCGATCGTCGCAACAGGCGGGCGGCGGGGGACGGGGCCCCCGCTGGCCTCCGTTCCCGGAGGGGCACCCCCGGACCCGGTCTTCCACGAAACGGCCGTGCCTGCCACCAGGAGGCGGGGACGGGGCCCCTGCCCTACAGCCCGCCGGATTGACGATCGCACCCCCGTCGAATACGATTCGCCCCGGTTTCGAGGCTGCCTGGAGTACCCATGGACGTGTCCACGATCGTCGCCCTGGTGCTGGCCATGGGCTTCGCCGCCCTGATGGGGCTGGTCGTCGCCCGGTTGTCGAAGAAGAGGCCTTCCCGGGAACTGCCCGAGGAGTTCGACGAGGAGGCCCCGCCGCAGCGTCCCGCCGGCCCGCCGGCCAAGGCGCCGCCCCCGTCCCGCACCGGCCAGCCCGCGCGGCCCGTCGCCCCGGGGCAGGCCGTTCCCGGCCACGCCGTTCCTGGCAAGGCCCCTGGCAGGCCCGCCGGCAAGGTCGCCCCGCCCGCCGGTCCCGCCGAGCCCCCGCTGCGCGAGGCCCCGAAGGTCGGCGCGAAGGCCAAGGCCGCCGCGCCCGTCCCGGAGCCCAAGGTCGAGCCGAAGCTGGTCGTCGAACTGCCGCCGGTGAAGCCGCTGGGCGCCGGCCTGGAACGCACCCGCAAGGAAGGCTTCGTCGCGCGCCTGAAGGAGGCCTTCCAGCGCGGCACGCTGGACGACGCCCTGATCGCCCAGGCAGAGGAGGCCCTGCTGACCGCCGACGTGGGCGTGCAGACCGCCACGCAGTGGATCGACGCCCTGCGGAACGAGTTCAAGCCGTCGGCCGGCCCGCTGGGCCCGCAGGTGCTGGAGTTCTTCCGCGGCAAGACGCTTCAGATCCTGGAGAACCTGCCCCACGGCGCGCCCGAACCCAAGGGCCAGGCGGGGGCGCCCGCCGTGATGATGGTCGTCGGCGTCAACGGCACCGGCAAGACCACCACCATCGGCAAGATGGCGCACTACTACAAGAACCAGGGCCGCAACCTGCTGCTGTGCGCGGGAGACACCTACCGCGCCGCCGGCATGGACCAGTTGGTCATCTGGGGCGGGCGCGTCGGGGTGCCCGTCGTGGCCGGCAACCCGGGCCAGGACCCGGCGTCCCTGATGTTCGACGCGGGGAAGAAGGCGGTGGCGGACGGCGCCGACCTGGTCATCGCCGACACCGCCGGCCGCCTGCACACCAACGTGAACCTGGTCGACGAGTTGAAGAAGGTCCACAAGGTCCTGGGCAAGGCCGTCCCCGGCGCGCCGCACGAGGTGCTGCTGGTGCTGGACGCCACGATGGGCCAGAACGCGGTCCGGCAGGCGGACATCTTCCAGCAGGCCGTCCACGTGACCGGCATCGTGCTGGCCAAGCTGGACGGCACCGCGAAGGGCGGCGTGGTTCTGTCGATCGCCCGCGACCTGGGCCTGCCCATCCGCTTCGTCGGCGTCGGCGAGGGCATCGACGACCTGCGCCCGTTCGACCCGAAGGAGTTCGCCGAGGCGTTGTTCGCCGATTAAGCCCAGGCGGGGGACGGGGCTCCCGCCCTTCTACACGTCATCCCCCGTTCCAGCATATAATCCCCAGCCGTCGATCCTGCGGAGGCGAGATGGAGCCCCTGGCGAAAGGCTACGAGCACAAGGCGGTCGAGGAGCGGTGGTACAAGGTCTGGCGCGATGCCGGATACTTCCGCGCCGCCGACGAAAGCGACAAGGAACCGTACTGCATCGTCATCCCGCCCCCGAACGTCACCGGCCACCTGCACATGGGGCACGGCCTGACGTTCGCGATCCAGGACGCCCTGATCCGCTACAAGCGCATGAGCGGTTTCAACGCGCTGTGGCTGCCCGGCACCGACCACGCGGGCATCGCGACGCAGATGGTCGTGGAACGCGAGCTGCAGAAGAAGGGCGTCAGCCGGTACGACCTGGGCCGCGAGGCCTTCCTGCAGGAAGTCTGGAAGTGGAAGGACGCCTGCCACTCCCGCATCACGCAGCAGATGACCGTCCTGGGCGTCTCCGTGGACTGGGACCGCGAGCGCTTCACGCTGGACGAGGGCCTGTCCCGCGCCGTCCGGCACGTCTTCGTGCAACTGTACCGCGAGGGCCTGATCTACCGCGCCCAGCGCATGGTCAACTGGTCGCCTGGCATCAAGACGGTGCTGTCCGACCTGGAGGTCGAGGAGAAGGAGGTCAAGGGGCACCTGTGGCACATCGCCTACCCCGTGGACGGCAGCGACGAAAGCCTGGTGCTGGCCACCACGCGGCCCGAGACGCTGTTCGGCGACACCGCGGTCGCCGTGCACCCCGACGACCCGCGGCACCAGCACCTGGTCGGCAAGACGGTGCACCTGCCCCTGACGGACCGGCACATCCCCATCATCGCCGACGCCGAGGCCGTGGACCTGACCTTCGGGACCGGCGCGCTGAAGATCACCCCCGGGCACGACTTCTCGGACTTCGAGACCGGGTTGCGGCACGACCTGCCCGTCATCGTCATCCTGGACGAGGACGCCCACCTGAACGATAACGTGCCGCCGGCCTACCGCGGCATGGAGCGCTACGCGGCCCGCAGGAAGGTCGTCGAGGACCTGGAGGCGACCGGGGCCCTGGTCAAGGTCGAGGACTACACCCACCGCGTCGGCCACTGCCAGCGGTCCGGCGTCGTGGTGGAACCGACCGTCAGCCTGCAGTGGTACGTCCGCACGAAGCCGCTGGCGGAACCGGCGATCCAGGCAGTTCGGGACGGCCGAACGGTCTTCCTCCCGCAGGCGTGGGAAAAGACCTACATGAACTGGATGGAGAACATCCGCGACTGGTGCATCAGCCGCCAGTTGTGGTGGGGCCACCAGATCCCCGTGTGGTACTGCACCGCGAAGGGCTGCGACGGCATGCACGTGGACGTCGAGGCGCCCGCGCCCGGCACCCCGTGCCCGAAGTGCGGCGGCACCTCGTGGCGGCAGGACCCGGACGTGCTGGACACGTGGTTCTCGTCCGGGCTGTGGCCGTTCTCCACGCTGGGCTGGCCGGACGACACGAAGGCGCTGAAGACCTTCTACCCGACCACCGTGATGGAGACCGGCTTCGACATCATCTTCTTCTGGGTCGCCCGGATGATGATGATGGGCCTGCACTTCATGGGCGACGTGCCCTTCCGCACCGTGTACCTGCACGCGATGGTGCGCGACGAGAAGGGCCTGAAGATGTCCAAGACGAAGGGCAACGTCATCGACCCGCTGGAGGTCGTGGACGAGGTCGGCGCCGACGCGCTGCGGTTCACGCTGGCCAACATGACGGCCCAGGGGCGCGACATCAAGCTGTCGATGGACCGCCTGAAGGGGTACCGCGAGTTCGTGAACAAGCTGTGGAACGCGGCGCGGTTCGCGTTCATGAACCTGGAGGACTTCGAGGGGACCGCGACCGTGCCGGACGACGCGATGCTGTCGCCGGCGGACCGCTGGATCCTGACGCGGCTGCACGAGGCGGTGGCCGACACGGACCAGGCGCTGGCCGAGTTCCGGTTCAACGAGGCGGCTTCCACGCTGTACCAGTTCACGTGGCACCGGTTCTGCGACTGGTACCTGGAACTGGCCAAGGGCGCGCTGAACGAGGGCGGCGAGCGGCGGCGCGCCACGCAGGCGGTGCTGGTGGTCGTGCTGGACCAGGTCCTGCGGGCGCTGCACCCGTTCATGCCGTACATCACCGAGGAACTGTGGCAGCGGCTGCGGCCGATGCTGAAGGACCCGCCGGACAGCATCATGATCGCGCCGTTCCCCACGGGCGCGGACGTGCCGGCGCACCCGGCCGACGCGGCGGTGCTGGACGAGGTGCTGGAGGTCATCACCGCGATCCGGGGCGTGCGGTCGCAGGCGGGCGTGCCCCCGTCGGATCGCGTGGACGTCGTGGTCCGGCCGCACTCGGCGGAGGTCGGCGCCCACCTGCTGGCGCATGCCGACGACGTGACGCGCCTGGGGCGCACGGGCAGCCTGGCCATCGACGCGGACGCGTCCCGGCCGGAGGGTGCCGCGGTGTCGATCGGCGCGTCGGCGGACTGCTACGTGCAGATCGGGGCGGAACGGCTGGCCGCCGAGGTCGTGCGCCTGGAGAAGGAGCGCGAGAAGGCCCGCAAGGACCTGGAGGTCGTCACCCGGAAGCTGTCGAACCCCGACTTCGTGGCCCGTGCGAAGGAGGAGGTCGTCGAGGGCGAGCGCGAGAAGGAGGCCGACCTGCAGGCCACGATGGCCCGCATCGACGAGGCCCTGGCGGTGCTGCGCCAGTAGGAGGTCGCGATGTCCACGCCGGCCATTTCCACCGAGGCCTACCTGTTCATCGAGGTGCGGGACCGGGTCTACAAGTACCGGTTCTCCACGACGATGACGTCCGTCGGGTCGGCCGAGGACAACAACGTCCGCATCAAGGAGCCGTCGGTGGCCCAGCACCACCTGCTGGTCACCTACGTCGACGGGCACTTCCACCTGCGGCGCGCCGGGGATGCCGCCGTGCACCTGAACGGCGAAAGGCTGGAGAACTGGTCCGAGGAACTGCGCTGGGGCGACGTGGTGCGCATCGGAGACGTCCGGCTGCGGCTGGCGGAGGGTGGGAAGACTTCGGATTCGGCGGTGCTGCTGCTGGCGTCCCTGTCCGGCGACCCGGCGTCGCGCCCCTGGCAGGCCTGGGTGACCCGGAAACGGGAGTTCACCCTGGGCGGCGGCAAGTCGGACCTGCTCCTCCCGGGCTTCGATTCGCCGCAACTCATCGTCGAGAACTACGGCGCGGCCGGCTGCTACGCGATGCCCATCGAGGGCGTCTCCCCGCCGTCGCTGGACGAGGTGCCGATCGCGCGCCGGACCCGGATCAAGGACCGTGCGGTGCTGCGGCTGGGCGGGACCTCCCTGAGGGCACGGCTGCTTCGCGGCGAGGTGATGGACGATCCCGAAGCCCTGATGTGGCCGGACGCGCTGAAGCGGTTCTCCCTGCCCGATCCCCAGGCGGGCTGACGCCCGGACGCTTCCGCGGCAGGCAGTCCCGCCATCGCCGGCGGGTTCCTACACGGCGAAGCGTTCTTCCAGGCTGGTCATGAAGCGGTCCCAGGGGTCCTTCATCGCGGCGGGCATCGACAGGATCCGCACGCCGATCCCGGGCTCGGCCCCCACGTCCAGGGCGTGTTCGGGGCCCAGCCGGTGGACCACCTCGGCGCGGATCGGGATCGGTTCCGCATACCCCGGCATGTGGACCTTGATCTGGACCAGCGCCCCGGGTTCCAGCCCCTCCTGCACCGTGCGGACGAACAGGCCCCGGCGCCCGATGTTCAGCGCGAAGGTCGTCTCCCAGGTGCCCGGACCCGCCAGTTGCACGCGCATCTGGTTCGGGTAGCGGGGGGCGTCCCGGTAGTCCACGAAGCGCACGTTCTCGCGGTGGAAGAGGTCGAGGAAGGCCTGGGGCGGGTCCTCGATGCGCAGGCCGGCCTCGAAGGGGAAGGTCGGCTGCAGCATCGGCGACATCTCCACGACCCACCGGACCTGGGCCTGCGTCTCGACCTCCGGGTACTCCGGGGCCGACAGCGTCAGGACCAGCACCTGCCCCTCCTTCAGGGACTGGCGGGTGTGCAGGCACAGGCCCTCCGGCGAAACGTTGATCGCGACGCCGCTGGCGGGCTCGCCCTTGACCTGGAAACGCACCGCGAACGCAACGGGCAGGCGAACATCCCCCGAACGGGATCTCTCGAAAGGCATTCCGAACCCCCCGTGCTGGACGCGGTGAAGTGTGGGGGGACTGTACCAATCCGGATCCCCGCAAGTCAACTTGACGTCATCGAGGACGCGGTCTTGACGCGCGGAACCCGGCAGTGCGACAATTCTCGCGATGATGCAGGAACACAGCCGCTTCCAGTTGGAGGCCACCAAACTGGCCCACACGGTCGTATTCCAGGTGACCGTGTTCTCCCGCAACGACAAGGCGCGGACGCGGTTGTATGCCGAGACGCAGTGCTCGGACCCCCTGCACTTCCTGCTGCAGTTCGTGGTGCGCGACGCCCCCGACTTCGATTCCCTGCTGCAGAAGTTCCTGGCCGAACTGACCCACCGGGGCTTCGAACCGCAGCGGTACCGGATGCGGAACGGGGCGGCCTGGCAGGAATGGATGCCTGTCCCCCCCCTGGACCTGTCCCCGATGGCTCCCCAGACCTAGTTCGTCGGCGTCCCCGGCTCGCACGTCGCTGCGACCTCGACTGCGGCCGTTCGTGGTAGACTCCCGCCCCGGACGAGGAGAGGGATGCGCGCAATGGCGGACGTTCTGCACGTCACCTCGGAAGTGGTCCCCTTCAGCAAGACGGGCGGGCTGGCGGACGTCTGCGCCGCCCTTCCCGAGGCGCTGTCCCGCCGCGGGCACAAGGTCGCGATCGCGACGCCGCTGTATGCCCGGGTCGACCGGGCCCGATACCACGTCCAGCCGGCCGGGATCTCGTTCCCGGTCACGCTGGGCGATCGGACCTGCGAATTCCAGGTCTTCCAGTCGATGCTGCCCGCGGGGACCCGGGTCTACCTGCTGGGGTGCGACGAACTGTACGGCAGGCCCGAACTGTATGGTACCCGGGACGGGGACTACGCGGACAACCACGTGCGGTTCGCGTTCCTGGCGGCGGCCGCGTTCCGGCTGCTGCGGGCGCTGCGCTGGCGTCCGGACGTGATCCACGGGCACGACTGGCAGGCCGGCCTGGTGCCCGCATTCAACCGCTGGAACCACCTGGAACTGTCCGGCACGGTGATGACGGTCCACAACCTGGCCTACCAGGGGAACTTCCCGGCCGAGGTGGTGCCCGAGGTGGGGCTGCCCTGGGCCGCGTACCGGGCCGAGGGAGGCGCCGAGTTCTGGGGGCGGCTGTCGTTCCTGAAGGCGGGGATGGTGTGCGCGGACGCCGTGACGACGGTCAGCCCGACCTACGCGCGCGAGGTGCGGACCCCCGAGGGCGGCGTCGGGATGGACGGCGTCCTCCGGGCGCTGGAGGAACGGTTCTCCGGGATCCTGAACGGCGCCGACTACCTGGACTGGGACCCCGCCTCGGATCACCACCTGCCGGCAACCTACTCGGCGAAGGACCTGTCCGGGAAGGCGGAATGCCGGAAGGTGCTGCTGGAGACGTTCGGACTGACCGAACCGAACGGGCCACTGTTCGGCGTCGTCGGACGGCTGACCTCCCAGAAGGGATACGACCTGATGGGCGAATGCCTGGACGACCTGGTGGCGGCCGGCGGCAGCCTGGTCGCGCTGGGCACCGGCGAGCGGAAGGTCGAGGAGGCGTTCCGGGCCGCCGTCGCGCGGCATCCTGGCCGGGTGGGCCTGCGGATCGCGTACGACGAAACCCTGGCCCACCGGGTGGAGGGCGGGTCCGACTTCTTCCTGATGCCGTCCAGGTTCGAGCCGTGCGGACTGAACCAGATCTACTCGATGCGGTACGGAACGCTGCCGGTCGTGCACGGGACCGGCGGGCTGGAGGACACGGTACGCGACGTGGACGAGGAACCGGGGCGCGGCACCGGCCTGAAGTTCCGGTCGTTCGACCGGGCCTCGCTGGCGTGGGCGATCCGGCGCGCGAGGGCGCTGTGGGACGACCCGGAGGCACTGAGGGCGACGCGCCTGCGCGCGATGGCCGAGGACTTCTCGTGGGAGGCCTCGGCGCGGGCCTACGAGGCGTTGTACGAGAAGGTGTCCCGGTAGGGGAGGGCAGGCAGCATGGCGTTCGAGGACAGGGAGAAACTGCTGGCGAGGCTGGACGCCCTGGAGAGGCAGGCCCAGGCCGGGGGCGGCACGGAACGCGTCACCCGGCGCCACCAGGAAGGGCGGTTGACTGCAGGCGAGCGCATCGCGATGCTGGTGGACTCGGGGACGTTCGTGGAGATGGACGCCTTCGTGTCGCACCATTGCGACGACTTCGGGATGGACCGGCAGGTGTTCCCCGGCGACGGCGTCGTGACCGGGTTCGGGCGCGTGGACGGGCGGCCGGTGTTCGTGTACGCCCAGGACTTCACGGTGCTGGGAGGGTCGCTGGGCGTGGCCCACGCGCGCAAGATCTGCAAGATCCAGGATCTGGCGCTGAAGGTCGGGGCGCCCATCATCGCCCTGAACGACTCGGGCGGGGCGCGCATCCAGGAGGGCGTGGTCTCGCTGGCGGGGTACGCCGAGATCTTCCTGAGGAACACGCTGGCGTCGGGCGTCATCCCCCAGATCAGCGCGATCCTCGGCCCGTGCGCGGGCGGGGCCGTCTACTCGCCGGGCATCACGGACTTCGTGATGATGGCGGAGCGCGGGTCGCACATGTTCATCACCGGCCCAGAGGTCATCCGGACGGTGACCGCCGAGGAGGTGACCAAGGAGGCGCTGGGCGGCGCATCGACGCACGCGCGCAAGAGCGGCGTCGCCCACTTCGTGGCCCCGGACGAGGAGGGCGTGCTGGACCTGATCCGGGAACTGCTGTCATTCCTGCCGCAGAACAACGCCTCGGACGCACCCTTCATGCCGACGCAGGACCCGCCCGACCGGGTGGACGCGGCGATGGACGACATCGTGCCGGCGGAGTCGGCCCGGCCGTATGACATCCGCGAACTGATCGGGCGCGTGGTGGACGACGGTCGCTTCCTGGAGGTGCACCAGTTCCACGCCGAGAACATCGTGTGCGCGCTGGCGAGGCTGGCGGGGCGGACCATCGGCGTCGTGGCCAACCAGCCCGCCGTGCTGGCGGGGTGCCTGGACATCGCGGCATCGGTGAAGGCGGCGCGGTTCGTGCGGTTCTGCGATGCGTTCAACATCCCGCTGGTGACCTTCGTTGACACGCCGGGATTCCTGCCGGGGACGGACCAGGAGACCGGCGGGATCATCCGGCACGGCGCCAAGCTGGTCTATGCCTACGCCGAGGCCACCGTGCCGAAGCTGACGGTCATCTGCCGGAAGGCTTACGGGGGCGCGTACATCGTGATGTCGTCGCGGCACATGCGCGGCGACTTCAACCTGGCGTACCCGACCGCCGAGATCGCGGTGATGGGGCCGGAGGGCGCCGTGAACATCCTGAACCGGCGCGAGATCGAGGCGGCGCCGGACCCCGAGGCGGCGCGTCGGGAACGCGTGGACGCCTATCGCGAGCGGTTCGCGAACCCCTACCAGGCCGCCGAATGGGGTTACGTCGACGCGGTGATCCGCCCTCGCGACACCCGGCGGTACCTGGCGTCGGCGCTGGCCACGATGGCCGACAAGAGGGATTCCAATCCTCCCCGGAAGCATGGTAACATCCCGCTCTGACCGGGATTTCAGGGCCCAACGAAACAGGAGCATTCCATGGAAGTGACGTTCAAGGTGGAACGGATCCTCATCCCGATCGACTTCTCGGACACCTCGCGGCGCGCCTTCTACATCGGCCTGAAACTGGCACGGCAGTACGACGCCCACGTGGACGTCCTGCACGTGGTCGAGCCCATCGCCTCGTTCGACACGGGCGAGGACATGGAGCGCCAGGCTTCCGAGATGGACCGCATCCAGGCCGGCGTCCGGCGTCGCGTCAACGAACTGTTCGACGAGGGAGGCCTGGCCGAGGTGGATCGCCGGAAGGTCGACATCGAGATCCGGGCCGGCAAGCCGTACCTGGAGATCTGCCGGTTCGCCTGGGAGAAAGGGGCGGAGCTGATCGTGCTGGGGTCGCACGGGTACACCGGCGTCAAGCACATGCTGCTGGGCAGCCAGACCGAGAAGGTCGTCCGTCGCGCCCACTGCATGGTGCTGACGATCAAGCCCGAGAACTACGAGGTGGATTCGGACATCTCGGGCGATCAGAAACCCGCGAAGTAGCCCCCTCCTGTAGGGCGGGGGCCCCGTCCCCCGCCATCGTACGGTCGGGGGCCCCGTCCCCCGCCATCACCCCAGTTTCGCGCGAAGCATCGGCAGGGTGGTCGCGATCGCGGCCTGGAGGTCCGGGGGCAGGTCGCCGCCGGCCGCGAACGGGTGCCCGCCGCCGCCCAGCGCCTCGGCCACGTCCACGATCGGCGTCAGGCCCCGGCTGCGCAGGCTGATCTTGACGCGGTTCGGGTCGGCCTTGAACAGGCACGCGATCTCCACGCCCTCGATGTCGCCCAGCACGTTCACCATGGACCGGACCTCGTCGCGGTCCACCGAAAGGCCCAGGGTCGTCTGCGGCCCGATGACCGACCACGCCAGGCGACCGCCGCACTCGAACTGCGCGGCGGCCAGCACGCGCGACTCCATCAGCTTGGCGTCCTTCGTGGAGGTGCCGAACAGGGCCTTGCCGATGGCCTCGGCGTCGGCTCCGGCCCGGACCAGCAGCGTGGCGGTCGCGAAGACCTCGGGGTCGTTGCGGCAGAACCGGAACTGCGCGGTGTCGAACAGGATCGCGGCGAACAGGGGGGTCGCGACGTCGCGGGTGACCTGAATGCCCAGGCGATCCAGCAGGTGCGTCACCAGTTCGCCGGTGCTGCTGAAGTCGCTGCCCAGGATGCCGGGGATCGTCTGGCCGTTCGGGGCGTGGTGGTCGATCGCGAAGGTTGCGCCGGCACGCCGGGAGAACGCCTCGCCGACCACGCCGGCGCGCCGGAACTCGGCCGTGTCCACCAGCAGGGCCAGGTCGGCCGAGGCCACCGTGGCTGCGTCCACAGCCGGCTTCCAGCAGACCACGTCGTCGTCGCGGTCCAGGAACCGGAAGCGGCGCGCCATGGCGTCCTGGTTGCGGATGAAGACCCGTTTGCCCAGCCGGCGCAGCGCGCGGGCCAGGGCCAGTTCGGAACCGATGCCGTCGGCGTCGGGGCCTTCGTGGGTGGTCAGCACGACGGTCTTCGCGGCCTTCAGGGCGTCCAGGACGGCGATGGCGTCGGGGGTGTCGAGGATCGCGGTCTTCCCGGGGTTCGTCACGACAGGATCTCCAGCAGGCGGTAGAGGATGCGGGCCGTCAGTCCCCACAACAACTGGTCGCCGTACGGGACGAACAGGACGTCCTCGCGCACGCCCATCCGCTTCCAGGGCAGGCGCAGGACGTGGCGCTCGTCGGCCAGGTACGCCAGGGGGAACGCGAACACCTCGTCGATCTCGCCCGTCCGGGCGTCCAGGCCGTCGAAGTCGTCGATGGCCGCGGCCCAGGGCACGATGTGGAAGTGCGTGATCGACAGGTAGTCGTCCATGCGGCCCAGCAGCCGCACCCGGGACGGGTCCAGCCCGACCTCCTCGGAGGCCTCGCGCAGGGCGGCCGCGGAACTGTCGCCGTCCCCGGGCTCGATGCCGCCGCCGGGCAGGCTGACCTGTCCCTTGTGGTCGGACACGTCCTGGGACCGCCGGGTCAGCAGGACCTCCAGCCCCTCGGGGCCGTCGCGCAGCAGCATCAGCACGGCCGCGGGGCGCGTGCCCTCGGGACAGGGCTGCAGCATCGGGGTGCGGGCCTTCAGCCGGGCCTCGACCGCGGCCAGCGTGCAGCGCGGGTCCGGTTGCGTACGGGGTTTCGGGGAACCGGTCACGGACCTCTCCGTCACGGCTTGCCCAGGCCGCGCAGGAACTCCTCGCGCGCCCGGTCGTCGCCCGCGAACGATCCGCGCCAGGCCGAGGTCAGCACGTCGGCATCCTGCTTGCGGACGCCGCGGGCCACCATGCACAGGTGGGTCGCGGTCATCACGACCCCCAGGCCCTTCGGCTTGAGGACGTCCATCAGGCAGTCCGCCACCTGCGCGCACAGGCGCTCCTGCACCTGCATGCGGCAGGCGAAGTGGTCCACGATCCGGGCGATCTTCGACAGGCCCAGGATGCGTCCGTCCGGGACGTAGCCGACGTGCGCGTGGCCCAGGAACGGCAGCACGTGGTGCTCGCACAGGGACACGAACTCGATGTCCCGCAGCAGGACCAGGTCCTGGGCCTGCTCCTCGAAGAGCCCCTCCTCGACGACTTCTTCCAGGGGTTCGCGCTGGCCGCGGGTCAGGTACATCATCGAGTCCAGCACGCGGGCAGGCGTCCGGTCCAGGCCGGGCCGGTCCGGGTCCTCGCCCAGGTGGCGCAGGAACTCCCTCATGTGCTGCTGGTATGCCGCCTCGTCCCACGCCATGCCATGGGCCTCGTTCCAGACGGCGCGCATTGTAGCACGCCCGGACGGGCCCGGGACGGCCGTGAAGTCGGCGCGCGCGGCCCTTGCCCTGGAGGCCCGGCCCCCGTACGATCGCGACGGAGCGTGCCAGGGGTTCGCCATGCGATTCGTGAAGTACCAGGGGACCGGCAACGACTTCGTGGTGGTCCAGGCGCCGGAGGGCCGGCCGGACTGGATGACGGACGACGTCGTCCGGGCGGTGTGCGATCGCCACTTCGGGATCGGCGCCGACGGCATCCTGCTGGTCGAGCGCGGCCGCGCGGCCCCGTGGTTCATGCGGGTGCTGAACGCGGACGGGTCCGAGGCCGAGATGTGCGGCAACGGGATCCGCTGCGTCGCGAAGCACCTGTGCGAACGCATGGGCGCGGCCGGCGACGAGGTCGCCATCGAGACGCTGGCCGGCGTGAAGCCGTGCCGCATCGGGTGGGACGCGGCGGGGAACGTGGACCGGGTGGCCGTGGGCCTGGGCGCGCCGATCCTGCGGCGGGCCGACATCCCGATGGCCGGCGACGGCGAGGTCGTGGACGTCCGCACCTCGGCGATGGGCCGCGAGTTCACGGGCAACGGCGTCAGCATGGGCAACCCGCACTTCGTGATCTTCGAGGGGGTGTCCACGGACGAGGCGGATCGATACGGGCGCCTGCTGTCCACGTCGCCGCTGTTCCCGCGCCACGCCAACGTCGAGTTCGCCGAGGCGCTGGGGCCGGACCACTTCCGCGTGGTGGTCTACGAGCGCGGGTGCGGCCTGACGCTGGCGTGCGGCACCGGCGCGGGGGCGACCGCGGTGGCGGCCGTGCTGACGCGGCGCGCCCGGGCCGGGCACCCGATCCGGCTGGACCTGCCCGGCGGGCCGCTGCACCTGACCGTGGAACCCGACCTGTCCGGGGTGACGCTGGAGGGGCCGGCCACGCGGGTGTTCGAGGGGGAGATCCCGATCCCCGTTCCTACAGCAGGACCGTGAGGCGGGAGAGCATCGACGAGAACCTCGGGTCCGACGCCAGCATGGGCGCCAGGTCCTTCAGCACGGCCACCGAGACGGCGCCGTTGGGCGCGCACCGCAGCAGTTCCGCGGCGGCCTCGGGCGCCAGGCCGCGGCGCTGCACGGCGGACAGCCAGTTCGTCGCCCACCAGAGGCGCGTGGGGAAGCGGGACAGCATCGGCAGGCCGTTCGCGTCGGCCGCGTCCGGGTACAGCGCCGTGAACCTCTCCTCGTAGAAGGAGAGGATCGTGGCATGCCACGGGGAGCTCGTCCCCGAGGCCATCCAGCGCCGCAGGTTCGATGCCAGGACGCGGCGCTCGTCGGGGGACTGCACCAGGTTCGCGGCCGCCCGGTCCAGGTAGCCGGTGTCCCCGCGGTTCCGCGCGTCCGCCAGCCGCTCCATCCACCGCACCGCGAAGATGCCGCGCCAGGAGGTGTCGTCCGCGACCTTGCGGGCCTTGGCGGCCAGGATGTGGCTGATGATGGGCAGGCTGCCCAGCGGCGAGAACGGGGCCTCGGCCGCGCGCACCAGGCCGTCCCCCCCCCTCCAGTGCTCGTGGTCGACCAGCATCCGCGTGCAGGCCAGCGTGGGCACGGCCGCCAGCGAACGTTCCGCCCACTCGGCGCGGCAGGCGTCGGACGGTTCGGCGGGAGTGGGCGGCGCGCACTGCGGGGCGTTCGTGATGGTCACGCGGTCCCGCAGGAAGGTGCCGGACCCCTCGTCGATGGCGCCGCTGGGGTACGGCCCCATCCACTCCCTCATGCGCAACTGGCGCTCCCTCTCGGGCGCGCCGGGGTCGGGAGTGCCGGCGCGTGCCGCCTGCCCGTTCGGGTCCGGGTCGGTGGCCAGGCGGCCCAGGTGGAGGTCCTGCTCGACCAGGTACGCCTCGCAGGTGGGCGGCCGATCGAACATTCGCCTCAGGGTGTCCCGCCGCCAGCAGTCCGCGTCGCCGGGCGCGCAGGGGGCCGGGGTGACCGGCAGGAAGTCCGGCGCAACCGGCGGCAGGGCGGGCGCGGCGATCACGGGGGACGGAAGCGGGGGCGGCGGCACCCGGATGGCGACCTCGCCGACGGTCGTGGCCGAGTCCTGCCGGTACGTGCGGTCGGCGCCGGATCGCTGCAGGGTGCCGCGGTGACGCAGGGCGACGTACACGGTGCGCCCGCCGTCGGGGGAGGGTTCAACCTCGACCTCCACGAACAGGTCCCGACCCTGGTCCCTGGCGGTCACGTCCAGCAGCCGGGCCACGCGTGACACGGTGGCGGGGTTGCCCATCACGCGACGCAGGTCGGAGGGGGTCAGGTGCGGGGCCAGCAGCCGGCGGACCTCCCCGGCGGTCCCCGGCGGGACCGCGGTGGTCGCACCGTCCGCCACGCCGAAACCGGATACCGTCACGCGGGACGACACCGGGGTCGCGGGGGCCGGGGCCGGCAGGGCCACCAGCACGGCCAGGGCCAGCAGCAGGGGCAGCGCCGGAAGCGCCCCGAACCGCGACGCCACCCTGTCCGCGACCCGTTTCACGATTCCGCTCCCCGTCCGATCCCGATCATAGCCCTTCGGAACGAGGGCGGAAACACCGGCAGCCGCTGGCGGGAAGAAAGGCGGGGAGCGGGGAGGAAGGGCGATCAACCGTTCTTCTTGATCGGGACCTTGACCGCCTTGCGGATGGTCACGACGCTGTTCGGGGCGCCGGGAACGCCGCCCTCGATGAGGATCAGGTTCTGCGCCGGGAACACCGCGACGACCTTCTGGTTCAGGCCGGTGTGGCGGGCGTTGCCGAACTGGCCGGGCATCTTCATGCCCTTCTGGACGCGGCCGGGCCACGTCCGGTTGCCGATCGAACCGCCGTGCCGGAACGTCTCGTGCACGCCGTGGGACCGCGGGAAGCCGTGGAATCCCCAGCGCTTCATGACGCCCGAGAAGCCGCGGCCGCGGGTCGTGCCGATCACGTCGACCTTCTCGCCGGGCTGGAACAGGGTCACGTCGACCGAGCCGCCCTGCGGGTAGAGGAGCGCCTCGTCCTGCGTGACGCGGATCTCCTTCACGACTTCCGGGGCCTCGACGCCCAGCTTCTCGTAGACGCCCTTCTCGGGCTTCGTCATCGACTTCAGGCGGCCCTTGCCCAGGCCCAGCACGACGGCGTCGTAGCCGTCCCTGCCCTCGGCGGACTTGATCTTCAGCACGGCGCAGGGGCCGGCCTGGACCACGGTCGCGGGGATGCGGTTCCCGAGGTCGTCGAAGAACTGCGTCATCCCGATCTTCTTGCCAATGATTGCGATCGACATTCTTGACTCCCGAACTGCGCCTGGTTCCTGCCAGATCCGGCGACTCGCGGCCGGGCCCTGCTAGCAAGGCGGCGGATGCTACAACGGAACATCGCCGCCGTCAAACGGAATTCTTCACCCGGCCTGCGAGGACGAGGGGGAGGCCGGCGCCGTTGCGGACGGCTTGGACGCCGGCTTCGGGGCGGCGGCCGGCGCGGGTGCCGGCGCGGGTGCAGTCGCCGGCGCTGGCGCCTTCGCGTCCGCGGCCGCCGTCGAGCCCTCGTGCGAGGCGTGCGAGTGGTCCTTGTGCGGGCTGCCGCCCCCGCCGCCGCCGTTCTTGCGCGCGTAGTCGGTCACGTACCAGCCCGATCCCTTCAGCACGAACGAGGAGTGGCTGATCAGGCGCTGGGTCCGGTCCGACCCGCAATGCGGGCAGGCGGCATCGACCGGGTCCGACATCCGTTTCTGGACCTCGAACTCGGCCTCGCAGGCATTGCAGCGATACTCGTACGTCGGCATGGCCACCTCCCCCGGTGACGGGGTCCATTCGCGGCGGGATGATGGGATTCCGGCGGCGACTTGTCAAGCCGCGGGGGCGGCCCCGGAGGCCAGGATCCGGCGGGCATTCCCGCCCAGGATCGCGGCGCGCTCGGACGGGGACAGGCGCAAGGCGTCCAGCACGGCCAGGAACGACCCGGGGGCGTTCAGGTTGTGGTCGCTGCCGAAGACCAGCCGGACGCATCCCAGCAGGTCCAGCGCCCGGCCCACCACCCAGTACTCGCGGATGCTCTCGGTGCCCAGGAACACGTTGTGCAGGTCCCGTTCCTGGATCGCCTGGGCCGCCCCGGTCACCAGCGCGGGCGAGTCGCCTCCCATGTGTGCCAGGATCACCGGGATCTCGGGGTGCTTCCCGGCGACCTCCAGCGCGATCCCCCAGCCGGCGACCTCCTGCCAGCGGCCGCAGTGGACGACGCAGGGCAGGCGCCGGGCGGCCGCATGCCGGAGGTACGGCTGGAAGGCGGGGTCGGTCAGCGGGCGGCGGCAGAAGGATGGGTGGAACTTCAGCGCGGCGATCCGGTCGTCGTGGCGTTCGAGGAACGCGGGCAAGGTCGGGTCCGCGGGGTCGATCCACGCCGCGAACAGGAACGTCGGCGAACCCTGGAACGCCTGGATGGCGGCCAGGGTGCCCGGGTTGTCGCCCAGGTCCGTGGGCATCGCCAGGGCGCCCGTGAACCCGGCCTCGGACAGCACGGCGGCCACTTCGTCCAGGCCGCTGCCGTGTCCCGCGAAGTCGGGCGCCTTCCAGCGGCCGACGTGCACGTGGGCGTCGAAACGGGCGAAGGGGTCGTGCGGCACGGGAATCCTCCCTTCCGATCCAGCCAGCGCATCCGGATGCAGTGTAGCACCATCAGCATCCGCCGCGGCCTGCGCTACAATCGCGACCGGCGTCGCGCGGGGGCGGCGCGGCGGAGGGCGACGTGGCACGGCATCCCGGTTCCCTGTCCGTGGTGATCATGGCCTTCAACGAACGGGATTCCCTGCCGCCGCAGGTGCGCGCCACGCTGGCGTTCCTGGACCAGGCGGTGGAGTCCGGGCAGGTCGTGGTGGTCGACGACGGTTCCCGCGACGGCACCGGGGAACTGGCCGACGCCCTGGCCCGCGAGGACCCGCGGGTCACCGTCGTGCACCACCCGACGAACCTGGGGATGGGCGTGGCGATCCGCAGCGGGTACGCGGCCGCCACCTGCGAGTGGGTGACGCAGCTGCCCGGCGACGGCCAGATCGCGCCGGTGACGCTGGCCCGCTTCCTGCCCCTGCTGGACCGGCACGACCTGGTGCTGTCGACCTACGAGCGACGCGGCGACGGCCCGGTCCGCCTGCTGGTGACCGCCGGCTACCAGGCGACGGCGCGGGTGCTGCTGGGCGACCGGTGCCGCTTCACCGGCACGATGGTGTTCCGGCGTGCCTGGCTGGACCGGGTGCGCCTGGCCTGCGACTCGTTCATGGTCAACGTGGAACTGCCGCTGAAGCTGATGCGCCTGGGGGTGGAACCGGGGTGGGTCTCCATCGAGGCGCCCCTGCCGCGGGCGCACGGCACCTCCAAGGTGCTGTCCACCGGCCGGATCCTCCGGGTGGTCCGGGAGATGCTGGCCCTCAGGCGCGAACTCGGGGTATCCTAGACGCGCTTCGACGCCCCCTGCCACGGCACGCCCGCGAGGGGCGGAATCCTGCCGCGGCCGCGGGGGGAGGGATGACGGGATGCCGGGGACTCCGCTGGCGCGCGGGATCGAGTCGATCATGGCGGAGGTGCTGCGCGCCCACGTCCTGGACACGGTGCTGGACCGGCCCGAGGTCCGCCGGGGCCTGTCCCCCGAGGCCATCCAGCGCATCCGGTCCGACCTGCTGGAACGCCTGGCGAAGTCGGAGGAGTCGGGCCGGCCGGATCGCGGCGAGGTCGAGGCCCTGCTGGACGCGGTGCTGGGTGCGGCCGGTCCCGCCGGGGCTGCCGTGAAGGCCCTGTTGAAGTCCTGCTGGGAACGCGTGTCGTCCCCGGAAGGGGAGAAGCGATGAGCGGCGCGCTGGACCTGGTGCTGCTGCCCTGGCGCCTGCGCGACATCCGCCGCGTGCGCGGGATCGCCGGCGTGCTGGCCCGGCACGGGTTCGCCGACGTCGCCGCCCGCATGGGGCCCGCCGCCTGGGCCCGCGGCGTCATCCGCGCGGTGCTGCGCCGCCCGAAGGCCTCCCCGGTCCCGGTGGAACGCCGCATCCGGCGGGTCCTGGAGGAACTGGGCCCGACCTTCATCAAGCTGGGACAGATGCTGGCGACGCGGCCCGACCTGGTGCCGATGGCGCTGGTGGACGAACTGAGCCGCCTGCAGGACCACGTGCCGCCCTTCCCGTTCGACGAGGTGCGCCAGATCGTCGAGGCCGAGCTGGGCCAGCCGATGGACGCCGTGTACTCGGAGGTCGATCCGGTCCCGGTGGCCGCGGCCTCGATCGCCCAGGTCCACTACGCCACGCTGAAGACCGGCGAGCCCGTCGTGATCAAGGTGCAGCGCCCCAGCCTGCACCAGCAGATCACCGGCGACCTGCGCATCCTGGCCGGCCTGGCCTCGGTGCTGGAGTCGCACGTGCCCGAGACGCGCCCGTTCCGCCCGCGCGCCATCGTGGAGGAGTTCACGAAGTCCCTGCAGCGCGAGACCGACTTCCTGGCCGAGGCCGCCAGCATGGAGCGGTACCGGAAGATGTTCGAGGACGAGCCGGGGCTGTGCATCCCGAAGCCCTGCCTGGAGTGGACGCGCCGGCGGGTCCTGACGATGGAACGCGTCGAAGGCGTCAAGGTGACGGACGTCGAGGCCCTGAAGGCCCTGGACGTGGACCTGAAGTCCATCGTGGACCTGGGGATGCGCCTGACGCTGCGGTCGATCTTCGAGTTCGGCTTCTTCCATGCCGACCCGCACCCCGGCAATTTCTTCGTGCGCAGGGACGGCACGATCGTGCTGCTGGACTTCGGCATGATGGGCACCATCGAGCCGCGCCGCATCGACGAGATGCTGGCCTTCATGGTGGCCGTGCTGACCGGCGACGTGGACATGGTCGTGGACCAGCTGCTGGACGCGGACCTGATCGGCGACGACACGGACCTGCGCAGCCTGCGGTCGGACCTGAAGTCGATCCTGGTGCGATACGCCGACGCCAACCTGGGGTCCGTCAACGTGGCGGTCTTCATCCAGGAGGTGATGGCGGTCAACGTGCGACACCACGTGCTGCTGCCGGCGGACCTGCTGCTGGTGGGGAAGTCCATCGCGACGATGGAGGGCATCGGCCACCAGGTCTACCCCGAGTTCAAGCCGCTGGACGCCATCCGGCCGTACCTGACCGAGGTGTACGTGCGGCGCCTGCTGGACGCGAAGAAGCACTCGCAGGTGGTTGCGCGGTCGGTGATGGACGGGCTGAGCCTGCTGAAGGACGCGCCGTTCGACATCCGGCGACTGCTGCGCAAGATGCGGCGCGGCGAACTGACGGTGAACCTGCGGTCGGTGGACGACGAGGCGCGGCGCCGCCACTCGACCGCGGTGGCGAACCGCGCGGTGCTGGCGGGGCTGTTCGCGACGTTCTTCTTCGGTGCGGTGGTGCTGCTGGACCAGGGCGGTACCGTGCGCACCGTGGCCGGCTGGGTGTCGGCGGGATTCTCCTGGTTGTTCTTCCTGGGTCTTCTGTGGTCCCTGGTTCGCGGGGACGGGAGGTGACGATGCGACGGTGGATCCTCGGTTCCCTGGCGGCGGCGACGGCGCTGGCCTTGCCGGGTTGCGGCATCAAGGAGGAGGTGTACCTGAAGGACACCGGCGTCCTGAAGGAGCAGATCTCCCAGCTGGAGAACGAGAAAGGCAAGTGCGTGATCGACCGCAACCGGCTGGACGCGGACAAGTCGCGGCTGCAGGCCGAACTGGCGGCTCTGGGCGGCGAGAAGAGCGCGCTGTCGGACAACCTGCGGGCGGCGCTGGCCAAGATGGAGGAACTGAAGGCGCAGGCGGAACGGCGCAAGGCGAAGATGAACGAACTGAAGGCGAAACTGCAGTCGATGGTGGCCGCGGGCCAGTTGAAGATCCGCACGGACAAGGGCCGGCTGATCGTCGAGATGGCCGAGAAGGTGCTGTTCGACACCGGCCGGTTCAAGCTGAAGCCGGAAGGCCTGGAGGCGCTGGCCCAGTTGACCGGCATCCTGCGGACGCTGGAGGGGCGGTCGTTCCAGGTCGCGGGGCACACCGACAACGTGGGCGCCGACGACATGAACTGGACGCTGTCGCTGAACCGGGCCCGCGAGGTCGTGCTGTACATGGTCGAGATGGGCATGCAGCCGGAGCGCCTGTCCGCGGCGGGATACGGCAAGTTCCAGCCGGTCAGCGACAACGACACGCCGGAGGGCCGCGCGCTGAACCGCCGCATCGAGATCGTGCTGGTGCCGAACATCGAGGAGATCCTCGGGTTCGGGGACGAGTAGAATCCCCCTTCAGTGGTCCTTTCGGGAGGCAGGAAGATGCGAGCGATCGGTGTGTGCGTGGCGGTGGCGGCGGTGCTGGCGATGGCGCCGGCGGCGCGGGCCGCGGGGACGTGGACGGTCCAGTCGGCGAACGCCGGGAAGGGCGTCGGGCTGACGTGCGCGGTGGACGAGTCGAAGGCGTTCGCGATGGGCGCGGTGGACGACGGCCAGGGCAACAGCGTGCCGGTGCTGCTGACGACGACGAACGGCGGCGACGCGTGGACGGTGGGGCCGCTGGAGGGGCCGGTGGCCGGGGCCACGGTGTTCCTGTCGGACGCGGCGTGCGGCACGAATGGCAAGTGCTGGGCCATGGGGATGAGCGTGGGCCAGACGTCCGGCGGAGGCTTCGACATCCGCAGCCGGTTGATCTCTTCCTCCGACGGCGGCAAGACGTGGTTCTGGCCGCAGTTGCAGTGGATCGGCAAGGACTGGATGTTCGGCAAGCTCGACCTGGTGTCGGACAACGACATGTGGCTGTCGAACGGCGCGGTGGTCATCGTCCACTCGACCGACGGCGGTGCGACCTTCAAGGCGTGGAAGGAACCGAAGCTGTCCGCGACCGAGAAGTTCAACAGCATCGCGGACACCGCGTTCCTGGACGACCAGACGGGCTTCGTCGTGAACTCGAAGTCGACCGTGGACGAGAACACCAAGGTCGAGACGATCGAGGCGGCGGGCGCCTTCGTGAAGACCACCGACGGCGGGGCGACCTGGACGGCCCTGTTCACCGGCCGGGCCGAGGCCTACGACCGGCTGGAGATGAAGGACGCGAACCACGGCTGGCTGCAGGGGCACACCACTTCCGGGATCTTCCTGCGCCGCACCCGCGACGGCGGGCAGAACTGGGAGGACGTGGCCATCCCGGCGCCGACCGGCGTGGATGCCATCACGTCGATCGACGGGCTGTGGCTGTTCGACGCGGAGACCGGCCTGATGGTCGGCAACACGAAGGTCGGCGAGAACGCGTACACGCACGCGATCTACGAGATCCGGAACGGCGTGCTGTCCGAGGTGCTGCCGGACCCGCTGGAGCACAACGGCTCGGTGGGGTGGATCTCCTGCACGCCCCAGCGGACCTGCTGGATCGGCACCGGGAACCCGCAGGTGCTGAAGTACGAGGAGGAGGTCGTGGCGCCGCCCGAGGAGACCGCGACGGGCGCGGACGAGGCGTCGGTCGTCGAGCGGGACGAGGACGCGACGGCCCCGTCCGACACGGTGGCCGCGGACACGACGACGCCGAAGGACGCCGTGGTCGGCACCGACACGGGCGACAAGAAGGACGGCGGGGGCTGCACGGCCGGCGCCCTTCCGGGTGCCTCCGCCGCGATCCCGGTGCTGGCGGGCCTGTTCGCGTGGGCGATCGCCCGGCGGCGGCGTCCGTAGGAACCGGGGCCCCTTCCGCCCCCCCCCACGGACTTTCTAGATCCCGATCCCGCAGACGGTCTTGCAGCCCAGCAGCGTGGCCGCACACTTCCCGCACGAGCAGCAGATGGGGGCCAGGCCGGTACACGGGGCGCCCAGCTTGCCGCATTCGCACTTGCCGGACACGCACCGATGGCCGTCCGTGCAGGCGTCGGTGCGCCCGCACATGCAGACCGGCTTCGGGATGAAGTCGTCGGACTCGCTGCAGAGGTTGGCGGTCTCCTTGTCGCAGGTGGTGCAGTAGCGGCGCGTCGTCGAGGTGCAGCACCCGCAGGTGCCGTCGCCCAGGCAGTCCGGGTTGGGTTGAACGTCGCACTGGTACTTCGGTCCCGACACGCATTGACCGTTGTCGCAGGTGTCGGGACCCGTGCAATCGACCCCGTCGCTGCAGGTCTCGGTGTTGCCCGCGTGCAGGCAGCCCTTCCCGGCATCGCACGAGTCGGTGGTGCAGACGTTTCCGTCGTTGCAGACGGTCGTGGCGCCGGCCACGCACAGGCCCGCCGAGCAGCGGGCCGGGGCCACCCAGTTGCTGCTGGTGTCGCAGTAGGGATCCGCGCAGATCGCGGTGTTGTTCTTGTGGACGCATCCCTTGACAGGGTCGCACGAGTCGTCGGTGCAGACGTCCCCGTCGTCGCAGTTCAGCGGCGCCCCACCCGTGCACACCTTGTTCTGGCACGTGTCGTGCGTGGTGCAGGTGTTGCCGTCGTCGCACTTGCCGGTCCGGGCCGGGTAGGTGCAGCCCTGGCCCGGCTGGCAGGCGTCGTCGGTGCACGGGTTGTCGTCGCTGGCGCACACGATGGCGGTGCCCTTGCAGGCGAGGTCCGCGCACGTGTCGCCGGAGGTGCACGGGTCGCCGTCGTCGCAGGGCCGGGTGTTGGGCTTGTGCACGCAGCCGCTGTCCGCGTTGCACCCGTCGTCGGTGCACGGGTTGCCGTCGTCGCAGTTCACCGGCGTCCCGGCGCACTGCCCGGCCGAGCAGGTGTCGTTGTCGGTGCACACCGTGCCGTCGTCGCAGGACAGGGTGTTCGGCGTGTGGGTGCACTGCTGGCTCTGGGTATCGCACGAGTCGGTGGTGCAGATCTCGCCGTCGTCGCAGTTCAGGCCGACGCCCTTGCACTTCCCGGACAGGCACTTGTCATCGGACGTGCAGGGGTTGCCGTCGTCGCAGGGGATGTTGTCCTGGAGAGGCGTGTGCCCGCATCCGGTGACGGTGTCGCACGAGTCCTGGCTGCAGGGGTTCTCGTCGTCGCAGTCCACCGGGCCCCTCGGGGTGCAGTTGCCATCCAGGCATCGGTCGCCGACGGTACAGGCGTTGCCATCGCTGCACACCACGCCGTCCTGCCCGGGTGGGAACGAGCAGCCGCTGGCCGGCAGGCACTTGTCGACCGTGCAGGAGTTCTGGTCGTCGCACACCACCACGGTCGGGCCGATGCACTTCCCCCCGGTGCAGTAGTCGCCGGTGGTGCAGGCGTTGCCGTCGTCGCAGGGCTGGTCCTCCAGCGGGCTGTGGCGGCAGACGCCCCCCGTGACGCACTCGTCCAGCGTGCAGGCGTTGCCGTCGTTGCAGTCCTTCTGGGCGCCGACGCACGTCCCGTTCGAGCAGGTGTCGTTGTCGGTGCAGTCGTTCGCGTCGTCGCAGAACGCGGTGTTGTTCGTGAAGACGCAGCCCGTGGCCGGGTCGCACGTGTCCGTGGTGCAGACCTTCGCGTCGTCGCAGACGATCCCGGTGCCGCCGATGCACGCGCCATCCTGGCACGTCTCCCCGGTGGTGCAGGCGTCGCCGTCGTCGCAGGCGCCCGTCACCGGCGTGTTGGAGCACCCGGCGTCGGGATCGCAGGAATCGTGGGTGCAGGGATTGTGGTCGTCGCACGGGTCCACCAGCCCGGGCGTGCAGACACCGTTGTCGCACTTGTCGCCCGAGTTGCACGGGTTCCCGTCGTCGCAGTCCGCGTGGTTCTTGACGAAAGTGCACCCGGAATCCGGGTCGCACTGGTCGTCGGTGCACGGGTTCCGGTCGTCGCAGAACGGTCGCCACTTGCAGGTCATCGACTCGGTGTCGCAGCGATCGATCGTGCACAGGTTGTCGTCGTCGCAGTCGTCGTCGGTCTCGCACACCTGCGGGCCGGTGTCGACGACGACGTCCTGCACCTCCCCGGTGACCTCGGCTTCCACCTGGGCCTGGTCGCCCGGGCTTGTCTCGGTGCCGGGATCGGGATTCCCGAAGTCCGGGGGCGTCACGTTGACGCCGCCGCAGGCGGCCATTGCCAGGACCCCCACGCAGGACAGGAGGAACGTGCACGGATGGCGGGCGACCATGTCGATACCTCGCGAAACCGATGCCGTCATTCTACGGGAAGGACCGCGGGACGCCAAGGACCCCGGGGGGTGCCTCGGTGGGGACAGCCGCTGGGGCCGGGAGATCACAGCGGCGCGCCCGCGTCAATCCACTCGCGAAGGGCCTGCAGGAAGGCGGCCGAGGGGGGTTCCTGATCCTGGACCTTCAAGGTCATGTCCGACACCGCGGCCTCGTCGCAGGTGCCCTGGCCGGTGGCCGAGAAGGTCGCACGGACCGTCTCGTCCAGGACGGCGGCCAGCAGGCTGGCCGGGTAGGTGCTGTCGATGAACCGGACCCCGTTGCAATCCTGCTGGTTGCCGGACAGGCCGGATGCCGTGCCGCCGGTCAGCGTGTCGTACGCGGCCTGGAGGGTGCTGAAGTCCAGCGTCGTTTCCGTGGTGCTGGTGCGCCCGGGAGCCGTCGGGGCATGGCACTCGACGCACTTCTGCAGGTAGCTATCGTACAGGGGGTGGAACGTCGGGCTGGCCGGCGTGTCCTGCTGCACGGCGTCCGTCCCGGTCACGTCCTCCGAGTCCACCGGCGTGCAGGCGACCAGGGCCAGTGCCAGGGCCAGCGTCGCCGCCGGCGCGAAGGACGGGACCCGGCGAATCATCGCGGAACGGGAACGGTGCATGCGGTCCGTCATGGTTTTCCTCCAGGGGCGTGCCGGGGGGCGTCGATTCCCTCCGGGTTGCCCAGTTGCCACAGCGATGCAAGAACCCCCAGCCGGAAACGATCGGCCTCGCGCGCCGGGGTGCGGTGCGCGGACAGGAACGCGTGGGCACGGGCGAGGTCCCGGCCCAGGGTCGCGTCGGGCGGTTGCGCCGGCAGGCCCAGCAGCAGGATCGCCGCCGCCCGGCCTTGCAGGACCCGGGTCTCGGCGTTCGGGAAGGGCGTGCCGGTGCGCCGGCCGTACTCGCGGGCCCGGGCCAGCGCCGCCGCCGCCCGTTTCCGGAAGCCGTCGGGGTCCTTCGCCCGCCACGCCAGTTCGGCCCGCCGCCAGCCCGCCTCGGCCAGGCCCAGGAGATCCTCGTCGAGGTCCAGTCGTTCCAGCCGTTGCCGGCGCAGTTCGGCCTCCTCGTCGACCCGGCGCGCGGCGTCCTGCAGGCGACCCGCGTCCTGCAGCGCACGGGCTTCCAGGGACGTCGCCAGGATCTCCAGGTCGACGGGGTCGAACAGGCGCGGGGAGGCGGCGCGGCCCGGGAACGCGGGCGGGGCCGGGGGAAGGGCCTTCCGGCCGTGGAAGTACTGCCGGGCCCGGGCCAGCGCGTCGATCGCCTGGGCCGGGCGCGCGTCCGCCAGCATCGCCGCGCCCGACGACAGGTCCAGCCGGGCCAGGTTCAGTGCGCCGACCGGCGTCGAGGCCGTCGCCTCGACGTGCGGGCGCAGGCGGGCATACAGGTCCGCCGCCCGGGCCGCACGCCCCGCGACCAGGGCGAGCAGGGCGGCGCGATCGAGCGCCGGGGGCAGGTGGGCCGCCATCGCGGGGCGCGACTCCACGAGGGCCAGCGCGCGGTCGGCCTCGTCGGCGGCCTCGGCATCCCGATCCGACAGGAACAGGCACCGGGCCCGGGCGACCCGCAGGGACAACTCGGCCGCCGGAGTCGCGAAGGGCAGGCGCACCCGCTCGTCCAGCAGCCGCAGGGACGCTGCGGCATTCCCCAGCGACGCGTGCAGCAGGCCGGATTCCAGCAGGACGGCCGCACGCGCGCGGGGGGAGTCCCGGGCGAGGTCCAGCGCCAGCGTGTAGGCCGACGAAGCCGTCACCGCCGCCTGCGCGTCGCCGGTCCTCAGGTGCCTCGCGTGGGCCAGGAAGCCCCGCAGCAGGTGGATCTCCCAGTCGTTCGGACGGGCCCTGGCGGCCGGTCGCGCCCACTCCTCGGCCTGCCGCAGGGAGGCCAGGGCCTTTTCCGGGTCGCCGCCCACCGGCAGGTCCAGGGCGATGCGGAACGCGCGCACGAACGCCGGTGTCGGGTCGTCCGGATCGCCCTGGAACCGCTTCGCGTACAGCGTGTCCAGGTCGTCCTTCCCCTCGGCCAGCCGCGCCTGGACGAACCCCTCGTGCGCCTCCAGGGCGCCGGTCTGAAGGGTCACCTCGTGGAAGCGCCCGCGGGCGTCCGGGAAGTTCCCGTCGGCGAAGTCTCCCCAGGCCCGGTCCAGGACCACCGCACGGTACAGGGCCTTCGCGGTCTCGCGGTCCGTGGAGTCGGCGCGCACGCCGGAGGCCCAGGTGTTGACGAAATCGTAGGTGACGGGCTCGGCGTCCGCCGCGGCGGCCCGTCGTGCCGTCGCCAGGGCCAGGACCCGCCGCCGATCGGGGTCCTTGTTCTCACGGTACAGTTCGAGGACCGCCTTGCGGACCTCCTCGGGATCGCCGCCCGCCAGGCCTTGCAGGCGCCGATCGAGGTCCAGCCGGAACGCCAGGTCGGATCCCGGATCCAGCCCCTTGCGGGCCTCCTCCAGCACCGGGATGCGCCGGGCGGCAGGCAGCCCGCGAAGCAGGTCCTCGACCTGCCGCCCGGCGAACGCCAGGCGGTCCGGGGCCTCCAGGGCGGGATGCCGGGAGAGGGAGGCGTACAGTTCCCGCAGGCGGCCCCGGCTGCCGTCGGCCCGGAAGAGGTCGACGGCGCGGCGCGCGGCCAGCCGGACCAGGTCCGGATCCTCCAGGGAGACGGGGTCCACCGTGTCGAACGCGCGGCGCGCGGCCGCCTCGTCGCCGGCCGAGTCCAGGATCTCCGACAGCGCCAGGCGGGCCAGGGGGACCGGCGTGCCAGCGGACTCCGCCAGGGGACGCATCCGATCCGCGCGGGACCGTGCCAGGGACAGGAATCGCGCCTCGGGCATGGCGCCTCGCAGGAAGCGCTGCTCGTCCCGGCGGTGTTCGACCAGTTCCAGCAGGGCGTCCGCCTCCGACGTCTCCGACCCGGGGCGGGCGGCCTTGCGGAGGGACCGCGCGTGGTGGTTCGCCGACAGCAGGTCCCCGGCGTCGGCCTCGGCGAAGGCCAGGGAGCGCAGGCGCCGGTGCCGGGACGCGGGGTCCGGGTCCTTGCGCAGGGCGGTCGCCATCAGCATCAGGCGCTCCCAGGGATCGCGGGCGTGGCGCAGCCGGGCGTCCAGCCGGTCGAGGCCCCAGCCGGGCGGCACCGAGCCGTCGAGCGGCAGCCGGTAGACGTCCAGGGACCCCTCGTGGCTGCACGTGACGAACAGGAAATCGCGGCCCGGGGAGGGATACTGGCAACTCCAGGCGGCGGAGGTCAACTGCTGGGGGACGGCGCCGGTGGACGGCATCCCGCTGTCCGCGTCCAGGGACACCCGGAAGACCACGCCGTGGTCCGACGCATCGATCGACCCGTCGCTGCTGGTGTCGTTGCGATACTGGGTGAAGTACAGCCACTTCCCGTCGGCGGAGAAGGCCGGGAACCCGGTGGCGCCGGGCAGGTCCGGGCTGAAGGGACGTGCGGGCTCCTTGCGGTCCAGCCGCTGGAACTCCAGGCTGCTGGCCGTCCGGGGGTCGAACGTGACGCCAACGCCGGCCTGCGCCCTCGCCAGCGGCAGGTACGCCAGCATCGACCCGTCGGGGGAAACTGCCGGGGTCGACAGGCTGCGGTCCACGACCACCGTGCCGGCACCGCCGTCCACGCCGTACCGGACCAGGCGGAAGTCGCCGTGCAGGCTGTCCCGCTGGACGACCCCGAAGCGGCCGTCCGGGAACCACATCGCCTGCACGTCCGCGGTGCCGGGACCGGTCACGCACCGGTGGTCGCCGGACTCGAGGTCGTACAGGCACGCGTCGCCCGTGGCGTCGTCCCTGAAGGAGAGGTACAGCAGACGCCGCCCGTCGGGCGAGGGGCGGGGCCACGTCGCGTCGGCCTGCAGGTCGAACAGCAGGCGGGGACCGCCGCCGTCCAGGTCCTGTAAGTGGATCTCGGTGGTGGAGCGCTGGTCCGACGCGAAGTACAGGCGCTGGCCGTCGGGCGAGGGGACGCCCAGGAACTGGTTCGCGGAACCCGCCGTGATGCGCACCGGAAGCCGCAGGCCCGGCTCGGGAGACGCGTCCGCCGGCGAGGCGGGGGACCCGGCCCGGGCCGGCAAGGGCAGGGTGGCCGGCAGGGCCCCCAGGATCGCGACGATGGCCAGGCTCAGTCGCACGCCTTGCCCTCCCAGCGGCCGTCCGCGGCCTGCACCGGCGCGCCGCACGGCACCTCGGCCAGCCGGGTGGCCCTCCACGCGGCGCGGACCTCGGCCTCGCCACGGCCGGGCGAGGCCTGGCCCAGCCAGCGCCAGACCTGCTCGCGGGCACGGTTCTGGCGCTGCAGCAGGGTCGCCACGACGGCGGAATCGACCCGGCCCAGGCAGGTGTCGCGGCGCTCGATCAGCGCCCCGTCCCGGCCTTCTCCCAGGCACCTTTGGCCCAGCAGTTCGTCGACGACGTCGGCGTCCGTGGTGAAGACGGTCCAGGGCTCGGTCAGGCCGTCGAAGCCGGCCCGGGACTCGGCGCCGACCGCCAGCAGCGTGCCGCGCGAAAGGGCCGTCGGCCCCGGCGACATTCCGTCCCGGGTCGATGCGGCCTCCTGCGCCGGGTACTCGCCAGCGACCATGGACTCCAGGGCCGTCTTCCGGTCCACCACGACGACCGAGGGGATCGTGATGCAGCCGGTCGCCGCCAGCGCCAGCGCCATCCCTGCCCAGGCGAACCGATGGAATGCGACCCGGATCACGGCGTTCCTCCCTGTGCCGGAAGCACGTCCCCCAGCGTCCGCCGCAGCAGCGGCCCCACCGGGATGCCCCGGACCTCGTCGATGCGCACCACCGACGCGATTCCGCCCAGTTCCACGCGGGCCGACAGGAAGCCCCCGTCCAGGCGGACCCGGGCGGCCTTGGGGTACCCGATCCCCAGCACCTTCCGGATCCGGTTCGCGGAGACGTTCTCCATCGCCGGGTCCCACAGGTCCAGCAGGCGACGCAGGTGCCCGCGCCCGATGCGGAGGAACTGGACGCGCCCGTCGACTTCCAGGTTCCGCAGGGACAGGTGCAGCGCGGCGTTGGCGTCCAGGCCCTCCCCCTTCGAGCCGGCCTGGATGCCCGTCGCATCGCCCTTGAACCAGACCCGGGTGTCGTCCGCCCCGCGGTCCAGGACCAGCAGCCCGGTCACCTTGCCGCCGCGCCAGGCGGCCTGCAACTGGTCCAGGGACAGGACGGTGCGGTCCAGGCGGAGGTTGCCCGCCAGGGGACCGGCCTGCAGGGAACCGGCCGCCACGCGGTCGGCGGCGAACCACCCGCCGTGCAGGTAGGGATTGACGTCGTGGAACCGGACGCGGGACCACGGGCTGCCCCGCGGCCCCTGGACGATCGACAGGCGCCCGTCCGGCCCCAGTTCCAGTTCCTCGGTCACCGCCATGCGGCCGCGGGCGCCTTCCAGCGAGAAGCCGGCCGCGGGCAACTGGAACGAGGCACCCGGGGATTCCAGCGAGGCCAGCAGGTCCAGCCGGGTCCCGTCGCCCGACTCGACCCGGAAGGGCACCCGGACATGGCCGGTGCCGCGAAACGCCGCGGGGTCTCCGGACAGCGAGGCCAGATCCTGGTTCAGGGTGCCCTCGACCCTCAGCGAGCGGGCGCGCAGGGCCCCCGGCACGGCCTGGCGGGAGGCCATCGCGACCTGCCGTCCCAGCGTGGCGTCGGCCGAGAACTCCAGGCGGGTGCCGCCGGCGGGGTGATCCAGCACGAACCGCTCCAGCCGGACCGCGTCGGGGGACACCTCGGCCTGGGCGGACACGGACAGGTTTCTTACCGGGTAGGGCGTGTACAGGTCCTGCGCGGCGGACCCGATCGAGGCCGACATCGATAGCGAGGCCTTCCGAAGGTCGGCGTCCCGGGGCAACCGGACGCGGGCCTCGGCCGCCACGTCGGTCGCCTGGAGGGTACGCGAACCGGCGCCCAGGTCCACGGACGGGCCCGCGAAGGTCGCGACGACCTCGATGGAGTCCCCGCCCGCGTCCAGCCGGGCGGCCAGGCGCGTTCCGGGCAGCGCCGCATGGACCCCCGCCGTCCGGACGTGCAGCCCCTCCAGGGCCAGGGACACGTCCGCCGCCCCGCGCAAGGCCCGGACCGGGTCGCCCGGCAGCGCGGGCAGGCCCCCGGCGCCGGCCCCCAGCCCTTCCAGCCGTCCCTTGCCCTCCAGGCGGATCCCGTCCAGCGAGAAGGCGTTCGGGCGGGCCGGGTCGTCCGGGGCCAGCGCCACCCTCAGGGACTCGAACCGGGAGGAGTTGCCGTCCAGGGTGAACTCCAGCCTGCGTGCTGCCGGCCGCCATGCCGCCTGGAGGCGCGCCTCCAGCAGCCTGGAACCTTCGCCCGGGCCGGCGTCCGCGGACAGGTCCAGGGCGGCCTGCCTGCCGTCCGGGGCCGGGCGGGTGGAAGCCGAGAGGCGGGCGCGATTCGCCAGCGGGCGGCCGTCCAGCCGGGCTCCGGTCGCCTCGATCGACGCGGTGGCCTCGACCTCCATCCGGGGGGCTGCGAACTCTGCCTCCAGGCGGGCCGATGCGACGTCCAGCCGGCGGCTGCCGGGCCCCAGCGACAGGCCGGTCACCTCCCCCCGGACCTTGCCGTCCAGCCCTTCCAGCACCGCGAACGGGGTGATCGACGCGCGGCCCTCGGCACGCAGCGACACGCGAGGCCCGGGACCGATCAGCACGGAACGGGGGGCGGCGGGCAGCAGTCCCCCCAGCGCGCCCGGGACGACCCCATCCAGGCCGGCCGTCCATTCGACGGCCTCGCCCGGGCGGCGCACCGCCAGGTCGGCGTGCAACCCCGGCAGGTCGGCAATGGCACGGGCCTCCCCCCTCCACGTCGCCGGGTCGCCCGAGGGCAGGCCGGGCCCTTCCGCCGAGGCCGACAGGGACGCGGGGCCTGTCTCCGGCAGCGCGCGCCCGCCCGGAAGCACGGCCGCGACCCGGCGGACCGGGAGATCCAGGCGGGCCGACCAGTTCCCGTCCGGGTCCATCCGGCCCGACAGGGTCGCCGCGGCATCCGCAAGGCGGGTCCGCCAGTCGTCGCCTTCGGCCTCCAGCAAGTCGGCCTGGGCCTCCAGCCGGGCCGTTCCCGACAGGTTTCCCGAGACCGCGCCCGCCAGGGGCAGTTCCCCGATCCCGCCCCGGATCCTCATCCCGGAGACCTGGACCCGGGCTCCCGCCCGCGCCGACACCGTGCGCGCCGCGGCCTCCAGGTCGCAGGCCACCGCGCCGTCGGGCCCCAGGCGCGCCTGGATCCGGGCCTCGATGCCTTCCGCGGCGAACGCCGCCCCCGGCCCCTCGAACCCGAGACCTCCCAGCGATGCCACCAGCGCGGCGGGTCCGCGGATCGCCAGGCCCGGTGCCCCTTCCCGGATCGCCAGTCCCGCGAGGTCGCCGTCGATCCGGGCGGCATGCACCCCGAGGGCCGGCAGCAGCGCCCGGACCAGCGGCTCGATCGGTTCCGATCGGCCCGCGATGCGCGCCTGGTCCACGACCGCGCGGTCGCCGTCGCGGGGGGCGTCCGGGAGGGTCACCCGCGCCGTCACGGACAACGAGCCCAGGGCCGCCTCCAGCCGGGACAGGTCCAGCCGGACCTCGCCGGCCGGCGGGTCCAGCGTCACCTCGGCCTGGCCGGACAGCAGCGCGGCCTGGCGCGGGAGGCGCGCGTCGAGGTCCTGGTCCAGAAGGTTCGCCTCCACCACGATGCCCGCCTTCCGGGACCCGCGGACCTCGGCCTTCAGGGCCAGCCGGCCGCGGGCGGTCCCGCCTGCGGGACGGGTCGTGCCGGCCGGGAACTCCCGCACGGACAGCGTCGTTCCGGCCTCCGGCGACGCCAGGGACATCGCGGCGTCCAGTTGCCCGCGCGCCGCCCGGGCCGTCAGGTCCAGGTCCAGGCCTTCCAGCGCCTGCCGGGCCGCCACCGCGCCGCCTTCGGTGCGCAGCAGGCAGGCGGCCACGTCGCGCACCGTGAAGGCCCCGAGGTCCAGGTCGAGGTCGCCGGTCTCCAGCATCCTCGATCGGGGCGACGGGGCCGGCGGCGCGGCAGCCGTCGCGGACTCCGGGGAGGGCAGGCCGTCCGCGACGTCGTCCAGGGAGGTGCGACCCGACTCGTCCTGGATCACCGTCACCCGGACACCCCGGACCTCGACCGCCCGGACCCGTACGCGGCCCGACAGCAGGGCCGGCAGGTCCAGGCGCGCGTCCAGCGCGTCCAGCGAGGCGAGGTCGGGGGCGAAGGCGCGGCGTGCGACCGGCTGGGCGATCCTCAGGCCCGCGATCGACAGGCGGCCTCCCGGGGACACGGACAGCGCGTCGACGTCCACGTCCAGGCCGGAAGCCTCCCGGACGGCGGCGATCCAGCGCGGCTTCACCCGGGGATGGCCCAGGTGGCCCAGCACCCACACCGACCCTGCCGCCAGCACCAGGACCAGGACCAGCGAAGTGCCGATGCCGATGGCCGCGCCCTTCCACAGGCGTCGGCCGGCGTGCCTCGCGACGACCCTGGCAGGCTGGCCGGACATCCGCACCCCCGCGAGGTCAATCCGTGCAGGCGCCGCTGCGGCACGCCTTGCCCTCGGCGGCGCAGTCCCGGTCCTTGGCGTAGTAGAAGACCTCGGAGCACGTCACGACGATGTCGTTGTGGCAGACCGCCGGGGAGGTCCCGAAGGTGCAGCCGGACGGCGGGTCCAGCACGCATCGTGCCCAGGTCAAACCCGGGTCCGAGGTGCTGCGGTACATCTTGCAGACCTCCTCGTCGGCCTTCTGGCAGGAGACCCCCTCGTCCCATGCCCAGTATCCCGCCTCGCTGCACGTGCCCGGGCGCGTCCCGTCCGGCGAGCACCCCCGGTCCCCGGGCGCGACGGTCTCGTGGCACGGGACCAGCGGGTCCTCGAAGCAGTACCCGTTCCCGCAACGGGTGCCATCGCCGCAGGTGCGCGTCTCCCAGTGACGCCCGTCGCCCTCGCCCTCGCAGGCCCACGCGACGCTGCCCTCGCACCGGTTCTCGTCCGGCGAGCACTCGGCCCCGCCGCAGCCCGCGGCCGGCAGCGTCGCCAGCAGCGCCACGAGCGAAAGGATCGAACGCGGCATCGACATCGAGGGTCTCCGGCAGGAGGCGGCTGGATTCTAGCCTGTCCCTCGCGCGCGCGCACCTGTCTTGTGCCCCTGCGGGCATCCTGTGCAACACTAGGGGCGCCCGGGCCGACCGGGCGGGAGGCGGCGCGATGGCGAGTCGGGGCATCGGCCCGTGCGGGATTCTCCTGGCGGCCTGGGTCGTCCTGGCCCTGGGGGCCTCCCCCTCGCTGGCCGGCCCTGCCGTCCATCGGGGGTCGGTCCGCGTCGGTCCGGTGCGCGTCGAGGCCCCCGGGCTCTCGAAGGACACCCCCGTTTCCGTCACCGTGGCGATCGGGGAACGCCGCCTGTGGACCTCCCGCCAGGTTCCGGCCCCGCGGGCGACCTGGCCGGTGCGCTTCAGGGCCTTCACCTCCCGAAACGCGCCGCTGGTGTTCCGGGTGTCGTCCGGCGCCGGATCCCCGGCTCGTCCCGGCACGCCCTCCCGGCCCGGCTTCCGCCCGGGACGCCGCTCGCGCAGCGTCCACGACCAGGATGCCACGCTGGCCAGCGCCCTCCCGGACCTGGTCTCGGACTATGGAACCGGCACCCTGGACGACCCCGGCGAACCGCGCGGCCGCGTTGCCGCCGGGACCGCGCCGGGGCTGCAGCCTGCGTCCACCGCCGTCCCCGCCGCCCGCTGCGCCGCTCGCCTCGCGTGGCCCCCCGCGGACGGGGAGCACCGCCTTTCCTGCGGGCCCTTCACGGTCGTGGTGGAAACGGAGTGGCTGGGAAAGTAGGCGGCAGGACCCTCGCCGGGATCACGGATCGCCGACCGACGCGGTGTCCTCGCCGGGGGTGTTGTCGCCCACCGGGTCCGGGGCGTCGCCCATCGCGCAGCCGCCGGCCACCTTCTGGTAGCAGAACCGGATGCAGACCTTGCCCTGCGACACGCCCTTGTCGTCCTTGACGTCCTGGCACTGCCAGCCCTGCGGGCAGGGGTTCTTCGGGTCCGGGCCGCACGGCGGCATGCAGTACGAGCCCTTGTCCTCGTCGGTCTTCGGGTCCTTGAACCCGATGCACATGGTCGCCTTGTCGCCGCACGGGTCTTCCTGCTGCTGGTCGCACGGGTCGCAGTACTTGCCCTCGGCGGTCTCGCACTTGGATTCGGCCAGGTTGCAGACCTGCCCGCAACTGCACCAGAAGTTCGCGTCGCAGCCGCGGTCGATGCACACGTTCGCCACGGTGTCGCAGATCTTGGCGGCCTGCTTGCAGTCGTAGTCGATCTGGCAGCCGGACACGCACGTGCGCGTCCCGGCGTTGCAGTACGTCTCGGGCTCGCGGCAGTCGATGGCCGAGAAGCACATGCCGGGGACCATGCAGTGGCCCTCGACGCAGTCCCACTCCTTGCCTTCCATCGGGACCGGGTCGTCGCAGCCGACGACGTTCTTGTCGGCCAGCGTGCCCGTGCAGGCGTCCTGGCACAGGCCGGCGTTGCACACCTTCTGGGACCCGCACTCCGTGTCGGCGGTGCAGCCGTCCACGCAGCGGTGGGTCGTCGGGTGGCAGGCCTGGCCGAACCCGCACGACAGCGCGTCGCGGCAGCCGCAGGTCTTCAGATCGGTCCAGCACTTCTCGTCCGGCCCGCAATCCGCGTCGGTCTCGCAGCGGCTGGGCAGGTTGCCGCAGTTCAGCGAGTTCGGGACGCAGACGCCGTTCTTCGCGTCGTCCTCGACCCGGGCGCACATGTAGCTGCCGGGGACCGAGCCCTCGACCGCGCACGCCCCGGTGCTCAGCGGGCACCACGGCGCGCACACCTTCTGGTTCATCGTCGTGGTGATGCCGGCCACGGTGACCGTGTCCACGCAATGGGACATCTGCCCCGCGCACTGCTCGTCCTTCTCGCACGGCTCGCACGCCGGCAGCAGCGGGCGGCAGATCTTCGTGCAGCTGTCGCAGAACGCCTCGGACCCGCAGTTCTTGTCCTCGGTGCAGCCGTTCCCGGTCTCGCGGTCGGGAACCAGGATGCACTTGAACTCGCAGTTGCACGCGTAGCCCTCGCCCTTGGTGGCGATGCACTCCGCGTCCGACTCGCACTCGCGCTGCGGCGTCACCTCTTCCGCGGTCGCGCCGTCGGGCAGTTCGGGATCGACGCCGTCCACGTTGACGACGACGTCCGGGGTGCCCCCGGCGTCGTTCTTGTCCTTCGAGCCGCCGCATGCCGCCGCGCCGGCCAGCATTGCGAACGCGAGGGAAATCGCCAGGTTCAAGCGCAGCCGTTCCATGTCCGACCTCCGTGCTCCTGCGAATTGTAGGGAATCCGCCGGGAGGTTTGCAGCCCGCTCCGGCGGATCGTCCTTTTCCCTCAGCGGGCGATGACGTCCACGGCGTTCACCGTGCCGCCTCCGCCCACGAAGAACAGCCGGTCGCCCGACACCTCGGGGGTGCCCCGGACGCCGTGCGTCAGCGCCAGGCGGGCCATCGGGGCGCCGTCGCCGGTTTCCAGCAGCCACAGGCCCCGGTCCCCGCCCACGACGATCGCGTTCGCGACCCGCACCGGTGTGCCGGCCGCCGTCGTCTGCAGCCGGGTCCGCCACTTCACCGAACCGTCGGCCCGGCGCAGCCCGACCACCGTCCCGTCCGCGGTCCCCAGCACCAGCACGTCCCCCGCGACCAGAGGCCGGCTGCCCCCGAACTCCCGGGCGTGCCACAGCCGCTGGCCGTCGGACAGCCTCAGCGCCGTCGGCCCCTCGCCGAACGCGGACGCGTACACGATGCCGTCCGCCTCCACGGGCGTCGCGTCGGCGTCGGAGGCCCCCCGGACGTCCCGGGACAGGTCGGCCTGCCAAGCGGTCCTGCCCGTGTCCGCGTCCACCGCCTCCAGCGATCCGTCGGAGAAGCCCACCAGCAGCCGCCCGCCGGCGACCATCGGCGACGCCACGCCTTCCGCGCTCATCAGCCGGGGCCGCTCGCGGTGGACCTCCCACTGGAACGCCCCGGTCGCCGCGTCCACCGCGTACACCTTGTCGATGACCGACGCCGCGTAGACGTGCCCCTTGTACGCGACCACGTCGCCGTAGAAGGCCGCGTCGGCGCAGAACGGCTTGTCCCACGAGGACCTGCCGGTCGCCGCGTCCAGCCGGTACAGGCACCCGTCCGCCGACGCGATGAACAGGTTCCCGTCGACCCGGGCCGGGCGGCCGCGCACCGCACCGCGCGTCTCGAACACCCACGCGACGTGGCCGTTCCGCGAGTCGAACGCCAGCACCTTGCCGCTCTTCACGCCGCAGTACACCCGGGCGCGGTCCGGGTCGGCCCGGCACTGCCCGAAGTCGCTGGGGGTCAAGGCGAAGGAGTCGTTGTCGTAGGCCAGGAAGCCCCACGCGGGGGCGAAGGAAGGTTCGCCGTCGCGGACGCCGGCCGCCGAGGAAGCCGGCGAGCCGGGGGCCTGGGCCAGCAGCACGGCAGGGGCCAGCAGGGCCGCCAGGAACGTCGCCAAGGACCCGCGCATCATCCGGCTCCCTCCGGGTCCATCCCGGTCAGCGCACGGCCTGCGCGCGCTCCTCGAGGGTCTTGCGCAGCACGAGTTGCGGGCCGGGCATCCGGTCCACGGGGCCGTTCAGCGCATCCAGTCCCTTCTGGTAGAAGTCCTTCGCCTTGGCCGCGTCCGCCGGGTCATCGGGACGCACCTTGGCCAGCGGGTTGTAGAGGTCGCCCAGGTGCAGCAGGCCGTACGCGCGCGCCAGCCCCGAATCGACCTTGCTCATCTCCAGGAACGCCTTCTCGGCGTCCGCGCGGTTGCCCGCCTGGTCCGCCGCGATGCCGAAGGCCTCCCACGCCAGCCAGGCGTAGGGAGAATTCGGGTTCGCGTCCAGGAACGCCTTCCACGCCGCCGAGGCCCCGGGGGCATCCCCGGCCTTCAGCATCGCGCTGCCCTTCGCCAGCAGGGCCAGGTTCTTCAGGTCGGACTTCGCGTTGTCCGCCAGGAACTTGTCCAGGTCCGCCAGCGCCTGCCGGGCGCGGTTCTGCTGGTCCTCGGCGTCCTTCTTCGTCGCGTCGGCGTCGTCCTGCTGCTCCTTCTGGACCGCCTGCACCGCCAGGGGCGACGCGGCCTTCAGGAAGGCGTCGGACTTCTCGATGCCACGGGTGGTGCTCATGCGCGAAAGCATCACGCCGCCGATGATCGCGATCACGATCACCGCGGCCCCCGCGCCGACCCACGCACCGTACAGCCGGAAGAACTCGACGACCTTGGCCATCGACTCCTGGAATTCGTCGGGAGCCTGGAGTTCCTTCTTCGTGACCTTGCTCAGTTTCTGCGCCGCCATCGGTGCCCGTCCTCTTCAATGACTTGGTCCGGCCCCGCGCCGGACGCGCGTTTCAACCGGTTCTCCGGCAGGGATTCGAACCCCGATACCAGGAACCAAAATCCTGTGTCCTGCCATTGGACGACCGGAGATCACGCCCCATGGGCCGACGCTTTCTACCATCAACGCCAAGGTTCGGCAAGCAGGACGAGGAGGTTCGATCAAAGGGATGCCATGCTAGTCCAGCAGGTTGCCCCAGGAGGACACGAAGATCGACATCACGACGTTGCGGATCTGCCGCGTGGCCTGCTGGATGAGGTTGGTGGTGCTGCCCTGGGAGGGCGTCTCGGTGGCCGGCTCGGACGCGACGCCCGTCTGGATGGTCAACTGGGGCATCGCCGCGGCGGTCGAGGCCAGCGGGGTCCCCAGCGAGGGCGTGCTGCCGGTCGAGTCGATGGTGCGGTTGTCGTTGCAGGCCGGCCGGATGACCACGGTCATGCCGTACGGGATGGCTCCGGTGGTCCGCGTGCCGATCAGTTCGCTGAGCACGTAGTTGTCGGGGTTCGAGGAGTCGGTCAGCTTGGGGTCGAGATCCTCGCAGTTGCCGTTCGGGTCCTTGGAGTCGAAGTCCGTCCCGTACAGCTTGCCGATGCCCGGGCTGCACGGCACCGTCTCGTCCGGCGAGAACGTCGTGAAGTACAGGACGTTGCTGAAGATCACCGGCGCGCCCATCATCCTTTCGCACGGGACGGCGCCGGGTTCCAGAGCCAGGCCCTGCGAGTACCCCAGGAACTTCTTCCAGTTCACCTTCGGACCCACCCACTTGTACCGCGCGGTCGTCTCGTCGTAGGGGTTTTCCCGCATGAACCAGAAGGGGATGAGGGAGTCGTTCCAGGGCGGGCAGGTCGGAAGGGCCGGCCGGGTGGCGCCGGAGGTGATGTTCTCGGTCAGCGACACGACGAAGTCCCGGCGCAACGACTTCAGCAGGGTGCATTCGAGGTTGTCCATGTCGCCGCTGCCGTACACGATCGCCAGCTGGTTCGTGGAAGGGATCAGCGCCAGGGCGGGCGCCTCGTAGGCGGGCGAACGGATCGGCGAGTTCAGGCCGATCGGCAGGCCGAAGGAACGGTAGGGGTCGTAGAACAGGGACAGGCGCCACTCGGACCAGCTGCGCGAGCCCGTCTCCAGGCGCCACAGGCGTCCCGCCTTGTCGCCCATGAAACACCGGGAGATGAAGGTGCCCGTCATCGTCGAGTAGCAGGCGACGTCCCCGACCATGTCCGCGTCGATGTCGTGCCGGGACCCGGACAGTTCGTTCTCGACCGTCAGGTCACCCGACCGGAAGTCCCGGAGGATCCGCCCGGTCTCGAGGTCCAGGACCAGGACCGTCCGCCCGGAACCCGCGGCCAGGCCCTCGCCGCTGCCGCCCGGGATCACCGCGACGGCCTTCTCCTGAAGACCCAGCGTGGTGCACGAGACGGAGTCGTCCTGGCAGACCTGCACCGTGCCGATCTGGGGCCGGCCCCAGGTCGCGCCCAGCCGGGAGTAGTCGTCGCGCCGCTCCATCGGGTCGTTCGGGATGCAGGCCTGGCCCGCGGGGCAGCGTCCGTTCTCCGCGGAGACCTCCCACAGGAAGTTCCAGTTCCCGGGGGTGGGATCCGTCACGTCCAGGGCGAAAAGGCCCCGCCCGCCCGCCCGGTCCCCCACCAGCAGGATCGAGTGCCAGTCGGTGGAGGCCTCGGTTTCAAGCCCGGCGAAGGAGCGCGAGAAGAGCACGTCCTTCACCATCGGCGTTCCGTCCAGCAGCGTCGTCCGGCCGTTCGGCAGCTCGGGCAGGTTCCCCAGCGCGTGCGGCGGGATGAACGCCCATTCCTCGCGCCCCCAGGTCACGTCCTGGACCGATCCGTTCACGCGGTCGATCCGGAAGGCGTGCAACTGGGCGTCGTGCGTCGGCACGTACAGCATGATCGGTCGGTCGGCGATGTCCTGCTGGTAGGCCGCCAGCGACGGGACCTTCAGGTCCAGGTCGGCCAGGCGGCCCTGCACCTCGGGCGTCCCGTGGTCGAACGCGCCCGTCTTGTACCCCGCGCGGCACGAACTGTCGGCCGCCCGGACGTAGTTGATCAGGTTCTCGCGGAACAGCGCCTCCTGTTCCGAGCGGGTCCCCGACAGGAAGCCGGTCTTGCAGAAGCCCGTGTCGTCGTCCCGCGAGAAGTCCGGCACCGGCCGGGGCGACTCCGGCACGCCCAGCAGCGCGGCGGTGATCGTGTTGTTGACCAGGGAGAACTCCTCCAGGCGGCCGGCCACCACGGTGAAGAGGTCGCGATCGACGTCCTGCCGGACGTTCAGGGTGTCGGACATGCGCTGGACCAGCGCCAGCGACGCCTGGTCGGGCGTGGACGCGTCCTGGCCGCACTGGTACACGCGCCGCTCGAGGATGCCCTGGCGGACGCCCGGGATGTAGGCCAGGCCGGACGGGTTCCGGACCTTCGCGTGGGCGGCGTTGAACTGGTACTGCAGGTCCGTGACGTTGCCGGTCTCGCTGGTGACGACGGTCTTCGTGCGGGACTGGGTGGCGACGGTCAGGTTCCCCAGGATCTGCGTGAACGCCAGGACCAGGTCCTGCGAGTTGTCGGCCCGGAAATACGGCCAGTCCAGCGACCCGTTGGCGGTCGCGATGTCTTCCGCCATGGTGCTGACGCCGTCGGCCAGCTTGAACCCGATGACGTAGACGTCGACGCCGAGGTCGCGCAGGGCCTGGGCCCGGGACACCGAGGAACCGTAGGGCGAATCGTCCTCGCCCAGGTTGGCGCGGCCGTCGGTGAACAGGATCACGGTCTTCTTGCGGCAGTCGATGTAGGGATCGGCCAGGATCTCGGGGTCGTTCCGGAAGTAGTACCACGCGTCGTACAGGATCGGGGCGATCGGCGTGCCCCCGTATGGGATCGCGGACCGGATCGACTGCTGGACCAACTGGTTCCGGGCGGCGACGTCCGAGGCGTCGTCGGACAGGGACGGCTTGACGAAGCCGCCCGTGGGCGCCAGTTCGTTCCGCGCGCCGTAGTTGTGGCTGGGCTCGTCGCCGTACGAGTAGCCGCCCCCCTCGTTGGTGGCCGGTGACGAGCGCGTGTCGAACGTCATCACCCCGAACTTGAAGTCCGTAAGGCTGCGGTCGATCAAGCCGTCAGAGGCCTGGGTCCCGACGGGCCGGATGTGGGGCACGGGATAGGTGCAGTCCTCGCGCGGGCAGGGCGGGATCGCCATGACGTTGCGATCCTCCTGGACGCACGTGTAGTTCTCGTAGTTGCCGGTCAGGACCTCCTGGGCCACGATGAACCGGCTCTTCCCGGACTCGCCGGGCACCGCGCTGCACGTCGGGGGCGTCAGGTAGTCGTCGGCGTCGCCGATCTCGACGCCGGGCGACGTCGCGTCGTATTCCATCGACCCGGACGTGTCCAGCAGCAGCAGGACGATCGGCTTGACCACGTGCGAGGGAGTCGACTGCGCCGCGGCCGTGGAGGCGCAAAGCAGGGCGGCCAGGACCGTCGCGGTCGCCACACGCGTCCCCGGGGAACGGAGCATCGCACACCTCACGGACACGTGACCGGGCCAACATACATCACGGCCATCGATCGGGCCTGGGCGTTGCGATCGATGGTCAGCGAGGAAGCCGTCGTGCCCGACATGTACGTGCCGTCGGTCTCGACGATGTAGCGCCGGAAGCAGAATTCGCCCACCTGGAACCCCGGGGCCCGGTGCGTCGCGACGGGGTCGTCGGCCAGCCGGCCTTCCCAGCGGGCGTTGTCCATCGTCGCGCCGTCGCGCCCGAACGATCCGGTGCCGTCGACCGCGGTGTCGTAGAAGTTCGCGCTGAGGTTCTCCATCGGGATGCGGACGCCGCGTGCGGTCGCGTACTGCAAAAACGCGGACGGCCGCGAGCCGGCGAACGCCATCGCCGATTCGGCGCCGGCCGACGCGATGTTCCGTGCCACCTGCGAGATGCGGGCGTTGCCCGAGATGTTCAGTTCGTTCGACGCCGACCGGATGGCCGCGATGCCGATCCCGGCCAGGGCCAGCATCAGCAGCAGGGCGATCACCAGGACCACCCCGCGATCGGATCGTCGTGCCCGAAGCATGCGCCTCACTTCACGTTCCTCACCAGGAAGGACGGCAGCCCGACCCGGGACGCCAGGGCCACCGTGTGCGCGGACCCGACCATCGTCGGGTCCAGGTCGTACGATTCCAGCGGGACGTTCGCCGTCGTGCGCTGGCGGAACAGGAAGGACTCGTCCTCGTGCTGGGTCCGGGTGGTCAGGATGGCGGTGACGAACCGCAGGTCCTGGGGCCGGGCCTGGGCCGAGGTGTCCAGGGTCCTCTCGGTCGACGCGTTGACGGCCGCCAGCGTGGCGACCTGCTGCATCTGCGGGGCCTGGCCGACCTGGCCGATGTCGAACGTGAAGTCGGTGAACTCCAGATCGACCACGTACTCGGCGACCCGCAGCGTCGAGTTGCGGACCACCGTGTCCAGGTCGGGGTCGTTCCCGTCGATCTCCTCCCGGATCAGGTCGATCTTGCCCGGATCCTCGTTGGGATCTGTGCTGGGGTCACCGGACAGGAGGTACCGGACGTAGCCGGCGACGCTGACCTCCAGTCCCACGCCGTGTCCCTGCAGGCCGCACGACCCGGGGGGCGCGGTGAGGGGGACGTTCGAGGACAGCGTGATCGTGCGGTTCGCGTAGTCGGCCGAGGCGATCGGGAGGTACATCTCGAACTGGTCGGCGTTGACGATCCGCAGGAAGCGCGGGCTGCGGAAGAGCCGCGTGAACTCGTCCTGGGACTGGGGGAAGGTCCCGCCGCTGGCGACGCCGTCCAGCAGCGTCACCGTCGCGCCGTCGATGTTGTGGGTATAGAAGATCGCCGGGCTCCAGAACGCCCCGAGCATCGTGACGGCCTGGGGATGGACGTTGTCGTTCCGCGTCGGGTTGTGGACGTCGCCCGCCACCGAGAAGACGACGCCGGGCAGCCGCTGGAGCGGCTTGGGGCACACGGAGTTGTCGGCGGTGGCCGACGGCGTGGCCAGGAAGCCCGCGGACGACAGGTCGCGCTGCAACTGGTCCAGCCCGAAACGCGCCTGCTGCATCGCGCCCATCATCTGGCCCTGCAGGCGGTACCCCTGGGTCGTCGCGGTGTACACGTAGTAGACCGCCACGATCAGGATCGCCGCCACGGCCGATGCGACCAGCAGTTCGATCAGCGTCAGGCCCGCGTCGACGGGGGCGCGCCGGCCGCTAGGGGGACACGAAGACATTCTTCATCACCGTTGCAGGGAACGCGATCGAGAACACGTCCTCGGGATGGGCTTCCATCGCGTCCCGGCCCTCGGGGCCGGGGCACGCGTCGTACAGGCCGGCCTGGCTTTCGGGGCGGGCCCACAGCACCCGGACGTCCGACCGGATCAGGAAATTGGGGACGATCCATGTCAGGCGGAACCGCACGCAGAACCTCTGGTTGCGGTCCTGCCGCACCAGGGCCAGCGCCCCGGTATCGTAAGGGCCGCGTCCCACCTGGTTCACCAGCGCCATCGGCGTGTCCGGGGGATAGAACCCGGCGTCCAGCCAGCCCGAGGTGCCGTCGACGATCGGCGCGCCGACGTGCCTGAGGTACCGGAACTTCGTCTGGCCGACGCCGCCATTGCCGCTGAAACTGTCGTTGGTCCACTCCAGCCCTTCCAGCCGGATGGCCTCCTGGACGTGCTGGGCCAGGTGGACCGCGCCGGCGGTGTTCCAGGAGTTCTGGTTGGCGCGGATCACCGAGGCCTGGAGGTTGGCCATCGCCAGGAACCCGATCACCGTGATCGCGATGACGACCAGGACCTCGACGATGGTGTAGCCGCGGTCGGCGGCCGTCGCGGGGCGCACCAGGATGCGCCGGGCCATGGCATGCAGGCGGGCGATCACGGCGTCACCGTCGGGGACTTCACCACCACCCGGGCCAGGCCGCTGAAGGGCACGACGACCTGGTGGACGGGGCCTTCCTGCCGGCCCAGCTTGTTGATGCGCTGCAGCGAGATCCGGGCGTCGCCGCCGCTGTAGTCGTAGGAAGAGGTGATGATCTCGGGGCTGTTGCCCCGCATGATGAAGACGCGCCCGTCCGGCTTCATGCAGAGGGGCGTCGAGGTCAGGCCCGGATCGACCTGGAACAGGCGCACGGTGGGGAAGTTCTCCTGCAGGTCCAGGTCGTGGATCGAGGCCCCGGTCGTGTCGAAGTTCATGCACGCCGAGGTGGGGCCCTCGAAGACCCGGAGGCTGCCCGGCAGGCCGGGACCGGACGCCAGGGACGGCACGACCAGCATGGCCCGGTTGCGGGTCGCCGCCTGGACCTGGGCGTACTGGACCACGCCCAGCACGGCCTCGCCGGCATCGACCACCTCCCGCCGCTGCAGCGCCTCCATCACGGACGGCAGCGCGATGACGGCCAGGATGCCGATCAGGGCGACGGTCATCATCAGTTCGACGAGGCTGAAGCCTCGACCGGAATCAGGGCGTCGCATCGGAATCAGCCCTCCCTCCCCGTAGCCAGGATCAAGCAAGTAGCGTGCCAGTTCGGGCGTTCGTAAGTGTCGTCGGAAGACATTGGACCGCCTACGAAAATGAGGGTTTGTGCCAGGGCCGGAATTCCGGGGGTGCGCAAATCCTGCACACCGCGATACTCTTTACCCAAGCCGGGTTGGCGGATTCCGAAGGCCCGGATTCGTCGGGGGGTCAGAACATCACCCCGAACCGGCCGCGGATCGACATCGACCACTTGGCGGACTGGGAGCCGCCGAGGCACTCGTTGACGGAGCCGTCCTCGTTCGGCGCGCAGCCGTAGCTGGCAGGCATGTTGAACGCCTTCAGCGGGAACAGGATGCCCCAGTCCACGCCGGCGAAGAACGATCCCTTCTCCTCGTAGAACAGCTTGACGTCGATCTCGACGCCCAGGTTCGGGTCGCCGCCGGGGGTCGCCGACTTTTCGAAGGCCCGGGCGTACAGGAGTTCCACGCGGCCGGCCAGCGCGTCGTGCGGCCCCTCGAAGAGGTCGTACTGCACGAACGGCTTGATGTACCAGGCGTTGGTGATCGTGCCGACCGCGCGGCGGAACAGCAGCTGGTCGGCGCGGTAGTCCGGGTGGAAGTAGAAGGACTTCAAGGACTTCAAGTCCTTGTTGGTGATGACGTTGCTGCGGTCCGCGTAGCCCCAGTACGGCGCGTCGGTACCGGTCGCGAAGCCGGCGTACAGGCCCGCCGAGACGGGGCCCCGTTCGTACTCGCCCTCGATCGACCCGCCGAAGGACAGGATGTCCAGGGGCACGTCCCCGTCGTCCTGCCAGACGTACTTGCCGCTGACCCTCTTCAGCGTGTAGCGCGGGACGTTGTCGACGTGGCCGATGACGCCGGCGGCCTCCAGCTCGATGCGGACGTTCTCCTTCAGCGAGGGCTTCCATTCCAGTTTCAGCCACACGTCCGGCGTCAGCATCCAGGCGCCGCGCTTCTCCAGCTGGACCTCGTCGTAGGCCGTCGTGGCGGTGGTCGTCCCGGCGGTGCCGTAGGAGTCGGAGGCGACGTCCATGTCCTGCTTGCGGAAGTTGACGTACAGGCCGCCGTCCAGCACCGGCTTGTTCAGCACGACCAGCCTGCGGTGGCGCGACTGGCGCTCGGCGTCGGTGTCCGGGCGCTTGAACACTTCCAGCGACACGTCGAACACGTCGTCGGTCGAGGTCAGGTCGCTGGGCTCGCCGTAAGGCTGGGACGGGTCGTTGGTGGTCGGGCCGGTGGCGGACCAGGCGTAGCCGAGCTCGGCATAGATGCCGCCGATGCGGGTCAGCAGGTTCACCCGGTCCTGGTAGGTGCCGAAGTCGGCGTCCAGGTCCTGCCCGGCGTTCTCGACCAGTCCCAGGCCCCAGTGGCGCGCCATGCGGCCACCGTTCAACTGCAGCAGGAAGCCCTTGTCGTTCGAGGGCTGGATCGGCGTCCAGGAGACCCAGGCCTGCTTCACCGTGACAGCCTCGCGGCCGCTGTTCGAGGAGGAGGCCGGGGCCTGGCTGCGGCTGAGGACCGACAGCGGCGCGTCGGCCCGGTTGATGCTGTAGTCGGGCGTGCTGCCCAGCATCATGTTGTCGAGGATGTCCAGTTCGGTGTGGATGGACAGCGACTTCGCGACGTGCAGGGTCGGGGCCCAGCGCAGCCGCATGTTGGCGCCGGCGATCCAGTCCTCGCCGCGCTGCTCGTTCTTCGCGTTGGCGGAGATCGGCGGCCGGAACGCCGACGTGCCGACGGTCTCGTCGTTGTCGTTCTGGGCGTTGGTGCCCAGGTGGGCGCGCCAGAAGCCGTCGATGCGCAGGCGGAAGTAGCCGTGGTTCTCGAACCAGGGGTAGGCCTGCTGAGCCACCGGCAGCGGGGCCGGGGTCCAGGCCTGCGCGACGTCATCCGCCTTCTTCGACAGCAGGTCGTCGACGCCCGGAAGCGCCTCGGAGGCCGGGGCGGGCGCCGCCACGGGGGGCGTTTCGGCCAGCGCCGGGAAGGCGCACAGGGAAGCGGCCAGGGCACCGGCCAACCACGCGACTCTCATCGGCACACCTCGCTCCCTCCGCGGGCGGCCTACTCTAGCCGCAGGGCCAAGCACGTGTCAATTGACGGGGCGGCGGAAGGATCGGGACAGGCGGTTGTGGACCTCGGCCCGCAGCGAGGCCGGCTGGACGACGGTGGCGGCGCCGGCGAACGACAGGACCCAGCCAGCCAGGAAGACGGCGGAATCATAAGGGATGCGAACGTCCACGCCGCCGTCGGGACGGCCCGTCACGTCGGCGGGGGCATGGCGTTCGCGGACCCAGGCTGCGACGCGGGGCGCGAAGCGGATCGTCGCAACCGGGGGCGAGGCTTCGGGGGGAGAGGACCGGTCGGCGGCTCCGGCGCGGGATCGAGGGGCGGGGCGGCCGGTGCGGCGGCAGGAGGCCATGCGGTCCATGCGGAAGCGCCGCGGGTCGCCGCGCAGCAGGCAGATCGCGTCCAGGTACCAGTTGCCGTCGCGCAGGACCAGGCCCAGCGGGGCGACCGGGCGTTTCGTCACCTCGTCCCGGGAGGCGGACCAGTACTCGATCTCCAGTTCCTCGCCCGCCCTGCACGCTGCCTCGACGTCGGCCCATCGCGCGTCGGGCGCGGGGGCCTCCAGGGCGACCACGTCGGGGCCGGGTTCGCCGGGACTGGAGGGGGCCGTCGCGACGTGGGATGCCACCTTGGCCAGCACGCGGGATGCCTCCTGGCCGACGGGGGCGGAGGGACCCGAGCACGCGGCCCGGACGGCGGCGGCCAGCGCGGCGAACTCCGCCGGGGTCAGGGGCAGCGGGCGTCGGCCCAGCCCCTGGTCCAGGCCGGGCGCCAGGTCGACCGTGTCCCCGTCGAGGTCGATGTCCACGTAGCCGTAGCCGCGATCCTCGTCGCCGTGGACCATCTGCAGGCGCATCACGGCGTCGGCCGCCTGGGCCACCGTCAGGCCGATCCGGGACGCCAGGTCGGACACCTTCATCCGGCCGCCGGTCTGGCGCAGCGTCGCCAGGATCAGTTGCATGCGCTCGATCTCGCGGGCGGTCGGGTTCATGGCGCGGCCTCCCCCTCGTGGTCCGCCAGCAGCCGGTCCACCCGGGCGTCCAGCGCCTGGAGGGCCGGCGGGGGCGACAGGATCGCGGCGCGGCCCCACAGCGACAGGACCAGCCCCAGCAGGGGGTCGAGGTTCGTCACGGACAGGACGACCGTGCAGCCGCCGTCGGGATGCTCCTGGCAGGACAGCGCCGACCCGAACCGGGTGCGGGCCAGCCCCGCGACCGACCGGTCCAGCCGCAGCGTCACCTGCATCGGCGCGTGCAGGGCCATCTCCCAGGGCTCGCGCCGGGTCCACGCGCCCAGGTCGAACCCGGCGTTGGGCCGGAATGCGTCCGGGTTCCCCTCCGCGGCGGCCTTCGACACCCGGTGCACGTCGAACAGGCGGACGTCGCCGCGCAGGTGGCAGAATCCCACGAAGTGCCACACGCCGCGGCGCAGGAAGAGGCCCCAGGGGTCCACCTTGCGGTCGGTCTCGCCTTCGGCCCCCAGCGATCGGTAGGAGATGCGGACGCGGCGGCGCTCGACCACCGCCTCGGCCAGCACCGCCAGCACCGCTTCCATGCGCGGGGAACGGACGGCCAGTTGGTGGCTGTACGACCAGGCTGCCGCCACGTCGCCGTCCCGGCGCGACAGGTCCAGGCCGGCCGACAGGGCCGACAGCTTGGCCAGCGCCAGGGCCAGATCGGAACCCAGGGGGAAGCCCTCGACGCCGCCCACCAGGGACGCCGCCAGCCGTACCGCGTCGGCCTCCGCGGAGTCCAGGCGAAGAACCGGAGCGCGGAAGGGGTCGGCGTCCAGCAGGTACCCGTCCTCCTCGTCCTCGCCGCCCTTCACGTACCTCAACCGGAGGCCCAGCGAGGCCATCACCTCCTGGTCGCGCAGGAACTTCCGGCGGCCGGCCTCGAACGCCTTGCGGGAGGCCTCGTCGCGGGCCGTCGATTCCGCGGGCCCGTACGCGCCTTCCATCTGCTCCTGGATGCGTGCCAGCGTGACCGGGGCGCGCCGGTCCAGCAGCAGCGCCACCAGGGAGAGGATCCGGATGCCGGGCCCGTCGTCGTGCATGGCGCGATGGTAGAACGCCGGGCGCGGACGGGCAAACAACCGGTCGCCCGACGCCCCCGTGCCGCATCCCGGCGTTCCTCCGTTGACGCCCCCTCCCCCGGTGTGGTTTGATCCCACCGTTTCACGGGTGTTCGTAGCGCGGATGCGGGGCCCCCTGGGTCACCGAGGAGGACGGGATGCGGAGAACCCTGGCGACGTTCCTGATCGCGATCGCGACGATGGCGGCTGGCGCCGCGCGGGCCGAGGCGCCGTTGGCCGCGCCGGACGACGATCGGCCGCTGTTCGTGCTGAAGAACTTCACGACCCGCGGCTACCAGGTCCAGTCGCGGGAGGAACTGAGGGGCATCGGGCGCGGGTTCCAGGTGCTGGTCCTGTCGCTGGCGATGCCCGAGGCCGAGAACAAGTGCAAGGAACTGGGCACCCTGCAGCGGCTGTTCGTGCTGGACGGCGAGCGGGTGGAACTGGATTCCTTCGTCGAGGACGGCGTCGAGGACGCGATCGAGCCCAGCCTCAACACGGCGACCTTCTTCAACCTGAAGTGGTCCGTGACGAAGGGGAAGCCGGGCCTGCTGGTGCTGTCGGGCGTCACCCCGCAGCAGTCGCCCGGCGAGGCCCCCAGGACGGCCCAGCGGACGCTGGTGCTGCAGTGGACGCCGGACGGCGGGTTCGAGGCGCTGGTGGACGTGACCAGTTCGCGGCCGGCGGTGGTGGGGCCGGCGGACGTGCGCGTGCCGCTGCAGAAGTGATGCGGCCAGGCCGCGGGGAGGCGCGATGAGCGCGGGCAGGCAGAAGGTCGAAACCTTCTCCGAGGTCGAGAAGGCGCTGGCCGAACGGGCCCTGGAAGGCTGCCAGGTCCGCCGGCTGGACCTGGGCATCCTCCCGCTGGAGGGCGCCCGGTTGCACGCCGTCGAGTTCGTCGAGGTCGGGCTGGCGGGGGCGTCGCTGAAGGGCGTGCGGGCCCGCGAATGCGAGTGGGCCGGGGCGTCGATGCGGGCGTCGCGGTGGTCGCAGGCCCGGATCGAGGACTCGACCTTCCGCGGGTGCGAGTCGGTCGAGACCTCGTTCCACGGCGCGGACCTCCTGGGGGTGCGGTTCGAGGAGTGCCCGCTGAACAACGCGGACTTCGAGGGGGCCACGCTGGTCGCGGTCTCCTTCGTGGCGTCGGACCTGTACAGCGCCCGGTTCGCGCGCAGCGTGCTGGTCCGGCCGCGGTTCGAGAACCGGCGGCTGGGCAACGCGGTGCTGTCCCGGGCGGACTTCAGCGGCGCGGTGCTGGTGGACGTGGACCTCCGGGGGACGGACCTGGGGGGGGCGAACTTCACGGACGCCCTGCTGGTGCGGGTCCGGATGGACGATGCCAACCTGGTCGGCGCGAGGTTCCAGGGGACGCGCTGGATCGACGGCACGGCGGCCCGCGCCTCGCTGGACGACGATGCCCGCGAGGGGTTGCGGCGCGCGATCGTGGCCCGGGACGACCGGGAATCGCAGGTGCTGGAGTTCCTGGCCGGGGGGGGCGACCGCCTGGTGCCGCTGGTCCACGGCCTGATGCTGTCGTACGTGCTGGGGCGCGAGCCCGCGGCGGACCCGGGGATCCCGGAGGCCGTCCCGGCGGAGGCCGCGCCCGCGGAGGCGCCGGCCGCCCCGGATCGACGGGAACCGCCCGCGGCGCCCGCTGCCGCGACCCCCGCGCCGAAGGCTCCCGAGCGTGCCAGGCCGGCCGGCGAGGCGCGCGAGCCCTACGAGCGGATCAAGAAGATCGAACTGGACTGACCGCCCGTTTCCCGGCGGTATGCGCGGATCGAGGACCCGGTCACCTGGAGGCGACGATGCTGTCGATCCCGAAACGGGTTCTGCTGGCGCTGATCGCGGTGCTGGCCGCGGTGTCGGTGCTGCTGGCCTGGGTCGTCCGGGACCCGGCCCGGCAGGAGGTTCGCGCGGCCTTCTTCGGGTACGTCGGGGATCTGCGGCAGGGGCTGGACCAGTCCGCTTCCCGGCGCATCCTGCCCGCCGACCTGGCGCTGCTGAAGCAGGGGGCGCTGGACCGGGCGGGCGGCGATCCCGTCTTCCGCGGCGAGGCGATGGAATACCTGGGGATGGGGGACGCGGCGGGCTTCACCTCGGTCCCCAAGGAGCGGTTCTTCGAGTTCCTGCTGGCCCGGACGATGAAGATGCACCCCCGGGTCCGGGACGTGCTGTCCGAGGGCAAGGTCGTCGGCACGGGCGTGAAGCGGAAGGGCAACGACGCGGACCTGACCGCTTCGTTCGTGCTGGAGGTCCCCGAGGGAACCCGGCACTTCACCATGCGGATGCGCCTGACGAAGGTGGACGACGTCTGGTTCCTGAGGTTGTAGATGTGCGGGATCGTGGGCTACGTCGGCCCCCGGCAGTGCGCACCCATCCTGATGGACGGGCTGCGGCGGCTGGAGTATCGGGGGTACGACTCGTCGGGGCTGGCGGTCCTCCAGGACGGGGACTTCGCCGTCCGTCGCGCCACGGGCAAACTGGTGCGGCTGCACGCCGTGCTGCAGGCGTCGCCGCTGTCCGGCACCGCGGGCATCGGGCACACCCGGTGGGCGACGCACGGCCGGCCCAGCGAGGAGAATGCCCATCCCCACCGCGCCGGCGACGTCGTGCTGGTGCACAACGGCATCGTCGAGAACTTCCTGTCGCTGCGGGCGGACCTCGCGGCCGCGGGCCGGACGTTCTCGTCCGAGACCGACACCGAGGTCCTGTCGCACCTGGTGGACCGCGAGGTGCAGGACGGCCGGCCGCTGGTCGAGGCGGTGCGCCGGGCGCTGCAGCGCGTGCGCGGTTCCTGGGCGCTGGCGGTGATGTCCCTGCGGGAACCGGACCGCATCGTCATCGCGCGCAACCAGTCCCCGCTGGTGGTCGGCGTGGGCGACGGCGAGATGGCGGTCGCGTCGGACATCCCGGCGCTGCTGGACTTCACCCGGGACTACGTGATCGTCGAGGACGGCCAGGTCGGCGTCGTGGAACGCGGCGGGTACCAGGCCTTCGACGCGGCCTCGGGCGCGACGGTCGCCGCGCGGACGATCCGGGTGGACCTGACCCCCGCGATGGCCGAAAAGGGAGGGTTCAAGCACTTCCTGCTGAAGGAGATCCACGAACAGCCGCGTGCGCTGATCGACACGATGCGCGGCCGGGTTTCGGTCGAGCGCGGCGAGATCCTGTTCGAGGACGAGGGGCCTTCGCCCGAGGTGCTGGCGCCGGTCGGGCGCGTGCACCTGGCGGCCTGCGGGACGTCGCACCACGCGGCGCTGGTCGGGCGCCACCTGCTGACCACGCTGGCCGGCGTGCCGGTCGAGGTGCACCTGGCCAGCGAGTACGACCCGGCGGTGGCGCTGCTGCACCCGGGCGAACTGTTCGTGTCGGTCAGCCAGTCCGGCGAGACGCTGGACACCCTGCGGACCCAGCGGGAGGCGAAGGCCGCGGGGGCGCGCACCCTGGCGGTCTGCAACGTGGTGGCGTCGTCGCTGGCGCGGGACGCGGACCACGTCATCCACACGCACGCGGGACCCGAGATCAGCGTGGCCTCCACCAAGGCCTTCACCACGCAGATCGTGACGCTGTACCTGCTGGCGCTGGCGATCGGCCGGGCGCGGGGCGTGCTGTCGGCGGCGGACGTGCAGAGGCACGTGGGCGACCTGCTGACGGTGCCGGGCCTGATGGAGGAGGCCCTGCGCGAGAACGTCGAGATCCGGATGCTGGCGAAACGCTACCAGCACTTCGACCACGTGCTGTACCTGGGGCGCGGGCTGCTGCACCCGGTGGCGCTGGAAGGCGCGCTGAAACTGAAGGAGATCTCCTACATCCACGCGGAAGGCTACTCGGCGGGCGAGATGAAGCACGGGCCGATCGCGCTGATCGACGAGTCGTTCCCGACGGTGGTGCTGGTCCCGCAGGGGCCGTGGTACGCGCGCACGGTCGGCAACCTCGAGGAGGTGCGCGCCCGCAACGGGCGGCTGCTGGCGATGATCAGCACGAACGACGTCGAGGTGGCTGAGCGCGTGGACGACATCATGCGCGTCCCGGCGTGCCCGCCGCTGCTGGTCCCGCTGGTCGCGACGATCCCGCTGCAACTTTTCGCGTATCATGTCGCCGACCTGAAGGGCACGGACGTGGACCAGCCCCGGAACCTGGCGAAATCGGTCACCGTGGAATAGGCGACAACCTGCATGCAGATCCCCCCTGATTGCGAAGACATCCTGGAAGGGCTGAACGACGATCAGCGCCGCGCCGTCACGCACGAGAGCGGGCCGCTGCTGATCCTGGCGGGCGCCGGGTCGGGCAAGACCCGGGCCATCACGCGCCGCATCGCCTGGCTGGTCCGGGCGCGCGCGGTGTGGCCGTCGCGGATCCTGGCCGTCACCTTCACGAACAAGGCCGCGGCCGAGATGCGCGAACGCGTCGAGACGCTGCTGGGAGGGGGCGACGCGCCGCGCTGGATGGGCACGTTCCATTCCGTCGCGTTGCGGCTGCTGCGCGCGAACGCCGCCCGGATCGGGTATCCGTCCGACTTCGTGGTGTACGACGACGACGACTCGGAAAGCGCGCTGCGCCGCGTCCTGAAGGACATGGGCCTGCCGACCAAGGAGGGGCTGCGGTCCTACGCGTCGTACATCGACCGGTGCAAGAACGACGGGCTGCTGGAGCCCCCCGAGGTGCGGAGGCCCGGCGACCAGCAGAAGGCCGACGTGATGCGGGCCTACCAGGCCGAACTGAAGGCGGCGGGCGCGATGGACTTCGGGGACCTGCTGGCGCGCGCTCTGCGGATGCTGCAGGAGCACGAGGACATCCGGGAGAAGCTGCAGTCGCAGTACGAGCACATCCTGGTGGACGAGTTCCAGGACACGAACGTGGCGCAGTACGAACTGCTGAAGATCCTGGCGGCGACGCACCGCAACCTGTGCGTGGTGGGCGACGACGACCAGTCGATCTACTCGTGGCGCGGGGCGCGGGTGGACAACATCCTGGACTTCCCGAAGGAGTACCCGGACGCGGCGGTCGTGACGCTGGGGCGCAACTACCGCAGCCGGACGCCCATCCTGGCCGCCGCGGCGCGGGTGATCGGGTTCAACCGGTCGCGGCACGCCAAGGACCTGCACGCGATGCGCGGCGAGGGCGAGCCGGTGCGCGTTCACGGGGCGCTGAACGAGGCGCGGGAGGCGCAGTTCGTGGTCCGCGAACTGGCGGCGCGGCAGGCCGACGGGACGCCGTGGTCGCGGCTGGCGGTCTTCTACCGGACCAACGCCCAGTCACGCGTGTTCGAGGACGCGCTGCGGGCCCGGCGCATCCCGTACCGGGTGATTGGCGGGGTGAAGTTCTACCAGCGCAGGGAGGTCAAGGACGTGATCTCCTGGCTGCGGCTGCTGGTCAACCCGCTGGACCGGCTGGCGCTGGAGCGGGCGTTGAACGCGCCGCCGCGCGGGATCGGTGCGACCACGCTGGACAAGGCGCGGGCGCGGGCGGATCGCGACGGGGTCGAACTGCTGCACGCGCTGGCGGCGATCGGGGACGAGGGCGGGCCGGCGTTGCAGCGGAAGGTCCGCGGGATGATCGAACTGGTGACGGACCTGGCGTTGAAGGCGCGGGACGAGCGCGCCGGGGACGTCGTGCAGGCGGTGCTGGAACGCACGGGTTACCTGGAGCACCTGGCGTCGGACGAGTCGCCCGAGGGGCAGAACCGCGTCGAGAACGTGATGGAACTGCTGGCGTCCGTGAAGGAGTTCGAGCAGGGCAGCGGCCAGCCGGACCTGCGGTCCTGGCTGGACCGGGTGTCGCTGGTGCAGCCGCTGGACGACGAGAACGGCGCGGACGCGGTCAGCTTGATGACGGTGCACTCGGCCAAGGGGCTGGAGTTCGACTGCGTGTGGGTCTGCGGGCTGGAGGACGGCCTGTTCCCGCTGACGAACCACCGGGGGCGTGGCCGGGGCTTCGACGCGGGCCTGGACCGGGCCGCGATGGAGGAGGAGCGCCGCCTGATGTACGTTGCCATGACGCGGGCGCGCGACGCCCTGTACCTGTCCTACGCCTCGACGCGGGTGCGATACGGCCAGTTGGAGGCCGGGCGCCCGTCGATCTTCCTGGCCGAACTGCCCCGCGACGGCATCAAGATCCTGTAGGGCCTGGGCCCCATCCCCCGTCCAATTCAGGGACAGTCGTCCAATTCAGGGACAGTCACCATTATTCATGTGATAACTGCTGGAATATCCAGCGGAATGGCGATCTGCGATCGTGTATTTGAATGATAACATGCGGTTGCGTCAGCAATAATGGTGACTGTCCCCTTTTTACCTCTTTAGAACAGCCGGGGCAGCGCGTCCGCGGGGATGCGGCCGATCCACAACTGGCCGGCGCGGCAGGGCAGGGGACGGGCGGCCTTCGAGGCCTTCGCCTTTGCTTTCCCCTTCTTCTTCCCGGCCTTCGCGGCAGGCACCTTCGGCGCGTCCGGGGCGCGGCACTCCCGCAGGGCAGTGTCCGACGGGTTCGGCTTCTTCCCCGGACGGGCAATGCCGCGCGACACCGTGCCTCCGATGGGGGCGATGAACCGCACCCCGCCCTTCACCCGCGACTCGACGACTCCGGCCAGCACGCGGGCAGCCTTCGCCGAGCCCGGACGCGAGGGGTCCAGCGACATCAGCACCACGTCGCCGGGCTGCGCCTTCGCGTCCTTCTTCAGCACGCCGCGAGCCGCGGCGCGCCGTGCCAGCGCCCGGCTCCACGCGTCCTCGTCCAGGTCCTTCTTGCGGGCCAGGTCCAGCACGTACGCCAGGTGGCGCACGAAACCGTCCTCGTCGAACGAGCCGGAAAGACCGACCAGCCGACGGGCAGCGACCAGGATCTCGGATCGAAGGCTGCCGTCGCCCAGTTGGGGTTTCTCCCGGGACGGCCAGGCGCCGGCCAGCGGGTCCGGCGGCGGGGGCTCCTTCCGGACGGTACTCGCCTGGCTCCGGGACCTTCCGGGCTTCCTCGCGGGCTTGCCTGCCGCGTCCGCGGAAAAGGCGACCGCGAGACAGAGGGCTGCCGCGTAGGCGGTGAGCATGCGCGTGCTTGGCCAGGGGCGCTTCACGGCGCGATGATACCCAAGGTTCGTCGAAGGGGTGCAGTCCGTGGCGGATCGGGGGACGAAGGCGACGGGAAGGGCGGCGTTCGTGGCCGCCATCGCCTGCATGACGGGGATTGCCGCCTGTGCCGCGAGGACCCAGGCGGTGCGCGCCGGCGAGGCGCCCGTTGCCGCCATGGTTGCGCCGGAGCCTTCGACCCTCCCGCCGGAAGAGGAGGTTCCGCGGCCCGGGGCCCGCCCGCCGTCCGTCCCCACGTACGCCGTCCGCGCGCCCGAACGTCCCGGCGGACCGCGTGGAGGCGACGAGAACGCGGCGGTCGCCGACCGCCGGAAGCCCGCCTCCTTCCCGTACGTGCCGCGCCGGATCCCGTGCGAGGAACTGGCCCGCATCGCACGCGAGGTGGCGGCTCGCCAGGGACTGGATGCCGGCCTGCTGATCGGCGTGATGCGCGTCGAGAGCGCCTTCGCCGCCAACGCGATCTCCGACGCAGCCGCCGTCGGCCTGACCCAGGTGCTGCCCTGGATCGGCGACAAACTGCAGTGCGGGGACCTGTTCGATCCGGCCAGCAACGTCGATTGCGGCGCCAAGGTGCTGGCCCGCTGGCTGGCGAGGTTCGACGGCAACCTGGTGTCGGCGCTGTCGGGCTACAACGCGGGGCACGGGATGCCGACGCGGGCCCGCGAGGAACGGCGCGTCCCGCGGAACTTCCAGTACGTCGAGGACGTGCTGCGGAACCGTTCGCGCTTCCTGAGGCACGGATGCCCCGCCTGGGATCGGACTGCGGTTGACGCAACGTCTCAGGGAATCTATCCTTCTTCCCGCCCGTAAGGGCGTGCATTCGTGACCCGAGGAGCGATCATGGCCGACCCGCACGACGATCCGCCCCCGATGCCCCCCGGCGCGGACGCGCCTTTGCCGCCCAGGGGCGACGACGCGCCGCCTCTCCCGCCGCCTCCGCCCAAGGCGCGTTCCGTGCTGATGGACATCCTGGAACGCACCCGCGACGAGACGGAAACGGAGACCGCCCGGCTGATGCAGTCGATGCGGGCCAAGGAGGACGCCGAGCGCGCCCGGGTCGAGGAGGAGGAGCAGCGCAAGGCCGCCGAGGCGCGCGCCCGGGTCGAGGAGGAGCGACGCAAGCGCGAGGAAGCCCTCCGCGAGTACGAGGAGCGCAAGCAGCGCGAGGAACAGGCCCGGATCGCGAAGGCCCAGCCCCAGCCGGATGTCGTGTCTGCAGCGAAGGCCCCTCCGCCGAAGTCGAAGGCGCCCGTCTATGCCGGCGCCGCGGTGGCGGTGGTGGTCGTGGCCGCGCTGGTCTTCTTCCTGGTTCCCCGGGGCAAGCCGGTCGAGATGACGCTGGACAAGCCGCTGGAAGTGGCGCGGCCCGGCATGGTGGTCGCGACCGCGGTGCCATACGGCGCCAAGGCGATGGAACAGGTCTCGTCGGCCCCGAACCCCGAGAAGGTCGTGGCCGTGATGCAGCCCGCGGAGTACAAGGCCCCGGCTCCCGTGGTCCGCAAGACCGGCCGGGCCACCCCCGCGTCGGCCCAGCCGGTGTTCAAGCTGACCGACGGCATCCTGGGCGGCAAGAAGGTCGTCAAGTAGGCCCGCGGGTCCCTTCTCCCGGAGGCAGGCATGACCGGCGCGCGCGTGGTGCTGGTGACCGCCCCGACCGGCGAGCCGGCCGCGACGATCGCGTCCCGGCTGGTCGAGGAGCGGCTGGCCGCGTGCGTCAACGTGGTGCCCGGCGTCCGGTCGATCTACCGCTGGGAAGGCCGGGTGTGCGACGACCGCGAGGACCTGCTGGTGATCAAGACCGGGGCGGACCGCCTGGACGCGCTGGCGGCGCGGCTGAAGGAGATCCACCCGTACGAGGTGCCGGAGCTGCTGGCCCTGCCGGTCGAGGCGGCGGCTCAGGCCTACCTGGACTGGCTGCTGGCGGAGACGCGACCCGCTTGACCCGCCTGGGCGCCCCGACCGGCGCCGGATCCCGATGACGAAACCTGCCCAGAACCGGCGGACGGGACAGGACCTGCGAAGGGCCGTGGGCTACATGGTGCTGGCCTCGCTGCTGTTCGCGGTGATGGGCGCCTTCGTCAAGGCCTCGACGGCCCGGCTGCCGTTCCTGTTCGCGCTGCTGTTCCGCAACGCGATGGGGATGATCCCGCTGGCGGCCTGGTACCTGGCGACCGGGGAACGCCCCCGCGCCGTGCGGCCCCGGCTGCTGTTCCTGCGCGCGCTGCTGGGCTTCACGGCGATGTTCCTCTTCTTCCTGTCGATCGGGGCGCTGCCCCTGTCGACCGCGACGGTCCTGAACTACATGTCGCCGGTGTTCGTGGTGCTGCTGTCGGCGTCGTTCCGGCGCGACCGGACCGCCCTGGGACTGCTGCCGTTCGTGGGGGTGGCGTTCGCGGGTGTCGTGCTGGTGGTGGGCTTCGACCCGGACGGCTCGTGGGGGGCGACCGGCCTCGGCGTGCTGTCCGCGGTGTTCGCGGCCCTGGCCTACCTGACGGTGCGCGAACTGTCGGCGACCGAGTCGTCCGCGACGATCGTGTGGCATTTCTCGGCCTGGGGAGCGGTCCTCTCGGCGCTCGTGCTGGTGGTTGCGTGGGCGATGGACCTGGGGAACGTGCCATGGGACGGGGTGGCATCGGCGCTGGCGGACCCGGTCTCGCTGGGGTGCCTGTGCGCCGTCGGGCTGTTCGGCACCCTGGCGCAACTGGCGATGACGTCGGCGTACGCGCGGGCCAGCGCCCCGGTCATCTCGCCCATCTCGTACCTGACCCCGGTGCTGTCCTACGCCCTGGGGATCGCGCTGTTCGATGACCCGCTGACGGCCTCTGCCCTGGGCGGGGGCGCGCTGGTGATCGGGGCGTCGATCGCGCTGCTGCGTCTGTCGGCGGCCCGGCCGGCGGTCACGCGGGAAGACCCGCCACGCGGCGAAGCACGTCCCGGGTCCTGAGGGCGGTCTTCTCCCACGAGAACTGTGCCGCCCGCCGCAGGCCGGCCTGCACCCGCGCGGCACGGCCGGACGCATCGTGCAGCACCCGGTCGATCGCGTCCCGGATCTCCTGCACGCTGGACGGGTCGAACCTCTCGGCCGCGTCGCCGGCCACCTCGGGGATCGACGAGACATCCGCGCAGGCCACGGGCACCCCGCTGGCCATCGCCTCCAGCACGGGCAGCCCGAACCCCTCGTACAACGACGGGAAGACGAACAGGTCGCACGCCGCGTACAGGTGGGGCAGCAGGTCGACCCGCACGGCCCCGGGCAGCCGGATGTCGGCGCAGGCCGGCGAGGCCGCGGCCTCCCGGCGGATCTCCCCGGCGCGGGTCCAGTCCGGACCGGCCAGGACCAGCTGGTGCGGCAGGTCCGGGTGGGCCGCCTTCAGCGACGCGAAGGCCCGGATCAGCCCGACGTGGTTCTTGCCGGGGTGTTCCAGCCGGGCCACGTACAGCACGAACGGCCGGTCCAGGCCCAGTTCGCGGCTCAGAAGGTCGCGCGACGCGGCCGTGTCCCGGGGGTGGAACACGGCGGGATCACACGCCAGCGGCGTCACCGTGACCCGTTCGGGCGGCACGTGCCCGTGCTCGACGATGTCCCTCCGGCTGTTCTCGCTGACGGTCAGGACGTGGTCCAGCCGGCGCATCAGCGCGGGCAGCACGTGCCGGATGTAGAAGACGCGCGCCGGGTCGTACTTGCCGGCGATGTGCAGCGCGGCGAAGTCGTGCACGGTGCCGACCGTCGGGCAGGGGCACCAGGCGGGCAGGCGGCGGTTTCCGGCGGGCAGGAACAGCACGTCGTACCCGCGCAGCGCGCACCATGCCGGCAGCGCGGACTGGTGCCAGGCGATGTCGGCCAGGGGGTGCGTCAGCCGGCCCGGCAGTTCGCGGACCGCCGCCGTCGTCTCGCGCACGAACGCGTCCCGCTCGGCGCGGTGCACCAGGACCTCGTACTCGTCGTCGCCGTCCGGGTCCAGGCGGGGCAGTTCCCGGATCAACTGGGCCGCGTAGCGCCCGATGCCGGAACGCCCGGCGTCGCACCCGAACGTCGTGATCCCGACGCGCATCTCCGCCTCCTCAGTCCGCTTGCGGGTCCCGGCCGGCCAGCACCGATTCCAGGCGGGCCACGTACCCCTCGAACGGGAATCGCTCGCGGGCGACCCGGCGGGCCCGGGCTCCCAGGCGTGCGGCCAGCCCGTCGTCGCGCAGCAGTTGCCCGATCCGATCGGCCAGCCCGTCCACGTCGCGGTCGGGGGCCAGCAGCCCCGTCTCGCCGTCCAGGCACCAGTCCGGGATGCCGCCCACCGAGAAGGCCGCGACGGGCCGTCCCCGGTGCATCGCCTCCAGCCCGACCATGCCGAACGGCTCGGGCCAGCGGGAGGGCACCGCCACGATCCGCGCCTGCCGGTACCAGGCCGGAAGGTCCCCGGAGGCCAGGAACCCCGGGAAACGGACCCGGTCCGACAGGCCCAGTCGCGAAGACAGGCGCTGAAGCCGGTCCCGGGCGTTGCCGTCGCCCGCCAGGACCAGGTCCCAGGGCTCGCGGACGCGCGCCAGGGCCTGCAGCAGCAGGTCGACGCCCTTGCCCCGGATCAGCTGGCCGACGAACAGGACGAGACGGCCGGAAGGCGGGGGGGGCGGCGGCTCGTCGGGGACGTGCACCGCGGGCGGGACGACGTGGATGCGGTCCTCCGGGAAGCCGTTCATCCGCAGTTCGTCGCGCATGAACCGGCTGGCGACCAGCAGCGCGTCCAGGTCGCGGTTGCGCCGCATCTCGCGGGCGTGGGCGGGCACGTCGGCGAACCCGATCGGCAGCGGCCCGCCGGTCGATCGCCGCAGGAACGCCAGGTCCAGCCAGCAGCGCCAGCCGGCGGGGTACCGGCAGGTGCGGTCTGGCCACGCGAAGTACTTGTGGCTGCGCGGGCAGCACAGGTCGTGGTCGTGCACCATGCGGACGCGGCGGCACGCCCCCGCGGGGGGCAGGGCGGGCCACTTGTGGAAGTAGGCGACGTCGGCCCGGAACGCGTCGGCGGTGCGGGCCAGCGAGTCCGCGGGGGCATCCGCGACGCAGGTCACGCCGTCGAAGCGGGCCGCGAAACCGTCGGGATCCCGCGGCGTCGGGCGCAGGAACGCCAGGTGGCACGCGTGGCCCCGCGCCCGCAGCGCCGCGGCGACCTCCGCGACGTTCTGCTCGACGCCGCCCTGGAAGCCGCACTGCTCATGCACGAACAGGATGCGCACGCACCGCCTCCTCGTACACGCCCACCAGACGCCTCGTCGCGGCGTCCCAGGAGAACTCGCCCCGCGCCCGCGCACGGCCCTCGCCGCCCAGCCGGGCCGCCGCCTCGGGCGACGACAGCAGATCGTCCGTCGCCCGGGCCATCGCGTCCAGGTCGTCCGGGTCGGCCAGCATGCCGTCCATGCCGTGGCGCACGAAGTCCGGCACCCCCCCGACGCGGCTGGCCACCACGGGCAGCCCCGCCGCCCAGGCCTCCAGGATCACGATCCCGAACGGCTCGTGCACGGACGGCAGCAGGAAGACCTGCGCGGAATGGTAGGCGTCGACCAGGTCGGGCGAGCCGGCGGCAACCCCCTTCAGGACCGTCATCCGGCCGGACACGCCCAGCGCCGCGGCCTCCGCCTCGATGGCGTCCGCGTACGCCGGGTTCGTGACGTGGCCCACCAGGACCAGGCGCAGCCGCGAATCCCGGGCCAGCAGGGCGTGCAGCAGGCGTACCGCCAGCACCTGGTTCTTCTGGGGGTCCAGCCGCCCGACGCACAGCAGCACGCGGTCCTCCGGTGCGATCCCGTGCCGGGCCCGGAAGCCCGGGCCGTCCCCCGTCGCGAAGCGGTCCGGATCGACGCCGTTCGGGAAGTAGACGACGTTCGTCCGCGGGTGCCGCCGCTGCATCTCCTGCTGCTCCCGGCGGCCCAGCACCAGCACGGCCGCGGCGTCGTCCATCACCCGTCGCGAGCCGACCAGCGCCCCCAGCGCCCGCCCCCACTCGAAGGCGCCGCGGGTCGGGTCGATGTAGGACTGCGCCTCCGTTCCGGCCGCGTCGTGCAGGCCGCCGTGCACCGACACGACGTACGGGATCCGCCGCAGCCGCGCGGCCGTCCGCACGATGCCGCCCAGGCGCTTGCCGGTGTGCAGGTGCAGGGCGTCCAGCCCCGGGTACCGCAGCAGCGCCAGCAGCAGCCGGTGCGAGAAGAGATTCCCGCCTTTCAGGTCCAGTTGGTGCCGCGCCGCGGCCGACAGCCCGAGGTACGGGTAGACGTAAGGGAAGCGCCGCACGGGAACGCCGTCGATCGTCTCGGCCGCCATACCGCCCAGCGCGTCCGTCGTCAGGATCTCGGTGCGGTGGCCCAGCGACAGCAGGCGGCGCGACGTCTCCAGCACGACGGACTCGGTCCCGCCCCAGTGGGACTGGACGAAACGTCGTGGCACCTGCACCACCGTCATCGAGCCGCCCCCGCGACCTGGGCCAGCAGGGCCTCCAGGTCGTCCACGTAGCGTCGCATCGGGACCCGGTTCTCCACCATCGCGCGCGCCTCGCGGGCCAGCCGCGTCCGCAGCGCCCCGTCGTCCAGCAGCCGGGCCAGCGCCGCCGCCAGCGCCGCGGCGTCCCCCTTCGGGAAGACCAGGGCGTTCCCGTCGTGCTCCAGGAACTCGGCCTGGCCGCCGTCCGCGGTGCTGGCCACCGGGGTGCCGCTGGCCATCGCCTCCAGGTGCGTCAGGCCGAAGGGCTCCTCCCAGATCGACGGGAACACGAAGACGTCGTGGTTGCGGTACAGCGCGGGCAGTTCCTCGTGGGGCAGGCGGCCCAGGAAGGTCGCCGGGGCACGATGCTCGGCCGCCATCGCGCGCAGCCGGTCCGGGTAGTCGCCCGGCCCGTCGCCGGCCACGTCCAGGACCAGGTCGCGTCCGTCCCGGGCCAGGATGCCGGCTGCCTCGACCAGCGTGTGGACACCCTTGTCCGGGTGAAGCTGGCCGGTATACAGCAGCCGGGCCGGCGCGTGCAGCGAACCGGGGTCCGCCTTCGGCGGGAAGCGCTGGATCGGGATGCCCTGGTACACGATCCGGGCGTGAGCGACCGGCAGTCCTTCGCGAGCCAGCGTGTCGCGCAGCCGGTGGCTGATGCAGGCCAGGTGGTCCATGCGCAGCGACGGCAGCCAGAGGTCCCGGAAGGGCCCGCCGTCCAGCACGCGTCGCGCCAGGCCGGCCGCGCCGTCGAAGGGACCCGGCACGAACGCCCGCAGGTGCCCGTCGTTCACCGTGAACAGCGTCGGAACGCCGGCGTCCCGGGCGGCCCGGGCGGCGCCCAGCGTCAGCCGCAACTGGCTGAACACGAAGGCGACGTCCGGCCGCGCGTCGCGGATGGCGTCCCGCGCGGCCCGGGCGTTCAGGATCGACACGGCCAGGTCGCGCATGCGGTCCAGCGACGCGGGCTGTCCGAACGGCACGGTCAGGCGCAGCACCCGGCGCACGTCCGGCACGGGAGGCTCCCCCGGCAGGACCGGCCCGCCGTCCGAGGACAGCACCACGACCTGGTGGCCGCGGGCGGCCAGTTCGGCGCACACCTGCCCGCAGAGGATCTCGTATCCGCCCAGCGCGCGGGGCGGGAACAGGTTCGAAATCACCAGGATCCTCACGAAGCCTCCCGCGGACGCATGCAGGTTCGAAACGGACACCCAACGCTAGCACGGTCCCGCCGGGCGAGGAAAGACGGCGGGTTGGGTCGCCAATAATGGTGACTGTCCCCGATTTCCGACACGGGCTAGACTTCACGGGTCGAACCCGGGCGGGCGAGGGCGTGATGAAGCCGTGCGTGGTGATGCGCGCGCACAACGACATGCCGCTGGTGCGGGAGGCCCTGGACGCCCTGGCGCGCCAGACCGTGCCGTTCGACCTCGTCGCCTTCGACAACGCCTCCTCCGACGGCACCCGGGAGGCCCTGGCGGCGATCGCCGCGCGGGTGATCGACGTGCCGGCGGGGCAGTACGTGCCCGGGCGCGTGCTGAACCAGGCGATGCAGGCCACCCAGGGCGAGGTGGTCGCGTTCCTGAACAGCGACTGCACGCCGGTGGACACGCACTGGCTGCAGCGCCTGCTGGAGGCCGCGAGCGACCCGAAGGTGGCGGCGGTGTTCGGACGGCAGGTGGCCCGGCCGGGGTGCCACCCGATCCATGCCCTGGACACCGAGAGGGCTTACGGCGACGGCCACCTGAACCGCACGTGGATGCACTTCTTCTCGATGGCGTCCTCCGCGATCCGGCGATCCGCCTGGCAGGCGATGCCCTTCGACGAGGCGCTGCGGTACTCCGAGGACATCGAGTGGACCTGGCGGGCGCGCAGGGCCGGCTGGGAGGTCCGCTACGTCGCGGACTCCGTGGTGATGCACTCGCACGACTACACGCTGCGCCAGTTGTACCGGCGGCACGCGGGCGAGGGTCGGGCCGACGCGCGGATCTTCGACTGGACGCCCTGGCAGCGCAGCCTGCTGCGGTTCTCGGTGCTTCCCTACGGCCGGCAGGTGCTGTCCGACTGGCGGGACCTGGCGGCCCGGGGCGAGTGGAAGGCGCTGGCGGAGGCCCCCGTGATCCGTGCGGTCCAGTTCGCGGGACGGCGGTCCGGCTTCCGGGAAGGCCTGAAGGAACGGGAACGATGACCGAGTACGCGCGACATGCATCGCCCGGCTTCAACCTGCGAATGGACCAGGATCTCGCCCTCCTCGCCCGGGACGTCCGCGCCCTGCTGGGCGATGCGATGGAGGCGCTGGTGCTGGGCGGGGGCTACGGTCGCGGCGAGGGCGGCGTGATCGTGCGGGATGGCATCGAGCGCCCATACAACGACCTGGACCTGTTCCTGTTCGTGCGGCCCGGGACCCGGGTCCCGGCCGGGCGCCTGCAGGCCATCCTCGAATCCCACGCCCAGCGGCTGGGCCTCCACGTGGACGTCAGCCGGCCGATCCGGCTGGCCGAGGTGCCGCGCTGGCCCCACGCGCTGATCTGGCAGGACCTGCTGGACGGGCACGCGGTGCTGGCGGGACCGGGGGACGTGCTGGCGTGCCGGGCCCCCGCCTGGACGGGTTGCCCGCTCCCGGCCGTCGAGGCGACCCGGCTGCTGCTGAATCGCGGGGCGGGGCTGCTGTGGGCGATGCGGGTGTCCCGCGGGGCCGAGACGGCGCCCGACCCCGAGTTCGTCCGGCGCAACGCCTACAAGGCCGCGCTGGCGCTGGGCGACGCGCTGCTGATCCTGCACGGGCGGTACGACTCCCGTTGCGAGGGGCGCGATTCCCGGCTGGCCGTCCTGGCGGAGGAACGCGAGGACGTGCGGGCGCTGGACGTCACCGGCTGGCATGCCGAGGGGCTGCGGTTCAAGTTCCGTCCCGACCGGTCCCCCCGGCAGGACTGGACGGCCGGCGACCTGGAAGGGGTCTGCAGGGCCTGCGTGCGCGTCTTCCTGGCGGTGGAGGCATCCCGTCACGGGCGCCCCTTCCCCGACCCGGCCGCCTATCGGGCCTGGGACGGGGACCGCGAGCCGGCGGACGGCGGCATGGCGCGGCGCATGTCGAACCTTGCACGCAGCCTGCGACGGGGCGGATGCACGACGCGGTCGCCGCGGGACGCACTGTACCGGGAACTGCCGGGACTGCTGGACCCTGACGCCTTCGGGAACCCCGGATGGACGGGGACTTCCGCCGCCTGGCTGGCCCGCTGGAAACGGCTGCCCTGACGGCCCCGCGTTTCGGCTAGAATACGCCCCGGAAGGAGGTGCCCCATGCGCTTCACGATCCCCCTGGTCACGTTCGTGATGGCCGCGCTGCTGGTGCTGCCGGCCGCCGCCCAGCCCCTCGCCCCGGTGGTTGCCGACCTCGAGGATGCCCTGCGCAGCGTGGACGACGCGATGGCCGTGATCGCGCACTCGAAGCCCTCGCGGGCCCGCGATCGGTCGATCCGCCACCTGGAGAACGCCCGGTTCCGGCTGGCCCAGGCCCTGGACTCCCTGGGGCACCGCGGTCGTCCGGGGCCGGGTGCCAATCGCGATCGCGACCGGGCCGACCTTCAGCCCGCCGGCCTCCAGCCGATGGACTCGGTGACGTTTGCGGACCTGCTGAACCAGATGAAGGAACTGAGTTTCGCGAACGACCAGTTGGCATACCTGCGCGACGCCTCCCGGCGAAACCGCTTCCTGACCAGCCAGGTGCTGCAGGTCGTGCAACTGTTCGACTTCGACAAGGACCGGGTCGAGGCCGCCGCCATCCTGTACCCCAGGACGCTGGACCGCGACAACTTCTACCAGGTCCAGAAGGCGATGGAGTTCGAGCAGGGCCGCGAGGCCTTGCGCAAGCGGATCCGGATCATCGATCGCTCCGAGATCCCGGTGGAAACCCGGCCGTGAACCACCCCGAATCCCTGCCTCCCGATGCCCGGCTGGATGCCTGGCGATACGAACTGCCGGCGGACCGGATCGCGCAGGTCCCGGCCGGGAACCGCGACGGGTCGCGCCTGATGGTGCTGCCCCGCGAGGCGGGGGACCCCGTTCACGGGCGCTTCTCGGACCTGCCGGCCTGGCTGCGCCCCGGGGACCTGCTGGTGGTCAACGACACCCGCGTGGTGCCCGCCCGCCTGTTCGCGGCGAAGGCCACCGGGGGCCGCGTCGAGTTGCTGGTGCTGGATCAACGGCAGGACCGGTTCGTCGCGATGTTCGGCACGCACCGCGGGCTGCGGCCGGGGGCCGACCTGGAGGTGCTGGACCTGGACGGCGCCCCCGCGGGTGCGAAGGTGCGGGTCGAGGGGCTGCGGGACGGCGGGATCGCGGACCTGTCCTGCGAGGGACGCGACATCGACGACCTGCTGGCCCTGCACGGGCGCATGCCGCTGCCCCCGTACATCCGGCGGGACGGCCGCAGCCACTCGGCGCTGGATCGGGAACGCTACCAGACCGTTTACGCGCGGGAGGACGGCGCGGTGGCGGCCCCCACGGCCGGGCTGCACTTCACGCCCGGGATGCTGGACGGCCTGGCCGCGCAGGGGGTGCAGGTCGCGCGCATCACGCTGCACGTCGGCCCGGGCACCTTCAAGCCGATCACCACCGAGGACGTCCGGCAGCACGACGTCGGCGAGGAGCGCTACCGCGTCGATGCCGGGACCTCGGAGGTCGTGAACCGCGCCCTGGACGAGGGGCGCCGGGTCATCGCGGTCGGCACCACGTCGGTCCGCACGCTGGAGTCCGCCGGCGCGTCGGGGCGCGTGGTCGCAGGCGCCGGCGCCACCCGGCTGCTGATCACGCCCGGGTACCGGTTCCGGGTGATCTCCGGGATGGTCACGAACTTCCACCTGCCGGGGTCGTCGCTGATCCTGCTGGTCGGCGCGCTGGTGGGCCGGGAACGGATCCTTCACGCCTACCGGGAGGCGGTCGAGTCCGGCTACCGGTTCTACTCGTACGGCGACGCGATGCTGATCGTGTAGGGAGGGACGATGTCCGACGGGTTCCGATTCGACGTCCGGTACCGCGACACCCGCACCGCGGCCCGGCTGGGCACGCTGGCCACCCCGCACGGCGCGATCGAGACGCCGGCCTTCATGCCCGTCGGCACGCAGGGCACCGTGAAGGGGCTGCTGCCCGCCCAGGTGCGCGAGGCCGGTTTCGGCCTGATCCTGGGCAACACGTACCACCTGGCGCTGCGGCCCGGGCCGGACATCGTGAAACTGCACGGCGGGCTGCACCGGTTCATGGACTGGGACGGCGCGATCCTGACGGATTCCGGAGGGTTCCAGGTCTACAGCCTGGCGGCCCTGCGAAAGGTGGGGGAGGGCGGGGCGACGTTCCGGTCCCACCTGGACGGCAGCCTGCACGAGTTCACGCCGGAGAGCGTGATCGCGATCGAGGAGGCGCTGGGGTCGGACATCGCGATGGTGCTGGACGTGTGTCCGCCGTCCACGTCGGACCGCGACGATCTGGAACGCGCCCTGGACCTGACGACCCGGTGGGCGGAACGGGCCGTTGCGGCGCGGCGGCGGGGCGACCAGGCGGTCTTCGGGATCGTGCAGGGCGGGCTGGACCTGGAACTGCGGCGGCAGCACGCGGCGGCGATCTCGGCGATGCCGTTCGAGGGGGTCGCGATCGGCGGGCTGTCGGTCGGCGAGCCCCCGGAGAAGATGTACCCGGTGGCGGCGGCGACGGCGGCGGTGCTGCCGGCGGACCGGCCACGGTACCTGATGGGCGTCGGGATGCCGCCGGACTTGCCCCGCTGCGTGATGGGCGGCATCGACCTGTTCGACTGCGTGTTCCCGACGCGGGCGGGACGCAACGGCCTGCTGCTGACGCGGCAGGGACGGGTGGTGATCAAGAACGCGCAGTACCGGGACGACCTGAACCCGCCCGACACGGAGTGCGACTGCCCGGTGTGCCGGCGGTACACGAAGGCGTACCTGAGACACCTGTTCATCGCCAAGGAGATCCTGGCGTCGGTGCTGAACACGATGCACAACCTGCACTTCTACGCGGGGCTGATGCGGCGCGTCCGGGCGGCGGTGGCCGACGGGACGCTGCCGGAACTGGCCTGCGAACTGGAGGCGGCCTACCCGCACGAAGGGGCGGAAGGGACGCCGGATGGGCGGGACTAGGGGACGCAACGCGGGGCGAACGATGCACGGCGCGACCATGGGGATCCTCGGGCTGCTGGTCGCGGTGGCGGCGGTCGTGCCGGGATGCGGTCGCCAGGCGAAGGACGCCGGCGCCGCGTGGTCCGATCGGTCGTACGTGCTGTGGGTCGGCATCCCCGTGCGGGTCCGGTTCTCGCTGCCGGCCGCGCGCGCGCAAGACCTCCCGGCCCTGGAGGCGGCGGTCCTGGACGAGATCCGGCGCACCGGCGACGCCTTCAACGCGTTCGACGCCGGCTCCGAGGTCGGGCGGTTCAACCGCGACGCGGGCCGGAACCCCTTCCGGCCGTCGGAGGAACTGTCGACCCTGCTGCGCGTCGCCGGGGCCGTCACGAAGGCCACCGACGGGGCGTTCGACGTCACGGTCTGGCCCCTGAAGATGCTGTGGAAGCGCGCCGTGAAGGAAGGCGTCCCGCCGGCGCCGGACGACCTGAAGGCGGCGATGACCCGCGTCGGCATGCAGCGGCTGGCCTTCGCGCCCGACGGGGCCCTGCTGCCGCTGGAACCGCCGGCGACGCTGGATTTCGGGGGCATCGTGAAGGGGTACGCCGTGGACCGCGCGGCCGCGCTGCTGAAGGACCGCGGGGCCACGGCGGGGATGGTGCAGGTCGGCGGGGAGATCCGCGCGTTCGGCGCCGCGCCGGACGGGCATCCCTGGCGCGTCGGGGTGCGCGATCCGCTGGACGCGAACGGCCTGCAGGGCGTGGTGGAGGCGTCCGGCGACCTGGCGATCTCCACCTCGGGCAACTACGAGCAGCCGGTGCGCATCGCGGGACGGGAGTACTACCACATCCTCGACCCGCGGACCGGCGAGCCGGTGGACACGAAGGTCCTGGGCGTGACGGTGGTGCAGGAGGGAGGCGACTTCCCGAACGCCACCGCCGACGCGCTGGCGACCGCCTTCGCCGTGCTGGGGCCCGACCGGGGACTGGAACTGGCCGCGACGATGCCGGGTGCGGGCGTCCTGTTCCTGGCGAGGGACGACGACGGGACGGTGCGCCGGCAGGCCTCGGCGGGAATGGCCTGCCGCTACCGTCCTGCGGCCCGGTGACGCGCTTTCGGGTTGACGGAAACCTCCGGAAAACGGCACACTTCCCCGGCGTGCAGATGCGTTGTCCGGGCGGATCCCGAATCCCGGGCACCTCGGCTCCTCGGAGGACGGCATGACGATGTTTCGCGGATCCTGTTGGGCGTCGGTCGCGGCTGCTTTCCTGCTGGCGTGCGGCAGCGGCGGCAGCGATCCGGTGGACCACGCTCCGGAGACCTCCGGGGGGGACGTGGTGGTGAACCCGGACAAGGGCCAGGCCGACGAGGGCGTGTCCGTCGAGGACGTCCGGCCCGAAGAGAAGTGGGAGGAACCCGACACCCCCGACACCGAGACCTTCGTCGACCCGTGCCCGGAAGGGGCGGCCGGCATGGGCTGCCCGTGCACGTCTCCCGGCGACTGCCTGTCGGGCCTGTGCATCGACACGATGCAGGGCCAGCAGTGCACCATCGGCTGCATGTCGGACGACCCGTGTCCCTCCGCGTGGTACTGCGGCGTCGTGGCCGGCTCGGGGACGGATGTCATGTACGGCTGCATCGACCCCGCGGCGCGGCTGTGCCAGCCCTGCATGAAGGACCAGGAGTGCGTGCCCGCGCTGGCTTCGACCGGCTTCCGGTACCTGTGCATCGAGTACGGCCTGGAAGGGTCGTTCTGCGGCGTGTCGTGCGACAAGGACGCGGACTGCCCGGACGGGTTCGTGTGCCGGGACTCCGCCACGTCCGCCGGCACGCTGAGGCAGTGCCGGCCCGCGGAAGACGCTGCCTGCCCCTGCACGATGAAGTACCAGCAGCAGGGGAACCTGACCGAGTGCCGGATCGAGAACGAGTTCGGCACCTGCAAGGCCGAGCGCACCTGCGACATCGAGTGCCCGGCGAGGGTGCCCGCGGCCGAGACCTGCAACGCCCAGGACGACGACTGCAACGGGCTGACCGACGACGACCTGATCGAGGAACCGTGCACGCTGACGAACGAGTGGGGCACGTGCCCGGCGAAGGTCGTCTGCAAGGACGGAGATGCAGGCTGCACCGGGACGGCCCCGGCCCAGGAGGCGTGCAACGGGACCGACGACAACTGCGACGGCACGACCGACGAGGTGGGCGCGCTGAACTGCATCGACTACTACCGGGACGAGGACAAGGACGGCCACGGCGTCGAGGGCGAGACGAAGTGCCAGTGCGGCCCCATCCCGCCGTTCTCGGCGACCGCGGTCGGCGACTGCCAGGACGGGGATCCGCAGGTGTTCGTCGGCGCGACCGAGGTCTGCAACGACAAGGACGACAACTGCAACAGCCAGACGGACGAGGACGGCGCCCAGGGCTGCATCCCGTACTACTCGGACCAGGACGGCGACCAGTACGGCGTGACGGCGGACATGAAGTGCCTGTGCAAGCCGTCGGGCCTGTACACGGCGCGCCTGCCCGGCGACTGCAGCGACCTGAACCCGGCCATCAACCCCGCGGCGGTCGAGACCTGCGACACCAAGGACAACGACTGCGACGGGACGGCGGACAACGAGAACGCGCAGGGCTGCAGCGTCTACTTCATGGACGCGGACGGCGACAAGTTCGGGCGCACCGACACCTACAAGTGCCTGTGCACGCCGCAGCCGCCCTACACCGCCACGCAGGGCCAGGATTGCGACGACGAGGACAAGATGGTCCGGCCGACCGGCGTGGAGATCTGCAACGGCAAGGACGACAACTGCGACGGCGTGACGGACCCGCCGAACACGATGGGCGGCACCCCGTACTACAAGGACCAGGACGCCGACGGGTACGGCAGCGGCACCGAGTACCAGGTCCGATGCGCGCCCGGCGATATGTACACCTCCCCGCGCAACGACGACTGCAACGACAACGACCCGCTGCGGTACCCGACCGCCACCGAGTACTGCAACGCCAAGGACGACGACTGCGACGGGACGATCGACGAGCAGGGCGCGGTCGGGTGCAACCGGTTCTACTGGGACGAGGACGGCGACACGTACGGCCTGACGCTGAAGTACGAGTGCGCCTGCGGCGGCGTCGCGAACGGGTACTACCGGGCGACCACGGACGGCGACTGCAACGACAAGAACGTGATGATCCGGCCCGGGGCGCCCGAGGTCTGCTTCAACTTCATCGACGACAACTGCAACGGCCAGACGGACGAGGAAGGCGGCTACGGCTGCACGCAGTACTACGTGGACCTGGACGGCGACGGGGCCTCGTCGGACGCGAACAACTGGAAGTGCCTGTGCACGGCCGAGTGGCCCTACACGACGACGGACGGCGCCGGCGACGACTGCTGCGACCAGGACGGAAACGTGGCGCCCAGCCAGACGGGGTGGTTCACGTCGAAGAACAAGTGCGGCAACTGGGACTACAACTGCAGCGGCGAGCCGGAGAAGCAGTACCGGGACCTCGCGCTGTGCCAGAACAGCTTCCCGGACTGCAAGATCAACCGTCAGGGCTGGACCGACTCGGTCCCGGACTGCGGGGGATCCGGTTCGTGGTCGACGTCGTGCTCGGGCTTCCTGGGCGGCTGGTGTGCCGGCGATGGGGACGGCAGCAAGACCCAGGGCTGCCACTAGGATTGAAGACTCGGTGCCCGGCCGTTCCCCGTAGGGCGGGGGCCCTGCCCCCCGCGATCGTGCCTCACCGTTCCCCGGCCCGCTCCATCGCCTCCAGCAGGTCCTTCCCGTGCCGCTCGACGAAGCGCCCGCCGACGCCCGGCAGGCCGTACAGTTCCACCAGGGTGCGGGGGCGCGAGGCCACGATGGCGCGCAGGGCCTTGTCGGTAAGGATGCGGAATGCGGGGACGCCCTCGTGGTTGGCTGCGTGGAGGCGCCACGCCTTCAGGGCCTCCATCAGCCCCCGGTCCGCGGCGTCGACGATCGGGGCGGCGGTGCCCGTGACGGCGGCGGCGGCCTTCTCGCGCGGCGTGGCCGCGGCCTTGCCCTTGCGGGCCTTCGCGCCCGGGGAAGGTCCCTCGGGGCGTTCCTCGATCGGCACCGCGATGTCCTCCAGCCCGTCCAGCCGCTGGGCCGCCTTCGTCAGGTGCGCCCGCCGGAACGCGACCATCTTCCCGTCGCGCTCGATGGCGTCCTCGGCCAGCGCCAGGATCCGCGCGTGCTGCATCGCGCTGACCAGCCTTTCGAAGTCGGAGCGCTCCATCCTCCCGTCTGGGAACAGCGTCCGGTGCAGCGTGCCCGTGGCCAGCCCGTCGCGGCGCTGCAGTTCGCGCAGCACGCCGTCCATGGCCAGCCGCTCGGCGTCCGTGGGCGCCCGGAACCGCCGCACCTCGCAGTCCTTCGGCGCGCACGTGTCGCACTTCCCGCACGCCTTGCTGTCGTGTTCGCCGAAGTGCCGCACCAGCAGCGCCATCCGGCACGCGCCCGACCGGGCCAGGTCCAGCACCTGGTCGATCTGCGCCTCCCGGTGCCGCCGGATGGACTCGTAGGACTCCTCCCAGCCCGGCGCGCCGCGCGTCACCACGTCGTCCGCGTCGATCGCCAGTCCGCCGTGGATCCACAACTTCGCGATGGCGTTTTCGGCCACTTCCGGTTCCAGCCCGCAGGCCCGCACCAGCATCTCGCGGGACAGCCCGTCGTTCGGGACCATCTCCCGCACGGACTTCAGGGTGGAAGCGGGCGGGTACTCGCGCTGGAAGAAGCCTTCGTGGACCTTGCGGTCGCCCCACCCGAACAGCAGGATGGCGCGCGCGCCCTGCCCGTCGCGGCCGGCGCGCCCGATCTCCTGGTAGTAGGCCTCGATGGACCCCGGCAGGGCCAGGTGGAAGACCGTCCGCACGTCCGGCTTGTCCACGCCCATGCCGAAGGCGATCGTCGCGACGATGACATCCAGGTTGCCGCCCAGGAACGCCTCCTGGACGCGCGACCGGGCCGCCGGGTCCATGCCCGCGTGGTAGGCAGCGGCGCGCAGGCGTCCGGACAGGCGCGCCGCGGCGTCCTCGGCGGACTTGCGGGTCGGCGTGTACACGATCGCGGGGCGCCGGCGCGGGTCGGCCAGCACCCGCTCGATCTCGTCCATGCGGCGGGAGGGCGTCCGCTCGGCCATCTCGATGGCCAGGTCGTCGCGCCGGAAGCCGCGGACGAAGCGATGGGCCTTCGGCACGTTCAACTGCTGGCACACGTCGTCCTGGACCTGCACGGTCGCCGTGGCGGTCAGGGCCACGATCGGCGCCGGCATCAGCAGCGGCAGCCGGTCCTTCAGCAGCCGGTAGTCCGGCCGGAAATCGTGTCCCCAGTGGCTGATGCAGTGGGCCTCGTCCACCGCGATCAGCGTCGGGCGGCGCTTCGCCAGCATCTCGGGGAAGCCCGGCACCGACAGGCGCTCGGGCGCGATGAACAGGAAGTCGAGGCGCCCGTTCAGGTAGTCGAGGCAGGCGGCGCGACTGTCCTCGCGGGAACGGCCGGAGTGGATCCGTTCCGCGCGGATCCCCCGGGACTTCAGCTTGCCGACCTGGTCCTCCATCAGCGCGATCAGCGGGCTGACCACCAGCGTGGTGCCGCCGCGGGCCAGGCCGGGCAGCTGGTAGCACAGCGACTTGCCGCGGCCGGTGGGCATCACGACCAGGGCGTCCCGGCCCGCGGCGACGGCGCGGCAGACCTCCTCCTGGCCGTCGCGGAACGTGGCGAATCCGAACCGGTCCCGCAGCAGGGCGCCGAGGTCGGCCGGGGCGGCCGGGGTGGTGGAGGGAGCGATGGAGGGCGCAACGGGCCGGGCCGCATTTCCCGGCTGCGCGGAGGCCGTCGCGGTCATCGCCGGTGCCGGGGGCGTTCCCGCCTGCGCCGTGGTCGCGCCGTTCCCGGGGAACCGCATCGACTTGACGGACCCCACGACCTCGATCACGTACCGCTCGATGCCGGCCATGAACTCGTCGAAGGACGCCTCGCCGTGCTCCATGCGCTTCAGGAGAAGTTCCCACTCGCCGGTCATCGCCGGGCTCTTCACCTTCTCGTGCACCACGGCGATCAACGCGATGCCGTCCTCCGTGGCCCGCAGCGACTTGCCCTTGCGTTCCACGTACCCGCGCGAGATCAGCGTCTCCAGCGTGGCCGCGCGCGTGGCCGGCGTGCCCAGACCGCGCTCGCTCATGGCCTCTTCCAGTTCGCGGTCGTCCAGCGTCCGTCCGGCCGTTTCCATCGCGGTCAGCAGGCTCGCATCCGTGAAACGCTTGGGCGGCGTGGTCTCCTTGCGCAGGGCCTCCGCCGCCGTGACCGTCCGAACCTGTCCCTCGGACAGCCCGTCGGGCAGCCGGCCGCCCGCGCCCTCGTCCCCCTTCTCGTCCGCCTCGGCCGGGGCCTCGCCCTCGGGGGCGTCCTTGGCCTTCTTCCGCTTCTTCGCCTTCCCGTCCGCCTTCTCGGCCCGCGTGCCGGACACGTCCAGCACCTTCCAGCCGACCTGGGTGACGACGGTGCCCGACGCGCGGAAGTGGTCCAGCGCCCCCTCGGTGGCCACGTCGGTGACCACCGTGGTGACGCGCGTCTTGTGGTCGCCGTGCCAGGCCATCAGCAGGCGCCGGCAGACCAGGTCGTACACCCGCTCCTCGTCCTGCGACAGCGGCTTGCCGTGGGGGTCCACCGTCGTCGGAATGATCGCGTGGTGGTCGGTGACCTTGGCGTCGTCCACGAACCGCGACGTCAGCGGTCGCGTGCCGGTGCCGGGCGCCACGGCGTCGCCGTAGTACTTCCGGATGACGTCGGTGACCGCCCTGATGCGGTTCGCGACGTCCTGCGACAGGTGCCGCGAATCGGTGCGCGGGTAGGTCAGCAGCTTGTGCCTTTCGTACAGGGCCTGCGCGGCGGCCAGCGTGTCGTTGGCGGTCAGGCCGTACAGCCGGTTCGCGTGGCGCTGCAACTCGGTCAGGTCGTACAGCAGCGGCGGGGCCTGGTTCTTGTCCGACCCCGACAGCGAGACGACCTTCCCGTCCTTCCCCAGCACGCGGTCCCGGATGGCCTGGGCGTCGGCGGGTTCCGCGGGCAGGCGCGTCGCGTTGCGGGCCTCGCCTTCCGTGGCGGCGCGGGCCGGGTCGAACCACGTGGACGGGTACGAGTCCGCGCCCGTCCCGAAGGTGGCCACCACCTCGTGGTATACCTCGGGCACGAAGTCCCGGATCGCGATCTCGCGATCCACCAGCATCGCCAGGGTCGGCGTCTGGACACGGCCGACGGACAGCAGTTTCCGGTCCCCGTTCGGGTCGCCCTGCCGGCCGAACCGCAGGCTGTAGGCGCGCGACAGGTTCATGCCGACCAGCCAGTCGGCTCGCCCTCGGGCCTCGGCGGCACGGCCCAGGTTGTCGAAGTCCGTGCCGGGGCGGAGCGCGGCGAAGCCTTCCCGGATCGCCTCGGGGGTCAGCGACGAGATCCAAAGACGCTTCGTGGGCTTGTCGCAACCCGCGACCCGGTAGATGTAACGGAAGATCAACTCGCCTTCGCGCCCGGCATCGGTGGCGCACACGACGTTCTCGACGTCCGGGGCGTTCAGCAGCCTCGCCACGGCGTCGAAGTGGTCCTTCGTGCCCGGCAGAGCGTGCAGCAGGAAGTCCTTCGGCAGCATGGGCAGCCGGTCGAACCGCCAGGGCTTCCAGTCGGGGTTCATCGCGGCCGGTTCCGCGATGCCGACCAGGTGCCCGATGGCCCAGGTGACGACGTAGCCGTTGCCCACCAGAGCGGCCTGGTCGCGCTTCGTGGCGCCCACGGCACTGGCGAGATCCCGGGCGACGGACGGCTTCTCGGCCAGGATGACGACGGACACGGCGGCCTCCCGGGGGCGGAGTGTAGTCGGAGGGAGGATCGACCGCAACGGGCGCGCGTTTCACGGACGGCCCGGGGCCTGCGGACGGGCGGCGCAGGCCGTGGATTGGCGGCGGCGTGGCGATCGGCGCGGGGGACGCGCTCGCGTTCCACGGCCGCTGGCGGTCGCGAGGATCCTGCCGGGGTTGGCCATCCCGCCATCACGGTGCGAACATGCACGCAGTCTACGAACGTTCGGGGTGTCATGGACCGTGCGAACCCGGGCCCACTCCGCTGGCAGACCTGGCTGGTACGAGGCTGGTTCGCCTGCACGCTGGCAGCCTGGATCGCCGGGCCGCCGATCCTGGCCGGAACGCCTGGATGGACCGCTTTCTGGGCCTACGTGGTCGTCCTGGTCGCCGGGCTGATGCTGCACCGCGTCCACGTCCTGCGCCGCAATCCCGGCCTGTGGGCCAGCCGTCGCGAGGTGGGGGCGGGCTCCAAGGCCTGGGACTACGCCTGGAACCTGGGGTTCTGGCCGCTGATGGCACTGGTGCCGAACGCGGCGGGGCTGGACTTCCGCCTGCAGGCCTGGCTGCTGCACCCGGCCTGGTTCGTGCCGGGCGTGGTGCTGCTGGCCGGCGGGCTGTCCCTGTCCGCCTGGGCGATGGGCTGCAACCCGTTCTTCGAAGGGACCGTGCGGATCCAGGCCGACCGGGGGCATCGCGTCGTCGAGGCGGGCCCCTACCACGTCATCCGCCACCCGGGCTACCTGGGACTGTGCCTGTGGGCGATGGCCACACCGTTCCTGCTGCTGTCCGGATGGGCCTTCCTGCCGGCCCTCGCCGTCGTGGCGTGGGTCGTGCTGCGGACGGCGCTGGAGGACCGGACGCTGCGGCGCGAACTGCCGGGATACGACGATTACGCGCGGCGGACGCGGTACCGGCTGGTGCCGGGCGCCTGGTAGGGCGCTCGCGGGATGTCTTCAGGGAAGGGTCGGCGGGCGGCCGGGGGACCCGGTCACTCCTGGCACGGCGCGGTGGCGCTGTCGTCGAAGTTGGCCTGGTCCGGGAACAACTGGTTGCAGGCCGGCGTGTCGCAGTACTCGGTGTCGGTGGCCCACGTGCAGGGGTCGGCCACGCCGCAGGTGCACGGCGTGTACACGCCGTTGGTGCACTGCGCGGTCACCTTGGCCGAGTCGTTGCAGGTGTAGTTCGCGCACACGCACATCGCCACGCCCCAACTGGCATCGCAGGCCCCCTCGGGGTCCGGCACGGCGCCCATCCCGGCGCAGTAGGCCGTGCAGTCCTCGGTCGCCTTGTTGCCGTCCTCGCCGCAGTTGCAGGGGTTACCGTCGCCGTCGCAGAACGAGGCAAAGGACTCCGGATCGCAGGTGCCGGTGCACGAGCAGTCGGCCGTGTCGTCGAAGTGGTCCTCCGGGAAGTACTGGGCGCAGGCCGCGTCGCAGTAGCCGTCACCCTGCCAACCGCAGGGGTTCGCGGCCGCGCAGGTGCAGGGAGTGTAGGCCATGTCCTCGCACTGCCCCGTGACCAGGGTCGCCTGTGCGCAGTCGTAGGTGCATCCGCAGGTGGCCGCGCCGTCCTCGCCCAGCACGCACTGGTCGCCGACCGCGTAGTTCTGCGAGCAGATGTCCGCGCACACATAAGGTTCCCACGCGCTGGTTTCGGGGTTGCAGTAGCAGATCGTGGTGCCGTCGGCCGCGCACACGGTCGACTCGGGCGACGCGCAGGCGCCCGAGCAGGCCTCCATCGCCTCGGGCGTGGTGTCCTGGACGGCGGTGTCCGTGCCGACGTTGTCGGTCGTGGCGGTGTCCTCGATGGCGGTGTCCGTGCCGACGTTGTCGGTCGTCGCGGTGTCCTGGACGGCGTTGTCGGTCGTCGCGGTGTCCTGGACGGCGGTGTCGGTGCCAACGTTGTCGGTCGTCCCGTTGTCGGTCGTCCCGTGGTCGGTCTGCGCCTGGTCGTAGCCGGCGTTGTCCATCGTCTCGCGGGCGTCCGCGACATCCTGGACCAGGAGATCACCCCCCAGGTCGGCCGTCGGGGTGGAATCGCTGCTGTCGCAGGCTGCGAACGCGATCAGCATCGAGGCGAACGAAAGAGCCAGGCAGGAACGAAGCATGTGGGTTTTCTCCAAGAAAGTCGCGCAACTGTACTCTTTTCCTTCAGGAACACAAGAGGGAAGGTGCCTTTCGATTGCCCTGCATGCCGGCGGGGTGCGCATGCCCGCCGCCCGGCGCCGGTGCTTGCCTGCGCCCGGACGTTCTGGTACTGCGTTTCCATGCACGACGTGATCGTGATCGGCGGGGGCGCGGCAGGGCTGGCGGCCGCCGTTCGCGCCGCCTCCCTGGGGGCATCGACGCTGCTGCTGGAGCGCGGGCCCCGCGCCGGGCGGAAACTGCTGCTGACGGGCGGCGGGCGGTGCAACCTGACCTGCGACCGGGACGCCGCATCGTTCGTGCGGGACTGCGGGCCTTCCGCGCGCTTCCTGCACAACGCGGTCGGGCGGTTCGATCCGGCGGCCACGCGGGCATGGTTCGCGGACCTGGGCGTGCCCACGGTGCGCGAGCCCGACGGGCGCTGCTTCCCGGCGTCGGGACGCTCCCTGGACGTGCTGGCCGCGCTGGAGCGGGCCGCGCATCGCGCCGGGGCAGGCATGGCATTCGAATCCCGTGTGTCCGCGATTGCGCCGGTGCCGGGCGGCTTCCGGGTCGAGACCGGCCGGGCCTGCCACGATGCCCGTACCGTCGTTCTGGCGTCGGGCGGACGCTCCTTCCCCGGGACCGGTTCGTCGGGCGACGGGTACGACCTCGCCGCCTCGCTGGGGCATCGCATGGTTGCCCCGCGCCCCGGCGAGGTCCCGCTGGTCTGTGGGCCCCGCTGGCTGCACGACCTGTCCGGCCTTGGCCTCCCGGATGTCGGCGCCCGCTTCGCCCAGGGGCGGCGCGCCGTCCGGTTGCGCGGCGGGATCCTCTTCACCCATTTCGGCGTTTCGGGGCCGGTCGTCCTGGACGGCAGCCGCCTCGTGGCGCACTGGTTCGACGACGGGCCCGTCACCCTCGCACTGGATCTCGCCCCGGACCTGACCGCGGCGGACCTGGATGCCCGTCTCGCCTCTGCCGCCGGGGCCTCGGGTTCCCGGCACCTCAAGTCCCTGCTGCGCGACTTCGTCCCCGAGCGCCTGGCGGCCAGCCTCGTTTCGCGGGTGCTGCCCGGCCAGGACGGCCCCGTCGCGCGCCTGCCGGCCGACCGTCGCCGCGCCGCGGCGGCGATGCTCAAGTCCCTCCAACTCGTCGTCTCGGGCACCCGGGGCTTCGAGGAGGCCGTGGTCACCGTGGGCGGCGTCGGACTGGACCAGGTCCATCCCGGGACCCTCGAGTCCCGCCTGGTTCCCGGCCTCCATTTTGCTGGTGAAGTCCTGGACCTGGACGGCCCCCGGGGCGGGTACAACCTCCAGATCGCCTGGTCCACCGGCCACGCCGCCGGCGCCCACGCAGCCGTCGCCTCCACCTCTGGTTGATTGCCTGAAACGGTAGAAAATCAGGGAGTTCGGATGGTAATCATGGTGACTGTCCCCGAATTATCACGGGGGGTTGAAGGCGCCCTCTTGCATCCGGCGGACCGGCTATTGCATACTCTCGGCGCCGAATTCCGGGTGACCGGGAGCGGGGGACCCAACGGGTCCGTCCTTCGCGGGACGGGCCTCGGGGCGCATCGCCGGTGACGGCGTAGGGCACTTCTCGGCCCGAGCCCGACAGCTAACCTCGCAGGCATCGAGGAGAGGCGGCCAGCGTCCGAACCTCCCCGACACACAGGACAGGCGACGGGATTGCCCGCGAACCGGAAACCGGTTCGCGCAGGACCGATCGGCCTGGAACCCGGTCCACTTCCCCCGTCGGGCGGCGATCCTCCCCGCCGGCCGAGGGATGACATCTGCCCGGGGCGCGGCGGCCACCCGCGCCCCGGGCCGTGTCCGCATCCTCAGTCCCGCTTCACGTGACCGTCGAGTTGCAGCAGGGCGCCGACGCTGTCGCCGGCCATGCGCATCTTCTGCACCAGTTCGTCCGCGTTCTTCTCCTCCTCGACCTGCTCGGTGACGAACCAGGTCAGGAAGGCCACGGTCGCGTGGTCCTTCAACTTCTGCGCCTGTTCCACCAGCCGGTGGATGCAGCCGGTGATGTGCTTCTCGTGGGCCAGCGCCGCCTCGAACGCCTGCAGCGGGGACTTCCACTGGTGCGGCGGCGCCTGGATCGCCTTCAGGACCGGCTGGTGGCCGCGGTCCTCCAGGTACTCCATGAACTTCTCGGCGTGCGCGGCCTCCTCGCCCGCCTGGCCCTTCATCCACGCGGCGAACCCCTTCAACTGGTTCGCCTCGAACCAGGTCGACATCGACCGGTACAGGTACGACGAGTACAGTTCCTCGTTGATCTGGTCGTTCAGCGCCTGGAACATCTTCGAATCCATGGGTTCCCTCCTGCAAAGGCGGCGCGTCGGCCACCGGATGGAACCATCATGGACACGAAACCTCGGGATGTCACGGGGGAGGGGAGAAGCCGTCGAAAAAAAAGTGGGAATCCGCCAGGATCGAGCGGCGGGGCGAGTACGGTCCTATTCCGGCCCGATCTCGATGATCTCGGAGTGCTCGCTGGACAGGCGGAACTCGAACGGCAGGTTGGTGCCCGTGCCGGCGAAGCCCTGCGCGCGGGCGAACCACCAACGCCGGGACGCGTTGTTGACATAGGGGCGGGGGTCGAAGGTCGTGCCCGGGGACCAGCCGATCGTCTGGTACTGGAAGAAGGTCTCGGGCGAGGCCGGCGTGATTCCCAGGGCGCAGAAGCCGGCGATCGCGCCGGTCGCCGTCGAGCAGTCCCACGTGCCGCCTCCGCTGACCCACGGGTACGGGAGGTAGTCGAGGGTGGCCGGGTACCACTCGGCGGCGCTGGCCGCGGTCGATACATACCGCGAGTAGGCCATGAAGTACGTCTCCTGCTTCATCTTGATGTCCAGCAGGAAGGCGATGGCCTCGCCGTTCCGGGCCTTCCGGATGTAGGTCCGGTACGAGAAGATCGCGACCGTGGACAGCACCATCAGGATCGCCAGGACGGCCATCAACTCGATGAGGCTGAATCCCCTGGAATGCGTTCCCGTTCTCATCTGCCCGCTCCGCCCGAGACGCATCTAGGATAGCGACGCGCGCCCCCCGCGGTCAAATCGCGTCCCTACAGGCACTTCCAGGCGCTCCGCGGGAAGGTCTTCGAAACGGGGGGAGGCTGGTTGGCCAGCACGTGGATCGTGCGGCGGTTGCGGGCCTCGTTGGTCTCGTCGGGCGTCGCGACCGCGGGGGCGTCCTCGCCGAATCCCTGCCAGCAGGCGTGGGTGCGCAGGCCGTGCGCCTTGAACCAGGATGCGATCGACTGCGCCCGCCGGGACGACAGGTCCTGGTTGAACTCGCGCCCGCCTACCGTGTCGGTGTAGCCCGCCACGTACAGCGTCGCCTTGAACTCGTTGCCGAACTTCGCCAGCGCGGCATGCACGCCGTCCAGCGTGCGGGCCAGCTTGGGCTCCTCGACCGGCGCGATGTCCGCCTTGCCGAAGTCGAAGTTGACCTCCTCGTGGGGCACCTCGATGAAGAACGGCGCCATCTCCACGCCGTTGAAGAACCCGTCCGGGTCCGTGGCCGTCAGCCTCAGCAGGGTGATGGCGCCCCGATCGCCCGGGAAGCGCACCGTGATCGGCGTGCCCGCGGCCGCGTCGCGGGGTTCCTCGAAATCGGCGATCGTGCGACCTTCCTCGCCCAGCACGACCAGCCCGACCTTCGCCACCGGCTCGCTGGCCGTGAAGGTGATCCGGCCTTCGCCCAGGTCCACCGTGTCCTTCGTGACCTCCAGCTTCATCGGGCGGGCCACGACGACCGGGATCTCGTAGGTTTCGGGCTCCTTCATGGACTTCGCCGCGATCTCCAGGGTGACCGTCGTGCGACCCGGTTCCTCGGGCAGCGGGATCACCTTCGACTGGCCCATCTTCAGCAGGCCCACCGGGAACGTCTTCGCGCGGCCGTCCGGCAGCCGGACGGTCACCTGCACCCCCTGAAGCGGGCGGTTGGCGCGGACCGTGACGGTCGGCTTGCCCTGGCCCAGCAGCACGCGGTTGCTGGCCTGGAGATCGATGGCGGCCTCCTGGGCCGGCGCGCCGGTCGCCGCCAGCAGCAGCGCCAGCGTGGCGCACGCGGGAAGCATCCTTCGGGAGATCGTCTTCACGGGAACGCGGTTCATCGGGAACCTCCTCGAGGGTCGTTCAGTTCGCGCGGTCACGGCCGGGACGCCGCCGGAGGCCTGCCAGCAGCCCGAGGGCCGCCAGGATGGCCATGCCGCAGGGGAGGGCGGTCGTGCCGGAGGTTCCGGACGCGCAGCCGCCGCCGCCGTCCCCCTCGTCCGGGATCACCTCGGCGTACTGGACGCTGTACAGCGCGCACAGTCCTTCCATGTCGTCCGTCTCCAGCGAGCGCTTCCTCACCTCGCCCGCGGGAGCCGAGTAGTACATCGTCGATTCGCGGTTCGTCCTCTGGGTGTGGTCCAGGGCCAGCACGTGGCCGAACTCGTGCGTCAGCGTGTTGGCCAGGTCGATCGCGTCGCCCCCCGGCAGGGCCAGGACGGCGAACTCGTACTTCCCCTCGTTCATCTCCAGGGCGTACGAGCGGGCCTCGCCGGTCCGGGGGTCGTAGAACAAGGTCGTCAGCGCGATCACGTTCTGCAGGTCGATCTCGGACTTGCCCTCCAGCCACGCGTCCCCGCTCTCGAAGACGACCAGGTTGCAGCCCACCTCGCCGTTGCCGACCTTCCGGATCGGCGGCATGCCCGACACCAGGCCCTCCTCGACCAGTCGCGGGTGCGTGCAGTGTCCCTGGCTCCAGGTGTCCACGTCGTTCCAGGCCGCCATGGATTCGCGGATCGCGACCAGCGTGTCCTCGGCCGGCACCTCCCTGGACAGGGCCTCGTCGATGTTCACCGGGATCTCGTTCACGTACCAGCGCAGCGGCAGGCCCTTGGACGGGTCGTCCGGGTTGGTGTTGTAGAAGGTGTACCCGGTCTGCATCCAGGCCAGCAGCACGATCGGCAGCATCGTGGCGCGGCGCGTCCGGGTCATGGCGTCCCCCCCCGAAGCGGCAGCGCCTGCAATGCCTCGCGCAGCCGATCCAGGTCGCCGGGCAGCGACGGGATCGAGGGATCCGGCAGGGCCAGCCCGTCCAGCCGGCGCACCAGACGGGCGCGGCCCGCCGTCCGGTCCAGCCGGAACGCCCCCTGGGCCAGGCCGACCACCGAGCAGCGGGCCATCGGCGACGCGGGCCCCGGCCGGCGCAGGAACAGGACCACCTCGGAATCCCGGGCCAGCACGGGGCTGCCCGGAACCGCCTGGCCCTCGCCGTCCATCTCGCCTCCCAGCGTCGTCACGACCGCCAGGTCGCCCCCCGGCTGGCCGGCCAACGTCTCCTCGATCCGCACGGCATGGTCGGTCACGAAGCGCCCGCCGGGCAGCCGCCGCGGGGAGGAGGACTGCACGACCGCGCGCACGACCAGGTCCGACGCGGCCGCCAGTTCGGGAAGGTCCATGGGCCTGGCCACGGCGGCCGACGCCGTGCCCGGCATCATCGGCAGGCACGCCGCCGCCAGCGCGATCGCGGCCCGAGTCGCCAGCCGGGGGAAGGGGGGGACGTGCATCGGGGCCTCGCGGTTCGCCGGGGGAATGATACCGACCCGGGAAGGGAAGCGGAAGGGTCAGGCGACGTCGAACGGGAAGGCCAGCACGTCGCGGATGGTCGAGGCCCCCAGCAGCAGCATCGCCACCCGGTCGAACCCCAGGGCCACCCCCGCGCAGGGCGGCAGCCCGTCGCGCAGCATCGACACGTACCGGCGGTCGATCGGGTAGGCGGGCAGTCCCAGCCGCTCGCGTTCGCGCAGGTCGGCCTCGCACCGCGCCACGTACTCGTCCGCGTCGGGCAACTCGGTGAAGCCGTTGGCCAGTTCCAGGCCGCCCGAGTACAGTTCGAACCGCTCGGCCACGCGCGGGTCGCCGGGCTTGACACGGGCCAGCGAGGCCTGGTCCGCCGGGTACTCGATCAGGAACTCCGGGGTGTCGTGCCCCAGCGTCGGCTCGACGGCCTCCACCAGGACCTGGTCGCGGTCCTCGGGTGCCATCGGGAACGGGTCGCCGGCGCCGGCCCGCGCGAAGGCGTCGGCGAAGGCCGTGCGGGGATACGGCGGCACCAGCACCGACGGGCCGCGCAGTCCCTCGACCGCGGGCGCGTCCTCGATGCCCACCGCGTCGCCCATCGCCCACAGCAGTTCCTCGGCGTCGTCCATGATGGCCTCGTAGGTCTCGCCGACGCGGTACCACTCGACCATCGTGAACTCGGGGTTGTGCCGGTCGCCCAGTTCCGCGGCCCGGAAAGCCCGGGTCACCTGGAAGACTTTCCCGAAGCCAGCCGCGACCAGCCGCTTCATGTGGAACTCGGGGCTGGTCGTCAGGTAGCGCGGCTCGAACAGGCCGGCGCCGCGCAGTTCGAACGCCTGCAGGTGCGTCTCGACGCCCGGCGACGCGCACGCGATGGGCGTCTCCACCTCCAGGAACCCCCGGCCCCGGAAGAAGGCGCGCAGGGCGTCCAGCAGGCGCGCCCGCAGGGGCAGGTTTCGCCGGAGGGCGCCGTCGCGAACCGCGAACCGGACGATGTCGTTCATGGGGGCTCCGGGAGCGTGCGAGGGAGGGGGCGGACGGGCCGGCGACGTCGGCCGGGCCTACTTCCGCACGCGCTCGACGTACGCGCCGTCGCGGGTGTCCACCTTGATCCAGTCGCCCTGGTTCAGGAACAGCGGCACCAGCACGGTCGCGCCCGTGGAGATCTTCGCCTGCTTGGTGGCGCCGGTCGCCGTGTCGCCCTTCATGCCGGGCTCGGAGTAGGTGATCTCGGCCTCGATGAAGGTCGGCAGGTCCACGTTCATCGGCGTGCCCTCGTAGAACAGGATGGAGACTTCCATGTTCTCCATCAGGAAGTTCTTCGAGTCGCCCATCGCGTCGGCCTGGATGGTGATCTGTTCGAAGGACTCCTGGTCCATGAAGTGGTACGCCTCGCCGTCCGTGTACAGGTACTGGGCGCGGTGCTCCTCGATGTTGGCCTCGTCCAGTTTCTCGCCGGTCTTGAAGGTCCGTTCGAGGACCGACCCGGTCTTCAGGTTCTTCAGGCGGCAGCGGGTGAACGCCGTCCCCTTGCCGGGCTTCACGAACTGGAAGTCCACGACGATCCAGGGGTAGCCGTCCATCTTGACCTTCAGACCCTTGCGGATGTCGGACGTTTCGTACATGGAATCTCCCTGCCGGAGTTCAAGACGGCGGCGTATTTACCCGATTTTGCATGCGAACGCAAGCCCTCTGCGGAAAGGGCGTTCCGGAACGACCCTGGTCCCCGGGGGATGCAACCATGGGGCAGGGGGCGTGGATGACCTGCAGCAAATACACCCATTCCGAGGGGGGTAATTGACACGAATTTCGCTGGATGATCTTGACCGCGAAGCGGGGGGGCGCTAACCGGGAAGCACAGATGCCGAGGAGATGTGCAGGACGCTGTCCATCCTGTCAGGCGGAGGCTGGATCATGCCCCAAGGTTGCAAGGAAATCGGTCTGTTCGTCACCGCACTGAGCATGGTTGCGTTCCCGGCCCTGAGCCGAGCCGGCGACCATCCGGGAGATGGCATCCTGTTCCGCGCGAAGGAGATGAAGGAAGGTTCGTCCGTCTTCGAGAAACTCCTGTATCGGGTTCAGGTGGATCACGAATCGGGCAAGACAGTGCCTTGGGGAAGCCGGGATGTCGAACTGGACGGATCCCGGATCATGCTCTACTTCAAGTCGGTGCACTTGGCGACAGGCTACCGTGTCTGCTTCCGATGGGGATTCTTCAAGGAGGATGGGAAGAAGGAGGGGCACCGTTACGGGTGCTTCAAGTGGTTCGACCAGAAGATCCATTCGCTCGCGATCCTGTCCCCCGAGGAAGCCGAGAGGATCGGGACGTTCGTTCTTCATTCCTACGATGTCAGGGGGGAAGGGGACTGGGACGGTTCGGGAGATCCGCCGGGACTCCTGGCCCACGAGTACGCATCGTACAGTTTCGTTCGCAACATCGATATCACGCCCGAGGACGATGCCCCTCCCCAACCCGACTACTCGGCCCGGATCCGGGAGATCGAGAAACAGGTTGCCGATGCGGAGTTCGAACATCGGAACGCGTTGTTCCTGGTTCAGATGGCCTCCTACCAGGCAGCGATCCCCGGTGGGGACCTGACGCCGATGTTCCAGGCACAGTCGGAAGTTCGAGCCGCCTTGTCGCGGTTGAGTTCCCTTCGGACCGAGTTGGGTCGCCTGAAGGTGGAGCAGAGCCGGGTCGAGCGGGAACGTCAGTCGGGGAACGCGCACTCGTCGTCGCGCGGAACGGGCGATTCGGGCGGTGGCATTCCGACTCCGTTCATGCCGCCGATGGAGATGTACCCGGTCGCTCCGCCAATGGTCGCACCCTCCGGAGGAGGAGGGAACGCGATGCGAAGCTACCTCTGCCAGAAATGCCAGGAGAACGTGGCGTCGGCGTGCAGGCACATGAACGACCCGCACATGCTGGGTACGACGGCGGCCGGTTTCGCAAGCCTGTGCGCCAAGGGATGCTGGAACGAGTGCCAGTGAACGTGACACCCGCCCATCGTCAGGCATCGATCCCGGTGATGTGAGCTCCGTGGCACTTCTTGTACTTCTTGCCGGAGCCGCACGGGCACGGGTCGTTGCGGCCGACCTTCTCGCCCTGCCGCACCACGGTCCGGGAACCGCCGCCCGACGCCGCCTCGGCCTGTGCCGCCATCGCCTTCTGTTCGGCCTCGGACGCGCCCGGCGCCGCCGGCATCACGCCCCGCCCGTAGGTCATCGCGACCTGGGACCGCAGGCGCCGCAGCCGCTCGACGTCGGCCTCGCCCTGGATCTCGACCCGGAACAGCGTGGTGACGACCTGGGTGTTGATCAGGTCCAGCAACTGCTTGAACAGCTCGAAGCCTTCCTTCTTGTACAGGACCTTCGGGTCCTTCTGCGCGTAGGCCTCCAGGTGGATGCCTTCCTTCAGGTGGTCCATCGCGTACAGGTGGTTCTTCCAAAGGCTGTCCAGGGCCCGCATGTAGCGTTCGCGCTCGTAGTGCCGCCACGCGATCAGCATGCGCTCGCGCACCGTCGCCCGGTCGCGCTCCCACGCCTCGCGGTCGAAGTCCACCACCCCGACCTCGGGCGGGGGCAGGCGGGAGTTCAGCGCCCGCTCGACCGTCGCCGCCTCCTTCTCGTCGTAGGCCGCCTGCAGCATCGCCACCAGCTTCCCCGGGGCCTTCGCCGGGGCGGACGCCAGGTCCGCCGGGTCGACCTTCACGCGCATCGTGCCGGCGATCTCGGCCACCAGGCCGTCCCAGTCCCACTCCTCGGGGTTGGTCGTCTCGGGGCAGAACTGGTCCAGCATCAGGTAGGTCTGCTGCTCGATGGCGACCTTGACCAGCTGGTGGATGTCCTGGTTCTCGTCCAGCACGCGGTTGCGCAGCCCGTAGATGGTCTGCCGCTGCTGGTTCATGACGTCGTCGTATTCCAGCAGGTTCTTGCGGATGTCGAAGTTGCGGCCCTCGACGCGCTTCTGGGCGCCCTCGATGGACTTCGTGACCATGCGGTGGACGATCGGCTCGTCCTCCGGCACGTTCAGCGTTTCCATGATCTTCTTGATCGTCTCGCCGCCGAAGATCCGCATCAGGTCGTCGTCCAGCGACAGGAAGAACACCGACTCGCCCGGGTCCCCCTGCCGGCCGGAGCGGCCGCGCAACTGGTTGTCGACGCGCCGCGATTCGTGCCGTTCCGTGCCGACGATCATCAGGCCGCCCGCCGCCAGCACCTCCTGCTTCTCCTCGGCGCAGACCCGCTTGAAGTTCGCCAGGGCCTCCTGGAACTTCTCGCTGTCCGTCGATTCCGCCATGCCCTTCGCCAGGGCCTCGGGGTTGCCGCCCAGCAGGATGTCGGTGCCGCGGCCGGCCATGTTGGTCGAGATCGTGACCGACCCCTTCCGGCCCGCCTGCGCGATGATCTGCGCCTCCAGCCCGTGGTTCTTGGCGTTCAGGACGTGGTGCGGGATGTTCTCGCGCTTCAGCAGGCGGCTGACCAGTTCGGATTTCTCGACCGAGACGGTGCCCACCAGCACCGGCTGGCCGCGCTGGTAGCACTCCTTCACCTGGCCCAGCACCGCCATGAACTTCGCGCGGTCGTTCTTGTAGACCAGGTCCTCGTGGTCCGCGCGGACGTTCTGCCGGTTGGTCGGCACCACCAGCACGTCCAGGTTGTAGATGCGCGCGAACTCCTCGGCCTCGGTGTCCGCGGTGCCGGTCATGCCGGCCAGCTTGTTGTACATGCGGAAGTAGTTCTGGAAGGTGATCGTCGCGAGGGTCTGGTTCTCCTCCTTGATCCTCATGCCTTCCTTGGCCTCGACCGCCTGGTGCAGGCCGTCGCTCCAGCGGCGCCCGGGCATCTTCCGGCCCGTGAACTCGTCGACGATGATGATCTCGCCGTCCTCGATGACGTAGTTCACGTCGCGCTTGAACAGCGTGTGCGCCTTGAGGGCCTGGTACACGTGGTGCACCAGTTCCACGTTGTCGCCGTCGTACAGGTTCTTCACGCCCAGGCGCTTCTCGACCTTGTCCACGCCGGACTCGGTCAGCGACACGCTGCTGGCCTTCTCGTCGACCAGGTAGTCCTCGTCGCGCCGCAGGGCGGGGACCAGCGCGTTGGCCTTGTAGTAGGTCTCGCTGGACTCCTCGGCCGGGCCGCTGATGATCAGCGGGGTGCGCGCCTCGTCGATCAGGATGCTGTCGACCTCGTCGACGATCGCGTAGTGGAGCGTCTTGACCTGCTGGTTCTTGACCCCGAAGTCGAAGTAGCGGTGGACCATCGAGTCCAGGCTGAACTTCATGTTGTCGCGCAGGTAGTCGAACCCGAACTCGTTGTTCTGCCCGTAGGTGATGTCGCACAGGTACGCGTCCTGGCGGTCCTGGTCGCTGATGCCGTGCACGATGACGCCGACGGTCATCCCCAGCGCCCGGTAGATCGGCCCCATCCACTCGGCGTCGCGGCGGGCCAGGTAGTCGTTGACGGTGACCAGGTGCGCGCCCATGCCGCGCGTCGGCAGTTTCGGGTCCGGCTCCAGCGCGTTCAGGTAGAGGGCGGAGGTGGCGACCAGCGTCTTGCCTTCGCCGGTCTTCATCTCGCTGATCATGCCCCGGTGCAACGCGATGCCGCCGATCAACTGCACGTCGTAGTGCCGCATGCCGGTGGTGCGCCGCGAGGCCTCGCGCACGGACGCGAACGCCTCGACCAGGACGTCGTCCAGCGTCTCGCCGGCGGCCAGGCGGGCCCGCAGCCGCGCCGTGGTGCCGGCCAGTTCCTCGTCCGACAGGGCCTGCATCCGGGGTTCCAGGTCGTTGACGGCGGCGACGATCGGGCGCATGCGCTTCAGTTCGCGCTCGTTCTTCGTGCCGAAGATCTTCTTGAAGAAACTCATGAATCCTCCTGGGAACCCGCCGGAACTGCCGGACGATCCCGGCCGAAGGGGCACCTTGCGGGCGCGCGGATTCTACCATGGGAACCCGGGAAGGTTCGGGCAAGACCCTACCGGGAGGCGCGGACGCTCTCCCGGATGGCGGCCAGCAGGTTCCCGGACGGCCCGCCCTTGGTGACGTATGCCGAGGCCCCGATCGCGCGCATCGCCTCCGCCAGGTCCTTCTCGTCGAACATCGACAGGCCCACCACCCGGATCTCGGGGAACTCGGCCAGGATCAGGCGGGTCGCCTCCAGGCCGTTCATGCGGGGCATCGACACGTCCATCACGACCACGTCGGGACGCGTGGCGCGGGCGGCCTCGACCGCCATCCGGCCATCCGACGCCTCGCCGACGACCTCGATGTCGGGCTCGCCGCACAGCAGGTGGACCAGGCCCTGCCGGACCATGCGGTGGTCGTCGGCCAGCAGCACCCGGATCCGGGGCCCCGCCATCCAGTCGCACGAGGGGGCCTCGGAGGGCAGGACCGCGTCGTCGCCGGCCCGGGCAGGCTTCGTGGGCGAGGGATCCGCCAGGGGGCGCGGCATCGGGTCCGGGACCTGCAGCGCGATGCGGCAGCCGCCCCCGGGGCGCGAGTCGATGGTCAGGCTGCCCCCCAGCAGTTCGGCGCGCTGCCGGATGCTGAAGAGGCCGAAGCCGCCGTCGAGGGCCCCGCGGCCCCGGGGACCTTCGGGCAAGAAGCCGTTGCCCGAGTCCTCCACCTGCATCTCGGTGGCGTTTCCGAAGCGACGCAGGCGGACCGTGGCCTGCCCGACGCCGGCGTGCTTGACGACGTTGAACAGCAGTTCTCGCGCGCCCTCGAACAGGAAGTAGCGGGTCTCTCGCGCCGGGGGGTCGGCGCCGTCCTCCGCGGACACCTCGACCGCCAGCCCGTGCTTGTCGCGCATCGTCCGGGCCAGCCACTCCAGCCCGGCCGCCAGGCCCGACTCGCCCAGGATCGGAGGGCTCAACTCGACGGTCAGCGAACGCGACGTGTCGATCGCCTGTCGCAGCAGGTCGTCGGCCTGCCGGGCGGACTCCTCCAGCAGCCCCTGGCCGACGTGCTGCCTCAGCAGGCCCACGTGCAGTTTCGCCGCCGCCAGCGACTGCTGGATGTGGTCGTGCAGGATGTGCGCCAGCCGCTGCCGGGCCTGCTGTTCCGCCAGGGTCAACTGGGAGGCCATCTGCCGCAACTGCTCCGTGCGCTCCGCGACGCGCTGCTCCAGCGTGTCGTTCAGCAGTTTCAACTGGGCCTCGGCCCGGACCTGCGGACCGATGTCCTGGACGACGGCGACGCCGCCCGCGATCTCGCCGGCGGAGTTCAGCACCGGGGCCGCGCTGTGCAGGACGAACCCCTCGCCGCCATCGAACCGCTCGATCCGGATCGCCTGGCCGGTCACCGACTCGCCCTGTTCCAGCGCCCGCGCCAGTCCCCAGTCGCGGACGGGCAGGGGCCTGCCGGAATCCGGCAGGAACGCGCGGTTCGAGTAGTCGTCCAGGCGCTCGCCCGGGCCGCCCTCGACGGCCCCCCAGACCTGTCGCAGGATGTCGTTCTGCTGCAGCACGTGTCCCTTGCGGTCCACGACCAGCAGGCCGACCGGCAGGGCGCGGATCACGGCTTCCAGGCGCAGCCGCTCGTTCTCTGCCGCGACCCGGGCCTCGATGTTCTGCAGGGCCAGCGAGGTGATGGCGGCCAGCTGCTTCAGCAGCGACTCGTCCTCCGCGGTGAAGTCGTCGCCGCCCTGCCGGTCGGTCACCACCAGCAGGCCGCTGGGCCGGCCGTCCGTCCCGGACAGGCGCACGCCCAGCAGGTCGCGAAGGGGAGGGTGATCCGGCAGGAGGCCCCAGGGCGAGTCCTTCGCCGCGGGGTCGGAGCCGCGGAGGCGCAGCGATTCGCCGGCCTCCAGGAAGGTGCGCAGCACCTCGGGCGGGGCGTCCTGCAGCGACCTCTGCCAGCCGAAGGAGGCATCCCCGGCGCCGTCCGGCGCGCGCGACACCGACCGCACCCGGAACCTCCCGTCGGGACGCACGCGGCCCGCGAACGCGAACCGGCCCCGCGTCAACCGCAGGGAGGCCTCGGTCACCCGGGCCAGCAGGTGGCGGGGATCCGGCTGGGACAGGACCTCGGTGGAAACCGAGAGCAGCGCCTCCAGGCCCGCCAGGTGCAGCGCGTGCTGGCGGGTGAGGCCGTCCACCACCTCGTCCGCGAAACGCACGCGGTAGGTCAGGTCGTTCCACACGGTCACCGCGCCGACGACCTCGCCGTCGCGGGTCAGCGGGTACCCGGAGATCTCGTAGGACAGGCGCTCGCCCGACGGGCCCGTGAAGGAGGCGAACTCGCGGCGCACGACCTCGCCGCGCAGGGCCCGGCGGGACGGGAATTCCCGGGGCAGGAAGGGGGTGCCGTCACGCCGGCACAGGTCGCGCCGGCCGACGGCCTCCTCGAAGGCCGGGCCGTCCATGGGCGTGTCGGGAATGCCCACAGCGGCACGCGCGGCGCCGTTGGAATGCAGGACGCCGCCGGCGCGATCGTAGACGAGGATCGGCTGCGGGATGGCCTCCAGCACGGCGGAGAGATTGTCGGCCTCCGGCCGTGGTTTCGGGGCCTGGGCCGGACCGGAGAGGGGGGGCACCCGCATCCGTCACCTCCAGGGGGCGTCGAACCGGGGACATTCGAGTGCGTTCGATGATACATCTTCGGCGGGGCCGGCAGAAGCGGGGGCCGCCGGCCGGACGCGGGTTTGCCGACGCGGTCGCGCTGCGGGTACGATTGGGGGCGCTGCAGGAGGACGAGATGGACGACACCGATCGGATCACCGGCGACGAGGCGGGCGCCCGCAAGGGGACCGAGGGGATCATCTTCGACCTGGCCCGCAAGGCCGTCGGCACCTCCGTGAAGTCGCTGCTGTCCACCGAGGAGGGCCTGCGTGCCCTGGTGGGCGCCATGGTCCCGAAGGAGGTCGGGCAGTACGTGCGCGGCGAACTGTCGCAACTGCGCAAGGACTTCCTGGAAGCCCTCGTCGACGAGATGACGCACTTCCTGAACCGCGTGGACCCGGCCGCCGAGATCCAGAAGGTCCTGTCGGGCCTGACCTTCGACGTGCACGTGACCGTGGGCGTGTCGAAGAAGAGGATGCCCGGCGACGCGGCCGAGGCCCCGTCCGTCCCGCCCGCCCGGAAGCGCGCCGCGAAGCCATCCCGCAAGGCCGGGAAGGCCCGCGCCTGACGCCGCCGGCGAAGTCCCCGCGAACCCTTCAGCGCAGCGTCGCCTCCACCGCGTCGCGATCCGGCGCGCACCGGTGGCGATCCTTCACGTACCGGCAGGCATCGTCCGGATCCATGCCGCGCGACAGGGCGAGGTAGGCGGCCACGACGGTGGGCGAGCGGTTCAGGCCCACCGCGCAGTGGACGAAGACGCGGCGCTGGCGCCTGCGCAGGTCCAGCAGCAGCCCGGCGGCCCGGCCGGCCAGCGCCTTCAGGGCGGTCGGGGACAGGTCGGGGATGCCCACCCGGTGCAGCGCCATCCCGTGGGCCATCGCGATGCCGAAGGCCAGCGACGGCAGGATGCCGGACCCGCTCGCCTCCTCCTCGGTCTGCAGGGTCAGCACGTCCTGGACGCCGAGGTCGCGAAGCATCGCGAAATCCTCGGGCGCCGCGGGCGCGCGTCCCAGCCACAGGCCGGTCTCGATGGCGACAGGCGTGAAGTTCCGGTTCATGGGCGCATTGTAGCGGACGTCGCGGCCGTTCGCGCAGGGGAGGGGCGCCTATCCCGGGAAGGGGTCCGACGGGGGGACCGACTCCGCTCCGGAACCCCCCCCGCCCCTTCCCGAGTGGAGCGGGGCCTTCGCTTCTGCCGGAACTACCGCGACCGCGACGGGCAGGTACTGCCGGAGTGACGCGCAGCGCCTCGTCTGCCCGCGAGGCCCGCGGCTTCACGCTCCGGCTCCGGTTCAGGCCCTCGCTCCACTTCGGGCGGGAGGCCAGGTCGCTCCGTCGGCCTCCCCGCCGGACCCCTCCTCGGAGGAACGACCCAGCCCGGGACCGTCCTTCCCTCCCATCGGGAGGATTCCGGTCTCCCACGGAGAGTCCAAGGCCGCGACTCCGATCGAGCCTTCCTTGCCCGGCTGGCGGGTGCCGGGCACGCCGCCGCCTTGACAGTGCGGGTTTCATCCCGGAGAATCCGCCCGGTGGCCGGCGGGGGACGCCGGCATTCGAGGTTCCGAAAAGGCGAGGAGTCTTCAAGATGGCGATGAAGATCGATGCGGACCTGTGCGTTTCCTGCGGCGCCTGCGAAGAGGCGTGCGACGTCAACCATGCGATCTCCCAGGGCGACGCGGCCTATGTGATCGACGCGGCCAAGTGCGACGAGTGCGCCTCCGCCGGCGGCGAGAGCAAGTGCGTCCCGACCTGCGGCGTCGACGCGATCACCAAGGCCTGAGCCGACGCGCCTTCGGACCGGCACCGGCCGCGCCCGGGCCGGTTCCCGCCACCCTCCCGGATCGCGACCCGATCGAAGGGGTATCCCTGCCCCGGACTCCCCTCGGATTGCGCCCGCCGGGACGATGCTGCTAGACTACCCCCCGTCCCCTCACGGAGAGCCTTCATGCGAGCCCGTCTTCTCCTGGTCGCAGCGCTTCTCGCGTCCGTTGCCGTCGCGGGGGTGGCGGGTTGCCAGAAGATCAAGTCCCGGCTGGGGATCGCGGAGACCGTTTCGAACCCCGAGCCCGGCACTCCCGAGAAGGTCATCCAGGACGTGCTGAAGGCCGCAGCGATGGCGGACGAGGCCGATGGATGGGAGGCGTTCTCGTCCCTGCTCCACTCGGAAGAGACCTCCTCTCCGGCGGCCATGAACGAGTGGCAGACGATGCGATTCCCGACGATCCGCCGCAAGGTGGGGTACCTGCTGGAGGACCGGTCGGCCGCCATCTACAAGCTGATGGACAAGCGCGAGGACGGCAGGAACGTGAAGGTGTTCGTGAAGAACTCCCAGAGCGAAATGCCCACCCCGTGCACGCTGCGCCAGGACCCCGAGGCAGGGAACGCGTGGCGGGTCTTCAATGCCTGCTTCTGATCCCCGCAGCCGCGCCCGTCACGAAGGGAACCTGTGCATCCCCTCGGACCTCTGGACGGCGGCTGTCGACCCGCGGTAACCTCCCACCCCGGCCCGGTGGGGCCGGATGCTTGCGAATCCCCTGGAGGACGACATGGCGGATCCGGTCGCGGCGGCCCCGAAAGACAAGGTTTCCACGGGCACCCACGTGGACCCCGGCACGGGGACGATGCTGGCCTACGGGGCCGGCAACTTCCCCACGGGGATGCTGCTGCTGGTCGTCTCGTCGTGGCTGATGCGGCTGTACTGCCCGTCCGAGGACGAGGTCGGGCGCGTCACACTGATCGACCCGTGGGTGTTCGGCCTCGTGTCCTCGGTCGTGATGTTCTTCGCGGCCTTCACCGACGTGCTGGTCGGATACTACTCGGACCGGCTGAAGGGCCCCGGCGGCCGGCGGCAGCCGTTCATGCGCTGGGGCCTGCCGTTCCTGGCGCTGTCGTTCATGCTGCTGTGGTTCCCCCCGATCCAGGACAGGTCGCCGCTGAACATCGCCTGGATGGTCGTGATGCTGGGCACGCTGCACGTGTCCTTCACCGTGGTCGTGAACCCCTACCTGGCGCTGATGCCCGAGGTCTGGCGCAGCGACCCCGGCCGCGTGAAGGTGTCCGCCTGGATGGCCGGCTGGAACGCCTTCGCGCAGATCTTCGCGTTCGTCGGCTTCGGCCTGGCGATCGACTCGTTCATGGAAGGCGGGGACATCCTGGGCTTCCACGTCCCGGACGGCTTCAAGATCGCGGCGGTGGCCGGTGCGCTGTTCACGGTCGCCGGGTTCCTGCCGACGATCCTGAAGGTCAGGGAGACGCCGCGATCCACCGACAAGGAGGTCCCGTTCGGCCTGCTGGAGGCGGGCTGGCAGACGCTGAAGAACCCGGCCTTCCTGCCCTACATCATCTCGGGTTCCATGCTGTACGCGGCGCAGTTCATGGTCACCGCGGCGCTGCCGTTCCTGGTCGTCACGAAGGTCGTCGACGACCCGAAGGGCGGCGACCTGATCGCGGGATACATCCTGCTGGGCATGGTTCTCCTGACCATGGTGATGTTCCCGTTCGCCGAGAAGGTCTCGACGCGGTTCCGGAAGACGCACCTGTACATCTTCAGCCTGCTGTCGTTCGCGGTGCTGGTGCCGTTGTCGACGCTGGCCGGCTCGATCCCCGGCGTCCCCGCCATGCTGCACCTGGTCGTCGTCATCGCGCTGCTGTCCCCGGGGCTGGCCATCGGCCTGGTGATCCCGCGGGCCATCCTGGCCGAGGTCATGGACCACGACACGAAGCGCACCGGCTACCGGCGCGAGGCGATGTACAACGGCATGGAGGGGCTGATCCAGAAGATCGCCGGCGGGCTGGCGCCCCTGCTGCAGGGGTTCCTGTTCTCGGCGTTCGGCTTCTCGCGCGAACAGCCGTGGGGCATCGTGCTGTGCGGCACCGCGGCCGGCATCCTGTCGCTGGCCGGCTTCCTGGCGTTCCTGAAGTACCCCCTGGACCGGCCGACCGCCCCCCGATGAAGCGGCTTCCCCGGTTCCTGGCGGCGGCCGCGGTGCTGTGCGCGACGGCCCCGCCCGCCTATGGCACGCAGTCGTCGAGGATGCGCCCCGGGGCCCGCCGGCCTCCCCACGTCTTCAGGACCAGCGAGTGCTGCCGTTCCTCGGGATTCGGGGTCCAGACCAGCACGTTCGGGTCGCGTTCGGACCAGCGCCAGCGGCCGTCGGACACGTCGATCGTGAACTCGGGGGCCTCGGTGGACGGGTCGTCCCCGTACAGCGAGTATCGGGGGATCCAGACGTAGGCATCGCCGGCCGGTTCGGCCTGGGCGAAGGACAGCGTGAAGGCGTCGGTGTTCGTCACCGGCGTGCCGTCGTGGTGCCGGTCCAGGGGCTGCTCCTCCCCGTCCTCGAACGATCGGTCGAAGGACCAGCGGGCGTCGTTCCCGGGGACCCGCTGGGGGTACGGACGGATCAGCGATCTCAGCATGCAGCGGGCCCGGCCGGCGTCCGAAGGAGTGTCCGCGAAGGTTGCCGGAACCACCAGGCTGGCGTCCGTGCCGCCCTCCCGCAGGCCCGACATGCCCAGCGTCCCGCCGATCCGGGAGTAGTTCCATGCGAAGGCCGAGGCCGAGGCATCCTCGATGTCGACTGCCAGGTGCTGCAGGGCCTTCCCGGCGTCCTTCCGGCAAGGGAGGACCCCGTACGCGACCAGGACCCGGGGCCCCTCGAAGGCCGTGGCCGCCAGGCCGCCCGTGGTGTCAAGGAAGTCCGCCAGGGTGCATCCGTCCCGGTCCCAGGCCGCCTCGCACGACTGACGGCCCGGTTCCAGGGCGTCCTGCCGCACCGAGAGCACGATGCCCGGGAAGGGGGGGCGAAGCAGGGCGGTCCAGCGGCCGTCCCAGGCGGGTTCGAGGTGATCCCGGGGCGGGTCCAGGAACAGCAGCGCGTCCGGGTCGACGGCCCGGATGGCCTGCGCGAACCGCGAATAGAAGGCGGTCACCGCGGCCTCGCACCCCGACGGCATCGGGTCGACCAGGCGGGCCAGCAGGCCGGACGAGCACGGGGGGGCGTCCAGCGGCTCGTAGCCCAGCAGGGCCGGATGGCCCCGCAGCACCTCCGCCAGTTTCTGCCAGGTCCAGATCGCGTGGTCCTGCAGCGACAGGTCGTCGGGCGTCCAGCGGGAGTCCAGGAAGTCCGCCCACCAGCGCAACCGGGCCGGCAGCCCGGCCAGGCCTTCCGGCGGCACGTTGCGGCATCCGGCGTCCAGGCGATCCTGCGGGATGGTGCCCGGCCGGTGGGACCACGGCGGTGCCCCGGCGCCGCCCAGGCAGCGCGACCCGTCCTGCTGTCGCTGGGTCAGCACGACGACCATGCCGTGGGCGTGCGCCTGGTCCAGGAACCAGCGCAGGTAGTACAGGTGCTCGAGGTTGAAGGTGCGCGGTTCGGTCTCGAGGGACTCCCACGGCACCAGCAGCCGGATCGCGTTGAAGCCCCACGCCCGAAGCTGCCGGAAGGAATCGGAATCGTTCATCTCGATGGAGCGCCAGGGGGGGACGTCGCTGCCCTGGCCGACGTTCACGCCCCGGAGGTAGACGGCGCGCCCCTGGACGTCCACGATCTCGAAGCGGTCGCCCCGCCGCGCCACCGCGAACCGCGGGGCGGCGCGCCGGTCCTTCGCGGGGGCGGCGTCCGGGTAGGGCACGGGCTGGACGACCTGGTCCGGCGCATCTCCCTGCCGGGCGGCGAGGTACAGCCAGGTCCCCAGCGCCAGCGCCGCCAGCAGGCAAAGCCCGGCCCCGACCCCCAGCAGCGCCAGCGCGATCCGGCCCGTACGGCGCACGCCCCCCTCCCCGGTGCCCAGGGAAGTAGGGTAGCCGGGAACGGGGCCGGCTTCAACGCACCCTGCGGGCACGGAAATGGCCGGGGCCCGGGTGCTGCTGTAAACTGGAGAAGGGAGGTTCGGCCGGCGGCCGGGAAGGGATCATGGGCGGCGCGAAGGACCCACGGCGGCGGGAGAAGGAGGGGCACCGCGACCTGGTGCTGATCTCCGGGGTCGATCCCGACCGGAAGGAGGTCCACGTCCTGAAGCCCGTCCAGGAGGGTGTCGAGGCGGCGGTGCTGCGCCCGGTCGAGGAGGGCAAGCCCATCCAGGGGGACCTGGTGCGGCTGCGGCCGCGCGAGGACGTGCCGGTGGTGGCCGAACTGGAGACCTTGATGCGGCACCCGGATCACCCCGACGATCCCCGTCGCCGTCACAAGGGCCCGCCGATGGTGGCCTCGGAGGCGTACCGGCAGGGATGGGAGATGATCTTCGGGGCGCGACCCGCGCCCGAGACCGACAAGGAAGCCAACTGAACCCCGGTCCAGCCGCCTACCAGATCCCCGGAAGGAAACGCCGGACCCGCCGGCGATAGGCGTCGTACTCGGGGTACGCGGCCTGCAGCACCTTTTCCTCCCAGGCCATGCGAAGGATCTGCAGGGACAGGTGGACGACGCCGGCGATCAGCGACACCCAGTGCAGGTGGTTCAGGATCATCCCGACGATCGCCAGTTCCTCGGCCAGGTACAACGGGTGGCGGACGATCGCGTAGGGGCCGGAGGTCACCAGACGGCGCGCCTCGGGGAAGATGCTGAACGAGCGGCCCAGGTAGGCCAGCGAGACCAGCGCGAAGAGGTTGCCGGCGACCCCCAGCAGCGCCGCGATCCACGCCACGACGGGAGGCTCGAAGCGGGGCAGCAGCACCACGTAGGGCAGGCCCATGCCGGCCAGCAGCGCGACCAGCCGCGGGAACACGCCCCCCTGTTTGCGGACGGGCCGGTGGCGGATCGCGAACAGGACGACCAGCAGGGCCAGGAACAGCAGGTCGGCGCACCTCGAGACGAGGTCGGCGGCCTTCACCGCGGGTGCCGTTCCGTCCAGGATCGGCGCCATCGCGCGCCAGGCCCCGATGCCGACCGCGACGCCCAGGGAGCCGAAGACCGCGATGCCCAGCAGGCGGGACAGCACGTCGATCGCGCGGTCGGCGCGGCTTGGGGACGGGGCGTCCGGCGGGCCGGGGGATGCGGTCACGGGGCCTCCTTGGCGCCGGCCGGGGCGCGGCGGCGACTGATTGTAGCCCGGACGGGGAATGCGTGCCGGCTGGATGGCGGGCCCGCGGGTCTGGTATCGTTGCCGCACGAGGCGCGGAGGCGGTGCATGCGAACCGGGGCCGGATGGATCGTGGCGGCGCTGCTGCTGGCGACCGTGGCCTGCACGCCCCGGAGCGGGGCCTACCCGGTGGATACCGGGTGGGAGGCGGACGCCGGGAACATGGACGCGGACGCCGTCGGGGAGGCCCGCGAGGACGTGCCGGCGGCGGACCCGGGGCCCGACGTTCGCGTCCCGGTGCCGGCAAGGGGGTCGTGCCGGCCCAACGGGGCCGCGTTCCCGACCCGCCCGGAGGTCGGGGAGGCACCGACCGTGCGTCCCGTCCACGTCTTCGGTCGCGACCTGGTCGACGACCAGGGGAACCGCGTGGCGCTGCGGGGGGTCAACCTCGGCGCGTGGCTGCAGGCGGAGACGTGGATCTCCGGCCTGGGGCAGGTGTACGAGTGGGAACTCTTCCGGCAGATGCCGGAGATGGCGGATGTCTACGGCGTGCGGGACCTGTACGATGCCGCGTTCGAGTCCGTCGTGGCCGAATGGACGCTGGAACTGCGGTCGAAGGGCCCGCTGATCGACGGGATGCGGGCGGGGATGGTGGAGGCGGCCACGCCGGACCGGAAGGGGGCCGTGGACGCCTACTGGGCCTGGTTCGACGGCGTGCCCTTCGTCTTCGACGAGCAGTCCCTGTGGGAATGGGTCGGCGAAAGGGAAGGGTGGAACCGGGCGATGGAGATGCGCGAGGCCTTCGCGGACACCTGGATCACCGAGACGGACCTGCAACTGGTGGCGGCGATGGGCCTGAACCTGGTGCGGGTGCCGGTGTGGTACGACGCGCTGGAGACCGACCTGGCCGACGGGGCCAACGGCTTTCGCCCCGAGGGGTGGCGGCACCTGGACGACGTCGCGCGATGGGCCCGCCGGCACGGCCTGTACGTGATGATCGACCTGCACGGCCTGCCGGGCGGACAGGGCACGGCCTTTCACCAGGGGCTGCGGGACGGCGGCCACCTGTGGGAGCGGGCGGAGTGCCGCGACAAGGCGGCCCGGCTGTGGAAGGCCATCGCCAGCTACTTCGACGGGGATCCGCACGTGGCGGTGCTGGACCTGGCGAACGAGCCGATGTCGGTCCCGTCCGCGGAGGCGTACCGGGACGTCCACGACGCGATGTACCGGGCGATCCGGCAGGCCGACCCCGACGCGTCGTTCATCGTGATGGCCGAGGACGGATTCAAGCCGGGCAGCATGCTGGCCACCCCCAAGGAGATGGGCTGGGTCAACGCGATGTTCAGCATCCACATGTACCCCAGTGGGCTGGGGGACGCGGCCGCGTACGTCGCCGCGATCGAGGACGGGCTGCGCAGGGCCGGCCAGGGACTGGGAAGCCCGGAGGCGGGGGACTGGAGCACCCGGTTCGACTGCCCGCTGTTCGTCGGGGAGTTCAGCGCGCACGAGGGCGGCGGGACGTGGGCCGTGGACGCGATGGACGGCGCGCTGCAGGCGCTGAACGCCCGCGGGGTCCACTGGGCCCCCTGGACGTGGAAGCACCGCCAGAAGGACAGCCCCTGGGGCGTCCTGCACCCCCCCGTGGAGGACGACCAGCGCATCGACCTGGAGAGACCCTTCGAGGACGTGATGGCGGACCTGCCGAAACTGTCGTCGTCCGGCTGGGTGGAATCCAGGGCGTATGCCGGCGTGCTGCGGGCTCGGGCCCGGGATGCCGTGCTGCCCCTGGCGCTGCCCGCGCAGGCCGCCGAGTGAAGGCCGCTAGCCTGCGGGTCCGGGGCGCGGCTGGCCTGTCGGCAGGGGCAGGGACTCCCCGGGGCGCGGGGCCCACTTCGGGTCGTCGTAGCGCGCGGCCAGGTCCGCGGGCATCCCGGGTGGACGAGCGTCCCTCGGGGATGCGTGCAGCGCGTCCGCCAGGGCCTGCCGCAGGGCTTCCGACAGCGTCTCGCGCGACGGCGGCCGCCGGCACACCGGGCCCAGCATCGCCCCGATCCTCGAAGGGTCCGCCCGGTACACCGCCGCCTGCAGCGCCGCGTCCACGCCCCGCAGCAGGATGCCGTGGATCAGCACCCCCTGCTTGCGGCGCGCCTGGGCGCAGCCGATGCACTTCCGGCCAGCGGCCAGCAGCGTCTCCCCGAAGTCGTCCTCGAAGCAGATCGGCGATCGAGGGCCGCGCGGCCCCGACCTGGGCGCCGGCCGTTGCAGGGCGATGCCCCGTGAATCCAGTGCCAGGACGATCGCGGCCAGGAACCGCTCGTACAGCCCGGCGATCGACCGCGCCCAGGCATGGTCCGGGGGAAGGGCCAGGGACAGCGCCAGGTCGGCGCCGTGCATCACGCCCGTGCCTCCCGTGATGCGACGCAGCACCGGCACGCCTCGCGCGGCGCACGCCTGCAGGTCCACGGTCGCCGGATCCTGGTTGTAGCCCAGCACCAGGACGGGGCGCGACCAGCCGTACAGGAACAGCACGGGCCCGCGCGTCTCCGCGGACCGCACCATCCACTCCTCGCGGGCCAGGTCCGTCGCCGGATCGCCGCGGAAGGAACGCCATACCTCGAGGGTCCCGGTCTCCCCGGACATCCCGGCCTCCCGGCCCGCGCGCGCGGCCACCGCCGTCAGCCCCGGCTGGGCGCGATCACCACCGCCTCGCCCTCCAGCACGACCTTCTCGCCGACGCGGCAGGACGTGTCGAACGTCACCCGCTTGCGCTGCGGGTCCTTCTCCTTCACCACCACGCGCGCCGTGACCGTGTCGCCGATCCGCACCGGTCCCCGGAACTTCAGAGACTGGGACACGTAGATGGTGCCGGTTCCCGGCATCTGCATCCCCAGCACCGCCGAGACCAGCGACGCCGTCAGGATGCCGTGGGCAATCCGGCCCTGGAAGGCGGTCGACGCGGCGTACTCCTGGTTGACGTGGATCGGGTTGTGGTCCCCGCTGATTCCCGCGAACAGCGTGATGTCCGCCTCGGTGATCGTCCTGGCGAACTCCGCCGCGCGGCCGATGTCCAGGTCCTCGAAGTAGACGGTCATGGACGGCCTCCCCGTGGGTTGCCCGAGCCTAGAACGAAACCGGGTGCGCCGCGAAGCGCGACCCGCGATGCCTCCTGCCGGATCGCGGACTTGCCGGTCCAGGGGGCGCCGACGCGGCGACCTGCGCGTTGACCGGCCCGGCCCGCATCGCTATCCTCCCGGCATGACGACGACGCACGACACCGCCGCTCTGGAAGCCGAGGCCGGGCGTCTGCACGGGCACCTGGGGCGCATCGGCTGGTCCCTGGCCGAGTGCCGGTTCCTGGCGCCGCGGACGCTGCGGATCCGGGACCTGGCGCGCGAGAGGAAGGCGGTGATCCTGGGGCATTCCTACGTGACCCCGGACGTCCAGTTCGGCGTGGCCGACCACCGGGGCGACTCGCTGGGGCTGTCGAAGATCGCCCGGGACACGGACGCCGACACCATCGTGTTCTGCGGCGTGAAGTTCATGGGCGAGACGGCGAAGATCCTGTCGCCTTCGAAGACCGTCCTGCTGCCCGACCCGGACGCGGGCTGCAGCCTGTCCGAGTCGATCACGGGCGCCGACGTGGTGCGTCTGCGCGGGCAGCACCCCGACGCGGCCTTCGTCTGCTACGTGAACACCTCGGCGGACGTGAAGGCCGAGTGCGACGTGGTCTGCACCTCGGCGAACGCGCTGGTGATCGTCGAGGCGGTCCCGCAGCGCAAGGTCGTGTTCCTGCCCGACCGCTTCATGGCGGCCAACCTGCGCCCGCTGACGACGAAGGAGATCGTCGGGTACGACGGCCGCTGCATCGTGCACGAGACCTTCACGGCGGCGACGCTGAACGCGTGGCGGGCGGCGAACCCGGACGCGAGGGTCCTGGTCCACACCGAGTCGCCGGCCGACGTGGTGGTCCTGGCGGACCTGGCGGGCGGCACCGGCGACATGCTCGACTACGTCCGCAGGTCCCCCGACCGGCGGTTCCTGATCGTGACCGAGTGCGGCCTGACGGATCGCCTGCGGATCGAGTTCCCCGACCGCGAGTTCATCGGCACCTGCACCCTGTGCCCGCACATGAAGCGCGTGGACCTGCGCAAGGTGCTGCAGGTCCTGGAGTCCCCGCGTCCCGACCAGGTCGTCGAGGTACCCGAGGCCGTCCGGGTGCGCGCGCTGAAGGCCATCGAGCGGATGTTCGACCTGACCGTGAAGGGCGCCGACGGGGCGCGCCCGCATTCCAACGCCGGCGAATCCTCCTCGCGCGACGGGTAGGGGCGGTTCCCGGGGACCTCGGGCGGCGGCGGGTGCGGCGGGGCCGGATCAGGCCTTCAGCAGCGGGGCGAACTGGCCGTGCAACTGGTCCTCGAGGCGGCTGCGGATGGCCTTCTCGAGGAACCAGTTCAGGTCCACCGCGACGACGACCTCGTTCTCGCCGACCACCACGTTCGCCTCGACCCCGGTGCGGTGAAGGCGGTACTTCCCGGCGGACGGGGCGTCCAGGCTCAACTGGTACGTCTTCATCAGGTCGTCCAGGACCGGCCGGATGCGCGACGTCGCTTCCTGCGTCCCGAGATCGTGCGAGAAACGGTACTCCTTCGTGGCCATGGGGCAACCCCGTTCGAGCGCGACCAGGGTGGCACCGAAGCCGCCATCGTGTCAAGCAAGGGGCGGGGCGGAAAAACTGCGGATTGGCACTGCCCCTGAAAGGCCCTTCGGTCTATAATCCCCGCGCGCCGGCGTGGGACCGGCGGCGACAGGAGCACGACGATGGCGAACGAAGCGATTGCGACCGGGATTCCGCAGCACATCCTCGACCGTTTCCCCCCGGCCCCCCGGGGGCCCTGGGGCGGCCTGCCCGACGCGGAGTGGAACGACTGGCGGTGGCAGTTGAGGAACCGCCTGACCACCGTGGACCAGATGCGGAAGGTCATCGAGGTCAGCGAGGACGAGGTCGCCGGCGCCGAGGCGGGTCGCGAGGTGTTCAAGATCGGGATCACGCCCTACTACGCCGCGCTGATGGACCGGGAGGACCCGGGCTGCCCGGTGCGGCTGCAGGCGACGCCGCGCACCGCCGAGATGCACGTCGATCCGTGGGACCAGGAGGACCCGCTGGCCGAGGAGCGGGACATGCCCGTCCCCGGACTGACCCACCGGTATCCCGACCGGGTGCTGTTCTACGTGTCCCACGACTGCGCGATGCTGTGCCGGCACTGCACGCGCAAGCGCAAGGTGGCCGACCCCTCCACCGCCGCGAACGAGGGGCAGATCCTTCAGGGCATCGACTACATCCGGCGAACGCCCGCGGTGCGCGACGTGATCGTGTCCGGGGGCGATCCCCTGACCCTGGGCGACGACCGGCTGGCGTGGCTGCTGGAACAGTTGCGCGCCATCCCGCACGTGGAGATCCTGCGGCTGGGCACCCGGACGCCCGTGACGATGCCCCAGCGCATCACGCCGGCCCTCGTGGAGATGCTGCGTCGATTCCACCCGATCTTCGTGAACACGCACTTCAACCACCCGAAGGAGACGACGCGCGAGTCGTTCGAGGCGTGCCGGCTGCTGGCCGACGCAGGCATCCCGATCGGGAACCAGACGGTGCTGCTGAAGGGCGTGAACGACAACGCCGCGACGATGCTGGAACTGAACCGTCGCCTGCTGATGATGCGGGTCAAGCCGTACTACATCTTCCAGTGCGACATGACGCGCGGCAACAGCCACCTGCGCACCACGGTCGCGAAGGGGCTGGAGGTCATGGAGGGGCTGCGGGGCTGGACCAGCGGCCTGGCGGTCCCGTACTACGTCATCGATGCGCCCGGCGGGGGCGGAAAGGTGCCGTTGCTGCCGGAATACGTCGTGTACCGCGACGAGAAGAAGATCGTCCTGAGGAACTTCCGCGGGACGGAGCACACCTACTGGGAACCCGAAGTCGTGAAGCCCTGACGGGAGGTGCGTGATGACGCGTCGCAAGTGGATCCTCGCTGCCTCGCTGCTGGCGGTCGTGCTGGTCGCCATGGCGGGATGCCGCAAGCCGGCCAAGGTGCTGCTGACGAAGGACCAGCAGGCCCGCATCGGCGAGAACCTGCTGAAGGAGGCGCCTGCCCCGAGGTTCAAGTCGGGGGCCAACTTCGGGGACCAGGTGAAGCTGCTGGGCGTGGACGTGGCGCCCGAGCAGGTGCGCGCCGGCCAGGAGATCACGATCACGTACTACTGGGAGGCCACCCGCGCGACTTCCGGGGACTGGAAGGTCTTCGGGCACCTGGAACTGCCGGCCGGCAAGCGGATGATCCTGGACCACGTCCCCGTTGCCGAACTGTACCCGATCAGCCAGTGGAAGGCCGGGGAGATCATCCGGGACGTGCAGAAGGTGACGGTCGATCCCGAGGCCAAGGCGGGCCAGGCGGTGCTGTGGGCCGGCCTGTTCAGCGAGGAGATCTACCGCGAGCGCGGCAGCGGCGACCGCATGCCGCTGGTCAACAAGGACCAGGTCCAGAACGACGGGGACAACCGCGTGCGCGTGGCGACGTTCGCCGTGCAGGCGAAGGAGGGCGCACCGCGGGCGCCGGCCGTGATCCGGACGCTGCGCACGCACGCCGCCCCGAACCTGGACGGCCGGCTGGACGAGCCGGACTGGGGCGTGGCGCCGACCACGATCCTGACCGAGGCGTCGGGCCGCCCCGTGGACGAGAAGGCGCAGACGAAGGTCCACGCGCTGTGGGACGACACGAACCTGTACCTGGCGTTCGAGTGCCAGGACGACGGCGTCGAGAGCCCGTTCTCGAAGCGCGACGACGAGTTGTGGACCCGCGACGCGGTCGAGGTGTACCTGGACGTGGGCGCGGACGGCAAGGACTACCTGGAGTTGCAGGTGTCGCCGGCCAACCAGGTCTTCGACGCGAAGTTCGACACGCGCCGGCAGCCGGAGTGGCAGAAGGCGAAGGACTTCACGCTGGAGGGCTTGCGCACGGCCGTGGCGGTCCGCGGGACGCTGAACCAGGCGGGCGACGCGGACGGCGGGTACGACGTCGAGATCGCGATCCCGTGGAAGTCGATTCCCGGCTGGACCAAGTCGGGCCCGGGGGCGGGGGACGACCTGCGCGTGAACTTCTTCCGGATCGAGGCGAAGGACGGGAAGGTCACGGGCGCACAGGCCTTCTCCCCGGCGGGTGGCGACTTCCACGACCTGGAGAAGGCCGGCACGATGAAGCTGCTGCCGACGATCGAGGAGGTGGCGGCGCGCGAGGTCCCGCAGATCCTGCCCGCAGGTGCCGGTGCTCCCGCGGCCGGCGCCGCGAATGCCGCCGCGCTGACCCCGTCCGGCAAGCCGCTGCAGTTGCAGGTCAAGCCCGAACTGCACAAGGCCGTCACCAATCCGAATCGCGTCGATCCTGCGGCCGTCCGCCGGGTTCCGAGGGCGAAGACGCCATGACCGGCCAGCGCCGCGAGGAGATCGGCAAGGCGTTCGTGGAGTTCGTGGAGGTGATGCGCCGCCTCCGCGCCCCGGACGGGTGCCCCTGGGATCGCGCCCAGACGCTGCAGAGCCTGAAGACCTACGTCATCGAGGAGGCGTACGAGGTCCTGGACGCCATCGACAGCGGCCGGCCCGAGGCGTTGAAGGAGGAACTGGGCGACCTGCTGCTGCAGGTGCTGTTCCAGGCGCAGATCCTGGACGAGCAGGGGGCGTTCGACATCGCCGACGTGTGCCGGGGGACGGTGAAGAAACTGGTGTCGCGGCACCCGCACGTGTTCGGCGACGAGGCGAAGGCGAACGATGCCGACGAGGTGCTGACGCGCTGGGAGGGCCACAAGCGCAGGGAGGGGCGGGGCGTGCTGGCCGGCGTGCCGGACAACCTTCCCGCGCTGCTGATGGCCCTGCGGGTCAGCCAGAAGGTCCGCAGCGTCGGTTTCGACTGGCCGGACATGCAGGGCGCCATCGACAAACTGGACGAGGAGGTGGCCGAACTGAAGGCCGCGATCGCGTCGGGCGACACCGAGGCGATGCGGTCCGAGATCGGCGACGTCCTGTTCACGGTCGCGAACCTGGCACGCATCCGGTCCATCGACCCCGAGGAGGCCCTGCGCGGCATGCTGTCGCGGTTCAAGGCCCGCTTCCAGTACATCGAGCGACGCCTGGCCGAGCAGGGCCAGCAGGTCGCCGGCACCCCGCTGGCCACGCTGGACGCCCTGTGGGAGGAGGCGAAGGCGGGCGAGGTGGCGAACCCGTAGGCCGCGCCGGGCGCGGGCCATCCCAGGCCCCGGCGCGTGTCGTCTTCTACGCCCCTCCCGGTCGCGCGTCGGATAATCGACGCGGTCGCCGCAGGGAACCCCGTTGTCGACAGGCCCCGACATCCCCGCGCAGCCCGCCCCGCGCCCGTCCGCGTCGTCGTCCCGGCGGTCGTTCCTGAAGTCCACCCTGGTGACCAGCGTGCTGACCGTCCTGTCCCGGGTCGTGGGGCTGGTGCGCGAACAGGTCCGCGGGTACTTCCTGGGCACCGGCATGGAGTCGGACGCCTTCGGCATCGCGGCCACGATCCCCAACATGCTGCGTCGCCTGTTCGCGGAAGGGGCGATGACGGCGGCCTTCGTGCCCGTCTTCTCGGGGCTGCGCGCGGAAGAGGACCGCGAGCGCCTGGGGCGCTTCTTCCAGGGCTTCATGACCCTGTTCACGCTGCTGATGCTGGCCGTCACGCTGCTGGGCATCCTGCTGGCGCGCCCGCTGGTGGAGGTGCTGTTCGGCGGGCAGTTCGGCGACGTGCCGGGCAAGGTCGCGCTGACGGTCGGGCTGACCCGCGTGATGTTCCCGTTCCTGTTCCTGGTGTCCATCGCGGCCATCGTCCAGGCGACGCTGAACTCGTTCCACATCTTCGGGCCGTCGGCCTTCACGCCGGTGCTGCTGAGCGCCACCAACATCCTGGTCGTCGTGTGGTTCCACGACCGGTTCGAGAACGCGGCCTGGGCGCTGGCCGTGGGCTTCCTGGCGGGCGGCGTGCTGCAGACGGCGTTCCAGATCCCGTTCCTGCGCCGCAAGGGACTGAAGTTCCGTCCGACCCTGGCGGGGCTGAAGGACCCGGCGGTGTGGCAGGTGGCGCGGATCTTCCTGCCGGGCGTGTTCTCGGCGGGGATCTACCAGATCAACGTGACCATCGCGCAGGTGATCGCGGCGGGGCTGGACGAGGGCTCCGTCGCGTCGCTGCAGTACTCGCTGCGGCTGCAGGAACTGGTGCTGGGCGTGTTCGCGGTGTCGGTGGCGACCGTGCTGCTGCCGACGCTGTCCGAGCAGGTGCACCGGAAGGAATGGCCGGAGGTGAAGGAGACGCTGCGGTTCTCGATCGGGCTGCTGGCGTTCATCACGATCCCGGCCACCGCCGGACTGGTGCTGCTGGCCACGCCCATCGTGCGCGTGCTGTACCAGTACGGGCGGTTCGACGCGAACTCGACGGACATGACCGTCTGGGCCCTGTACTTCCACACCGCCGGCATCTTCTTCATCGCGATGCAGCGCAACGTCGTGCAGGTGTTCTACGCGATGAAGGACCTGAAGACGCCGACCGTCATCGCGGCGGTCGTGATGGTCGTGCATGCGGGCCTGTGCTGGGGTCTTGCCGGGCCGCTGGACATGCAGCAGGGAGGCATCGCCGCGGCGGGGTCGCTGTCGGCCGTCCTGAACGTGGCGCTGCTGTACGGGGTGCTGCGGCGGAGGATCGGGCTGCTGGGGACGCGGGCGCTGGTGCGGTCGCTGGCGCGGACGACGGGCGCCACGGCGGCCATGGCAGTGGTCGCGGCGGCGCCGGTGGCCCTGGGCGTGTTCGACGGCCTTCGCGGAGGGGCCCTGGCGCTGCGGCTGATCCCGGTCATCCTCGCGGCCGTCGCGGCTTACATTGTCGCGGCGCGCCTGCTGCGGTGCGAGGAACTGGACGAGTTCGTGCGGTTGCTGCGGCGGCGGATCAGGCGCGCGTGACGGACCCCGGGTCGCGTCCCGTCACGGGCACGCCGTCGAGTGGCTGCCCAGGCCGTCGAACGTGTCCTTTGCGGAACCGTCCCACTGCACCGACGGGTCGAAGGCGTCGCTGCCGTCCGGGTCGCCGAAGACGACGCCGCACTTGCGCCTCAGGGTGTGGTCCCCCGTGTACGTCGGGGCGCCCGACACCCCCCAGCCGGTTCCGGGGTCGAAGCCGACCTGCCCGAAGACGTCCACGACCATCCCGTTGCAGGCCAGCGTCACCGCGTCGTCGCCGTTGAAGTTGACGACGGAGGACGCCTTGGTGGTGGCGTTCTGGCATCTCGACGTGACGTCCGCGGAGGCCTGGGAGTTGCACAGCACCCAGGTCGCGCCCGGGGCCAGCGTGCCCGAGTCCGCCAGGGGCGTCGTGGCCGTGGCGGTCGCGCTGCCGTTCGCATACAGCGTCAGGGAGCAGGACGACAGATCGATCGGGTCCGCCGATCCGTTGTAGACCTCGATGGCCTTGTTGAAGCTGCTGCCCTCGACATACTCGCTGATGAACACGCCGCCGGACGGGGCTTCCGTCACGGATACGGGCAGGTCCAGCGTCGAGGTGCCCAGCATGGCGGTGACGGTGGCATCGCCCGCGGCATCGCCGTGGACCGTCACGACGGCCTGGAACGACCGGGGCGCCAGCGGTACCGACAGGGGCACGGAGGCGACGCCGGACGGGTCCACGGCCAGGTCGATCGCGAGCGCCGCGGTACCGAAGTTCGGGATGTCCGTCGTCAGCGTCCAGTTCCCGTCCTTTCCCGCCTGAAGGTCCAGGGAGGCCGGCACGCCGGACGCCAGCACCGGCGTTTCGGCGGGTCCCACCACGCGCACGTCGGCCGTCAGGGTGGTCGTGTCCAGTTGCGCGGTCAGGGTCACCGCGACCGGGTCCGCCGCCTTGGCCACCACCGGCACCTCGGCCTCCATCGCCCCCGCCGGGACCACCACGGCCCCGCCGTCCGGAAGGTCCAGCCGGTCCGGCGCCGAGGAGGCCACCTGCACGGTCACGTCCTGGCCCACCGACCGGGCCAGGCGAACCTTCAGCACCGGCACCGTCGCGCCGGTCTCGCCCTCCAGGGCGAAGGCCTCGGCAGGACCGAAGGAGGCCAGTTCCGGCACGATGTCGGCCCGCGCCAGGTCGTTCTCGTCGCGCGGCTCCAGCTTGCTGTCGTTGCTGGCGTATCGCAGCACCCCGGAGATGGACGTGAACCGGTCCCCCAACAGCGGGAACGGTGTCGCCAGGTGCAGGAAGTCGTCGATGCGCAGGCCGCCCGTCACGACGAACTCGTTGATCGGCGCCTTGTCGCCGGCCCCGACGGCCGGCGCCACGTCGGTCACGGTCACGTCCATCACCTGGACCAGCGAGCCCTCCAGGGCGGCCGCGCGGGACCCTCCGGTGGCCACGTCGGCAGGCAGGGCCACGACCGGGACCAGCGCCTCGTTCCCGGAGGACAGGATCGACAGGTAGGACACGTTCGACAACTGGACCTGGCCGTAGTACATCGTCACGGTCCCGTCCACGTCGATCCGGTCCCCGACCGCCGGAACCGGCGTGCCGCTGGGACGGTAGATGTACAGGCCGCCGTTGTCCGTCCCGGCGTACCCGGGACCGGTCGGCGGGTGCTGCACGAAGAAGCCCTGCGGCACGCCCGCGTTCGACCCGTACCCGGTGACCTGCACGCCCTGCAGGCGAACGGTGCTGCCCGCGCCGATCGTGCCCGACTTCACCTGGTAGATGGTGCCGGGGCAGGACATCGTGCCGGGATTCGCCAGGTCGGGGCAGGGGTCGCACCCGTCGCCCTTCCCGTCCTTGTCGCGGTCCGATCCGTCGTCCGGGAAGGTGGGGCACAGGTCCTGGGCGTCCGGGATCAGGTCGCCGTCCAGGTCGTCGCCCGCGTAGATGCGGCAGGCCGTCGTCCCGTCGTCCATCGGGCAGGGGTCGCAGGCGTCGCCGATCCCGTCGCCATCCCAGTCGGGCTGGCCCGGGCCGTCCAGCGGGCGCACCGGGTCGAACATCGACGGGCACAGGTCCGACTCGTCCGCGATGCCGTCGCCGTCCATGTCGCCGGTCTTCGGGATGCCGTCGTACTGGCCCGGCCGGAACGGGATGCACGAGGGCTCGCCGTCCGGGATCCCGCAGAAGAACAGCCCGTACCCGCCCGACGCCTGCAGGGTCGCCAGGGTGGACCCGGTCTCGCGCTGGACGCAGGCGCGCTTGGCCACCTGGCAGACGTCCAGGGATTCGCAGCCCGGGTCGTTCGCGGTCAGCGCGGCCACGAGCCCGTCGTCGCCGTACAGCGCCATGCCGCCGCGCATCACCAGCACGACGTCCCCGGGCGCGGCGTCCAGCACGGCCCTCTCGTCGGGATGCACGCCGGCGTTCCACACGGCCACGTCGCCCAGGTGCCCGGGCGCCAGCACGCCCAGATGGTCGTCCAGCCGGAAGGCCTTCGCGTTGTTCACGGTGGCCATGTCCAGCAGGTCGCGGTCGCCGAAGTACCCGCCGAGGTACGTGTCGTTGACCTCCTGGGCGCATCGCAACTCGCGCATCATGTTCACCGAGCCCGAGGCGGTCCAGTCGGATCCCAGGCCGATGTTGTGGCCCATGCGGGCATACACGGTCACGGCGGCCGTCTGGCCGTACAGGTCGATGTTGGTGCGCGGCGACCAGATCAGCGAAACGCCCCGCCCGGTCATCGCGGCGATGTCGGACGCCAGCACGCCCACGCCGTGCACCACGCCGGTGTTCGACAGCATCACGTTCACGCCGCCGCGCGAAGTCGATGACAGGCAAAGCAGTTCGTTGCGGGCCGCCTGGTTGATGCCCTCGGCGACGTGCGGCACCCAGCAGGGCTTGGACGCGATGGTGGCGGGGTTCGGCAGGGACGGGTAGGCGCACGAATCGGTCAGCATCTCGCCGCCGGTGTCGTCCAGGGGGAAGGTCTCGTAGTCCGCCTTGCGCGTCGGGTCGATGCCCGCCATCAGGTCCTGGTCCAGGTTTCGCAGCAGGCCCTGGCCCTTGCCGGACCCGAACATCGACGTGGCGCCGCCCAGCACGTTTCGCAGTTCGCCCCACTCCTCGGCGCCGCTGGTGCTGGGGACGGTGATCTTCGTGTGGCCGTCCAGGCCGCGGCGCCACTGGTGGCGATGCTCGTACCGCTCGGTGCCGTGGGCCTTCGGGGTATTGCCCGTGTAGGTGATGTGGTCGTGGCCGTTGATGAGGCCGGGGGTGACCAGCGCCTCGCGGCACAGGACCTTCGTCGCTCCCTCCGCCTCGGCGATCCCGGCGACGGCGTCGCAGCCGACGGCGCGGATGACCCCATCGGCGCCGATCAGCAACTGGCCGTTGCGGAGGATGCCGTCCTCGGTGTCGTCGCGCGGGACCAGGATGTGCCCCTGGATGAGCACCCAGCCCGTCCCGGCCTGGACCGCACAGGTGCCTGCCGCGATTTCCGGGACGGCGTTCGGGCAGGTCCCCGGCTGGGTGGTCTCGGTGGCGTCCGATGCGTCCTGCGACCCGGGGTCCCCGGGTGCCGGGTCGGTCGCGGTGTCCTCGACGGGAAGGTCGGTTCCCGGCACGTCCTCTCCCGGGTCGTCGTCCGCGTCGGGCAGTGCGTCCCCGCCGGCCGGGTCCGAGCCGGGGTCCTCCTGGGCGTCCTGGTCCGGAAGTTCCGGGGGCGCTTCGGGCTGCGCGTCCGTCCCCGGGACGTCCCCGCCCTCGTCGGGATCGACGGGCAGATCCTCTGCGGGCAGTTCCGCGCCCGGATCGGGGACGGCCGTGTCGTGGCCCTTGTCCGGCGCCACGTCCCGGGCGTCCCAGACATCCAGGGGGACCTCGCCGGAGGCATCCAGCAGGTCGGCCGTCTGGATGATCTTGTTCCCCTCGCAGGCTGCCAGCAGCGCGACGGGCACCAGGCACGACAGGAACAGCGTGACGGTCCGCCTCATCGATCGGTCCTCCCGGTACGGTCCTGGCGGCAAGGATAGCGGCTTCGCGCGACGGGCGAAAGACGCGTGTGACCGGGACTTGACGGTTGGCCATGCCGCGCCGATGCTTCCCCGGTGAGCACCTCCTCCTCGGTCCTGTTCTCCCCCGTGCCTTCCCGGCTGGCCCACTCGTCGCTGGGGTTCCACGCGGCCTTCGCCGGCCTGGCCCCCTGCGAGCGGGCCTGCCTTCCCGGCGAGGGCAGGCCGGATCCCCGTTCGATGGAGTCCGGACGGGTCCTGGGCCAGTTCGAGGTCGTCTGGGTCAGCATCGCCTGGGAACTGGAAGCGCCGGTCCTGGCACGCGCGTTTCGCGCCTCGGGCCTGCAGCCGATCCGGTCGCTGCGTCCCGGGACCGATCCGCTGGTGGTTGCCGGGGGGCCCCTGACCCGGTCGAACCCCGACCTGGTGGCCGCCTTTGCCGACGCCGTCTTCCTGGGAGAGGCGGACGCGGCGTTCGCGGACCTGGCCGCATGCGTCCGCCAGGCCCGGGACCGCGAGGACGCCCTGGCCCGCCTGGCCGCGGTGCCCGGAACCTGGGTGCCGGCCGTTCACGGGTTCGTGCAGCCTCCCTGCGGGCCGGTCTTCGCGCCTGCCGGGACGCCGCCCGCGCGCACGATCCTGGCCGGCGAGGGCAACGAGTTCGGCGACGCGTTCATCGTCGAGGTCGGGCGCGGCTGCCCGCGAGGGTGCACGTTCTGCGTGGCCCGCGGGGGGGAGCGCCGGGCGATGTTCCATCCCGCGCAGGCGATCCTGGACGCGGTCCCGGAATCCGCCACCCGGGTCGGGCTGCTGGGGGCATCCGTGTCGGACCACCCCCGGCTCCTCGAGATCGTCGAGTCCCTGCACGCCCGGGGCGCGGGGGTCTCGCTGGGGTCCGTGCGGGCCGATCGCGTGACGCCCGAATTGCTGGGCCTCCTGGCCGCATCGGGACTGAAGACGCTGACGGTGGCGGCCGACGGGCCCTCCGAGGCGTTGAGGGTCGCCCTGCACAAGGGCATCACGGCGGACCACCTGCGCCGGTGCGCGGAACTGGCCCGCGCCCACGGCATCGGCCGCCTGCGAGTCTACGTGATGGTCGGCCTGCCGGGCGAGGCGGATGCCGACATCGAGGAACTGGCCGGCCTGGTGCGCGAACTGTCCTCGCGGGTGCGGCTGGCGGTGTCGGTGTCGCCCTTCGTCCCCAAGCGGTTCACGCCCCTGGCCGAGGCGCCGTTCGCGGGCGTGAAGGAGATCAAGAGGCGGCTGGCCCTGCTGTCACGCCGGGCGGGAGGGGCGGGCACCCTGAAGGCCACCTCGCCCCGCGAGGCCGAAATGGAGTGGCGCCTGTCGCACGTGCAGGGGGAGGCGGCCGAAGCCGCGATCGCGGACGCCGCCGGGGGCTGAGGCGGCGGGGGACGGGGCGGCGGGGGTTCAGGCCAGGTCCAGGCGCTCGAGATCCTCGTCCTCCAGCCCGAAGTAGTGCCCGACCTCGTGCAGCAGCGTGATCTCGATCTCGCGCACCAGTTCTTCCTTGTTCATGCACTGGCGCTCGATGTTCTTCTGGTAGAGGTGGATCCGGGGGGGGATCTGCGACCACGGGTCCGACCCGCTCCTCTCGGTGATCGAGTACCCGTCGAAGACCCCCATGATCAGCGGCGACAGGCCGCTTTCCTCGATCATCTTCGCGTCGGGCAGGTCCGACACGAAGACCTCGACGCCCTCCATCCGCTTCCGGAACTCCTCCGGCAGCAGGGCCATCGCCTTCTGGACCGCCTCGTCGAAGACCTTGCGGGTCACCCGCATCGGCATCGGGCAGCCGTCGGGGTCCAGCCGGTTCGCGTGCCGGAAGGCGTTGTCCGCCTGCCGGAAGCGCCTGTCCATCTCCAGCAGGATCGCCCGCACGTAATGCGCCTCGGGGTTCTCGGGGTCCAGGTCCAGCGCGCGCTCGACGTCGGTCTCGGCCTCCTCCAGCTGGAATTCCTCGACCAGGCAGTTCGCCCGGGCGGAGTAAGCGTCGGACCATTCGGGGTCCAGTTCGACGGCCCGGTCGTACAACTCGATGGCGTAGTCGATGTCCCCGACGCGCAGCGCCGCGTCGCCCATCAGCGCCATCACCTCGGCGGACTCGGGGTACTCCTGCTCCAGCCGGCCCAGCAGCACCCAGGCCTGCTCGATCTCGTCGGCGGAGATCATCTCGTACGCCGAGTCCAGCTGGGACTGCAACTCGTTGGAAACCTCGGCCATCAGCCCTCCGCGTCCACCGTTGCGGCCACGCGGGCCTCGACGGCGGGGACGTCCTCCTCGGCACAATAGACCCGAAGGACCCGCTTGCGACGGGCCTGCCTCGCGTACAGGTCACTATACTCCTCGACCGGCACGACGGTGCGCCGCGATCCCGCGTGCGCGATCCTCACCAGCAGGGGAGGGCCGATCCGCGCCGGCCTTCCCCCGGGGAACTCCCGCGAGAACTCGATCCCCGACTCGACCCACTCGCACGACGCCGGCAGGTCCGCCTGGATGGCGGTCCGCCGTTGCTTCAGCGCGTCCGCCTCCTCGTCCCACGCCTCCACCGCCAGGGGCAGCGGCCGGCCCTCCAGGATGCGCCGCGCCGACGGGTCGTCCGAGTCCCGCAGCCGCGACAGCAGCCACTCGTCGTCGCACCCGGCGAAGGCCTCCGGGGAGGCCGGCACCGACAGGTCGCGGCCCGCCGACGCCAGGAAGCGGGCCAGCAGCCGGTGGTACGACAGCGTCCTCTGGTGCGCGTAGACCATCAGGAACATGTGGTACCGGGACAGCAGGAAGTCCTCGAACGCGAAGATCGCCGACGAGTCCAGCGCCAGGCACCACGCCCCGTCCTGGACGTGCGCCCCCATGTGCGACAGCAGCCAGTCCTTCTCGAAGTGCCCGTAGGAGACCCCGGTGAAATACGAATCCCGCCGCAGGTAGTCCATCCGGTCGACGTCGATCTCGCCGGCGATCATCTGGCGCAGCAGGGGCAGGGCGCTGGTGGACCCGAACCGGAAGGGGTCGTCGCCCTCGCCGCCCAGCACGACCGCCACGTCCTCGGCCCGGACGCCCTCGTCCGCGAACGCCTCGCGCACGACGTCCGCGAGGTCGCCGTGCAGCAGCAGCGCGCGGGTCATCTCCTCGTGCGTGGCCCTGCGATCCGGCCCCACGCCGGCCGACGCGCCCGGGACCCGGTCCGCGGGCGGCAGCAGTCCCTCGCCCGTGTGCGACATCGGCCCGTGGCCCAGGTCGTGCAGCAGGGCGGCCAGACGCATCGTGGCCCGGGACCGTCGCCGGTCGGCTGCGGGCATCCCCTCCAGGTCCGGGGAGACGGCATCGAACGCCTCGCCGGCCAGGTGCATCGCGCCCACCGAGTGCAGGTAGCGCGTATGGGTCGCCCCGGGGAACGTGGCCTCCGAGAAGCCCAGTTGCCGGATGCGGCGCAGGCGCTGCACCAGCGGGTGCTCCAGCACGCGGCGCTCGGAGGCGTGGACCAGGATGGGGCCGAGGATCGGGTCGCGGATCTCCATGGAAAGGGATCCCCTAGCGAACGCCGCTGCGGGCGAACGTCACGCGACCGCCGCGGACGGTCATCTCGGCGCGTCCGGCGAAGGCCTGTCCCAGGAACGGGCTGTTCTTGCCACGGGAAAGAAGGGTGGAGGGGCCGACGGTCCACGGGGCGGCACGGTCCAGCAGCGCCAGGTCGGCCGGGGCGCCTGCCGAGATCGTCCCGCCCGGGAGGCCCAGCAGCCGCCTCGGGAACACCGCCAGCGCCTGGATCGCCGTGCGCAGGTCGACCTCCTCGGCCGCGACCAGCCGGTTCACGATCGGCCACACCGTCTCCAGCGTCGAGGCGCCCGGCACGGCCAGGTCGAACTCCAGTTCCTTGTCCTCGATGGCCCGCGGCGCGTGGTCGGACACGATGGCGTCGATGGTCCCGTCCGCCAGGCCGGCCAGCAGCGCCTTGCGGTCCTCCTCGGACCGGCAGGGCGGCCACACCTTCGCGTTCGGGTCCCAGTCCGCCGCGGACTCCTCGTTCAGCAGCAGGTGGTGCGCCGTCACGGAGGCCGTCACCGGCACGCCGCGATTCTTCGCGTCCCGCACGATCCGCACCGCCGCCGCGCTGGACAGCTTCAGCAGGTGCACGGGCGTCCCCACCAGTTCGCACAGCGCCACGTGCCGCGCCACCGCGGTCTCCTCGGCGGCCACCGGCGACGCCTTCAGCCCGCGGATGGTCGCGACGTACCCCTCGTGCGCCATGCCCGCCACCAGCGATGGCTCCTCGCTGGTCAGCAGGATCGGCAGGTGGAAGTTCGCGCCGTACTCCATGCACCTGCGCAGGAACCCGGCCTTCGCGACGTGGTGGTCTCCCTCGCTCAGGCCCGCGACACCCGCGTCGGCCATCTCGCCGATCTCGGCCATCGTCTCGCCGGCCAGGCTCTTCGACAGCGCGCCCAGCGGCCGCACCTCGACCCTGCCGCAGGCCGCTCCCTGCTGGATCACGAACCGCGCCGTGTCCGCGCCGTCGATGACCGGGCTGGTGTCGGGCCGCACGCACACCGTGGTATAGCCGCCGGCCGCCGCCGCCGTCGAGCCCGTCGCCACGTTCTCCCGCTGCTCGTTGCCGGGCTCGCAGAAGTCCGCGTACAGGTCCACGAACGACGGCACCAGCAGGTGGCCGTGCCCGTCGATGACCTCGATGTCCTTCGGCGCCTCCACCATGCCCGGCCCGGCCCTCTTCACGGCCGTGATGACGCCGTCCTCCCACTCCACGTATCCCCAGAAGCGCTTCCCCTTCCCGGGGTCCAGGATCTCGCAGTTGGCCAGTCGCGTGCGCATGCTCACGCCCCCTCCACCAGGTGCGCGCTGAGCAGGTACAGGACCGCCATGCGCACCGCCACGCCGTTCTCCACCTGCTCCAGGATGACGGACCGGCTGCCGTCGGCCACCTCGGGGGTGATCTCGACGCCCCGGTTCATCGGTCCCGGGTGCATCACGACCGCATCCGGCTTGGCCAGCCGCAGCTTCGTTTCGTCCAGCCCGAAGACCCGCGCGTACTCGCGGTCCGACGGGAACAGGTCCTTCCCCATGCGCTCCTTCTGGATGCGCAGCATCATCACGACGTCCGCGCCCTCGATGGCCGGCTCGATCCGGTCGAAGACCCGCACGCCCAGCCGGTCCAGGTACGGCGGCAGCATCGTCCGCGGGCCGGCCACGCGCACCTTCGCGCCCATCGTCGTCAGGCCGAACATGTTGGACAGGGCGACGCGGCTGTGCCGGATATCGCCCACGATCGCGACTTCCAGCCCGTCCAGCGACCCCTTCTTCTCCTGCATCGTGAACATGTCCAGCAGCGACTGGGTCGGGTGCTCGTGCTGCCCGTCGCCGGCGTTGACCACCGCCGCGTGCACGTTCTTCGCCAGGAAGTGTGGCGCGCCGCTGTAGGCGTGGCGCAGCACGATGACGTCCGGGCGCATCGCCATCAGGTTCTGGGCGGTGTCCAGCAGCGTCTCGCCTTTCGACAGCGACGACGAGGACGCCGTGAACGCCAGCGTTTCCGCCGACAGGCGCTTGGCGGCCACCTCGAACGAGATGCGCGTGCGGGTGGACGGCTCGATGAACATCAGCACGACCGTGATGCCGCGCAGGGTGGGCACCTTCTTGATGCGCCGCTGGCCGACGGCCTTGAACTCCCGTCCCAGGTCCAGGATCGTCTGGATCTGTTCCCGGGACACGCCTTCCAGGCCCAGCAGGTGGTTCATCCGAGCACTGCTCATCGGGACTCCCTCTCGTAGATCACCACGCGGTCCGTGGCGTTCCCCATCTCCGTCATCTCGACCTGGACGTTCTCCACCGCCGTGGTCTCGCACCGCGTCCCGACCACGTCGGCCTGGATCGGGTACTCGCGCAGCCCCCGGTCGACCAGCACCGCCAGTCGCACCAGGCGCGGCCGGCCGAAGTCCACCAGCGCGTCCAGGGCCGCCCGGATCGTCCGGCCCGTGTACAGCACGTCGTCCACCAGGATCACGTCCATCCCGTTCAGTTCGAACGGTACGTCGGTGTGGCGCACGACGGGCTGGGCCAGGCCCAGGAAGGTGTCGTCGCGGTACAGCGTGATGTCCAGGACCCCCAGCGGGGGCGCCGGCAGCCCGCGGGCCGCCATCCGCGCCAGCAGCCGCCGGGCGACGTGCGCGCCGCCCGTCTGGATCCCGACCAGGCAGGACCTGCCGCCGGCCACCAGCGGGACCAGCGCCTCGGTCATGCGGTCCAGGGCCGCGTCCAGCGCCGCGGCGTCCATCAGGATGCGCTTCTCGACCCGTCTCGTTCCGGGCATGGTCCCCCCGATTGGCTGTCGCCGGCCGGAGTCTAGACGGTCGCCGGGTGCTTTGCAACGGAAGGAGAGGGGAGGGATGCCGGGCAAGGATCCGGTGCGGCCCAGCCTATTTCATGAGGGCGGCGGCCTTCTCTTCCAGCGGGTGGCCCTTCGTGCCGTCCAGGATGTCCAGCACCAGCCGGGCCTTCTGGCGAGCCTCGTCCTTCCTGCCCGCCTTGGAGGCCGCGACCGCGCTGTCGTACTGCTTCTGGGCCATGACCAGGCACTTGTCCAGGATGGACCGGGCCAGGCCGTCCTCGCCCCGGTAGGACAGGGCACGCCGCGCGCTGCGGGCCGCCAGGGCGTAGTCGGCGTTCTGGATGGCGGCCGCGGCCCGGCCCCGGTAGGTGTCGCCCAGCAGGGACCGGATCTCGGGCCCGTAGTGGCCGTTCACCTCCAGGTCCAGCCGCAGCGCCTGGGACAGCCCGGCCTCGGCGCGGTCCAACCGCTTGCTGTCCAGCGCGCTCTTCCCGTCCGCGAAGGCCTCGGCGAACCGGTCGATCCGGTCCGCCATCTCCCTGGCCCTCGCCAGGTCGTCGCCCTTCGCCCGGGCGGTCCGCAACTCCTGCGATGCCTGCCCGAAGGCGCCGCGGTCATAGGCCGCGAAGGCCTTCGGGAAGTCCAGCCTGCCCGGCCGCGAGGACGCGGCGGGGGCCGGTCCGGCCGGGGAAGGCGTCGGGGAGGCCGAGGCGGCGTGCGCCGCAGCAGGCCTGGGTGCCGGGGGTTCCAGGGCGATGCCCTGCGATGCCAGTTCGTCCCGCAACTTGACCACCCGCGGGTCCTCGGGGTGCTCGGTGACCAGGGCCAGGTAGGCCTGCTTCGCATCGGCCTTCTTCCCTTCCTTCACCTTGGCCCGGATCCCCGAGATCCGACCGTCCAGCAGGCTGGCGTCCAGGTCCCCCAGGGCCTTCTGCGCATCGGGGTGGTAGACGCTGGAATCCGGCACGCGCTGCAGCATGCCCCGGGCCTCGTCGGTCGCACCCTGCGCGATCCGCTCCTGGGCCGCGGCCAGCAGGGCGGCCGACTGCTTCTCCTCCTGGGCGCGGGAGGCTGCGGCCTCCAGGCCCTCCAGGTCCGGGTACGCCTCGCGCGCAGAGGCCAGCAGGCGAAGGGCCGGGTCCCACTGGCGCTGCTCGATCGCCTTCAGCGCCCGGGCCTTGAGGGCCTCGGCATCGGCCCGGGCCGTCTCCTCCCCGGAGCCGGCAGCGGGCGACGTGGGGGCCTCGCCGATCGGCAGGATGCGCACGCCGAACACGAACTGGGCCAGCGCCAGGGCGATCAGCACCGCGGCCACGGCGCCACCGACCACGGGCCACACCGGGAACCTGCGGGTGTCCGCGGGCGGGATGTTCTCCACCTCGATCCGCGGGGCCTTCCGGGCGCGGATCTCCTCGGGGGCCGCGACGGGCTGGGCACGGCGAACCGGCGCGGGCTCGGGGCGCGACCGGGGCAGTTCCGCGGGCACCTCGACGGCGCGGGTGCACTCCTCGTCCCCCGCCGCCCCCTCGGGACCGGCGAAGGCCAGGACGGTCTGGCCGATCGAGATCCGCATGCCCGGCAGCAGTTCGATCCCGGGCACCTTCTCGTCATTGACGCGGGTTCCGTTGCCGCTGCCCAGGTCGGTCAGGCGCCACATGCCATCGGCGTACTCGACCTGGAAGTGCCTGCGGGACACGGTCGCGTCGTTCAGCACGATCGACGAATCCAGGGACCGCCCGACCACCTGGGGTTCGCCCGTCAGGCGGAAATCCTTGCCGCGGTCGTTGCCCTCGACCACCACCAGGTGTCCCTCGGGAATCACGGGAGCGGGCGGCTCGGCCGGCTCCTGGAAGGGGGACTCGATCATGACGGTCTTGACGGGTTCCTCGTCCTCCTCGTCTCCCCCCCGGGCCCCGGTCGGGGGAGCCACGAAGCGGGTGGACTCGGACTCGCCGTCCAGCGAGACGGAAGACGCGGGCTTGGGCGGAGGCTCGATCCGGAACTGGCCGTCATCCACGCGGGTCTTCTCGTCGAACTCCACCAGGTCATCCTGATCGTCGGTGCCGGGCATGGCGGAGGAACTCCCGTTGGGACGGCGACATTCTACGACAGGATGCGGGGGAAGGGGCAAGGAGGCGGGTCAGAATTCCTGGACGGCCTGCAGTTCGCGCTCCATGTCCTCGATGCCCGACTCCAGCGCCTTCACGATGACCGGATGGCCGGGCTCCTCGATGCGCATCTCGGTCGCGGAGATGGACGCGACCTTGCCGCTGCGGTTGCCCATCTTCGTGCCGACCTGGACGATGTACGACTTGCCCTGGGGGTCGGTCAGCATGGCCTTCGCCTGCGCCGTGCCGCTCATGATCAGGACCAGCTTGTAGGAATCGGCGTCGTAGTACTCGAGGGGGGTCTTCGGTTCCTCCTCGGCGGTCGAGGGTTCCTCCTCGATCTCCACCATCGGGGCGAACTGCGCCAGGTTGGCCTTGAAGACGTTGACGTCGGCCTCGGCGGGGCGCTTCAGGTATTCCTTGAAGTACGGCTTGAGGATCGCTGCCTTGGGATTGCCCTGGGCCGGCGCGACCGGGGGAGGTTCCGCGGGCGCCCTGTTCTGCTGCAGGGCGTTCTTGTCCGTGGAATAGATGTCCTTGGGGACGCCGCACGCGACGGCGACCAGAAGAACGGACGCAGCGAGGACGATGCGCATCGCTACTTGCCTCCGCCGGGCGAACCGGGAGCGCCGGCCTGTCCTGCCGGAGCGGTCCCGGTATAGACATAGGCCAGCGCCGTCATCTCGGTCTTCAGGACGGTGCGCTTGGAGGTCTCCTCGAACAGGAGGACCGTCTTCGCGTACTTCTCGTTCGGGGTCAGCCCGCGCGCCTTCTCGCGATCGGAAAGGATGCGCAGGAGGCCGACGTCGCCGGCGGTGGAGGACAACTGCCCGGCCGGGACGGGTTCCATCGCGAGGTTCTTGGCATTGATCAGGCGCTTGCTGGGCTGGGCCAGGGACTGAAGGAACGAGACCACCTGGGAGTAGGTGCCCACCAGTTCGAGATTGAAGGGGATCCCGCGGTAGCCGTCGCCTTCCTCCTTCTTCTTGGAAGGCTCGAAGCGCGAGACGATCAGGCCGGAGGCGTCGGCATCGACCTTGATCGAGGTGATCAGGTCGGGCAGTTCCTCCTCGCGGGGGAGCATCTTCGCATACTCGGCACGCTTGCGAACGGCATCGGCCTTCTCCTGGTCCAGGCGCTGCCGGAAATCGGCCGAGTCATACTCCTTCAACTGCGCGTATTCGGCCATCAAGGCCTTGTATTTCTTGGCCTGGGACGAGATCCCGTCGCTGATCGGGGACAGCAGCAGGTAGTAGGCGCCGCCGCCCAGGACCGCCAGGACGGCACCCACGATCAGGATGCGCTGCGGCAGAGGGAGTTCGAGGAACCTGTCCATCCGTCACCTCCCGGAGGCCAGCGCGCCGGGTGCGGCGGCCAGCGGGTTCGGGTCCAGGGATGCTGCCGGGGCTCCGGGACCGGAGGAAGCGGGAGCGCCGGGACCGCCGGAGGCGGGGGCTCCGGGACCGCCGGGGGGAGCGCCGGGGGCGGAGGGCGTCGAGGGAGTCGCGGCGGGCTTGGCCTCGGGATCGATCGCGGCGAGGTACGAGAAACTCGCCGTCGCGGTGAACTCGACGAAGCGGATGCCCAGGTCCGCGTGGACGCGACGGCTCTGGAGGCCCGGCTCGATGCCCGAGAAGAAGTCCGAGGACTCCATCCGGCGATAGAACTCGGCCACGTCCTCGTGGTCCAGCGCCTGGCCCTCGAACGTGATCATCTGGTCCTTCTGCTTCACGCTCTTGAACCACACCCGCCGTGGATCCCACTTCGGGTTCCAGCCCGCCAGTTCCTGGGCCTTGGCCTCGTCGCGACCGGAAAGGGTGTCCTCCAGGGGCGTCAGGGCATAGGACAGATACTGCAACAGCATGGGCGGGCCGATCTGGGCCGCGCGCAGGGTCTGGAAGACCTGGCTCTGGCGGTCCAGGTCCGCCTTCTCGGCCTGCCACTGCTCCCAGGAGATCTTCACCCGCTTCAGGTCGTCGATCTTGGCCGACGCCTCGCGGGTCCGCCGGGTGGCATCGGCCAGTTCGGTAGACATCTTCTGGTGCCAGAGGAACAGGAACAGGACCTCCGCCAGCAGCAGCCCCGCGAAGACGAGGACCTGCTTGCGGGACGCGACGATCGGCTTCGGCTTGGCCTTGAGGCCGAGTAGGTTGATCCGAATCATGCCGCATCCCCCGGTCGGCGGAGCCCGAGGCCGACGGCGACGCCCGCGACCGGGGCCGCCCGCTGCAGCAGGTCGATGTCGAACTTCCGGGCATCGACGGAAATGTTCCTGAACGGGTTCACCAGTTCGACGGGGACCTCCATCCGGCGTTCCAGCGCGCGGATGAGGGCCGGCAACTGGGCGGAGCCGCCGGTCAGGAAGATCCTCTGGATGTCGGCCTTGACCGACGTCGCCACGAAGAAGTCCAGCGACCGCTGGACCTCGGTGACCATCGAGTCGCAGGCGCGATCCGCGATCTTGTTGACCTCGCGCGCGATGGTCGAGGAGGAGAGGCTGGACTCGGCGCCGGTCTTGAACGCCTCGGCCTCCTCGTGGGAGACGTTGAAGTGGCGCTGGATCTCCGACGTCAGCATCGTGCCACCCACCCCGATGTCGCGGGTGAAGGCCACGGTGCCGCCCGACAGGACGCCGACGTTGATCGAGTTCGCGCCGACGTTCAGCAGGGCCAGCGTCTGGTCCGCCGGGATCATGTAGTTGACCTCGAACATGTTGATCGCGGCGAAGATCGCGACATCGACCACGGAGGGCTTGAGACCGGCCTCGACCGCGACCGACACGTACTCGTTGACGACCTCCTTCTTGGCCGCGACCATCAGGACGTCCATCTGCCCCTGGCCCGCGCGCGGGTTCAGAATCTGGGCGTCGACGTTCACGTCCTTGATGTCGAACGGGATGTACTGTTCGGCTTCCCAGAGGATGGATTCGTTCAGTTCGGAGCGGGTCATCTCGGGCAGGGACAGTCGCTTGATGATCAGCGAGTTGCCGGAGATGGCCAGCGCGCAGGGGGCGGACTTGATCCCCGCCTCCTTCATGAGTTCTCGCAGCCGTTCGATGACGACCGCAAAGTTCATGATGCGCCCTTCGACGATGGCGTCCGGGGGGAGGTGACCCAGGCTGAAGGCCACCAGTTCCCACGAACCCTTCGCCTGCTGCAGTCGCACCAGCTTGATCGAGGACGAACCGATGTCGACCCCGACGAGGGAGGAACGTCCGCCAAGCAAGGCCATTCGAACGTCCAGTTTCGGCCGTGGTCATGTTCGCATCCAGGTTCGGACGTGTCAAGAAAAGTGCCGCGGGACAAGGGGAAGAGGATCGACCGCCCGGGAAGGCCTCGCGACCCATGGGGGGGCGGGGAGGGCAGCGAGCGCATGTTTCGGTTCATGCGGATCCGGAGGTTATGGTAGAGTAGTTCCCGCCTGTTCCAGGGAACCGCCACGGAGGTTCGATATGCGTCGAAACGTCGGTAGATCCTTCCGTTCCGCCTGGGTCGTCGCGTGCGTTCTCGCCTTGGCGGCCTGCGGCGGCAGCAAGAAGGACGACCTTGGGGAACCCGAGGACGGGGACGAGGGGGATGCCCTCGAAGAGACGGCTCCCGAGGTCGCTCCCGACGGGGTCGCCGACGGCCAGGAAGAGGTCCCGCTGGAGGAGGCCTCGGACGCGCCCGGGGATGCGGAGGTCGTCTACACCTGCCTGAAGGACAAGGACTGCGAGAACGCGAACCTCGGGACCGGCGAGGCATGCAGGACGAAGAAGGTCTGCAAGAAGCCCGAGAACGTCTGCGTGCTGACGTGGGAGGACTCCTGCTGCCGCGAGGCGGTGATCCTCGACCAGGGGTTCGAGAACGGCCTGGACGGATGGACGATCACCGGCCTGGCGGGCAACGGCCCCGTCGGCTGGTCGATCTCCGGCCACCGGAAGGCGCTGGGAGCGAACAGCCTCTACTTCGGCGATCCGCAGTGCCGCACGTACTACAACGGACAGTTGGGCGAGGACTGCCGGCCGGTCGAGGGATCGGCGAAACAGGCGACCCTCGTGGGCGGGGCCGCGACCTCCCCGGTCTTCTTCCTGCCCCCGCTGGACCGTCAGAAGACGGCCTTCTGGGTCTCGTTCAACGTGTGGCTGCAGACCGAGCCCGTCCAGGAAGGCGTGACCACCCAGCCCGACCTGCTGCGGTTGCAGGTGATCACGGATTCCGTCGGCGAGGGGGACGACTACCCGACGGTCTTCACGGCGGCCACCCTCGACCGGAACACCTCTGGGCATTTCGTGCACGTCGTCGGGGACCTGTCCGAGTTCACGAACCAGACCATCGCGCTTCGCCTGGCCTTCGACAGTTTCGACGGCAACAGCAACTTCTTCGAGGGCGTCTACGTGGACGACTTCAAGGTCGCCACGGGCTGCGTCGGCGAGGCCCACCCGCCCTGCGAAACCGCGGCATCGAGCCCCTGCGGCAGCGACGGCGAGGCGTGCACGGACGACTTGTGCCTGGGGTTCACGAACCTCTCGGGCTTCGGCGTCTGCGAGCACGCGATCATCACCGCCTGCGCCCAGCCGGAATGCACCCAGGCCACCGTCGCGACGGACTGCCCGGTCACGGGGGTGTGCGACCGGCCGACCTGCACGGACGGCCTGTGCGGGTTCGAGACGCTGCCGCCGGAGCAGTGCTGCAACCGCGACTCGCTGCTGGTCGCCGGCTTCGACACCGGCCTGGACGACTTCACCGTCTGGACCTACCAGGGCGACTCCCCCGTGCACTGGCAGTCGTCCCCCTGGCGGTCCGTCTCGGGCGGCGGCTCGCTGTACTACGGCGACGGCGCGTCGCGCACCTTCGTCAGCGCGGACTACGTGTTCGGCGAGGCCACCAGCCCGGTCGTCGAGGTCCCGGCGACGGGCTACTCGTTCCTGTCGTTCCAGCTTTTCCTGGCCACCGAGTTCGACGATTTCGTGGGCGAGTACTACAACCCGCTGGAGGCCGACCTGTTCACGGTCCACGTCGTGGAGGATATCGGCAGCGCGCAGGACCCCCTCTGGACGAAACTGAAACTGACTCCGGTGTGGACCTCGCACGCGGTTCGCGGCACGACCCTGCAGCAGTTCGTGCCGGTCGGAGTGGACCTGACCCGGTGGGCCGGCAAGAAGATCCGGATCCTCCTGCGGTTCGACCCCTCGGACACCGAGAAGAACAACTACGAAGGGGTGTACGTGGACGACCTGTCCATCCAGCACGACCCCTGCGTGCGCCGCAATTGCAGCAGCGCCGACGACTGCTTCGTGGACGGGGTCTGCAAGACCGGCACCTGCCAGGATCAGGTGTGCGACGTGACGACCGTGGGCCCGCAGGGCTGCTGCTCGGTGCAGACCGAGTGCGACGACGGCAACGGGTGCACCGTGGACGGCTGCCTGCAGAACGCGTGCGTCCACGACCCGATCGAGAAGCCCGGCTGCTGCATCCCCGCGACGCTCTACGAGGAGCATTTCGACGCCGCGACCACGCTGCCGGGTTTCGCGGTGGCCGACCTGTCCACGCCCGGCGTCGGCGGTGCCCACGTCGGGTGGGAGCGGGTCGACTGGAACTCCAGGTCCGACCCCGGGTCGATGCACTTCGGCAACGACGTCGACTACGACAACGGGGGCGTCGCGAAGGGAACGGCCACGACGTCCGCGATCGTCCTGCCCTCGGTCGGCACCTTCGGCGCGACCTTCCAGCTCTTCCTGAACATCGAGCCGAACGCCGAGCGCGACCTCTTCAAGGTCGAGGTGGTGGACGGCGCGACGGCCACCCAGGTGTTCGCGAAGACGGCGGTCTCGGGCGAACACTACAGCACCTGGTACTCCGTCCCGGTGATCGACCTCACGGCCTTCCGCGGCAAGGCGATCCAGTTGCGCTTCACGTTCGACAGCGTCGACTCCCAGCAGAACACGGGGACGGGCGTCTTCATCGACGACCTGATGGTCCTGAAGACCTGCCTGTAGCACCCTGCCGGCGGATCGGCCCGCCGGTCCGGGGAAAGGCCCGCGGGAGCGCCTCGCGGCCTGCATTCCGGTTGACTTCCCCCTCCGTCCTGTCCTATCCTCCCGTCAACAATGGTCCTTTGTCGGTTCGCCCTTGGGCAGATCACCGGGAGACCACGGAGCATGACGACAAGAATCCATCTGGCTGCTGTTCTGGCCTTGGGCCTGTGGGCATGCGGCGTCGACGACACGCGTCCCGGTTCCGTGGGCGTGGTCGCCAGCGCCCTCACCAGCACCTGCGAGACGGGCGACGCGCCGCAGGGACTGGACCGCGTGAAGATCGTCGTCACCGGCCTGAAACAGGTCGAGGACGAGTCCGGCAACCTGGCCTGGAAGACCAGGGAACTGGGAGACCCGGTTTCGGCGGACATCGACAAGTCCGGCACGGGGACCGGGGGGGAGTGGTCCCAGGACGTCGTGGTCAAGGGGGTCGATGCCGGCATCGACCGCACCCTGACGATCCTCGGCTACACCAGCGGGCAGGACACGCCGACGTGGTTCGGGCGCCGCCGCGAGGTGTCGGTGACGCAGGACCGGACGACCGAGGTGGAACTGGTCCTGACGCGGTTCGGCCGGTTCACCTGCCTGGACGCACCCTCGGCCTTCTCGCAGCGCGCGTTCCCCGCTTCCGTGGTGCTTGGCGACGGCCGCGTCCTGCTGTCGGGCGGCTTCACGGGGAATGCCGACATCGGGGGCGGATCCTTCGAGTTGAGGGACCCCTCCGCCAGCGCGTTCGTGTACGACCCTGCCAACGGGTCCATCGTGCAGGTCGGGGACATGACCGTGGCGCGCGCGGGCCACGCGATGGTCTACCTGCCGCTGGCCGACGGCGAGAAGGTCCTGGTGTTCGGCGGCGCCACGAAGATGACGGTCAAGGGCGGCAGCGAGTTCCCGCTGGACGTCGATGCCGCGGCCACGCTGGATTCCTTCGAGATCTTCGACGTCGCGACGCTGGCGTTCCTCCCGGCCGGCCAGGACTATGCCGGCAAGGACAAGAAGATGGGCCGGGGACGGGTGTTCCCGTCGGTCGGCCGCCTGTCCGACAACTCGATCCTGATCACGGGGGGCGGCAGGTGGCCGCTGGCGGCTTCGGACTACACCCTGGCCGAGATCTGGGCCCCGTATGCCGACAAGGACGCGAACGGCGAGAACCCGAGGGGCGGCATGCTGGACGTCGGCACCGGGCTGGTGCTGCTGCGCCAGCACAACGGCGCCGCCATGGTCAAACTGGACGAGACGACCCAGGGCCTGTCGCGGTACCTGGTGATCGGCGGCACGACCGGGGCCGACGCGAACGTCGAGATCTTCAAGCAGGCGTCCAAGCCGGAGGACGGCGTCGTCGGCGCGTTCCAGGCCCGGTCGGCCAGCGGCCTGCCGCTGCTGTTCTTCCCGACGGTCACGCCGCTGAAGCAGGACGCGGAAGGGCGCAAGCGCTTCCTGGTCGTGGGCGGCGCCGAGTACAAGAGCGCCAGGTTGTCCGCACCGCTGGCGAAGGCCTGGATCCTGTCGGTCGACGCCCAGGACAAGGTCGCGGTCGAGGCGATCGACACCCCGTGCGCGGCGCGGTTCCTGCACAAGACGATCGGGTCCTTCGACGCGGACGGCGCGGTGGTGCTGGGCGGCTTCACCGACTTCGGCCAGGTGGCCAACGGCAACGCGTGCTTCTTCGACCTGGCGACGAAGACGTTCTCGATGGTCCCGCAAGGCCAGCCCGAGTTCTTCGCCCGGGCTGCGAACGTGGCCGAGCGGCTGATCGACGACTCGCTGCTGCTGGCGGGCGGCCTGGTGAACGTCTCCGACCTGGACGGGACGCCCGGCCTGCTGGAACTGTACACGCCTCCGTCCCTGAAGACGAACCTGGCGGAGTAGGGAGGATCTCGCGATGAACGCGACCCGGAGCAACCGGTTCCCGTCCCTGGTGCCGACGCGGAGGTCCCCCCTGTTCGCGGGGGTCGCGGCATTCCTGGCCGCGAGCCTGCTGCAACTGGAGGTCTCCGGCGCCCTGTCGCTGGTGGCCGCGGCCCGCGCCGCGGACGCCCCCGCCACCGCGCGCCGGCTGGCCCTGTTCGTGGTCCCGAAGGACGCGAAGAAGGACGCTACGACGGCCATGGTCATCCGCGGCCTGATGCGCGGCACCGCCGACCGGCTGGAGGCGTCCGGCCTGCGCCGCGCCCCGCTGAGCGAGTCGCTGCCGGACACGGCGCTGGCGACCGTGGCGGCGAAGGTCGAGGAAGGCTTCCGCGCCCTGAACTCCCAGAAGTGGGACGAGGCGCTGGCGGCCTACAAGGCGGCCGAAGCGACGCTGCAGCCGGTCCTGGGACTGGCCGACCGGGCCCTGGTGGCGCGGACGTACAAGGGCCTGGGCATCGCCTCGCTGCAGGCGCGCAAGCAGTTGCAGGCGAAGGAGGCGGTCCGGCGGTCGGTGCTGCTGTACCCCGGCCAGAAGCAGAGCGAGTACGCGTTCAACCTCGAGTCGCGCAACCTGTTCGCGCAGGTCCAGCGCGAGATGGAGGACGCCCCGGACGGCAGCCTGGACATCCAGGCGGGCGAGATCTCGGGCGCCGAGGTCTACGTCGGCGGCGAGTTCCGCGGGTTCGCGCCCATCAAGGTCAGCGGCCTGAAACTGGGCGAGCACCTGGTCAGCGTCTTCGCCGGGGGATACGAGCGCTGGGCGCAGTTCGTGTCGGTGCGCGGCGGCCCCGAGCAGCGCCTGGAAGTCCCGCTGGTTCCCGCGGCGAACCGGCGCGCGATCGACGAGGGCGTCGCGGCGGTGGTCCGGAGCACGGACAAGGGCGGTGCGGCGGCCTCGGAGGCGAGGACGCTGGCCGAGCGCGCGGGCGCCACGGACCTGGTCGTCCTGCGCGTGTCCAGCGACAGGAAGGGCTTCCTGCTGCAGGGCACCTACTGGCGCGACGGCACGGCCACGGCGGTCCGGCAGGAACTGGCGCGCGACGCCACGCTGGTCGCGGGCCTCCAGGACCTGATGTCGAACCTGACCGGCCTGCAGGCGGGTCCCGAGACGGCGCTGGCCGCCCTGGAGCCTCCGCCGGTCTCGATGCCCGAAGGCGGTTCCGTGGTGGTCAGCGGTGCGGCCGGGGGGGGCGAGGACCTGATGGTCGATCCGAACTCGCCCATCTTCAAGGACACCGCGAAGAAGGAGAAGGGGATCGACGTCGTCCACAAGTGGTGGTTCTGGACCGCCCTGGTGGTGGGCGTGGGCGCCATTGCCGGCGTGACCTACTGGGGCGTGACCTCGGGCGGCGGCACGGGTTCGGGTACGCCGACCGGCGACGTCAAGGTCACCATCCGGGGCGTTCGCTGACCCGCGGGACGTCCTCCTCCCATCGCCTCGAATCCACTGCACGACGGCCTCCCGGAATGCTTGACAACGCAGCACCCGTGCGGCAAAGTCGGTGCGACCCGCCCACAAGGATCACGCGACCCCGGCGGGCGACGCGACGGGAGGAATGGTGAGCCAGGAAGCGAACGGGAACCCGGTGTCCAGCGCTTCCCAGATGCGTCCCCGGCAGTTCGGCAAGTACCTGCTGCTGGAGAAGATCGGTTCCGGCGGGATGGCCGAGATCTTCAAGGCCGTGGTGCGCGGCGCCGGGGACTTCCAGAAGGTCTGCGTCATCAAGAGGATCCTGCTGGGGTACTCGCGGGACCCGTCGTTCGTGAAGATGTTCGTCGACGAGGCGAAGATCACCGCCCCGCTGCAGCACGCGAACATCGTCAGCATCTACGAGTTCGACCAGGTGGAAGGGCAGTACTACCTGGCGATGGAACTGGTCCACGGGCGCGACCTGCAGAGGGTGATGGCACGCGCCAACAAGGTCGGGCGCCAGGTCCCCGCCGAACTGGCGGTCCACCTCACCTGCGAGGTGTGCAAGGCCCTGTGGTACGCGTACAACGCGCGCGACCCGTACGGCAACCCCCTGCAGATCATCCACCGCGACGTGTCGCCGTCCAACGTGCTGCTGTCCTTCGACGGCGACGTCAAGGTGACCGACTTCGGCGTGGCCAAGGCCGCGATCTCCAGCGGCGACCAGGCCGGCGGCGTCCTGAAGGGCAAACTGGGCTACATGTCGCCCGAGCAGGTGATGGCCCGCGAGGTCGATCACCGGTCGGACATCTTCAGCCTGGGGATCATCCTGTTCGAGACCCTGACCCTGAAGCGGATGTTCCTGGGACGCACTGACCTGCAGACGCTGATCAACGTGCGCGACGCGGACGTCGAGAAGCGGCTGGCACGGCATCCGGAGATCGACCCCGGGCTGGCCGAAACCCTGCGCAAGGCGCTGGCCAAGGACCGCGATCGCCGGTACCGCAACGCCCAGGACTTCCTGACCGACATGCAGGACTGGCTGTATGCCCGCAACAGCCGCATCGGTCCGGCGCAGGTGGCGGCGTACCTGAAGGACCTGTTCCCCGAGGAGGCCGAACAGGAACTCCTGCCCCTGGAGGTCGAGGAGATCTCCGACGGCGCGCGCACCGGTGGGGAAGCCGTCGCGGCGACGGCCGAGGTTTCCGCTTCGGATGCCGCGGCACCGGTTTCCGGTTCGGCTCCGCGCGTGGCGCCGCCGGTCGCGGCCGAGGCGCCCTCCCAGCCCAGGGCCCCCCAGGCCGCCCCGGCCCGGGAGATGGCCCCCCGCCGGGAGGTCGAGGCCCCGACGCCGGTCCAGCCGGCCCGACGCCCGATGCCGGAGGCGCAGGACCTGTCGTTCGACGATTCCGGCCTGCGGGACGCGCCTTCCGATACCCGGAGTTCCCGCGTGGCCCCGCAGTCCGCCAACTTCCGCATCCGGGACGCGGACGGGAACATCTTCGGCCCCGTGTCGTTCGACAACGTGCTCAGCCTGCTGAACAGCCGATCGATCACCGAGGACGAGCAGTGCTCGATGAACGACGGCGACTGGATGCGGGTGGGCGACGTCGCCGCCTTCCGCGGCCACATGCGGGACGCGGGGGTCGAGCAGGCCCGCCGCGTGCTGCTGTTCGAGGGGACGCTGGAACGGCGCAACATGGTGCGCCTGGTCACGACCATCGCGCAGGTGCAGCGCCTGTCCGGCCTGCTGACGCTGAAGCAGGGCTCGAACCAGAAGGAGATCTACTTCCGGGACGGGCGCCCCCGCTTCATCTATTCGAACCTCAAGCACGAACTGCTGGGCGAGTTCCTGGTCCGCCGTCGCATGACGACGCGCGAGTCCGTGGACCAGGCGATCCAGCAGTCCCGTACGGCGGCGGGCCGGCTGGGGGACGCCCTGGTGTCGCAGGGCGTGGTCGGCGCACACGAACTGGCCGATGCCCTGCAGGTGCAGTTCCGCGAGCGGTTCCTGGACATCTTCCGCTGGGACTCGGGCTGGTACGGGTTCTTCGAGAACGTGGCCACCCCGAAGGCGGCCGTCACGATGGACCTGGACCCCATGGAGGCGATGTCCGAGGCCGTTCGCGCCCAGTACCAGCTGCCGCTGCTGCGCGCCTTCCTGGCGGATTGCGCCCAGCGCCGCCTGGTGCGGATGGACAGTGCCCGGGTGCCGGTGTCGGCGCTGAAGCTGCTGCCCCGGGAGATGCGCGTGCTGAACCTGCTGGACGCGAACCCCAGCATCGCGCAGCTGGCGAAGGTGCTGCCGACCGGTCCCGAGACCGAGTTGCTGATCTACCGCGTGGTGTTCCTGCTGATCGAGACCGGCATGTGGATCTTCCGCGGCAGCCAGGCGGCCAGCCCGCCGCGGCGCTAGCACCGCGTTCCCGACGGGCGAACCCTCGACCGATCGTCAGGCGATCTCGACGAACCCCGAACGGGCCAGGTGCGACAGCACGATCAGCGTCCGCAGTTCGGGTGCGACCACCTTCCGCGTCAGGTCGCGCAGGTTGCGGTGGCCGTCGGTCTGGCGCAGGACGTCCAGCAGCAGGGAAGGGTGGTCGCAGGGGATCTTGATGGGCTGGCGGTCCTTGACCGGGACCGGAACCCGGTCCATCGAGCCCAGGGCCTCCTTGTAGAGGCGCAGCAGCAGTTCGCCGTTCTTGTCCAGGAAGATGCCCAGTTCCTCGGCCTCGGGCGCCAGCATCACCAGGCGTTCCAGGGAGATCATCGCGCCGGCGGAATCGCCCAGGTCGAACAGGCGGACCACGTCCTCGTACAGAAGCCGCTGGGCGCCGTCCCAGTGGACCTCGGGACGGGCCTCGGCCGCGGCCGGGACCGCCTCGACCTGCCGGGGAGGGGAAGGCGGCGGCGGCTCGGGAACCGTGACGGTCTCCCGGGCGTGGAAGGCGAGGCCGGGCAGGGACTCGGCCGGAGGTACCGGCTGGGACACGGCCTTCCGGGCGGCCTCGGCACGGCTGCGCAGGGTGGTCACGCAACGCTGCAGCGACGTGGCCAGGGGATCCCGGGCCGGGTCGAACGCCGTCGCGACCGCCATGACGCGGTGCCGGTACTCCGACAGGGCCTGCAGGTCGTCGGGCAGCCCCGCCAGGAGCCGCTCCAGCAGTTCCCTGGTCCTGGGGTGCACGGCCGGTTGAGGGGCGCCTCGCATGTCGCGGATTCTAGCACGGCCCAGGGGGGAGCCGGAAATGCAAGAAGAGGGACCTACTGGTACCGCGAGTGGATTTCGAGGATGTCGTCGTGGCGCACCCTGAACGCGCGGATCACCTGCGGATCGAAGCGGGAGGCCAGTTCGTCCACGATGGAGGTGAATGCGTCCCGCGGGTGCATCGCCTCCTTGTAGTGGCGCCGGGTCGTCAGCGCGTCGAACACGTCGGCCACCGCCACCAGGCGTGCCTCGATCGGGATCTGGTCGCCCCTCAGGGCATGCGGGTAGCCGCTGCCGTCGATGCGCTCGTGGTGGGACAGGGCGATGTTGGCGGCCACCGGGTCGGCGCGGGCGGCCTTCAGCAGTTCGCACCCGAACAGGGTGTGCTGCTTCATCTCCTCGAACTCCTGCCGGGTCAGCACGCCTTCCTTCTTCAGGACCTCGTGGCGGATGCCGACCTTCCCGACGTCGTGCAGCGGGGCGTACAGGCGGATCTTCTCGATGAACTCGTGGTCCATCCCCATCTCGGCGGCCAGCAGCGACGAGTACTCCGCGACGCGGGTCATGTGCTGGCCGGTCTCCTGGTCCGTCATCTCGGCCGCCTTCTCCAGCGCGGCGACGGTGGCGATGGTGATCTCCAGCAGTTCCCGCGTGCGGTCCGTCACGCGCAGTTCCAGGCGGCGCTTCTCGTTGACCAGCCGGCGCCGGGTGGCCGCGAACCGCAGCAGCACGCGAAGGCGGGCCCGCAGGGTGCCGTCGGGCGTCCGGTCGTTGACCACGTCCTCCGCGCCCATCTGGAAGGCACGCAGTTCCTGTTCCGGGGCGCCCGGGTCGGTGATGAAGAGGACCGGGAGGTCCTCGGTGGCCCGCTGGGTCCGCAGGGTGCGCAGCAGGTTGAAGCCGGCCATGCCCGGAAGGCTGCCGGACACCAGCACGATCTCGGGCGGGGACGCCTGCAGCGAGGCGATGGCATCCGCTTCCGAGGACGCGATCTCGAGGGAATATCCGAAGGGCGCCAGCGCCGACGTCAGGCGCCGGGCGGTCGCCGGTTCCGCCATCACCAGCAGGCGGAAGGTGGACACGACCGTCCCGATCGCGGAGTTGGGAGTGGGGATTCCTGAACGGGACATCCGCGTTCTCGCCGAACGACCGATGAAGGATACAGGATGAGCGGTGTCAAGACCAGGGATCGATCCGGATGGCCGTCGATTCGCGCCCGGAGCCCGTCGAGACGAGCTGGACGGGGATGCCCAGGGCCGCCTCGATCCGGTCCACGTATCCCACGGCCTCGGGGGGCAGATCCTCCATCCGGGTCACGCCATGGAGGGGCGCGGACCAGCCCGGCCAGTCCTCCAGGACGGGGACCAGGTCCGGCCGGCCGAACAGGTCGGGGGTCGCGATGTCGATCGTGCGGCCCTGGAGGCGCCAGGCGGTGCAAACCGGGACGTGCGGGAGGCCGGACAGCACGTCCATCTTGGTCAGCGCCAGCGCCGTGACGCCGTTCACGCGGACGGCGTAGCGCAGGGCCGGCAGGTCCAGGTGTCCGCAACGGCGCGGGCGACCCGTGGTGGCACCGAACTCGCCGCCCTTCTGCCGCAGCCAGTTGCCGTACTCGCCGCCATCCTCGGTCGGGAAGGGGCCGGCGCCGACCCGCGTGGTGTAGGCCTTCATGACGCCCAGCACGCCGGGATGCGCAGGCACGCCGACCCCGGACAGGGCGAACGCCGCGGGGGCCACGGTCAACGACGAGGTGACGAACGGCCAGGTGCCGTGCAGCACGTCCAGCAGCGTCCCCTGCGCCGACTCGAACAGCACGTTGTCGCCGGCGGCCAGGTGCCTGGCGGCGATCTCGCCGGTGTCGCGCAGGAAGGGCTGCAGGCGCGCACCCAGCACCAGCACGCCGGCGGCCAGTTCGTCCCGGTCGATCGGCTCGCCGCCCAGGAACCGCAGCACGGCGTTCCGTTCCGGCAGCAGGGCGTCCAGCCGGGCCACCAGCCGGTCCGCATCGCACAGGTCGATCAGGCGCACGCCGGTGCGCCCGAAGAGGTCCTCGTAGGCGGGCCCGATCCCGCGTCCGGTGGTGCCGATCTTCCCGGCGCCGCGGGCGGCCTCCCGCAGGGAGTCCAGGCGCTTGTGGTAGGGCAGGACGACCGTCGCCTGGCGGCTGATGGCCAGCCGGTCCGGGGTCACGGGCACGCCGGCCTGCCGAAGGTCCTCCATCTCGGCCAGCAGCGTCTCGGGATCGACGACGACCGCGGGGCCGATCGTGCAGAAGGCGTCGGGATTGAGGATCCCGGACGGGACCTGGTGCAGGACCAGTTTTCGGCCCTCGACGACCACCGTGTGGCCGGCGTTGGCGCCGCCCTGGTACCGCACCACCAGGGAGGCATCGCGGGCCAGGAGGTCCGTGACCTTTCCCTTGCCCTCGTCCCCCCACTGGATCCCGACGATGGTCAGGCTGTTCGGCATGAATGGGCCGCCTTTCAGTTCACGGCGCCGTAGCGACGGCCCGTGGCCAGGAAATCGCACACCTGTTCGGCCACCGCGATCGCGACGCGCGTCTGGGCCTCGTGCGTCGAGGCGCCCAGGTGCGGGGTCAGGACGACGTTCGGCAGGGCCAGCAGCGGGTTGCCGGTCGGCGGTTCGGCCGTGAACACGTCGATCGCGGCGCCGCCCACGTGCCCGGACTGCAGCGCCTCGGCCAGCGCGGCCTCGTCGATGATGCCGCCGCGGGCGCAGTTGATCAGCAGGACGCCCTTGCGGCACTTCGCCAGCGCGTCGCGGCCGATCAGTCCCTTCGTGGAGGCGCCGCCCGGGACGTGCAGCGTGATCACGTCGGACTGGGCCAGCAGGTCGTCCAGCGTGGCCGCCTGCGCGACGCCGACCGCCTCCTTCATGAACGACGGGACCAGCGGATCGAACGCGACGACCTTCATCTTCAGGCCCAGCGCGCGGTCGGCGACGATCTGGCCGATCTTGCCGAAGCCGACGACGCCCAGCGTCTTGCCGGTGATCTCGACGCCGGTGTACTTCGATCGCTCCCACTCGCCGCGCCGCAGCGAGGCGTCGCCCTGCGGGACGTTGCGGGCCAGCGAGAACATCAGCGCGATCGTGTGTTCCGCCGCGGTGACCGTGTTGCCGCCGGGGACGTTCATGACCAGGATGCCCTTCCCGGTCGCGGCGGGTACGTCGATGTTGTCGACGCCGGTGCCGGCGCGGCCGATGACCTTCAGCGCGTCCGAGGCCTCGATGATCGGGCGGGTGACCTTCACGGCGCTGCGGACCAGCAGGGCGTCGAAGCTCTTCACCGCCTCGCACAGTTCGGCCTCGGACAGGCCGGTGCGGGTGACGACCTCGTGGCCGGCGGCCTGCAGGATCTCCCCGGCGCGCTTCGCGAGCTTGTCGGCGATCAGGATGCGGGCGCTCATGTTTCCCTCCGGGTGTTCAGGGACGGCAGGAATCGAGGAACGACCGATACCAACAAGAACGGGACCGGTGGGGGATGCGAGATTCGAACTCACGACTTCCAGTTCCGGAGACTGGCGCTCTATCCAACTGAGCTAATCCCCCGGGGAACAACGCGGGGCAGAAGGTAGCACGAGGACCGCCCGGGTGCAAGGGGAAAAGGGATCGGGGGGAAAGGGATCAGGCGGGGCGGATGGCGTCCAGGCCGCCCATGTACGGACGCAGGGCCTCGGGAATCGCGACCGACCCGTCGGCCTGCTGGTAGTTCTCGAGGATCGCGATGACGCATCGACCGATGGCCACGCCGGAACCGTTGATCGTGTGCACGAAGCGCGGCTTCTCGCCCGGGGCGGGGCGGTACCGGATGCCGGCGCGGCGCGCCTGGTAGTCCTCGAAGTTGCTGCACGACGAGATCTCTCGGTACGCGCCCTGGCCGGGCAGGTGGACCTCCAGGTCGTAGCACTTGGAGGCCGAGAAACCCAGGTCGCCGCTGCACAGCGCCATCACGCGGTACGGCAGGCCCAGCGCCTTCAGCACGTCCTCGGCGTCGCGGGTCAGGGCCTCGTGCTCCTCGAAGGACGTCTCGGGGGTGGTGAACTTGACCATCTCGACCTTCTGGAACTGGTGGACGCGGGTCATGCCCTTGACGTCCTTGCCGTGGCTGCCGGCCTCGCGCCGGAAGCAGGCCGAGTAGGCGGCATACTTCACGGGAAGCCGCGACGCGTCCAGGATCTCGTCGCGGTGCAGGTTCGTCACCGGCACCTCGGCGGTCGGGATCAGGTACAGGTCGTCCGTCGCGACGTACGCCTCCTCGAAGAACTTCGGCAACTGGCCGGTGCCGATCATGCAGTCCCGGTTGACCAGGAAGGGCGGCAGGATCTCGGTGTAGCCGTGCTGCGCGACGTGCAGGTCCAGCATGAACGACGCCAGCGCGCGTTCCAGCCGGGCGCCCAGGCCGCGATAGACCACGAAGCGGGCGCCGGAGATCTTGCGGGCGGACTCGAAGTCCAGGATGCCCAGGGCCTCGCCGATCTCCCAGTGCTCCTTCGCGGGGAAGTCCAGCGTGCGGGGCGTGCCCCAGGTGCGGACGACCACGTTGTCGTCGGAGGACGAACCGACGGGCGTGCTGGGATGGGGCAGGTTCGGCAGGTTCAGCAGCACGTCCTGCAGGCGGGCCTCGACCTCGGTGACCTCGGCCTCCAGGGAGGTGATTCGGGTGCCGATCGCCTTCGATTCGGCCCGCAGTTCCTCGCGGCGCTCGGGGGTGACGCCGGGCTGCCGGAAGGCGTCCGAGACGGCCTTCTGGTCGGCGCGGGCCTGGTCGCGCGACGTCACGGCCGCGCGGCGGCGGTTCGCCAGTTCCTTCAGGGGCTCGAGATCGACCCGGCCGCCTCGGGTCGACAGGCGCTGTGCGACCTCGTCCAGGTGCTCGACGACGTACTTCAGTTCCAGCATGGGTGCCTCCGTCCACCGCTATCGCGCGGCTCGATCACTCCTTCGGTTCGTTCGGAAGGTCCCCGGGCATCGCGTCGGCGGCCCCTTCGGCCTTCTTCCGGCCGCGTCCCCCGCGGTGGCTGGGGCGCTTCTTCGGGGCCGGTTCGCCGTCAGCCGCAGGGGCGGCCTCGGGGGCGGGGGACTCCGGCGGGGCCTTCGGCGCCGCCTTGCGGGTCCGGGATGACGTGCCGGTTCCGCGGGGGGTCGTCTTCCGGGAGCGCGGGGGCGCCGACGCGGCGGTCTCGACGGCCGCCGGTGAGGTCTCGACGGCCGCCGGTGCGGCCGGCGCCGGGACGGGGCGTTCCGTCACGGGCGCGTCCTCGCTGGAGGGAACCGCTGCCGGCGGGGGCAGGGTGAACGACTCCGGCACGACGACTCCGGTCACGGCCGCCTCGGTGCCCGGGCCCTTGCTGCGGCGACGACGGCGGCGGCGCTTGCGCGTGCTGCCGGTCACGGACTCCCCGCCTTCCGCGGCGGGTTCCTCGGCCAGGTTCTCGGGACCCTCGGGCTGGTCCTCGGGCGTGCCTTGCAGCGGGGGCATCGCCACCCCTTCCGTCGCGATGGCGTTTCCTTCCATGCCCTCGCCCGCCCCGCCCTTGCTGCGACGGCGGCGGCGACGGCGGCGCTTCCGGCTGCTCCCGTCGGCGGACGCGGGCAGCGGCTCGGCCTCGTCCTCGCGAGAGAGCGAGGCAACGGGCTCGGCGGTCGCGGGAAGAGGTTCGGCGGCGGCGCGGACGGGCGGCTGGCGGCGCGGCTCGGGTACCGCGGGTACCGCGGGAGCCGCAGGAGCCGCGGGAGCCTTCGGCGCGGCCTGTGCGGGCTTCGCGATCGGTGCCGGCCCGGACGCGCGGGGGGCCTGCGACGCCGGGGCCCTGGGTGCAGGGGTCGCCGCGGCCCTCGCGGGTTCGTGGTGCGGCGCGTGCACGGGCCTCGTCGCTGGCGTCGTCGGGGGCGGCGGCGGCACCTCGGCCAGTTCCTCCAGGCCCAGGAACTTGCTGATCAGTCCGCGGAACAGCGAACGGCCCTTGCCGGGCGACGAGGGCGCCATCGGCTCGCCGTGCGGGTGGACGTGCACGTGCCCGCCCGCCGGGGCCCGGGGTTCCTCCTCCGGGGGGCGTCCTTCCTCGGCGGCCTCGCCGCCTTCCTCCTCCCCGGTCTCCTCGTATCCCAGGATCGACTTCCGGCTGCTGGGGACCTCGCCCAGCACCGTCAGGCGCAGGTCGTCGGGCAGCGCGTCCGGGTCGCCGATGATGTCCACCAGTACGTCGAACTTGCGCTCCAGCGCCGTCAGCGCCTCGCGCTTCCGGTTGTTCAGGAAGTTGCCCACCTCGACCGGCACCGTCACCTCGACGAAGGCCGCCCGCGCGCCCTGGGTGGCCAGCCGTTCGCGGATCTTCCGCAGCGCGCTCATCGCCAGCAGGTTCGGCGACCGGACGCGGCCCGACCCGCCGCAGGTGGGGCAGGACAGTGTCAGCCCCGAGTCCACCGCCTGCCGGATGCGCTGCCGCGAGAACGTCAGCAGCCCGAACTCCTGGATGGGCGTGAAGGTCAGTCGCGCCTTGTCCCGGCGGAACGAGGCCTTCAACTCCTCCTCGACCGCGCGGCGATGGGCCTCGGACTCCATGTCGATGAAGTCCACCACCAGGATCCCGCCCAGGTCCCGCAGCACGACCTGCCGGGCGACCTCCCGGGCCGCCTCCAGGTTCGTGCGGAAGGCCGTGTCCTCGATGTCCTTCTGCCGCGTGCGCCCCGAGTTCACGTCGATCGCGACCAGCGCCTCGGTCTGCGCGATCACGATGCTGCCGCCCGACGGCAGGGCCACCTTGTTCGCCAGCAACGCCTCGATCTGGCGTTCCACGCCGTGGCGCAGGAACAGCGGCACGTCCCCCGAGTAGCGCTTGAGGATCGACAGGCGCTGGGGCATGCGCGCCTCCAGGAACTGCACCAGTTCCCGGTAGGACGTCTCGTCCTCGACCAGCACCTCCGACACGTCGGCCGTCATGTAGTCGCGCACGAACCGCAGTGCCAGGCCGGCCTCGACGTGGACCTCCCCGGCCCCGTGCCGTTCGTGGAAGTTCTTCAGGATGGATTCCCAGGCGGCGACCTGCTGGTCCAGGTCGGCCTGCAGGTCCTCCAGGTGCTCGTCCTCGCCCACGGTGCGGACGATGCAGCCGAAACCCTCCGGGATTTCCAGTTGCTGGGCCATCGACCGAAGGCGCGCCCGCTCCTCGCCGCCCAGCTTGCGCGAGATGCCGGTGCGGTCCGAGAAGGGCATCAGCACCACGAACCGGCCGGGAAGCGACACGTGCATCGTCAGCGACGCGCCCTTCTTGCCGACCTCCTCCTTGGTCACCTGCACCAGGACCCAGTCGCCGGTCTTCAGCCCGCTGCGGCTGCCGGCGCGGCCGTGCCCGGTCAACTGGTTCAGCGATTTCGACGCGACCTCGTCGAACGGCAGGAAGCCGTCCTTGGCAGCGCCGTAGTCGACGAAAGCGGCATCGATGCCGGGCTCGACCGCGGTCACCTTGCCGCGGTAGACGTTGCCCTTGCGCTTGCTGGAGGAAGAACTCTCGATCTCGACGTTGGCCAGGCGGTCGCCGTCCAGCAGGGCGGCGCGGGCCTCGTAGGGATCCACGGATACCAGGATGCGTTTCGACACGAATTCCCTCGGTGTTTCAGGTTGTGATCGGACTGGTTCATGACGGTCATGGGGGGCCTGCGGCAGGCGGTCCCGGCGGGCGGCCGCATCACGGGGTGATCGCCTCCACGCGCAGCAATTGCCTCCCGATCATGAAGATGTCGCCCGCCTGCAGGCGGAGCGTGCCTCCGCGGCGGATGTAGGTGCCGTTCCGGCTCTTCAGGTCCGCCAGGACCAGCCCGCTGGCACCGGGTTGCAACGCGGCGTGCTTGCGCGACAGGAACCTGTCGGCGCCCAGCCGGATGTCGCCCTCCTCGCGCCCGATTACGTACGGCAGCGAGCAGATCGGGTAGACCTCGCCGTCGCGTCCGTCGGCCAGGATGCGGGTCAGGGTCGCCTGGACGGGCTTCTCGGCCGGGGCGGCGTAGAGCTTGAACTCGTTCGCCGGGAACGTGCCCGGCACCAGCGACACCCGGAAAACCGAATCGCCGCAGACGAAGCAGTCGGACTCCGACAGGGCGATGGGTTCCGAGATGCGCACGTAGACGCCGTTCAGGCTGCCCAGGTCCTCGACCTCCAGACGGTCGCCCGCGGGACGGACCATGGCATGCCGCGGCGAGACCGTATCGTCGTCCTGGAACTCCAGGCCGCCCGGGTCGTGGCCCAGCACCAGGCCGCCTTCCGGGACGTCGAACGGCGTCGCGCTGCCGCCGCCCCGGGCCAGCCGGACGATGCGGAACCGCAAGCCCGACGGGCGAAGGGACTGCGCCGACGCCGGGGCCGGCCGCGGACGGGCGGAGGACGGCGGGGCCGCCTCCAGGGTCGTGGGGGCAGGTCCGGGCGCCGGGGCCGGGGCCGGGGCGGGGGCCTCGGCGACGGTTTCCAGGGTCGATCCGCACTCCGGGCAGAAGAGGTACTGCGGATCGAGCTCGATCTTGCAACTGGGACAGGCCTTCCTCACGGTCGCACCTGCTCGCGCTAACGGCGATGCGATTCTCGGGCAGGAATCCCCGGATGTCAATGCATCCTGGGCATTCCGAGCCACCGGATCTCGCGTCGCAGCCCCCCCTTCCGGACCCTCTCGAACCCCCGTCCGCAAGCCGCCTGCGGGACGTCCACGCAGGCCTCGCGGAGGTCGCGCGTCCACGCAGCCAGCGGGACCGCGCGCAGGATGCCGTCGCGCACCCGCGGAAGGGACGGACTTGCGGGCACCACGAACGGCACGGGCCGGTCGAACCCGCCGGGAGGCACTGCCGGGAACGGCGTCCGGGGCAGGTGCAGCAGGCGGCGGACATCCTCGCGCACCCTTGCGACGGCGCGCCGTCGTCCCTCCAGCACCGACCCGGCGACGTGGGCCGTCGCGATCCGGGGCCTGGCCAGGAATTCCGGGTCGGGGGCCGGTTCGCCCTCGTAGACGTCCAGCGCGATCCCGGGCCCCGCGCCCGACGCCAGGCATTCGCGCAACGCGGCGGCCCGGATCACGGCGCCCCGCGACGTGTTGCACAGCAGCCGGTCGCCGCCGTCGCGCAGGGCCTGCAGCACGGCGCCGTCCACCATGCCGCGGGTCGGCCACGGGCTGTCGTCCGGGCCCGTCAGCGGCACGTGCAGGGTCACCGCGTCGCACCCCCACAGTGCCTCGCGCGGGGCGGAGGCGAAGGCGCCCGCGGTGCGCGCCTCCAGCGGCGGGTCGTGCGCGACCCAGGGGATGCCCAGCCGGTCCAGTCGGGCCGCCAGCGCGCGGCCGCAGCAGCCGAACCCCCAGATGCCGACCCGCAGGTCTCGCGGTTCGCGGTCCGGCAGGACCTCCAGCAGCGCCGCCACCACCCAGTCGGCCACGCCGGCCGCCGTGCTGCCCGGGGCCGCGAAGACCGCGATCGGGTGCCCGCGTCGCGCCTCGGCCTCCCGCACGTCCGCGAACCGCACGTGGTCCAGGCCGATCACCGGCGTCGCCACGGCGCGCAGGCGGGGCGCCGCCGCCAGCAGCGAGGCATCGATCCGGGTGGCGGACCGGCAGGCCAGCACGTCGGCGCCGGCCAGCGGCGAAGGGTCGTCCCGCAGCCCGGCGGCGTCGAATTCCACCACGTCGCCCAGGCCGGCGAACGCCTCGATGCCCCAGGGGATGTCGCGATCGACCAGGATGCGGGGACGGTCCATGGGACCCCGGCGGACGGGTGCGGTCAGCGCTTCTTCGGCGTGCCGAACAGGGCTTCCAGGCGCGCCTTGGCCTCGTCGGACGAGCGGGGCGAGGTCTTCGCGGGGGCGCCGCCGAACATCGAGTCCATGCGCGCCTTGGCCTTCGTGGCCTCGTCGTCGGCCACGTCCTTCGTGCCCTTGAACGTGAAGTACAGGCAGAAGTTGCCTTCCGCACGGTCCCGGATGAACTCGCCCTGGTTCTCGGTGCACTGGTTGTGCACGTCGGGGTTCCAGTACTGGCAGTTGAAGCAGCAGTGCAGGTAGGAGTAGCAGTTCGGGCACGTGTCGCGGCGCCCGATCTTGACCTCGAACACGAGTTCCTCGCCGCACTTGTAGCAGCGAAAACGGGGTTCCTGCTCCATGGGGCCTCCGGGCTCCTTCCGAAACTTCCGCGGAAGGATACCCGAAAAGAAGGCCGGGGAGAAGGACGGCCTGCAGGGACGTTCCGGGAAACCCAAGCCGACACGTGCGGTTGGACGTCAACTTGGCGGCTTGTGCGCACCGAATCTAGACTTTCACCGAGGCGCACAAGGCGCCACCGCACGGAGGGCCGCGATGCCGATCGAAGCAATCAGTTGGGGCATGGTCGACGCGATGATCCCGATCCGCGAGTTCACCGCCGTGGGTGCACCAGAGAGGGCCACGGCCCGCCGGCTGGGCCCGAACGGCCTGGAACTGGACTGCGACCGCGTCCCGCCTGGCCGATACGCGTGGCTGTGCTTCGACCTGCCGACCGGCGAGGCCGTGAAGACGCTGGGCGAGATCGTCGGCGTCACCGGCTCGAACGGCGCCAGCCGGGTGCTGGTCCGCTTCAAGCACGTCTTCCCGCGCGACCGTGTCGCGATGAATTCCTACCTGCAGACCCGCGCGGCGGCGTAGGCTTACCCCGGTAACCCGTTCCCTCGGGCCCCGTGCCCGGGCCCGCCCCTACCGCACCGACTGGATCGCCCGCTGGAATCCCGGGAACGACCGCTCGATCACCGCATCGTCCACCGCGAAGGAGATCCGGAAGTATCCGGGGAAGGCATAGCCGGTGCCGGGGGTGACCAGCACGCGCTCGCGCGCCAGCACCTCCAGCCACTCCAGGTCGCTGGGGATTGGGGACTTCGGGAACATGAAGAAGGTGCCTTGCGGCTTGACGATCTCGTAACCCATCCCGGACAGCGCGTCGTACAGGCGGTCGCGCTTGGCCTGGTACACGGGCACGTTCGGCTGGAACGACTTCAGGTGCAGCAGCACGCGCTGCATCAGGGCCGGGGCATTCACGTACCCCAGCGTCCGGTTGCAGAAGGTCGCCCCCGCGAAGATCTCGTCCGCGCCTTCGCATTCCGGCCCGATCGCCAGGTAGCCGATGCGTTCGCCGGCCAGCGACAGGTCCTTCGAGTGAGACGTGACCATGAGGGTCTGCTCGTAGAACCGGAACGGGCTGGGGTAGGCGAGGCCGTCGAACAGAAGGCGGCGGTAGGGCTCGTCCGACAGCAGCACGATCTTCCGCCCGGAATCCTGCGACTTGCGCCGCAGCAGGTCGCCCAGGCCCTGCAGGACCTCGGCCGTCACCAGGCGCCCGCTGGGGTTGCACGGGCTGTTCAGGATCACGGCCCGCGTGCGCGGCCCGATGCAGCGGTCCAGGTCAGCCAGGTCGGGCAGGAAGGACGCGTCGGCGCGCGACACCACCGGCACCCCGCCGTGGTTGCGGATATAGAAGGCGTACTCCGGGAAGAACGGGGCGATGACCACCACCTCGTCCCCCGGGTCCATCAGCGACTTCAGCAGCACGTTCAGCGCGCCGGCCGCGCCCACCGTCATCACGACCCGCGACGCGGTGAACGGGACGCCCAGTTCCGCGGACAGGTCGGCGGCCACGCGGGCGCGCACTTCCGGGAAACCGCTGTTCTGCATGTAGGCGTGGATGCCGTGGGCCTCCTCGCGGACGACCTCCTGCAGCGCCGCGAAGAACTCCGGCGGCGGGTCCACGTAAGGGTTGCCCAGCGTGAAGTCGAACACGTTGTCGGCACCGTGGATGGCCTTCAGGCGCAGGCCCTCCTCGAACATCTTGCGGATCCAGGAACCGTGGACCATGTCCTCGCGCAACTGCTTCGAAATCGCCATTGGACCTCCCGTCGTGCCGCGTCCGAGGGACTCCTATCGCACCCGGGCGTCCCAAGTCAACACGCACCGGCGGACGTCGCGGGCGCCCGACCGGGGCCGTGACGCGGCCTGCGAAGGTCCGGAAAAAGCACTTGACAGGGCAGGACGCTGCCTTCTAGGCTTCCCGCAGGTCTCACCCATCTTTTAGGAGGTACCCGTCATGGCGAACTACGTGGCTGATCTGCGAGACATCCGCTTCCTGCTGTTCGAGGTCCTGAAGCTGCAGGACCTGCAGAAGTTCCCGAAGTTCAAGGACTACGGCAAGGACGACTACGACGCGCTGCTGACCGAGGCGTACAAGCTGGCCACGGGCGTCATCGCGCCGATGAACGAGGTTTCCGACCAGGTCGGGGCGAAGTTCGAGGACGGCGTCGTCACGCTGCCCGAACCCTTCACCGCCGCCTGGAAGCGGCTGGTCGAGAACGGCTGGCTGGGCGCCATCCAGTCCCAGGAGATCGGCGGCCAGGGCCTGCCGTGGGTCATGGGCCAGGTCATCCACGAGTTCTTCATCGGGTCGTGCGTGGGCTTCGCGCTGACGGCCGGCCTGACGGAAGGCGTCATCAGCCTGCTGCAGGACTTCGGCACCGAGGAGTTGAAGGCGAAGTACGCGGGGAAGCTGCTGGAGGGCAAGTGGTCCGGCACGATGTGCCTGACCGAGGCCGGCGCCGGATCGGACGTCGGCGCCAACAAGGCGACCGCCGAGAAGCTGCCGAACGGCAAGTACCTGATCCAGGGCACCAAGATCTTCATCACCGGCGGCGACCACAACCTGACCGAGAACGTCGTGCACGCCGTGCTGGCGCGCACCCCCGACGCGCCTCCCGGGACCAAGGGCCTGTCGCTGTTCATCGTCCCCAAGTACCGCGTGGACGAGAACGGCAACAAGGGCGAGTTCAACGACGTCAAGGTCGGCCGCATCGAGCACAAGATGGGCATCAAGGGCAGCCCGACCTGCGTCCTGAACTTCGGCGAAGACAACAAGTGCGAGGGCGAGATCCTCGGGCAGGAGCTCGAGGGCATGAAGATCATGTTCCACATGATGAACGAGGCGCGGATCATGGTCGGCGTGCAGGGCCTGGCCGCCGCCGGCGCCTCCTACGAGTCCGCCAAGGCCTACTCGAAGGAGCGCCTGCAGGGCTCGCACATCCTGGCGATGAAGGACCCCAAGGCGCCCAAGGTGGCGATCATCGAGCACGCCGACGTGCGCCGCATGCTGCTGTGGCAGAAGGCGGTCGTCGAGGGCCTGCGGACCCTGCTGTACACGGCCGCGTGGTACGCCGACATGGCGCACGGGTCCGAGGATCCGGCCGAGCGCGAGAAGTACGGGAACTACGTCGAGTTGCTGACGCCGATCTGCAAGGCCTACGGGTCGGACATGGGCGTCAAGGCCTGCGACCTGGCCATCCAGGTGTACGGCGGCTACGGCTACTGCAGCGAGTACCCGGTCGAGCAGAACTACCGTGACGCCCGCATCGCCCCGATCTACGAGGGCACCAACGGCATCCAGGCGATGGACCTCGCCGGCCGCAAGATCCCGATGAAGTCGCTGCAGGTCTTCTCGGCGTACCTGAAGGAGATCGGCGCGTTCGCGGACAAGTACAAGGGCCACCCGAACGTCGGCAAGCTGGCCGCCAAGGTCGCCGACGCGAAGAACGCGCTGGCCACGGTCACCATGAAGATGATGTCGGTCGCGATGCAGGACCCGCAGTACCTGATGCTGGTCGCGTACCCGCTGCTGGAGTCCTTCGGCGACGTGATCGCGGCGTACGGCCTGGTCAACGAGGCGGTGGTCGCGGACGCGGCGCTGCAGCAGCTGTACAAGGAGAACAACGCGACCGGCGTGTCCGAGAAGAAGAAACTGGTCACGGACAACCCCGAGGCCCAGTTCTACTGGGGCAAGATCCAGTCCGCGACGTTCTTCTGCAACAACATCCTCCCCGCCGTGAAGATGCGCGTGGAGGTCATGAGCAACGCCGACAAGTCCGCGCTGGACGTCGTGTTCTGAGATCGCCTTCCCTCCGTCCGACCAGCGACCGCCCCCCCAGGAATAGGAAAATAGGGACAGCCTCCAATTTCTCCGGTCGAACTCCAGGGAATCATGAACCTGGAGTGTTGAATATTCCCGGTGGGTTGGGCGCCGAAAAATGGAGGCTGTCCCTATTTACTTTGGTGACTGTCCCTGAATTTCAGCGGCGACGCGAGGAGGGCTTCTTGCGGTTGCCGGCAGCGGGCGGCTCGGAAACGGGAGGCTGCCGGCGGTGCCGCACCTCGCCCAGGACGATGTCCAGCAGCAGCAGGCCCACGCCCACCGTGATGTAGATGTCGGCCACGTTGTAAAGCGGCCACGGGTGGAACGGCGGGAAGCCGAAGTCCATCCGGATGAAGTCGACGACGCCCGGGCGGTCCAGGGCCCGGTCCACCAGGTTGCCCAGCGCGCCGGGCAGAACCAGCACCAGGCCCCAGGCCGTCAGGCGGTTCTGCCGGACGTCCACCCGGCTGTAGAACAGAACCAGGACCAGCGCCATCAAGGCCGAGAACACCATGTAGAAGGCCCGCGTCGGGAAGCCGGGCCAGTAGTCCGCGGGGTTCGTGCCGAAGATCGCCCCCGGGTTGAAGGCCAGTTGCAGTTGCAGCACGTCGCCCAGCAGGGGCACCACCCGGTCCGTCCCCAGCCGGGTCAACGCCAGGTTCTTGGTCCACCAGTCCAGCAGCAGCGCGACCGCGGTCACCGCGACCAGCACGATCCAGCGTCGAAAGCGTCCCTTCGTCACGTCGTCCCCCTGTCCCCGGCCAGTCCCGGAAGGTCCCGCGCAAGGATAGCCCATTGCGGGCGCCGGGGGTGCATTCGTGGCTTGAGGTTCGGGTCAGCCCTCGATATGCTTTCCGCGTGAAAAGGTTCCTCCTCCCACTGGTGGCAACATCCGCGTTCCTGGCATTCGTTCCCCCCGCGTCCGGCCAGACCGGCCTGCTGCCGGGGCGCGTCGAGAACCGGACGGCCTCGTGCGGGGCAGCCGAGACGCTGACGGTGCAGGTCAGCGGCAGCGACCTGTCCCCGCGCGTCGAGGTGGCGCCCGATCGGCCGACGTCCCTGGCACTGCCTCGCGGGCTATACGGCGTCACCGTGATCCGTGCGGACGGGTCGCTGCTGGAGGAGACCAGCACGCTGGTCCTGGGGGAGGACTTCGTGCTGGCGATCGGCTGTGCAGGCGTCGCGTCGGCGGCCGTCCAGGCCCCGACGGTCCCGGCCAACGGCACGACCCCCGAAAGATTCGTGCCCGTCCGGTTCGTGAACACCTCCGGCGATTGCGGCGACCCGCGCGCGGTCGAGTTCCGGGTGGACCGGCGCCCGGTCGGGACCGTCGCGGATCGCGGCGAGGTTCGCGGCCTGCTCCCGGTTGCCGGCGCGGTCGTGGACGTGATGTCCGGCGACCGGCGCCTGCTGACGTATTCCGTGGCCCGTCCCCGCGCGGGACAGGCCCTGGTCTTCGGCTGCACCTACCCGGATTCGGCGGGTTCCGGGGACGGCGTGCCCGTGGCCTTCGAGAACACCACCGACCAGTGCCCCGACGCCTCCTCGCGGCGGTCCCTGACGCTGTGGGTGGACGGGCTGCCCGTGACGGGGATCGGGCCCGGCGCGAAGACCGGCGTGCGGATCCGTCCGGGGCGGCACGAGTTCGAGGTCCGGGTCGGGTGGTCGAGGGAGCGGGTGGTTCGGGGGGCGAAGGAAGTCCTTGCCCCCTTCCGGATCCACTACGGCTGCGGCAGGTAGGCCGCACCACGGCCCGATGCGGGCCGCACCGGGGATGGGCATGAAGAAGAACTTCGTCCTGGACACCAACGTCCTGCTGCACGACCCGTCGGCACTGACCTCCTTCGCCGACAACAACGTGTGCGTGCCGATCTACGTCATCGAGGAGATCGACCACTTCAAGAAGGAACTGTCCGAACTGGGCCAGAACGCCCGGCACGCCTCGCGGATGCTGGACCGCTTCCGCGAGCGGGGCGACCTGCGGACCGGCGTCGAGATCCAGGAGGGCGGCAAGTTGCGCGTGCTGTTCGCGTCGGCCGACCACCTGAAGGAGATGTCGCCGTACCACAAGGACATCAGCCTGTCGCACCTGATGGACCGCCTGATCGTCGGGACCGCGCTGGAACTGCGCAAGGCCGAACCCGAGATCCCGGTCGTCTTCGTCACGAAGGACACCAACCTCCGCATCCGCGCGGTGGCGATGGGCCTGCACGCCGAGGACTACAGCAAGGAGAACCGGGACGTTTCCGAACTGTACACGGGTACCGGGGACGTGCACGTGGAGGGCGACTCGATCGCGCGGCTGTTCAAGTCCGAGCCCGTGCCGGTGCCGGACGGCATGACCTTCTGCGAGAACCAGTACCTGGTCGCGCGCAACCCGGTGAACCCGTCGCAGTCGGCGCTGGCCCGCGTCAACGCGAAGGAAGGGACCCTGCAGCGCATCGTCGAACTGAAGGATCCCGTGTGGGGCATCCGGCCGCGCAACAAGGAGCAGCACTTCGCCCTGGACGCGCTGCTGCGCGACGACATCAAGCTGGTCACGCTGATCGGCAAGGCCGGCACGGGCAAGACGCTGCTGGCGATCGCGGCGGGCCTGCAGAAGGTGGCGGAGGAACAGACCTTCACGCGGCTGCTGGTGTCGCGGCCGATCTTCCCGCTGGGTCGCGACATCGGGTACCTGCCGGGCGACGTCGAGGAGAAACTGAACCCCTGGATGCAGCCCATCCACGACAACGTCGAGTTCCTGATGGGGCTGTCGCGGCCGGACCGTCGCGGCGGGCGCTCGTACCGCGAACTGCAGGACATGGGCCTGATCGAGGTCGAGCCGCTGACCTACATCCGCGGCCGGTCCATCCCGAGCCAGTACATGATCGTGGACGAGGCGCAGAACCTGACGCCGCACGAGGTCAAGACGATCATCACGCGCGTCGGCGACGGCACGAAGATCGTGCTGACCGGCGACCCCTACCAGATCGACAACCCCTACGTGGACAGCGTCAACAACGGCCTGATCTACGTCAGCGAGCGGTTCAAGCAGTCGCGGCTGGCGGCGACGGTCACGCTGACGAAGGGCGAGCGGTCCGAGCTGGCGGAGATGGCCGCGAACCTGCTGTAGGTGAATCCATGACGGTCCTCCAGGCACTGAAGCGTCGGCGGTCGATCCCGCGGTTCGAGCCCGAGGGGCTGCTGCTGACCCGCGAGACGATCGAGGAACTGATCGAGGACGCCTGTCTGGCGCCGTCGGACTTCAACCTGCAGCCGTGGCGGTTCATCGTCGTCCGGGACCGCGAGAGGAAGGAGATCCTGTACGACTGCGCGCACAAGCAGGAGAAGGTCCGGCAGGCTTCGGCAGTGGTGATCGTGTGCGGGGACGCCTACGGGGACCGGCGTGCGGCCGAGGAGGCGGGCGCGGCGGTGCAGGCGGGGGCGCTGGCAGAGGCCGACGCCGATCGGTACCTGGCCACGGTGAAGGAGTCCTACGAGGGGCGCGACCTGGCCCGGTTCACGATGGCGGTCCGCGACCCGGCCTTCGCGGCGATGGCGCTGATGCTGCTGGCGACCGAGAAGGGCATCGGGACCACGCCGATCGGGCGGTTCGACGATAGGTTGTTGCGGAGGGCGTTCGGGATCCCCGAACGCTACTACCCGGTGATGCTGGTGGCCCTGGGGCTGCCGGCACTGGGCCAGCCGATCCCCCTGCGCGTGCCTCGGCTGCGCCCGGACCGCATCGTCTTCCACGAGGACATGGGAGGCGTCGAGCCGTAGGCCCGGGCGGGGCCACCGTCGAACCTTCCCTTCGGGCCCGCGGCGTTGCCAAGCCCCGATCCCGTGATTATCATGCCACGGCACTTCCCCGGGGCCGGCGGCCCCGGCACGAGGCGAGGCGGTGAAGCAGAGCGTCAAGACCATCCTGGTCTGGGTCCTGTTGTTCGGTCTGTTCCTGCTGGTGGTCAGCCGGTATGCCGACCGGCCGGCGGCCGAGGAGATCGACTTCTCCACGTTCATCTCGAAGGCGCTGCCCCCGGCCGAGCCGGGCCAGGAGTTGCCGCCGTCGGGCGTGTCGAAGGTCGAGGTCAAGGGCGACCGGCTGGAGGGCGAATACGTCAACGGGGCGACCTTCCGGACCGTCGGAGACCTGAAGGACTTCCAGGCCGAACTGATCAAGCGCGGTGTCAGTGTCCGGTACGAGAGCCAGGACGCGGGCATGTGGGTCACGATCCTTTCGTCCTGGCTGCCGATGGTGTTCTTCGTCTTCCTGTTCCTGATGTTCATGCGGCAGGCCCAGTCGGGCGGCGGCAAGTTGTTCGCCTTCGGCAAGAGCAAGCACCGCGTGCTGTCCGAGGACTCCCGGAAGGTCACCTTCGCCGACATCGCCGGCATCGAGGAGGCCAAGAGCGAACTGCACGAGATCATCGAGTTCCTGAAGGACCCGAAGAAGTTCACCCGGCTGGGCGGGCGCATCCCGAAGGGCGTGCTGCTGATGGGGCCGCCCGGGACCGGCAAGACGCTGCTGGCCCGCGGCGTGGCCGGCGAGGCGGGCGTGCCGTTCCTGTCGATCAGCGGGTCGGACTTCGTCGAGATGTTCGTGGGCGTGGGCGCGTCGCGGGTGCGGGACCTGTTCGAGCAGGGCAAGAAGCGCGCGCCGTGCATCATCTTCATCGACGAGATCGACGCGGTGGGGCGCCAGCGCGGCGCGGGCCTGGGCGGCGGCCACGACGAGCGCGAGCAGACGCTGAACCAGTTGCTGGTCGAGATGGACGGCTTCGAGTCGAACAGCGGCGTCATCATCGTCGCGGCGACGAACCGGCCGGACGTGCTGGACCCGGCGCTGCTGCGGCCCGGGCGGTTCGACCGGCGCATCGTGGTGCCGTCGCCGGACGTGCGCGGCCGCGAGGCGATCCTCAAGGTCCACACGCGCAAGGTGCCGCTGGCCGACGACGTCCACCTGGACCGGCTGGCGCGCGGCACGCCGGGATTCGTGGGCGCGGACCTCGAGAACATCGTGAACGAGGCGGCGCTGGGCGCGGCGCGCAAGGACCAGGACCAGGTCTGCATGGCCGACCTGGAGGAGGCCAAGGACAAGGTGCTGATGGGCACCGCGCGCAGGAGCATCGTGATGAACGAGCACGAGCGCGAACTGACGGCCTACCACGAGGCCGGGCACGCGATCGTGGCGAAGTCGCTGCCGGGCGCGGATCCGCTGCACAAGGTGACGATCATCCCGCGCGGCCTGTCGCTGGGCATGACCCAGCAACTGCCCAGCGAGGACCGGTACACCGCGTCGAAGTCGTACCTGCTGAACCGGTTGACGATCCTGATGGGCGGGCGGGTCGCCGAGATGCTGACGTTCGGCGAGGAGAGCAGCGGCGCCGGCCAGGACATCAAGATGGCGACCGAGCAGGCGCGCCGGATGGTCGCGCAGTTCGGGATGTCGATCCTGGGCCCGATCCACATGGACCAGGCCAGCGAACTGGTCTTCCTGGGCAAGGACCTGACGTCGCACAGCGAGGTCAGCGAGGCCACCGCCCAGCGGGTGGACCGCGAGATCAAGCGGATGATCCTCGAGTCGCAGGACCAGGCCGCGCACATCCTGACCGAGCGGGCCGACGCGCTGAAGGCGCTGGCGGCGGCCCTGCTGGAGAAGGAGACCCTGGACGGCGACAGCGTCGACGCGGTGCTGGACGCGCACCCCGCGGCGATCCGGCCGGCCGACTGAACGACGTCCGGGGCACCAGGCGCCCCGGCGGACTTTCCGGGTTCGAATCGACGAGGCATCGGGTGACGGCAGGCAGGAACGGGACCGGGCGGTCGGCGTGGCAGGCGGCCGCGCTGATCGTGGTGTACCTGGCGGCCACGGCCTCCGCGTCCCTCCACCTGGCCACCCAGGTCCACGTCATCTGCCCCATCCACGGCGAACTGATGCACGTCGGCCCGGGGCAGTCCGACCTGGAACTGCTGCGCCGGCATCCGGATCCCGTCGCGTGGCACCGCGAAGGCGGCGTGCGCGCCTTCGGCCACGAACACTGCCTGCTGGACAGCCACCGGCCCGGGAACACGATCGAGGCCGCACCGCCGGCCCAGGCCACCCGGGCCGCCCCCTTCGTGCTGGCCCGTGCCTGGCCGACCCGCCCGGCACCGGTCCTGGCCGACCTCACCCTCCTGGCCCCCAAGCAGTCCCCCCCCGTCGCCTGATCCCGGCTTCGCAGGACGAGAAACCAGTTCCCCCGAGGCGACGGCGGCGCAGGGTCCACTCCGTGCCGCCTGGAGGACCGGATGAGGAGGACCCTTTCGTGGACGCTGGCGGCCCTTGCCCTGGCGGCCGGGGGCGCGGCCCGGGCCCAGGAGGCGCCGGGACCGACCCCCGAGGAGCAGGCGGCCCTGCTCCAGGCGCTGCAGCAGGACTCGGCACCTGCCGGCGCGACCGCCCCGAGGCCGGCAACGGCCCCTGCCGCGGTTCCTTCGCCCCTGCCGGCGGTCGTGCAGTCCGCGACCGCGGGGTTCAGCCTGGACATGTCGTTCATCCTGGACATCGTCGGGGCGTACTTCTCGGAGACCCCGCTGAACACGGGCGGGCACGACCCGACCCGCACGGGCTTCGGTTTCCAGGGGCTGGAACTGGCGATCCAGTCCAGCGTGGACCCCTACCTGAGGTTCGTCGGCACGATCGTGATGTCGCCGTTCGGGCTGGAGATCGAGGAGGCCTACGGGCAGACCCTGTCGCTGCCGTGGGGGCTCCAGGTGCGGGCCGGCCAGATGCTGACCCGCTTCGGGCGCATCAATCCCACCCACCCGCACACCTGGTCGTTCGTGGACCAGCCGCTGGTGGTCGGCAAGTTCCTGGGCAGCGAGGGCAGCCGGGGACTGGGCCTCGAACTCTCCTGGCTGGCCCCTCTGCCCTGGTACGTGGAGGTCGTGGGCTCGATGACGGACGCCGCCGGCGAGTGCTGCGCCAGGTCCTTCCTGGGCGGGCGGGACCTGGGCATCGAGGGGATCGACGACTTCCTGTACACCCTGGCCATCAAGCAGTTCTTCCCGTTCGGCCGGAACTGGTCGCTGATGTGGGGCCTGTCGGGGCAGTTCGGGCCGAATTCGTCGGGCCAGGGCAACCGCACCGAGATCTACGCGACCGACCTCTACCTGCGGTACCGGCCGGTCGGCTCGCCCGAGCGCGTCCACCTGTCGCTGACGCTGGAGGGGATGTACCGGGTCCGGCAGGTGCCCGACGACTCGCTGCGGGACTGGGGCGGGTATGCCCAACTGGCCTGGCAGTTCCTGAAGCGGTGGGAGACCGGCGCCCGGTACGAGTACGTGTCGGGCCTGGACGGGGACCCGCTGGATCCCGACTGGACGGATGGCCGCCATCGCGTCTCGGCCCAGTTGACCTTCTACCCGTCGCATTTCTCGAGGATGCGGCTGCAGGGGACCTGCGACCTGCCCCGGTGGAGGGAGAACCCGATCTGGGGGGCCATGCTGAACCTCGAACTGGCGGTCGGGGCGCATGGCGCCCACGCATACTAGGAGGCGGACATGCGAAGGATGCTGTGCGGCCTGGCGGCCGTGGCGATCGCGGGGACCCTGGCCGCCCCTCGTGAGGCCGTTTCGAAGGTGCGGGTCGTCGCGACGCTGGCGACCCTGGGGGCCGTGGCCCGGGAGGTCGGGGGCGACCGGGTGACCGTGGACGTGATGGCCTCGCCCGGCGAGGACCCGCACTACGTCGATCCCCGTCCCAACCTGATCCTCCTGCTCAGCCGGGCCGACGCGTTGATCGTGAACGGGCTGGAACTGGAGATCGGCTGGCTGCCGCCCCTCCAGGCCCAGTCCCGGAACGCCCGGGTGCAGGTGGGCGGCCCGGGGTACCTGGACGTCTCGGCCTTCGTCCAGCGGCTGGACGTGCCGACGGCACCGGTGGATCGGTCCCAGGGAGACGTGCATCCCAACGGCAACCCGCACTTCCTGTTCGACGCGGGATCGATCGGGAGGGTGGTGCGGGCGGTCGCGGACCTGCTGGGCCGGAACGATCCGGAGGGGGCGGCCTCGTATTCCGCCCGGGCCGCGAGCCTGGCCGAACGGCTGGATCGCGCATCGATGGAGGCGGTCGCCAAGGTGGCGGCGCTGCCTGCCGCAAGTCGACGGGTCGTGTCGTACCACCGGTCGTTCCCGTACCTGTACCGGTGGCTGGGGCTGGAGGAGGTGGCCACGATCGAGCCGCGGCCCGGCATCCCGCCCGACCCGTCGCACGTCTCCCGGGTGCTGGCCACGATGAAGGCGACCGGCGCCCGGGTGATCGTCCAGGAGGAGTTCTACCCGCGCAGCACCAGCCAGACCCTGGCGCGGCTGACCGGGGCGACCCTGGTGATCGTGCCGGGAGGGGTGGACGCGGGCCGTGGCGAGACGCTGGTCGACTACGTGCAGCAGGTCGCCGGGGGGGTGATCCATGCGATGTCGCACTGAGTCCCGCCCCGGTTCGATCGCGGTCCTGGCAGGGGTCCTTTCGTCCTGGGCACTCGCCGGCTGCGCCTTCGACAACGGCGAACCCTGGGGCCGGGCCGAGGTCGGGCTGGTGCTTTCGTTCCACCCGTCCGCGGGCCGGTGGACGGAGGAAGGCCGCCTGAAGACGTCCGGCGACTACGCCATCGAACTGGAGGCCCTGGACCTGCGCGTCGATGCCCTGTCGCTGGTCCTGGGACCCGGCGGCGCCGCGGTGTCCGCGGGCTTCGACCCGGCGAACCCCCCCGAGGGCTACGGCCTGTGCCACTCCGGCCACTGCCACGCGGACGACGGGCGGCTGGTCCCGTACGAGGAGATCGTCGCCGAGATGGGGCTGGCGACCGGGGAGACGACGCGCCTGGACGTCGCCACGGCGTCCCCGGGGGTGTTCGACGTCCTGGCAGGGGAGGCCGTCGTGGCTTTCGGGACCTGTCCGGACGAGTGCCGGCTGGAGGAGGGCGCCCTGGCCCGGGTGGAGGCCGGCCTGACCGGCGTGGCGGTGCGTGGCCGGGTGTTCGACCGGCGCACCGGCGACAACCGGCGGCTGCCCGCGGAGGGCGTCCCGTTCCAGGGGGATCTGGAAGGCGAGGTGGTGCTGAAGGCGGCCGCCAGCGGGGAGGTGGGGCCGGGCGAGCCCCTGGGACTGAGGGTCGCGGCCACCCTGGACCTGACGGATCGGCTGTTCGACGGGATCGATTTTGCCGAGGGGACCCGGCCCGGCGGGGACGGGACGATGGACCTGGCAACCGTTCCGGGAGCCGAGGAGGCGGTCCTGGCAACCGTCCAGGAGAACTCGGTCCTCGAGGTGCGGGTTTCGCGGTTCTAGGACCGCGACCAAGCAAGGGCCGGCCTCGATCGGCCCCGGAGGGATGGAATCATGAAACGGGTTCACGGAAAGGCTGCGTGGGGGCTGGCGGTCCTGCTGGCGGTTGCGCCGGGATGCGGGGGCGACGGGGGGAACGACGGCGACGTCCCGGCGGACGGCACCGCCGAGACGACCGGCCTGGGCAAGTACGAGGGCGGGTGCGAGCACATGGCCGAGGGGCCGGGCCAGCCGGTCGCGGCCGTGGCATACGGGGCGGTCGGCGCGCCGGACGTGGGCGCAGGGCACACCCGGTTCGACATGGACCTGGCGTCGGTGGAGGGAGGGAAGGGGGGGGACGTCGCCTACCCCGCGGCCGAGGCCACCGACTACGTGATCGCGCTGGATGCCGACGTGCCCCTGGCGATCCTGGACGGATCCGGGGCACAGGTCGCCATCGAGGAGACGCTGCGGACGGGCCTTCCCTGCAACGGGGTGGCGGTGTTCCACACGGTGGAACTGGACGTCGGCAGCTACACGCTGAGGCTGGGGCCGACCTCGATCGCGCGGGTGTCGATGGTGATCGAGGAGGCGGCCGGGCACGTCCACGAGCACGAGTAGGCGGCCGGGCCGGACGCCTGCGGGGAGGGGGCCATGGCTGCGAAGGAGGACCGGGTGGTCCTGGCGGCCCGGGCGCTGGAGGTCGGGTACCGGGGGCGGGCGCTGCTGCCCCCGGTGGACTTCGAGATGCGGCCGGGCCAGTTGTGGGGGCTGATCGGGCCCAACGGTGCCGGCAAGACGACGCTGCTGCGCACCCTGCTGGGATTGCAGCCGAGGGTCGCGGGCGAACTGGAGCGGGGCGACGGCGTCCGGGTGGCGTACGTGCCCCAGCGCGAGGATGCCGGTCCGGGCGTCCCCGGGCGTGCGAAGGACGTCGTCGCGGACGGCCTGGACCGCGGCTGGTCGTTCCTGGACCCCGTCGCGCACTGGCGCCGCCGGCCCGAGGTCCGGCGGGCCCTGGCCGAGGCCGGCGCCGCTGCCTTCGCCAACCAGCGCTTCCTGGAACTGTCCGAGGGCCAGAAGCAGAGGGTGCGGGTGGCCGGCGCCCTGGTCTCCTCCCCGGACCTGCTGGTCCTGGACGAGCCCACCAGCGCGATGGACCAGGCCGGCGAGCACGCCGTCTTCGACCTGCTGGAGGCGCTGCGGGTCTCCCGGAACCTGGCGGTGCTGGTGGTCAGCCACCACGCCCACCTGATGCTCCAGCACGTGACGCACCTGCTGTTCGTGGACCGCGAGTGCCGCACCGTCGCGGCCGGCGCGGTGGACGAGGTCCTGTCGGACCCGTGCGTCCGCGCGCACTTCGCGGAAGGCGGCTTCGAGCATCCGCAGGCGTCCGGGGTGACGGAAGGAGGCCGGCCATGACTGCCGCGGACGCGCCGACGCTGGCGCAGTTCTTCGAGGCCTGGGACCTGTTCCGCGACCCCGCGCTGTCGGGGGCCGTGGCCGGGGCGCTGCTGGGATGGCTGGGGGTCTACGTCGTGCTGGGCCGCATGGTCTTCCTGTCGGCGGCCCTGTCCCAGGCGGCGGGCCTGGGCGTGGCGCTGGCCTTCTGGGCGGGGGCCGCGGCCGGCACGGCGGGCGCGTCGACGGGCGCGTCCTGGCTGTCTCCCTGGCTGGGGTCGATCGGGATGACCGGCCTGGCGACCCTGCTGCTGCTGGCGGACCGCAGCCCGGGCGGCATCCGGCGCGAGGCGGCGCTGGGCTTCGCGTACCTCGCCGGAGCGGCCGGCACGCTGGCGGTGGGCACCCGCATCGCCGCCGAGGCGCACGACATCGACACCCTGCTGTTCGGGTCCGCCGTGGCCGTCGTGCCCGGGGATTTCCGCCTTCTCCTGGCGGTCGCCGCGGGCCTGCTGCTGCTGCACGCGTGGACCGTGCGGGGGATGGCGCAGGCCGCCTTCTCGTCCGAGGCGGCTCGGGTGCGTGGCCTGCCCGTCGGCCTGCTGCGGATCCTGCTGTTCGGGTCCCTGGCCGTGGCGATCTCGGTCTGCACCCGGGTGATCGGCGCGCTGCCGGTCTTCGCGTTGTCCGTCCTGCCCGCCGTCGCGGCCACCCGGCTCGCGCCTTCGGTGCGCGGGGCGCTGCTGCTGGCGACGGTCTTCGGCGCCCTGTCCGGGTTCGCCGGGTACGTGGTGGCCTTCCTGTACAGCCTGCCCGTCGGGGCTTCGCAGACGCTGCTGGCGGCCGTCCTCGTGGCGGCGGCCTTCCTGGCCGGTCTCCCGGCGTCTCTCAGGATGCGCGCGGCCCGCTACCGGCGCGGGATTGCGGGCCCCGGCACGCCTTGACACACGGGCCCGGATGGGCTAGCGTCCCCGCGGTCGATCGGGAGGGTTCGATGGCGAACGACGGCACCGCCGTCATCGGCAAGGCGATTACCGTCCGCGGCGAGATCGAAGGCTCCGAGGACCTTCGCGTCGAGGGCGTGGTGGAAGGGAACGTGCGGCTCCAGGCCGCCCTGGTCGTCGGCGAGGGCGGCACCCTGAAGGGCGAGGCCAAGGTCGCGGTGCTGACGGTGGAGGGCCGCTTCGACGGCCAGGCCGCCTGCGACGAGGTCGCGCACCTGCTGCCCGGCTGCGACGCGACCGGCACGATCGCGTCCCCGCGCGTCGTCATCGAGGACGGCGCGGTCTTCACCGGCACGCTGGACATGGACGTCGGCCCCCGGCCGGCGACGGGCGAGGTCCGCCATGGCTGAGACGACGATCGGACCGCGCACGCGGATCCAGGGCCGGGTGACCGGCCGCGACGTCCTGGTGGTCGACGGCGAGATCCACGGGACGGTCGAGATGGACGCCCCGATCCGGGTCCAGCACGAAGGGCGCCTGGAGGCCGAGGTGCAGGGTCCGGAAGTGGCCATCGGCGGGACGATCACGGGCCACGTGGTCGGCCTGAAGAAGGTCGAGATCCTGCCGGGTGCGAAGATGATCGGCGACGTTCGCACGCCCCGCATCCTGATCTCGGACGGGGCGGTGTTCCGCGGCCGCGTGGACATGGACGTCGGGGAGGGCTGACGGATGGCGGACGACCAGGGGACTCGCACGGAGATCGGCCCGGACACCGTCGTGACCGGCGATGTCCAGGCCGACGAGGACGTGGTGGTGTTCGGCCGGATCGACGGGACGGTGGCGTCGACGACGGCCGTGATCGTGGAGGAAGGCGGGCAGGTGGGCCCGCGGGTGCAGGCCCCCACGGTCATCGTGGCGGGCTGGGCCGCCGGTGACGTGGTCGGCAACGAGCGCGTCGAGATCACCGAGACCGGTCGCGTCGCCGGCAGCGTGTATGCCCCGCGGCTGGTGCTGCTGGAGGGCGGCGCGATCCGCGGCCGCGTCGTGATGGACGGCACCCGTCCCGAGTCCGCCCCGGAGAACGTTCCGGTCGCCCGTGCGACGGCCACCCGGACCGCCGCGTCGGCCCCCGCGACCGCCCGTCGTCCTGCCGCGGCCTCGGTGCGCGCCGCCCGCGAACCGGTGTCCGCCAGCCGCGCCCGGGCCGCTGCCGCGAACACCGCCCCGGCCGCGCCGGCGCACGCCGTTGCCGGCTCGGTCCAACTGGACCTTGGCGAGGAGATCGCGCCGAAGGACGCCTGAACCCGGCGGATCCCTGCCGGCCGCTCCCCGGCCTGGAGGAGAGGATGGGCCGCCCCGGAACGGGAAAGCCTCTCTCGGTCGCACGTCCCCCGACTCCCGACCAGTCCTGGATGGTCCCCGCTCGCGACGGGACGCACCTGTACGTCGAGGCCTACGGAGACCCCGCCGCGCCGCCGCTGGTGATGACCGACGGCCTGGGCTGCAACGGGTCCTTCTTCGCGTACGTGATCCCGCACTTCCTTGAGGTCGTGCGGGTCATCCGCTGGAACTACCGCGCGCACGGCCGGTCCGAGGTCCCCGACGACCCGGCCCGGATGACCGTCGCCGACTGCGTCGAGGACCTGTTCGAGGTGTGCGACGCCCTGGGGATCGACCGCGCGGTGCACCTGGGCTACAGCATGGGAGTCGAGGTCGTGCTGGACGCCGCGCACGCCCGTCCCGGGCGGATGCACGCGATGGTGCTGGCGTGCGGCTCGCCCGGGCGCCTGCCGGACACCTTCCACAGCAACACATGGGCGCGGTCGATCCTGCCCGTCTTCTACCTGCTGGCCACCCGGTACAAGGGCCCGATGATGCGGCTGATGCACCGGGTCGTGCCGACGCACCTGATGTACCTGCTGTCCAGCCTGACCGAGTTCGACGGGCGCCTGGTGGGCTGGCCCGACATGCAGCCCTACCTGGACCACATCACGTCGCTGGACCTGGAGGCCGGCGCGAACCTCCTGGCCTCCGCCGCCGAGCACGACACCCGCCCCTTCCTGAAGGACATCCGGGTTCCTGCACTGGTCGTGGGCGCCCGGCGCGACCGCTTCGCGCCGTTCTACCTGTCCGAGGAGATGTACCAGGCGCTGCCCGACGCGGAAATGTTCGCGGTCCAGGGTGCCACCCACTCCCTGATGCTGGAACAGCCCGACCTGTTCAACCTGGGCGTCGAGGACTACCTGCGTCGTCGCGGATTGCTGCTGGCGCCGCGTTCAGGTTCGCCGGGAGCGGCCCGCGGGCCGGGCGCGAGGGGGCGTCGGGCCGTCAGGCGACCGTCCGGCGCTTGAACTGGAACAGGTGGTGGCCCAGCAGGACGAAGTCGCCTTCCTCCAGCGCCACGCGACCGCGGATCCGCAGGAAGCAGCCGTTCGTGCTGCCCAGATCCTTCAGCAGGCAGCCCGCGCCCGACGATGCGAACGCGGCGTGCCGGGACGACACGAAGGGGTCGTCCGGCAGCAGGATGTCGCCGCTGTTGCGGCCCAGGGTGGTTTCCGGCGAGCGCAGCAGGTGCGCCTGCAGGATCGCGTCGCCCGGGCCCAGCCGCAGCAGGCGTCCGAACCAGTCGCCGGCCATGCCGAGCGAGCCCAGCCACGCGGCGCCGTCGGTGGACGGCTGCGGCCGCGGGATCGCCAGTTGCACCTGGAACAGCGCGTGGCCGATGCGGACCTGGTCGCCGTCCGCCAGGGCGCGCTGGCCGGTGACGCGGACGAAGGTGCCGTGACGGGTTCCCAGGTCCTCCAGGAACACCACGTCGCGTCCCACGTCCAGCGTGGCGTGCTGGTCCGCGACACGCGGGTCGTCCGCGATGACGACCTCGGGGCCCGACCGGCCCACGTGGTTCACGCCGTCGATCAGCGGGATCTCGGGGCCGGTGCCGCCGTCCGTGCGGATCGTGATCAGGCTGCACGTCCCCTGGCGGGAGGAGGCTGCCGGGCGCGGCTTGAAGCCCTTCATCGACTGTTCCAGGGGCTTGCCGCAGTTCAGGCAGTAGGTGAAGATCTCCTCGTTCTCGGTGCCGCAGTGTACGCAGCGGATCATCTTCCCCCCTCGGGTTTCCCCCGCGCGGCGCCGGGCGTTCCGCAATGGTGCGCGGAAGTTCCGCGATGGCCGCCGGGACCTTGCGAATCCTATCATCGCACTCTAGAATCGTAAAGACCGTCGCGGAGTCGCGTTCTTGTCGGCTTGCCCATCCTGCTCGCAACCGGCACCCGAAGGCAGTCGCTTCTGCCCGTTCTGCGGGGGGAAGCTGACGGAACTGGTCAGGAAGCCCCAGGACCCGCTGATCGGCAAGACGATCGACAACAAGTACATCATCAAGGAGCGCATCGGCACCGGCGCGATGGGCAGCATCTACAAGGCCGAGCACCGCGCCCTGTCCAAGCAGATCGCCCTGAAGGTGCTGCACCGCCACCTGCTGATGGAGGAGAGCCACGTCAAGCGGTTCCACCGCGAGGCCAAGGCCGCCTCCCGCCTGAACCACCCGAACGCCATCGCCATGCTGGACTTCGGCCAGACCGAGGACGGCCTGTCCTACATCGCCATGGAGTTCCTGCCCGGGCGCGACCTGTGCCGCATCCTGTTCGAGGAGGGGCACCTGTCGGTGGAACGGACCGTGCGGATCTCGGCGCAGATCCTGGACGCGCTGGACGAGGCGCACGCGGCCGGCGTCATCCACCGCGACCTGAAGCCCGAGAACATCATGATCGAGCCGTTGCGCAGCAACCCGGACTTCGTGAAGGTGCTGGACTTCGGCATCGCGAAGATCCGCAACTTCTCGGGCGGCGAGAACTCCTCCTTCAAGACCGCGACCGGCATGGTGTTCGGCACGCCGGAGTACATGTCGCCGGAACAGATCCGCGGCGAGGAACTGGACGGCCGCTCGGACCTCTACAGCCTGGGCGTGCTGATGTACCAGATGCTGACCGGGGAATTGCCCTTCACCGGCGACTCGGTGCTGGAGGTCGCGACCGCGCACCTGACGCAGCCCCCGGTCCCGCTGGAGGAGAAGGTGCCCGGGATTCTTCCCGGCGTGGCGGCGGTGGTCGCGCGGCTGATGCAGAAGAAGCGCGACGATCGCTTCCCGAACGCCGGCGATGCGCGCGCGGCCCTGGTGAACGCCTGGGAGACCGCGGCGCGGGCGGCGGCCGAGGCGAAACTGGTCGCCGGCAAGCGGGCGGCGGAGGCCCCCGAGGAGGACGCCTCCGAGGCGCGGACGCGCGTGGTCGACCTGCCGCCCGAGTCGCGCGTGGGGCCGACGTCGCGCGCCTCCACCGACGATGTCGGCCGGCGCATGCCGATGTTCACGACCGAGGTCAACCCGGCCGACGCGATGCGGCACCGCGGCTGGAAGCTGGCCCTGTTCCTGGGGCTGGCGGTGCTGGCCGTGGCGGGCATCGCGGCCTGGTTCTGGATGCAGCATGGGCAGTAGTCCCTCGACGGCGCGCCGCAATCCCTGCAAGGGCCACGCGAAGAAGCCCACCTCCGTCGGGATCGAGTGCGAGGTGAAACTGGAGGTCGCCTCGCGCCGGGACCTGCTGGCCTTCCTGGCGGTGCTGCCGGCCCCCCGGCGCTGGGGCATGCAGTTGAACTGCTACCTGGACACGCCTGGCAGCCTGCTGCGGGTGCAGGGCATCAGCCTGCGCGTGCGCGTCACGCCCGACCACGCCCGGCTGACCCTGAAGTCCAGGCGCGGACGCGAGGGGGCGACCTTCCGCACCGAGGAGACCGAGGTCGAGGTCGAACGCGACGCGGCCATCGCCTGGATCTGCCACGGCCAGGCGTTCGACCTGGCCCGCATCGACGGGTTCGAGGAGGTCGCCCGGCTGGTCCGGGGCCAGGTGCTGGCGGTCAACAACTGGTCCCTGACGCGGCGGGCCATCTGCGACACCGACGACGGCATCACGGTCGAGGTCGACGAGACGGTCTTCCCGGACGGGCACCGCGACTTCGAGATCGAGGCCGAGGATCCCGACCCCGACAAGGCACTGCGGGTCATCCAGGCGTTCGCCGCGCTGGCGGGCGTCGCGCTGTGCCCGCAGTCGATGACCAAGCACGCCCGGGCCGACCGGCACCGGGGCAACCGGCGGCTGCCGATCCCCGAGGGCGACCCCTGGGGACCCATGCCGGACGGGCTGGACGAGACGTGAACAACCGGGAATCCTCCGCCGGCCCGATCGCGGCGGCCTTCGCGTCCCTGGCGGCGTTCGTCGCGTACCTGTGCGTGCTGCCCCCCGTCCCCTACTGGCTGGACGCTCCCGAGTTCATGGCCGCCGGCGTGCGCCTGGGCCTGCCGCACCCGCCCGGCCACCCCGCGATGGTCCTGGTGCTGAAGGCGTTCCTGTGGCTGCCCGTCGGCGACGTGCCGTTCCGCGCCAACCTGTTCTCGGCGACCTTCGCCGCGGTTTCGGCCGGGGTCGCGTCGCTGCTGGCGTCCGCGGCGGTGGACGCGATCGCCGGGCGCCCGTCGCGGTTGTCCGGCTGGGCGGGACTGGCGGCCGGCCTGTCGTTCGCGATGTCGGGGGCGGCCGTGCTGCAGGCGATGTCGGTGGAGGTGTACACCTTCTCGTCCGCGCTGGTGCTGGCCGCGCTGTGGGTCGCGATGCGGCATCCCGCCGACGCGCGGGCCGGCTGCGTCGCCGCGGTGCTGCTGGCGGTCGGGCTGGCGAACCACCACCTGCTGGTCGTGCTGGCGATGCCGGCGGTGGCCGTGGCGTGGCTGCGGCGGGGCGTGACGGTGCGGGCGTTCGCGTGGGTTGTCGTCACCGGCGTGCTGGTCACCATCGCGTGCTACCTGTACCTGCCGGTGCGGGGGGCGGTCGGCGCGGAGCCGACGTGGGCCGAAACCGACACGTTCGGCGGGGCGCTCTGGTACGCATCGGCGCGCATCTTCAGCGCGTCGGTCGGCGGGCATTCGGACGCCGGGGCGTCGATCGGCGGCAACGCGGTCAAGGCGTTGTTCCTGCTGGGCGGGGCGCTGACGCCCGTCGTCGTGGCCGCCGCCCTGGTCGGCACGTGGCTGCTGGCGCGGTCGGGCGGCATCCGGTGGGTCGTCGTGCTGCTGCTGGCGATCGGCGGCAGCCTGGCCTCCAAGATCGGCATGGGCATTCTGGACCCGTCCAACCCCGACGACCACGGCTACTTCCTGGTCGCCGTCGCGGGCGTGTCGATCCTGGCCGCGGTCGGCGGGGCTGCGCTGCCGATCCTGGGCCGGCGCCTGGAGACGGCTGGGCGCCGCGTCGCGACGGCCTGCGGCATCGCGATCCTCGCGGCGGTCGCCCTGCTGCCCTCGGTCTTCTGCGGCGCGGACGTCGCGATGGCCCGCACCGCGCTGCGCGAGCCTTACGACGAGGCCCGCGCCGTCTGGGAGTCCGTTCCGCCGCGTGCCGTGCTGATGCCGTCGCACTTCCCGGTGCACTTCCTGCTGATGTATGGGCAGGCCGCCGAGGGGGCGCGTCCCGACGTCACGCTGGTCCACCAGACCCTGTACTCCAAGGCGCGCGAAGGCCTGTACTATGCCGCGCTGGCCGCCCGGCGCGACCCCGACCTGAAGCCCCTGGTGGAACGGTACCTGCAGCGCCGCGTCCTGGACTGGGACCTGCTGCGGGCGATCTCCCTGCGCCGCCCCGTGCGCCTGTTCCCGTCGGACGACCTGGCGATCCCGCTGTCCGACCTGGCCTTCGACGGCTGGACCTTCGACGTGATCCCGCCGGGGGGGGAATCCGGGGTCACCGCGGCTGCGACGGCCGCCCCGTCCATCCCCTCCGGCGATCCCGACGTCGGCCGCTTCCTGTCCTCCCTGCGCGCCGCGACCCCGGACTGGCCCGACGTCGATATCGAGACCCGCCGCGTGCTGCTGCGCCATCTGGCGACCGCCGGCACCTGGCTGGCCGGCCAGGGCCACCGCGACCCTGCCGCCCGCCTGCTGGATGCCGCCCTGGAACTGAATTCCCGCGACACCCTGCTGAAGCACATGCGCGCCGCGCTGGGGGATCGGTAGGGCGCGCTGCCGGCGCCGGTCCGCTTGACACCACCCCCCCGAACGGGCAGCATCGGTCCGTCCACATCCATCCCGGGAGGTTCGCGATGACCCGACGTCCTTCGTCCAGCGCCCTCCTCTGGCTGGCCGCGTCCACGATGCTGGCGACCGCCTGCTATTCGCGCATCCCCGTGCGGGAGATGTCGCTGCTGGGCGATTCCCTCGCGGACCTGGGAAAGGCTCGTGCCGACATGGGCGCCCGGTTCCTGGACCAGACCGTGCAGGCGTTCCAGGCCGCCCGTCCGGGGCAGGCCGGCGCGGTCGGGCAGCTGCCGGCCTCCGAGTTCGCGGCCTCCCAGGACATGTTCCGGGCTGTCGACGATTCCCTGGTCGCCATCTACGAGAGGTGCAGCGCCTTCCAGGTGAGGATGTCCGAAAAGATCGCGAAGGCCCACGACCGGGAGGCCCAGGGCAAACTGATCAGCGGGATCGTGACCGGCGCCCTGACCGGAATCCTCGGAACTGCCGCGGGGGTCACGAACGCCACCGATTCCGCCACCGACGCCGCCAAGGCGCCGCCCACCTGGCTGGGCGTCGCCTCCGGTGGCGTGGCGCTGGTCGGCAGCCTGGTGACGGGGCTGCTGAAGCCCGGGGAGGAGGAGATGGCGCTGGCCCAGAAGTCCTCCCAGGAGGCCGCCGACGCCCTGGTCGCCCTGGACGCGTTCCTGGTCGCCAATCCCGACGTCCCCCACTGGACCCAGGCCTTGAAGAAGAAGTGGGACGGCCTGATCGGCGCCGCGAAGGGCAGGTGCCCGGAAGGATCCGACTGAGGCCCTGTCCCTTCCGGGCCAGCCGTCGCGCCCGGACTCTACAGCGCCGCGCGCAGCACGCCGACGATGTCGTCCCGGGTCATCGGCGGGCGGGAGGGCAGGCGGCCTTTCGAGTCGTGCACGATTCGCACCGTGTCCGCCGCGTATCGTTCCAGCAACTCCTCGCCGATGCCGATCTCCGACAGGCGCGTCGGGCAGCCAATGGACCGCAGGAACGCCTCGAACCGGTCGATGCCCTCCAGGGCCGCCGCGCGGTCGTCGTCCCCCGGCGGCACGCCCATCACGCGCCGCGCGAACTGCGCGAACTTCGCCGGCCGCGCCTTCGCCGCGAAGCGCATCCACGCCGGGTTCAGCACCGCCAGCCCCGCCCCGTGCGCCACGTCGTGGTGCGCCGACAGCACGTGCTCGATGATGTGCACCGGGAACGGCCCGTTCGTGCCCGCCTGCACCCAGCCGTTCAGCGCCACGATCGACGCCCACTGCACCTGGGCGCGCGCCTCCAGGTCGGCCCCGTTCGCCACCGCTCGCGGGCCGAACTCCATCGCGGTCAGGATCGTTCCCTCGGCGAACCGGTCCTGCAGCGGCGTCCCCTCTACGCCGTTGAAGTAGCCCTCGGTCACGTGGGTGATCGGGTCGCAGACGCCGTATGCGGTCTGGTCCGGCGGCACGCTGACGGTCAGTTCGGGATCGACCACCGCGACGCGCGGGAACAGGCAATCGGCATGCACGAAAGACTTCTCGGTCGTCACCTCGTTGCTGATGACCGCGCCGCCGTTCATCTCGCTGGCCGTGGCCGCCAGCGTCGGCACCGTCACGATCGGCAGTGCGCGGGTCGGGGGGCGCGGCGCCTCCTGGCCGTGGACGATCATGTCCCACGGGTCGCCCTGGTAGAACACCGCCGCGGCCATCACCTTGGCCGCGTCCATCGTGCTGCCGCCGCCCAGCGCGACCACGACGTCGCAGCCTTCGCTGCGGGCGATGTCCGCGCCCCGGATCACCGTCGTGATGCGCGGGTTCGGTTCCACACCCGTGCACTCCGCCACCGGGACCCCCGCCGCCTGCAGGCTGGCCACCGCGCGGTCGAACACCCCGTTGCGCTTCACGCTGCCGCCGCCCGTGACGACCAGGGCGCGCGTGCCCAGCGCGCACACTTCCCCGCCCAGCTTCGCCAGCGCCCCCGCGCCGAACACCAGCCTCGTCGGGTTCTGGAACTCGAAGTCCATCGTCGCCTCCACCACGATTCCGCCTGCGAGTATAGGCGCGTATCACCGACGGGGTGTCAACGTCGGTGGGCCTTCCCGGAAATCCAGATTCCTGGACGGGTTGGACCAGGAACATGATCGATGCCGGGTGGGAAACAACTTCCCGATTGGAGGCTTCTTGCGAAGTGATACTCTTCGATCATGCAGACCTACCCCCCCGGAGAGCATCGTAGGGAAAGGAGACCTGGACAGATCATGAAATCGTCACGGAGTCAGACATCGACCATGAATGCGAAACGACTGATCCCCTTACTGTTCCTCGCGGTATCGGGTTGTGCACACGCGTACAACAAGGAATACATGAAGGTCGTGGGACCCGTGAATTTCGCGATCGAGGACCGCAACTACGAGGAGGCCAAGAGGCTGATCGAGGCCGGGCACGAATTCATCAATCCCCCTCCCGTGAACCGGTATGGCCGGAACCTTCCGGTCCGTCCGGCAATCGCCGAGGCCGTCCAGTACAAGGCTCCGGAGTCGTTCCTTCTCTACCTGATCGAGCGGGGCGCCGATCCCAGTCCCGGCCTGCAGGCTGCCGTGGGGGGCAAGCTCTCGTCACGGCTGACTTTCTCCCAGGGCATGTCGTTGACCCCGATCGAGATGGACCAGTCCGAGGACACCTCTCGGGTCCAGTTCCTGCTCGATCACGGGGCGCAGGTCAACTGGCAGGACCCCACGTTCGGCTGGACCGCCCTGGTGGTCGCCACTGCCTCCGGCCATGCCACCGAGGCCGCCTATCTTCTCGAACGAGGGGCCGACCCGGAAATCACCACCCTTCGGGGATGGCGGCCCGTGATCTATGCCATCGCCTCGGGCCACCAGGAGGCAGCGGAACTCTTGATCGATGCGAGTCGCCCCCTGACAGACAAGGAAAAGGACGTGCTGGCGAACCTGGCGCAGTTGTGTTCACGGGAGAGTGGCTTCCAGACTGGTTATGCCATCGTACGCGCTGCGGTGGCGCGTACGGACTACTCGGGGAAGCAACTGGCGGACGCGGCCGGCATGTGCTTCGAGACCGGAAACAGCGAGTACCTCGCCGCATACATGAGCGGGGCCCGGCGCGGGCGAACCGAGGTGATCCTCGAGGGCGTTGCCCAGATTGCAAGCGACGCGCAAGGCATCATCAACCGTTCCCAGGCCATCTCGCAAGGCCGCACCGGTGGACCCTCGGGCCCCGAGGCCACGTCGTACGATTCCGGTTCGGGACACGACGGTACGATCGCGCCCTCATCGCATGGCGGGTCGCGGGACAAGACCCGATGCGCGGTCCACAAGTTCACGTGCGCGAAGGGCTGCAACCCGCCTTCCTTCGGCCTCGACAAGAACTACGACCGGATCAACGCCTGCCGGGACGAATGCGCCGCGGAATACGCTCGCTGCATGGGGCAGTAGGCCGGCCTGCGGGTTCCGGCGCGTCCCTGTCGCCTGACGGCTACCCCGCCCCGTGCTATCTTTCCACCCGCCGAACGAGGGACATCGATGCGAGGGATGATGGGCCTGGCGCTGGCGGGGTTGCTGGCCGCGGGATGCGGCGGGGCATCGTCGCCGATGGACGGGGCTGACCTGGGGACGGGGGATGCCCGGGACGTGGCGGCCTCGGACGACGGGATGCAGGGGAACGACGGATACCGGGAAGCCGCCCCGACGGACTTCGTGACGGGCGACGGCGTGGCGGGGGATGTTGCACCGGACGTCGCGACGGACGCCGAACCTGCGGACCCGGGCACGCACGTCGATGCCGTCGCGGACGCGATGGACGTGCAGCACGCGGACACCGCGACGCCCGATCCCTCGCCGGACCTCGCGACGGATGCCGAGTCGCCGGACCCCGGGACGTGCCAGCCCGACTGCACCGACCGGCAGTGCGGGGACGACGGCTGCGGGGGCGACTGCGGGACGTGCGGCGCCAGCGAGAAGTGCCAGGACCACCAGTGCTGGGCGTGGTACTGCTTCATCGGGTGCTTGGCCGCCGCCGACTGCGCGATTCCGCCCGTGGACGGCGCGTACTCGGCCGACAACTACGCCTGCGAGTCGGGGGGGTGCCAGTACCTCGGGTGCAAGACTGACGCCGAGTGCCAGGCGATGGGCGGCGCGTACGCGAACGGGAAGTGCCGGGACTGGGGGACCGGGGGCCGTTACTGCGCCGTCGGGTGCTCGACGTCGGCCGACTGCGCGTCGCCGCCCGAGAACGGGCCGTATTCCGCCGACAACTACGCGTGCGACTCCGGGGCCTGCCGGTACGCCGGGTGCAAGTCCGACACCGAGTGCCGGGCCCTCGGCGGCTCGTACGCGACGGCGAAGTGCGTGAACCAGGACCCCTGGGACGCGCTGTGCCAGATCGGGTGTGCGACCGCGGCCGACTGCGCCTCGTCCGACGATGGGCCATACTCTGCCGCGAACTACGCCTGCGAGTCCGGGGCCTGCCGGTATCTCGGGTGCCGCAGCGACGCCGAGTGCCGGGAACTGGGCGGGTCGTACGCGTCCGCCGTGTGCCTGTGACGGGGCGGCGCGCGCGGCGAACGTTGCGCGAGGTTGCCGTGCCGCGCGTCCCCGTGCCATCCTGGCCGCGGTCGAACCGGGTCGTCCCATGGACCGGGCCGTCGATGCCTTCCTGTTCCACCTGAGGGTCCAGCGCGGGCTGTCGCCGAACACGCTGCTGGCCTACTCGCGGACGCTGTCGCGGTTCTCGGGGTTCGTCGTGCGGACGCGGGGCAAGGACGCCATGGCGCGGGATGTCGCCCGCGAGGACGTCGAGGCGTTCCTTCGGCGGCGCAAGACCGAGGGGTTGTCGCCGCGGTCGCTGGCGGCGGCCACCGTGGCGCTGCGGCAGTTCTTCGCGTGGAACCTGGAGACCGGCGCGATCTCCGTCGATCCTATGGAGGACGTCGAGATCCCGCGCTTCACGCGGCGCCTGCCCGTCGTGCTGTCCGAGGACGACGTCGGGTCGATCCTGGAGGCGCCGTCGCCGGATTCGCCGCGCGGGCTGCGCGACCGCGCCATCCTGGAACTGCTGTACGGGTCGGGCCTGCGCATCAGCGAGGTCCTGGGCCTGGACGTGCCCGACGTGAACCTGGCGCAGAACTTCGTGCTGGCGCGTGGCAAGGGGCGCAAGGAGCGCGTCGTCCCCATTTCCGACCCGTGCCGCGAGGCCGTGATGACGTACCTGCGGGACGGGCGGCCCCTGCTGATGCTGCGCAAGCGGCCCGCGACCCGCGGCCGTCGCGACCCCCTGTTCGTCACGGCGCGGGGCACCATCCTGACGCGGCAGGGCTTCTACAGGAACATGGCCGCGTACGGCCTCCAGGCCGGCGTGATGAAGAAGGTGTCGCCGCACAAGCTGCGCCATTCCTTCGCGACGCACCTGGTCGAGAACGGCGCGGACCTGCGCAGCGTGCAGGAGATGCTGGGCCACGCGGACATCAGCACCACCGAGGTCTACACGCACGTCAGCCGCAAGCACCTGCAGGACGTGTACCGGAAGGCCCACCCGAGGGCATGAGGGGGGAGGCGGGGGAAGGGGCTCCACCCAGGGCCCAGGCCGCGACCCTGATCGTCAGTCGCCTCGGCACTACCGGTTGTCCAGGCGATTCCCCGCGAACCGTTGGTTGACATGTCGCATCGGCTTTGTTACCAGTTTCGCGCGAACGAGGTCCGGCGCTACCCCCGGAAGACGGTGCGCCGGTTGCAAGGGAACGTCATGACGGGGACCCGCTACCAGTTCCGCATTCCGCAGGTCCGCTCCGCGGCCCGCGTGATCGCGGTCTTCCTGCTGATGCAGGGATGGGTGGCTGTCTTCGCCGACGCCCTGTCCGAGCGGCACTACTGGAACCCCCTGGAGCAGCGTTTCGAACACGAGGCGCGTTCCGGCAATGGGGGGATGCCCTGGGTCAACCCGCTCGGGGACACCCTGGCACGAAGCGGAGACGATTCCCCCAGGCAGTCGGTCTGTCCGATTCCGGACTACGTGGCCCACCTGGCCTCGGACGATCCCTCCTCCGTCCTGGTGCAGTCCGTCCCGATCGTGCCGACCGACACCGTCGCACTCGTACCGGAACCGAGAACCTCGTCCTCGTGTCTCCGGTTCGCCCCGAAGGCCTCGCCCCCCGCCAGCCCCTTCTTCGCCTGACCCTGGCATCAGGTACGGGAACAGGAAGCCCCCGAGGGATCGCGGGACGTCCGTCGCGCATCGCGCCGGCATCCCTCTCCCCCGGAGGGGCGGGGGGAACTCATGGCACGCCAAGGGAATGACGCGGTTCTGCGGGTCGCCGTCCTCTGGCACGGCAGGATCCTCCGGGAGTCCCTGCTGGACGGGAACCGGAGAAGCCTCGGCAAGGACGGCTTCGTCGAGGGGGTGCCCCTTGCGGGGCTGTCTCCTCGCAAGGGCCCGCTGTTCCGGATGGATCGGCGGCACGGACCGGTTCTGGTGGCCACGCCGGACCTGCGGGGCTGGATCCGGCGGGGCGGGCGGACGGAGTCCCTGTCCGTGAACCCTGTACCGGACGGGGATGCCTGCAGGACCGGGGAGATCCCGATTCGCATCGGCGACTGGGGACTGCTGTCCCTCGACCCGGTGACACTGTTCTTCCAGGCCGTTCCCCCTTCCCGAGGCTTCTTCCGGCACCTCCCCGTCCTCGGCAACGGGATCTTCACGACCAGCCTCGTCGTTTCGGCCTTCGTCCTCGTGGCCTCCGTGGTGACGGCCAGCCTGGCCTTCGAGCCCTCCGGCACGGTCCATGGAGGCCCGTCCGCGCCACGGATGATGAAGGTGGAGGCGAGCATCCAGGCCCGGAAGGAACCCGACCCGCTGCGGGTCCGCGAGGACAAGCCGCAGCCCTCCCGCGAGCGAATCCGTTTCGGGGAGGAGACGAAGGCCAGGCCTCGGTCCGTGGTACAGGCGCCGAGGAAGCCGGTCCCGGTGCCCCTGCCGGCCCAGATCGTGGTGCAGGAAGGGGCCGGTGGGGAGTGGGCGGATGACGGGGAGAGGACGGGCGGTTTCCGGCTGGAAGCCGACGCCGCATCGCCGCCCCCCCCGCCGCCCGCGGCAGCACCGCCGCCGCCCCCCAAGGTGGACCTGGTGGGCCTGACCCAGGAGTACCTGCAGACGGTGAGGGACGAACTGGTTCGCCGGAAGATCTATCCCCTGGCGGCCCAGCGGCTGGGACTGACCGGATCGGTCAGCCTGTCCTTCATCGTGAAACCCGACGGCACCTTCTGCGAGGTCCGCGTCAAGCGGTCCTCGGGCAGCGAACTGCTGGACCAGGCGGCCATGGAAACGGTCCTGGCACTGTCCGGGACCATCCGCCGCCCGGCCCTGATTGGGGAGCACCCGCTGAAGACCAGCGTGGTGCTTCGATATGAACTTGGTTGAGACAACAGCGTGTCGAAGGACACAGGAGACTTATTCATGCACCTGCGAATTGCCATCGTCCTGGTTTCCTGCCTTTTCCTGGCCCTGCCGGCCGGTGCCCAGGAGGTGCCGGCCGGCACTCCCGCGGACGCCCCGGAGGCCGTCGCATCCCCGGCCGCGGAACCGGTTCCCGTCCCGTCGCCTTCCCTGGAACCGGCTGCCGTTCCACAGGCATTGCGTTTCCCCGTCCTGGTCCTGGACCCGAACGGCCGTCCTGTTCCCGGTGCACGGGTGGAGGTGCCCTCCGCCGGACAGGAAGCCGTCACGGACAAGGACGGCCGCGCCTTCCTGACCCTGGCGCCAGGCACCGTCGAGGTGCACGTCCACGCGGAGAGGTTCGCCGACCTGGTGGAACCGGGGGAACTGGACGAGGCCACCGCCGCCACCGGCCTGGAACTGATGCTGGAGTACCCCATGGGAGACGTGGTGGTCACCGGCACCCGCGTGGCGCGGCTGGCCGAGCAGGCCCCGGTCCGGACCCAGGTGGTGGCCCGGGAGGCCATCGAGGAGAAGCACGCCCGGAACCTGGCCGACACCCTGGAGCAGAACACCGGCGTCCGGGTGGAAATGGACTGCCAGAACTGCGGCTTCACGCAGATCCGCATGAACGGCCTGGAGGGGCAGTACACCCAGATCCTGGTGGATGGCCGCCCGGTCGTGTCCTCGCTGGCCAGCGTCTACATCGCCGAGCAGATCCCGGAGGAGATGATCGAGCGGGTGGAAATCGTGAAGGGGGGCGGGTCGGCCCTGTACGGCGGCAACGCGGTGGGCGGCGTAGTCAACATCATCACCCGCAAGCCGACGCGGAACTTCGGGGACATCCAGTTCCGGGGCTCGGCCGTCGGGCTGGGGCTCGATGACACGGTGGGCGACTACCGCCTGTCCGCGAACGGAGGCCTGATCAGCCCGAATCGTCGCTTGTCCCTGCACGTCTTCGCCGGGGCGACCCACCGGGACGCCTGGGACGCCAACGGCGACGGCTTCTCGGAGATCGGCCGCGTGCGCCAGATCGACGGCGGCGCCGCGGGCTACCTGGAACTGGTCCCCGGGGGCGAACTGCAGTTGAAGACCCATTTCCTGCGGGAGGCTCGCCGCGGGGGCGATCACCTGGGACTTCCGGAGCACGACGCCGCGATCGCGGAATCGATCCGGGCCACGCGCCTGGAGGGCGACGCGCGATGGAAGCACCAGGTGGGACGCGGGACCTATGAACTGGGGTACAGCCTGGCCTACACCGAGCGGGATTCCTACTACGGCGCGGGTGGGGACGCGGACCCGGGCGCCCTGCTGCCGGAGGACCCGTCCACCGCCACCGATCAGGAGTGGGAAGCCTACCGGGAGGCGCTGGCGCAGAAGGAAGGCGCCCTGCGGGCCTACGGCCATTCGAAGAACCTGGTGCACCTGGCCGACGTGGCCTACACCCACCTGTTCTCCGGCATGGGCCAGCACATCCTGACCGCGGGCAGCCAGTTCCAGGTCGACCAGCTCGAGGACAACCTGGTGGGCTACGACCGGATCATCGACCAGACCTACTGGAACATCGGCGTCTTCGCCCAGCACAACTGGATCTGGGCCGACTGGGGCGAATGGGTCCTGGGGCTGCGCCTGGACAAGCACAGCGAGGTGGGGGACCCCGTGGTCAGCCCGCGGCTGGCCCTGCAGTTCAGGCCGCTGCAGTGGCTGCGCCTGAGGACCGCATTCGGGACCGGATTCCGGGCGCCCCAGGTCTTCGACGAGGACCTGCACATCACCATCATGGGCGGCGAGGGCCAGGTCATCCGGAACGACCCCGACCTGGAGCCCGAGCGCTCGTACTCGGTGTCCCAGGAGATCGGAGCCGAGGGGGCGGTCGGAGGAGGCTGGACCCTGAAGGGAGGCATGAACGGTTTCGTGACGATCCTGACCGACCTCTTCCAGTCCGAGGAACGCGATGATCCGGCCACCGTGGACCAGTTGGAGTTCCTGCGAACCAACGGGGGCCGGGTGCTGGTCTACGGAGGCGAGGCCTCGTTCGGGTGCGACTACCGTCAGGGCCTGTGGTCCGTGGACGTTGGCGTGACCGTCGAGGAGACGCAGCGCGGGACGCCCGACCCGGATTTCGGCAGCCGGAGCCTCTTCCGGACCCCCGCGGCCTACGGCTTCCTGCGGACCGCCGTGAAGCCCGTGAAGGGCCTGGAGATCAGTACCGTCCTGGACGTGACGGGCCCCATGGACGTGCCGCATTACGCGGGCGACGTGCCCGTGGGTGCCGACGGGAACCCCGTGCCGACGCTGGTGCGGTCGCCCTGGTTCTTCGACTGGGACGTGACCCTGTCCTACCGCTGGCAGATTCGCCAGGAGGTGGACCTTACCCTGTATGCCGGCGTGCGCAACCTGCTGAACTCCTACCAGAAGGACCTGGATGTCGGGGCGGGCCGTGACGCCGGTTTCGTCTACGGTCCGCGGGAGCCCCGCATGGTGCACGGCGGGATGAAGGTGGGGTTCTAGGCCGTGAGGGGAGAGTCGGTACGCAGCCTGGCGGCGATCGCGACGGCCCTGGCCCTGGTCCAGTCTCCAGGGGTCCTCGGGGCCCATGGCCCGCAGGGGCGCTTCCCGGCCACTTCCGGCATCGACGCCGATGGACGGCTCCTGGTGTTGCCGGCCCCCGAGGGGTGGACCGTCGTGGTCTTCTGGGCGTCTTGGTGCCGGCCCTGCATGCGGCACCTGGGGGACTACGACCTCCTCTGGCGGGACCTTCGGGATCGGGGGGTGCGGGTCGCCGGAGTGGGCGTGGATGTTGCCCCTGCGGTCTTCCGGGACACGATTCGGCGCCATGGGGTGGGCTTCCCCTGCCTGAACGATCCTCGAGGCCGCCTGCTGGAGGCGCTGGGAGTCGAGGGGCTTCCCCTGGCCGTCGTACTGGACCCCGATGGCAGGGTGCGCCTGGCCGTCCAGGGAGACCCGGACGACCTGGTCCGCATCCGGGCCCTGGTCTCGTCCAATCATGACATGACCGGTACGAGAATGCCGCCCGGCGCCGGGTCGAATCCTTGACCTTGGCACCCCTTTCCGATAGGTTTGCCCGGCCGGTTCAAAGGAGACCCCATCATGGACCAGAACGACGTGGGGGGACGGGACCAGGAACTGTCCCGCCTGTACCACGCACTGATGAACCCGTTGACCGTGGTGCTGGGCTATGCCCAGTTGCTGGCCGCCCGCAAGGACCTCGAGGACGACGTGCGGACCCAGGTCACACGCATCCTCGAGGAGGCGCGCGAGTGCAGCCGCATCATCGAGCGCGCCCGCGCCGCCTCGCCGCGCCCCCGCACGACCGCCCCCTCCGCGTCGGGCCTGCACGTGGTGCCGTCCGAGCCCTCGGGATCGCCGCGTCGCCGGGTGCTGGTCGTGGACGACGAGCCCGTCATCCAGAAGTTGACCGCCGAGGCCCTGGGTGGCGAGAACGACGTCGTCGGCGTCTCGAACGCGAACGATGCCGCCCGCCGCCTGCTGGCCGAGGATTTCGACGTGGTGCTGCTGGACCTGTCCCTGGGCGGCGATGTCACCGGCCGCTCGCTGTACGAGACCCTGCTGGTCCAGCAGCCCGAGGTCGCCGAACGCGTGGTGTTCGTGACCGGCGGGATCGTCGATGCCGAGACGCAGGAGTTCGTCACCCACAGCGGGCGCGACTACCTGCAGAAGCCCTTCCACCTGCGGACGCTGCGCGAGGTCGTCGCGCGGGTCGGCAGCCTCTGACCGACCCGCGTCCCGTCGCCCGCGTCACGCCTTTTTCGCGTCGGCGTCCTTCGAGAACCGCGCCAGGATGTCCATCGGGATGGGGAAGACGACCGTGGTGTTCTTCTCGACGCCGATCTCGGTCAGCGTCTGCAGGTAGCGCAACTGCACCGCGACGGGTTCCTGCGCCAGCACCGCCGATGCCTCGAACAGCTTCTGCGACGCCTCCAGTTCGCCGGCCGCGTGGATGATCTTCGCGCGCTTCTCGCGTTCCGCCTCGGCCTGCTTGGCCAGCGCGCGCCGCATCTCGTCGGGCAGGTCCACCTGCTTCATCTCGACCAGCGACACCTTGATGCCCCAGGCGTCCGTGTGCCGGTCCAGGATCTCCTGCAGCCGCATGTTCAGTTTCTCGCGCTGGCTCAGCAGTTCGTCCAGTTCGACCTCGCCCAGCACGGACCGCAGCGTCGTCTGCGCCAACTGGGACGTCGCGTACAGGAAGTTCTCGACCTCGACGATGGCCTTCGACGCGTCCACCACGCGGAAGTAGCAGACCGCGTTGACGCGCGTGGTCACGTTGTCGCGCGTCACGATGTCCTGCGGCGGCACGTCCATCGTGATGGTGCGCAGGTCGACCTTGATCAGCCGGTCGATCGGCCAGAACACGAAGATCAGGCCCGGGCCCTTCGGCCGCGTCGCCAGCCGGCCCAGCCGGAAGATGACGCCGCGCTCGTACTCGCGCAGCACGTGGATCGCCGTGAAGAGGTAGGCGATCACCAGCACGATGACGACCGCCGGTCCCTTCAGCAGAACGCCCAGGAATTCCTCCATCGCCCCCTCCTTGCAACCGTCAGACCGTGCCCGCGGCCGACGGCGCCACCGGTTCCACCTTCAGCCTCAACCCCTGCACCTCGACGCAGCGCACCCGCGTCCCCGACCGGATCGGCGCGTCCGCGAACGCCTGCCAGTACTCGCCGTTCAGCAGCACCTTGCCCTCGGCGGACACGTCCGTGACCGCCTGGCCCTCCTTGCCGACCATGCCCTCGGCACCGGTCACCGTCCGGCGTCGCAGCGCCTTCACCACCAGCCGCCCCAGGAAGACCGTGATCAGCCCGAACGCCAGGGCGGCCGACACCGCCAGCACCGGGTCCACGCCGAAGTCCGTCCCCGGCACGTCCACCAGCATGATGCCTCCGATCGCCAGCGCGAGGATCCCCAGGATGGCCAGGATCCCGAACGACGTCACGAAGATCTCGGCGACGAACAGGCCGATCGCCGTCAGGATCAGCACGACGCCCGTGGCCGTCACCGGCAGGAACGAGAAGCCCGTCACCGCCAGCAGCAGGCACAGCGCGCCGATCACGCCCGGCAGGATCATCCCGGCGTGGGTCACCTCCACGTAGATCAGCAGCACGCCCACCAGCAGCAGCAGGAATGCGAGGTTGGGGTTGACCAGGAAGGAGAGGGCGCGTTCGCGGAAGGTCATCTCGATCGTGGTGATCGGCTGGTCCTTCGTGGACAGGGTCTTCAGGGACCCGTCCAGCAGGCGCACGTCGCGCCCATCCATCGCGGACAGCAGTTCCCAGTCGGTGGCGGCCACCAGGTCGATCAGGTTCGCATTCAGGGCTTCCTGGTCCGTCCAGGACTTCGATTCCGAAACCGCCAGCATGGCCTCGTCGGCGTTGCGGTTGCGTCGCTCGCACATCGACCGCAGGTAGGCGTTGATGTCGTTGGTGATCTTGTCCATCAGGATGGAGGTCTGCGGAGCCGGCGCGGGTTCCTTCCTCGGCAGCGAAGAGGGCGGTTCGTCCTCCCTGGCGGGCTGGCCGGCCGGCTTGTCGTCGTCCTGCGTGCCGGAGGGCGCGGGCTTCTCCGGGGTCTTGCCGGGCGGTTGCTGGGGTTCCGGCATCGGCAGGATGCCGCCGATCGACAGGATGGGGTGCGCGGCGCCGGTGCGGGTGCCCGGGGCCATCGCCGCGATGTCCGCCGACTCCAGCAGGAAGAAGCCGGCAGAGGCCGCCTTGGCACCGGGGGGCGACACGTACACCGCCACCGGAACGCGCGACGACAGCATGCGGCGGACCATGACCTCCATCGAGTCCACCAGGCCGCCCGGGGTGTTCAACTGGATCAGGATCAGCGACGAACCCTCGTGCTCGGCCAGGTCGATGGCCCGCACCAGGTACTCGGCGTGCAGCGGGTCGATCGAGCCGTCCAGCACGATCCGGTGAACCGCAGCAAAGGACGGGGGGGGCGACAGCAGCACGGCCAGCAGGGACAGCAGGGGCAGCAGGGTGCGCGGCGCGGGATTCCTCATGCAGAACCTTGTAGCATCCACCCCCGGGGGAATCAAGCGAAGGCGGGGGACAGGGCCCCTCAACTGCGTTGGCGGGGGACGGGGCCCCTCAAATGCGTTGGCGGGGGCCCCGTCCCCCGCCTGTCTCCCTAGCGCACCAGCAGCACCGGGCATCGCGCGTTCGCGGCCACGGACGACGCGACGCTGCCCAGCATCCAGCGCGACAGGGCCGACTGGCCGCGGTTCGCCAGCACGATCAGGTCGCATCCGCGCTGCTCGGCCAGTTCCACCAGCGTCACGGCCGGCTCGCCCCACGGGACCAGGACTGCGTAAGCGTCCGGCGCGCGCGGGGTGTGTTCGCGGACCAGGTCGTCCAGGCGCTCGGCGGCCGCGATCTCCTGCTGGCGGGACCACTCCTGGTCCGGCATGGCCACGTAGTGCGGGAACAGCGGGCTGACCGTCGCGGGCCGCACCAGCACGTGGACGACTGCCAGCGCCGCGTCGTCGCGGCGCGCGATCGCGTCGGCGCACCGCAGGGCCTCGACGGACGCCTCGGAGTAATCCACGGCGACCAGCACCGAACGGAAGCGATGCGGTTCGGACGCGTCGCGGGTGATCGGCCGGGGCACCACCTCGCCCCCGACCAGCAGGCGTTCCGCGTGCCCGTCGGCGAAGGTGAACTCCATCGTGGGCTTGAGCACCAGGAAGTCGCGGTGGGTCCTGGAACGGTTGCGCCCGCCGCCGGCATCCTCGTTGTTCCCGAAGGCGACGTGCGCGGTCCGGGCCGCCTTCTCGTCCTCCAGCAGGTTGCCGGTGACCCGCGCGCCCGGGTTCAAGCCGATCCCCAGTTCGCCCACGATCGACGCCGCCTCGTCCGCGGACAGCGCATCGACGATCCGTTCCTTGAACGCCGCGTCGCTGCAGTCCACGTCCGTGACCTTGCCCTTCCTCACCAGCAGCCGGACCGGCCCGGGCACCGCGCCCAGGTCGCCGATCGACCCGTCGCAGACCAGCACGCCCTCGCCGGACTCCTCCACCGGGGCGCACCAGATCTCGCCGCAGGGCAGGTTGCCCCAGCCGCCGTCGGCGATGACCGTGTCCGTCAGGAACGGGCGGTCCGCCAGGTTCAGCAGCAGATCCGTGCCGCCCGGTGCCGTCAGCCGCACCTCGATCGCGCCGTCCAGCCGGCGCATCAGGTCGTGCGCGTCGATCGCCAGCACCTCGTAGTCGACCTCCATCGGGCCCTCGCGCAGCATGTCGATCGTGATCCCCGGCGCGTGCCCGACCCGGCGGGCCACCTTGCACAAGGCCTGCAGCAGCGAGATGCGGAACGGCGTCTCCTCGACCCGCCCGGCGAAGCACGTGACGGCGACGTCCACGTCCGGGACCAGCACCATCAGTTCCTCCGGGATCTCCTTCAGGGGCCGCTGGTCCTCCCGCAGCACGTAGCGGGCCGGCCGGGTGCCGAACGCCTCCGCCGCGGTCCGGAACGCCTCGCCGACCTGCAGGGTCGCCTCGTCGGTCACCACCAGGAAGTTCTCGCCCTCCCTCAACTCCAGCAACTGGGACAGTGCCGCCTTCGCGTTCCGGACCAGACGCTCGTCCATGGCTGCCTCCCGGAGAGGGTCGCACGGCGGGAACGCGCGTGCCTCATCCCCCCTCGTCTCCTGGTGGGTTCATTGTGCGCCGAGGCGGAGGGGGAGACAAGCCCGGCGGGGCGGATCGCGAGGCAGGGCGCAACCCTGGAAGGCGCGGGTAGAAAGGGGGGAAGGCGGGGGACGGGGCCCCTAATCCACGTTGGCGGGGGACGGGGCCCCTCATCCACGTTGGCGGGGGACGGGGCCCCCGCCCTACAGGTCGCGGGGGTCAGACGGTCGGGCGCGGGGGCAGGTCCTCGAGGATCTCGGGCTTGCGGATCTCGGGGACCTCCTCCTCGTCCTCGATGCGGACGCGCGGGGGCAGGTCGCTCTCGGCCGGCCGTACCGGCGCCTTGAACAGATCCTCGTCCTCCTTGCGCTCGATCACCTGCAGCAGCAGTTCGTCCATCTTCTTGACGAAGACGAACTCCATCTCGCGGCGCACCTGTTCCGGGATTTCGGTCAGGTCCTTGCGGTTCCGTTCGGGCAGCACGATGCGGGTGACACCGCCGCGTTGCGCCGCCAGCACCTTGTTCTTGATGCCACCCACGGGCAGGACCAGGCCGCGCAGCGTGATTTCGCCCGTCATCGCCGTGTCGGACCGCACCTTGCGGCCGGTCATCAGGCTGAACAGGGCCGTGAACATCGTCACGCCGGCCGACGGCCCGTCCTTCGGGATCGCGCCGGCCGGCACGTGGATGTGCAGGTCGGACGTCTCGAACTGACGGTCGTCGACCCCGAACGCCAGGGCGTTGCTCTGCAGGTAGGACAGCGCGATCTGCGCCGACTCCTTCATCACGTCGCCCAGCTGGCCGGTCAGCTTCAGGCGGCCCTTGCCGGCCATCTTCGACGCCTCGATGTACAGGATCTCGCCGCCGGTGGACGTCCAGGCCAGGCCGGTCGCGATGCCGGCGCTCTCGGTCCGTTCCACCGTCTCGGGCGAGAACTGTTCCGGGCCCAGGAAGTCGTTCAGGATCTCGACGGTGATCTCCTGGTTCTCCCACTTGCCCTCGACGACCTTCACGGCGATGCCGCGGCAGATGCCCGCCACGACGCGCTCCATGTTGCGGACGCCGGCCTCGCGGGTCCAGTGGTCGATGGCATACAGCAGCATCGGGTCGGACAGCGGGACCTGCTCCTCGGTCAGCCCGTGTTCCTTGATCTGCTTGGGCAGCAGGTGGCGACGGGCGATGGCGATCTTCTCCTCGGGCGTGTAGCCGGGCAGTTCCAGCAGTTCCATGCGGTCCAGCAGGGGCGGCGGGATCGTGTCGGTCACGTTCGCCGTCGTGATGAACAGGATCGACGACAGGTCGAACGGCACGTCCAGGTAGTGGTCCATGAAACTGTGGTTCTGTTCCGGGTCCAGGACCTCCAGTAGCGCCGACGTGGGATCGCCGCGCCAGTCGCGCCCCAGCTTGTCGATTTCGTCCATCATGAAGACGGGGTTCTTCGATTCGGCCCGCTTCAGCGACTGGATGATCTTGCCGAGATCGGAAGAGCGTCGTGTAGGGAAAGAGTGTAGATCTCGG
>CALJUR010000009.1 GCA_937975765.1 uncultured Myxococcales bacterium
ATCGTATTCGGTGACTGGAGTTCAGACGTGTGCTCTTCCGATCTGGTCGTGGGCGGCTTCGACCGCGTGTACGAGATCAACCGGAACTTCCGGAACGAGGGGCTCAGCAACCGGCACAACCCCGAGTTCACGATGATCGAGTTCTACCAGGCGTACGCCACCTACCTGGACCTGATGGACCTCACGGAAGAGTTGTTCCGCGGGCTGGTGCAGGAGGTGCGAGGCTGCCTGACGGCGCAGTTCCGCGGGTACGACCTGGATTTCGCGCCGCCCTTCCGGCGCCTGCCGGTGTGCGATGCGCTGAAGGAGTACTGCGGATTCGAGGAGGCCGACCTGCACGACGCCGACCTGGCCCTGGCGAAGACGCTGAAGGCGGGCGTGCCGAAGGACGAGGCCGAGGCCGTCCTGAAGAAGCTCTGCGACGCGACGCCGCGCGACAAGGCGCTGGCCATCGGCATGCTGGCCTTCGAGCTGCGGGCCGAACCGTTCCTGGTGCAGCCGACCTTCGTGACCGACTTCCCGGCGGTCGTGTCGCCGCTGTCCCGCCGCAAGGACTCGGACCCGACGCTGGTCGACCGGTTCGAGTTGTACATCGGCACCAACGAGTTCGGCAACGCGTTCTCCGAGTTGAACGACCCGCAGGACCAGGAGCAGCGCTTCCAGGCCCAGATGGCGGCGAAGGCGGCCGGCGACGCCGAGGCGATGGAGTACGACGAGGACTACGTGCGCGCCCTGACCTTCGGGCTGCCGCCGACGGCCGGGGAGGGCATCGGCATCGACCGCGTCGTGATGATGCTGACCGGCTGCGACAACATCCGCGACGTGATCCTGTTCCCCCTGCTGCGCCCCGAGGGATGACGAGGGGTCCCGTATGACCGTCCTGGCGTCCTGGCTCCTCCCGGTCCTGGAACTGCTGGGCGTGATCCTGGCCGCCATCGTCCTGGTGTCCCTGCTGGTGACGGGCCTCCTGAGGGTGCTGCGGCGGCTGTCGGACGCGCGCGCGGCGCCGTCGTGGCGGGCCCTGCTGGCGATGCGCATCCTGGTCGGGTTCCGGGACGAGAGGCCCGGGCGCCTGCGCAGGTGGATCCCCGTTTCGGGCCAGAACTTCATCGCGATGGTGGGCACGGCGATCGGCGTGTGGGCGCTGATCGTGGTGCTGTCGGTGATGGGGGGGTTCGAGGCCGACCTGAAGGGCAAGATCGTGCGGCACTCCCCGACGATCACGGTGCAGCCGCCGGACCGGACGGGCGATGGGGATGCCGAGGCACGGGTGGAGGCGCTGGCGAGGAGCCTGGCCGCGACGCCCGGCGCGACGGCCTCCGAGGCCTTCGTCGAGGGCGAGGCGATGATCACCTCGCCGACGAACATGAGCCCGGGGATGGCGATCCGGGCGCTGCCGACCGGGGGGGCGCTGGAGCGCCTGTGGCTGGTGCCGACGACGCCCGCGAAGGCGCTGCGCGGCCTGACGGACCCGCTGCGCCAGATGACGGACCGCGAGATGGGGTTCGCCAGGAGGAACGAGGCGGCGCCGGGGGAACCGGGGGAGCCGCCGGGTGACGACGGCGAGCCGGCGGCCCCGGGCGAGGCCACGATGCCGCCGATCGGCGCGGCGATCTCGCGATCCGGCCGCATCCTGCCGGGCATCCTGCTGGGGGAGGAACTGGCGCGCAGCCTGGCCGTCGGGGCGGGCGACGAGGTGGTCGTGGTCGTGCCCGACGGGGACGTGGGGCCGACGGGCGTGCGTCCGCGGACGCGCACGTACCAGGTGGCGGGGACGTTCGTCAGCGGGCTGTACGAGCACGACCTGAAGACCGCCTACATGACGGTGCCGGAGGCCCGGAACCTGTTCCTGCTGGAGGCCCCGAACCGCGTGGCGGTGATGCTGCGGGACGTGGACGGGCTGGCGCCGGCCGAGGTCGCGGTGCGCGAGACGGTGGATCGCGACGGGGGGGGGGAGGTCCGCACGGTGGCGCAGGCGAACCGGTCGCTGTTCTCGGCCCTGGTGGTCGAGAAGGTGGCGATGTTCCTGGTGCTGGGCCTGGTCATCCTGGTCGCGGCGTTCAACGTGTTCGGGTCGCTGGTGCTGATCACGATGGAGAAGTCCCGGGACATGGCCGTGCTGCGGAGCCTGGGCGCGACGCGGGCCGGGGTGCGGGCGGTCTTCCTGGGTCTGGGGACCATCATCGGGCTGGTCGGGACCGGGGCGGGGCTGCTGATGGGCCTGTCGACCTGCGCCTACATCGTGTGGGCGGGGATCCGGCTGCCGGCCGAGTACTACCTGCGGACGCTGCCCGTGCAGGTGCGGCCGCTGGAGGTCGCGCTGGTGGCCGTTGCGGCCCTGGCAGCGGCGCTGCTGGCGACGGTGTACCCGGCGATGACGGTGGCCCGGCCGACGCCGTCGGACGGGTTGCGGAACGACTGACCGGGCCGACGCGTTGCGCGTCCCGGTCAGGCTCGCGTGCTGCCGGCGGGATGCGCGGCAGACGCTCGCAGGTAAAGACGAGGGATCGAGATGTACCGGTTGCTGCTGGAGGCCCGGGGGCTGACGAAATCCTTCTCGCGCGGGGGGAAGGAGATCCACGTCCTTCGGGGCCTGGACCTGGACGTGGCGCCCGGCGAGATGGTCGCGATCCTGGGCAAGTCGGGCGTCGGCAAGAGCACCCTGCTGCACGTGCTGGGCACCTTGGACCGGCCGGACTCGGGGGTGGTGCGGTTCGAGGGGGAGGACCTGCTGGGACGGCCCGAGCCGGCGCTGGCCGCGTTCCGGAACCGGCACCTGGGATTCGTGTTCCAGTTCCACCACCTCCTGCCCGAATTCTCGGCATTGGAAAACGCGATGATTCCGGCCATAATCGGCGGGCTTCCGCGGCGGGAGGCGCTGGATCGGGCGCGGACGCTGCTGGAAGCCGTGGGACTGGATTCCCGGGTGGAGCACCGCCCGGCAGAACTGTCGGGCGGCGAGCAGCAGCGGGTCGCGCTGGCGCGGGCGCTGGTGATGCAGCCTCGGCTGATCCTGGCCGACGAGCCCACGGGAAACCTGGACGACGCCACCAGCGAGGAGGTCCACGGCCTCCTCGCCTCGCTGAACCGGGAGTTCGGCGCGGCCTTCCTGGTCGCGACGCACAACCTGAAGCTGGCGGCGCGCATGGGCCGGGTACTGCGCCTGGAGGAGGGAGTGGTGCACCCGGTGGAGGTCTCTGCGTGACGCGGATCGCTTCCGATCGTTGGACCGCGGCCCGGCCCGAGGCTCGCCGCACCCCCCTGCCCCCCTTCGCGGGGCCGTCCCCGGCGACGCTGCTGGCGGTGGTGCTGGCCCTGCTGGCCGCGGCCGCCGCGTTGGTGGTCCTGGCGCCGTCGACCGCCCGCGCGCAGTCCGCGTCCGAGGCCCCCGCGGCCAGCCCCGGCCCCGCGATCACCGACCTGCGGTTCGAGGGCCTGACCCGCATCGACCTGGAAACCGCCCGCCGCCGCATCCGCAGCGCGATCGGCCGGCGCCTGGACCCGGCCGAGGTTTCCGCCGACCTCAAGTCCCTGTTCGCCACCGGGGCGTTCGACGATGCCGCGGCCCGCGTGCAACCGTACGGCGAGGGCGTCGCGCTGACGTTCGTGGTGAAGGAGCGGCCCGCGGTCGAGAAGGTGCGGATCGAGGGCAACGACGAGGTCTCCGAGGAGGACATCCGCAAGAAGATCCTGGTCCGGCCGGCCACGATCCTGGACGTCGAGCGCGTGGAGCAGTCCGCGGACGGGATCCGCCAGCACTACGTCGAGCAGGGCTTCTTCCTGGCCGAGGTTTCGTGGCGCCTGGAGCCGAAGGCCGACAACCTGGTCGACATCGTCTTCGTCATCCGCGAACAGGCGAAGGTGAAGGTCCAGCGCGTCGAGTTCCTGGGCAACGAGCACGTGCCCGCCGACGAGATCAAGAAGATCATGCAGACCCAGGAGGGGTCGCTGCTGTCCTTCCTGACCGGCAAGGGGACCTTCCAGAAGGAGATGTTCGAGGAGGACCAGCAGCGCATCGCCTTCTTCTTCAACACGAAGGGGTATGCCGAGGTCCGGGTCGACCCGCCGGTGGTCATGCTGTCCCGGGACCGCCGCTTCATCACGATCAGCATCACCATCCACGAGGGCCCGCAGTTCACGGTAGGCAAGGTGGACGTGACCGGCGACCTGATGAAGCCCGCGCCCGAACTGATCGCGAAACTGAAGCTGAAGCCGGGCCGGATCTTCAACGCGTTCGACGTGCAGCACGACATCCAGGTGCTGGGCGACCTTTACAAGGACCAGGGGTACGCCTTCGCGTCGGTGGCGAACGACACGGAACTGCACGCCGACACCCGCACCATCGACTTCACCTACGTGATGCAGAAGGGCGAGATCGCGCACGTCGGCCGCATCGACATCGTCGGCAACGACGGCACCCGCGACTGGACGATCCGGCGCGAGATGCGCCTGTACGAAGGCGACCTGTACAGCGAGACGAGGCTGCGCGACTCCGAGGCGCGCATCCGGCGACTGGGCTTCTTCGAGAACGTCACCGTTCGGCCGCGCCCGGGCCTGAAGCCCGACGAGGTGGACGTCACGGTCGAGGTCAAGGAGCGGCAGACCGGCGCCTTCAGCGTCGGCGCAGGCTTCAGCAGCGTCGAGAACTTCCTGTTCCAGGCGCAGATCAGCAAGCAGAACTTCCTGGGACGCGGCCAGTCCATCAGCCTGAACGCGACGATCTCCAGCCTGCGTCGGTACTTCGAGTTCTCGTTCAACGAGCCGAACCTGCTGGACACCGACTGGACCTTCGGCTTCTCGGCCTTCAACATCGACATGTCCCAGTACAACTTCAGCCAGTCGTCCAAGGGGCTGGACTTCACGATCGGCCGCCGCTTCATCGACTACTTCTCGCTGGCGGGGACGTACCGGCTGGAGGGTGTGGACGTTCGCGCGGGCGGCCTGAAGGGCTTCAGCGACGTGCCGGTCGCGAACCTGGACCAGAAGGGCCTGACGTCCAGCCTGGCGCTGACCGCGGCATTCGACAACCGCGACGACCGCATGATGCCCCGGCGCGGCAACGTCTCCAGCATCGGCATCGAGTGGTCGGGCAGCGAGATCGGGTCCGACTTCGACTACATCCGCCTGAACGTGCGGTCCCGGCAGTACTTCCCGATCGCCTGGGGCATCGTCGGCAAGGTGGCGGGCGCGTGGGGTTACATCTTCAGCCCGAAGGGCGAACCGCTGCCGATCTTCGAGCGATTCCAGGTCGGCGGAATCTACACGGTGCGCGGCTTCGAGCGCGCGTCGCTGGGACCGTCCATCCCGGTCGGATCGTCGCGCGACCCGACCGCGTGGCCGTCGTCGTTCAAGATCGGCGGCGCCCAGCAACTGGTCTTCAACATCGAGGCCGAGTTCCCGATCTTCGAGCAGATCGGCGTGCGCGGCGTCGTGTTCTTCGACGCCGGCAACGCGTACGACGACGGCGAGTGGCCGAACCCGCTGAAGATGCGGACCGCCGTCGGATTCGGGCTGCGGTGGTGGTCCCCGATCGGCCCGCTGCGGTTCGAGTGGGGCTTCCCGCTGAAGAAACAGAAGGGCGAACCCTCGGTGGTCTTCGAGTTCAACATCGGGACGTTCTGATGCAGCGACTGATCCTGGTCACCAACGACGACGGCATTCTTTCGCCCGGGATCACCGCGCTGGAGAGGGTCGCGGCCCGCTTCGGCGAGGTTGCGGTCGTGGCGCCCGAGCGCGAGGTGTCGGGGGTCAGCCATGCCATCACGCTGACCGAGCCGCTGCGCGCGCGGGTGGCGGGGCCGATGCGCTGGGGCCTGACGGGCACCCCGGCGGACTGCGTGTTCGTGGCGTGCAACCACCTGCTGCCGCGGAGGCCGGACCTGGTGCTGTCGGGCATCAACCGCGGGCCGAACCTGGGCTACGACGTGCTGTACAGCGGCACGGTGGGCGGCGCGATGGAGGGGACGATCCAGGGCGTGCCGTCGGTGGCCGTGTCGCTGGTCAGCGAGGCGGACTTCCCGTTCGAGTGGACACAACCGCACCTGGTGCCGCTGCTGGAGAAGGTGCTGGCCGAGGGTCTGCCCCCGCGGGTGACGCTGAACGTGAACCTGCCGGACGCGTCGATCGCGCCATGGCGGGGGTTCCGGGTGACGCGGCTGGGGAACCGGTTCTACTCCAGCGACGTGGTGGCCCGGCAGGATCCGCGCGGCGGCGAGTACCTGTGGATCGGGGGCACGCGCGTGACGAACGAGACGGCCCCCGACAGCGACTGCGGGGCGGTGCACGACGGGTACGGGTCGGTGACGCCGCTGACGAACGACCTGCTGGCGCGGGGCGCGATGGCGGGGATCCGCTGGGCCGAGGGCATGGGCCGGACAGTGTAGGGCGGGGGCCCCGTCCCCCGCCAACACAGGCGGGGGCCCCGTCCCCCGCCAACACAGGCGGGGGCCCCGTCCCCCGCCATCGTGGAGGCATCGATGGACACGACGCGCAAGACCCTGGCCGCCGACGTCGCGAAGACCGTCCGGGACGTGCCGGACTTCCCCAAGCCGGGAATCCTGTTCAAGGACATCACGACCGTCCTGCTGGACGGCGCGCTGTACGGGCGGCTGATCGACCACCTGTGCGAGGTGGTGCGGGCGTCGGGCGCGGACGTCGTGGCGGGCATCGAGTCGCGCGGGTACCTGTTCGCGGCGCCGGTCGCGGCGCGACTGGGGCTGCCGCTGGCGCTGATCCGCAAGCCGGGCAAGCTTCCGTGGAAGACCCGCAAGGCCTCCTACTCGCTGGAGTACGGCACCGACAGCGTCGAGATGCACGAGGACGCGGTGCGGCCCGGGCAGAAGGTCGTGGTGATGGACGACCTGCTGGCGACGGGGGGCACGATGGAGGCCGCCTGCCGGCTGGTGCGCGAGTCGGGCGCCGAGGTGGCGCTGGCGATGTTCGTGATCGAACTGACCTTCCTGGACGGTCGCAAGCGCCTGGACGGCGTCCCGGTCGACGCGCTGGTCGCGTACTGACAGGACGGCGGGTCCCGGGCCTCACCCGGCACGATCGTCCCTCCCCGCCAAGCCCTGCCCTGCGCTATCATCGCCCGGGTTTCTCGAACCCTATCCGGAGGCCAACATGCCCGTGGATCGCGACGCGACGAACTGGTGCGGGTGGGGCTGGCAGTCGATGCGCTACGACTTCCGGGGCCACCGCGACTTCTTCCTGCGGTGGATCGGGGAGCGGCTGGGCCACGACGCGATCGGGACGCGCACCCCGCCGGTGGCGCTGGAGTCGATCGTCCTGCCCGAGGCGCGGCTGGGCGAGGCGGACCTGCAGGCGCTGGCCGAGGCGGCGGGCGGGGCGGACGCGCTGCGGACCGGCGCGAAGGCGCGCGTGCTGCACGCGATGGGGCGCAGCCTGCCGGACCTGCTGCGACTGCGGCGCGGCGAGGTGGCCGGCGCGCCGGACGCGGTGGTGCTGCCCGGGGACGAGGCGTCCGTCGCGGAGGTGCTGCGGCTGTGCCGCGAGCGGGACTGGGCGGTGGTGCCGTTCGGAGGCGGGTCCAGCGTGGTCGGCGGCGTGGAGGCCGTGGACCCGCGTGGCCGGCCCGTGGTGACGCTGGACACCACCCGGCTGTGCGCGATGGTGGCGTTCGACCCGGACGACCGGTGCGCGACGTTCGGCGCGGGGATCTACGGCCCGGACCTCGAGGCGGCGCTGGCGGAAAAGGGGTGGGAACTGGGCCACGTGCCGCAGTCGTTCGAGTTCAGCACGCTGGGCGGCTGGATCGCGGCAAGGTCGTCGGGCCAGCAGTCGAACCAGTACGGCGACATCGCGGACCTTCTGGTGTCCTGCCGGGTGGCGACGCCGGAGGGCACGGTCGAGACGTGGAACGGGCCGATGTCGGCGGCGGGGCCGGACCTGGATCACCTGCTGGCCGGGTCGGAAGGCACGATGGGCGTCATCACGCAGGCGACGGTGCGCGTGCATCCGAAACCGGCGACGCACCGGATCGTGGCCGTGATGTTCCCGGACTTCGCGGCGGGTACGGCCGCGCTGTCGGCGATCGTGGGCGCGGGCCTGCGGATGTCGTACATGCGGCTGTCCGACGAGGTCGAAACCGAGACGTACCTGAAGATGTCCGGGCCCAGGCGCGTGCAGGACGCGGGCCTGTCGGCGCTGCGCCTGCTGGGGTACGGCGTGACGAAGTGCGTGGCGCTGATCGGCACCGAAGGCGACCCGGAGGCGGTGGACCGCGAGGTGGCCGAGGCGGTGGCGATCGCGAAGAAGCACCGCGGCCTGTCGCTGGGGGTGTCGCCCGCGAAGAACTGGCACCGCGACCGCTACCTGCACCCCTACATGCGCGACGATCTGCTGGACGCCGGCATCGCGACCGAGACGCACGAGACCGCGGTACCGTGGAGCCGCGTGCAGGCGGTGCACGAGGACGTGAAGGCGGCGGTTCAGGCGGCCGCGGCGGCGCAGGGCCGCAAGGTGCACGTCTTCTGCCACCTGTCGCACTCGTACCCGACCGGCACCTGCATCTACTTCATCCTGATGTACCCGGTGGACGCTGCCGACCCGATGGGGCAGTGGCGTCCGATCAAGGCAGCCATCTGCGACGCGGTGGCGCGGCACGGCGGCACCATCAGTCACCACCACGGGGTCGGCCTGGACCACAAGCCGTGGCTGGTGCACGAGAAGGGTGCCCTGGGCCTGCGCTTGATCCGGGCGGCGCGCCGCGAGGTCGATCCCACCGGCATCTGCAACCCCGGCAAGCTGGTCGACCTGTAGGAACAGGAGCCCCGTCCCCTGCCCATCAAATAGGGACAGCCTCCATTTTCTGCCGTCTCGCTTCCGTAATTTCCGTCACTTGCACGGCGCCCATGCCCGGGATGGCGTCGCCAGGAAACCGGAGGCTGGCCCTCATTTCGCGGATATACTCGCGGCAACCCTGGACCGGGAGGACCCTCGTGAAACACGCGACCGGCACGATCGCCCTGCTGGCCGCCCTGCCCCTGCTGGCGGCCTGCGGCCAGGGCGGCAAGTCCTTCGACCTGCCGCCCGAGGTGGAGGCCGCGATGGGGACGGCCGCGGACCTGCACGCGACCTTCCCGCTGATAACGGTGTCGGGCCTGCCGATCCAGCAGTGGGACGCGATCGGGGACCTGTTCCCGGAGGCGCAGGCCCTGGTGGACGGCGTGCTGGACACGCAGGCGGCACTGGAAGCGGCGTTCGACGGGACACCGGCGTACGACCGGGACCTCGAACTGGCGATCTACGCGTGGGCGCTGCACCGGCGCGGCGACCCGTCGTCCGTGGGACCGCTGGCGTCGTTCGTGAAGCGCAACGTGGACGGGGACGTCCACCTGTCGCTGTTCGCAGCGGCGTGGGCGGCCCGGTCGCTGTTCGAGTCGATGTGGACCGAGGGCGACGACACGATGTGGTACTCGCCGGAGGAACTGCGATTGGTCGGGTCGCTGGCGGCGCGGGTGTCCAGCGCCGTGCTGTACCAGCCGATGTCGCTGGACGACCCGCGGGACCGCTGCACGCGCCGGATGCGGCTGCTGGACGCCAACGGGACGCCGCTGGCCTTCCAGGACGGGACGCCGGGCAGCGTGACCATCGACGGGATCCTGTACCGGAACAACACCGTGCCGAAGCCGCTGGTGGACGACTACAACGCCAAGGTGCCGAACCTGGGGGGGACCTACGTGAACGTGCCGGGGCTGCCCGACTTCCCCGGGGCGCCGACCAAGACGTTCAACTGCGGAGGCTTCGTCAGCCGGCACTTCAACGGCGGCAAGCCCTGGGTGGCGTGCCCCGAGGAGGTGCGGTCCAGGTTGCTGCGATCCGGGGCGATCGTGGAGATCAACGCCGCGGACTCGGAGCCCGGCGACCTGATCTTCTACTTCAAGGACGGCGAGAAGATCGCCAGCCACGCCGCCGAGCAGATCGACTCGTCGGGGTTCACGTTCAAGCGGGTGCGCAACGGCGACCAGGTCAGCGGGCTGTTCGAGGCGGCGATGAACGCCCCGTACTTCCTGGGGGGGTACGGCAAGGACGGAAAGGACATTGCCGGCACCTACGCGGACTTCAAGGTCTACCGCTGGACGGCCGGCATCCCTGGGGCGGAACCGGACCCGGCCTTCGCGACCGACGCGGGCAACTGCGAGAACGTGCCGAAACCGGACCCGTGCGCGAACGGCGGCTGCGACGGCGACAAGCCCTCGGGCCACGTCTGGGTGGGCGGCATCTCGTCGGGCGGCGGCATGGTCAGCGGACTGGCGAAGGTGGACGCCGGCAGCGGAAAGTACGAGGGTGTCCGTTACATGGCCATCGACGGCATCGCGATCTCGCCCGACGGGACGCGGCTGGCGACGGGCATGATGGGCGGCGGCGAGGGCCACCCGGGCATGGAGATCCTGGACCTCTCGGACGACGCGAACCGGAACGTCCGCACGGTGTTCACGTTCCTGCCGTGGCAGGACAGCGCGCAGCAGATCGACCATCCCGCGTGGCTGCCGGACTCGGACGACCTGCTGATGGTGCGGGTGGGCGACCTGCACGTGTACGACGTGGGCGGGGCGCGGGGATCGATGAAGGTGGGGGCGGGGTACCGGCCGACGTGCTCGCCGCTGCGGCGCGAGTGCATCTTCGAGTCGTCGTCGGGAGCGGGGCTGAAGTTCCTGCCCGACCCGGACGCCAGCGGCTACCTGGGATTCGACCCGTGGGACATCCGGGAGGACAACTGCTTCGGCAGCGAGGACCCCGAGAAGACGTGGATCGTCACGGGGTCCACCGGGGCCTGGGAGAAGGCGAAGTGGCACCCCAGGGACGGGGACCGGTTGCTGGTGCTGGACGATGACGCGAACACGTCGATCCGGATCGTGCGCCTGTCGTCGGACCGGCGCAGCGCTTCGGTGGAATCGACGATCGCGGCCGGCGGGCGGGTCGTGTCCGCGGCCTGGACCCGTGACGGCAACTGGATCGCATACGCGGTGATGGCGAAAAAGGACGTGGGTGGCGGCCTGTGGGCAGTCAAGGCCGACGGGACCGGCACCATCAGACTGCGCGGCGAGGACCTGTCCGGCGTCCTGTACATCGACATGGCCTGCAGCGACTGACGCCCCAATTCAGGGACAGTCACCATTATTGACACCCCAAGTTCCCGTTCTTGTTACTGTATTTCGTTTCTTCAATAAATACTTGCAGTTCGCCCATGAATAATGGTGACTGTCCCTGAATTGGCGCTGGCGGGGGACCGGCGGGGGGCGGGGCCCCCGCTTACAGGGACTTGCGGGCGACGACGACCAGGAATCCGGCCAGGCGAGCCAGCGGGGTTCGGCCCAGCAGGCGGTCGGCGCGGCCGATGGCGGCCCCCAGGACGGGGACCTTCATCACGGCCGCGACGGGGATCGCGACACGGACGCCACGGACACGGATCACCTCGCATCCCGGTGGCAGGTAGGACCGCACGTCGTCCAGCGAGTCGTAGCGCGTGAACACGTCGGTGTCGTGCACGCCCCCGCCGATCGGCGACGGGTCCTTCAGCCGCTTGACCAGGTACCGCCCGCTGAGCCTGTTGTAGAACTCCGCCGCGAGGATGCCGCCGGGCCGGACCACCCGCGCCATCTCGGACATCGCGGCCCGGATGTCGGGCACGTGCGCCAGGACCTTGAAGGACACCGCCGCGTCGAAGGAGGCGTCCGGGAACGGCAGCGCGGTGGCGTCGCCCTCCTGCACCTCCAGGCCGCGGGCCCGGGCGCGCGCCAGCATCCCCGGCGACAGGTCGACGCCGACCGCGCGGGACGCGATGCGCGCCAGGCGCTGCAGGATCAGGCCCGTGCCGCACCCCACCTCCAAGACCTCCCGGCCGCGCACCAGGTCCGCCACGCACTCCACCTCGGCCTCGTCCAGGTGCAGGTGGTACCCGGCGTGGCGCTGGTTCTCGTAGCCGCCCGCCATCACGTCGTAGTAGGCCCGCGGATCCATCGGGGCGCCGGGTTCGGGCACGGGGGCCTCCTTGCTAGATGCGCAACAGTTCGCGGTAGATCGCGGCATGGGCATCGGCCATCGCCCGTGCCGAGTGGCGCAGGTTCACGAACGCCTGGCCCGCTGCCGCCATCGCCTCGGCGCGCCCCGGCCCCGACAGCACCCCGGCCAGCGACGCCGCCAGCGCCTCGGGAGACCCGGATGGCACGCCCAGCGCCGCCCCGGCCTCGACCAGTTCGTCCATCGGCGTGCCCGTGCCCACGATCGCCGGGACGCCCGCGGCCAGGCCCTCCAGCAGCACCATCGGCAGGTCCGTCTTCGCGTACGTCGTCTCGGCGGGCAGCACCTGGCAGTCCACGCACCGCAGCAGGTCCGCGAACGCCTTCACGTTGCCCATGAACCTCACGTGGCCGTGCGCGGCGGGCTCGGCCAGCATCGCCTCCAGGTCCCGGGAAGCGGCCCGGGCGGCAGCGGTCTTGGGCCGGCACGCGAACACGAACACGGCGGGCACGCGTTGAAGCACCTGCGGAACGGCCGCGGCGGTCACGAAGGCCGCGGTCGAGAACTCCAGGTCGCCCGCGTACAGCACCACCGGACGGTCCGGCGGCAGCCCGAAGGACGACCGGGTCGCGCGCTTCTCGGCCGCGGCCATGGGGCGCCGCTCGTCGATCCCCGGGGGCACGTGCACGACCTTCGCGGGGACGGAACGGCGCCGCACCACCTCGGACACGCGCAGGGCCGCCGCCCGCGACCACGTCACGACCACGTCGCCGAAGATGCCCTGGTCCAGCGCGTCGGCGCCGATGGGCAGGCTCATGACCGTCTGCACGACCTTCACGCCGGGATGCCGGCGCCGGACCAGGCGCGCCGCCATCGTGGTCGGCCCGTTCGGCGAGAAGAAGAAGTGCACGACGGGCGGCAGCGACCGCGCCAGCAGGCGGAAGATCACGCCGACCTTGTCGCGCATCGGCACCGTGAAGGACCAGGGACGGCGGTACAGTTCCTCGCTGCGGACGTTCGGCAGGTTCAGCGGCTGGCCGCGCGGAGTCATCACCGCGATCGACAGGTCGCGGGCCTCGCGGGCGATCAGGTAGGGGAGGACCTTGCCGGAATCGTCCCAGGGCGGCGCCAGGGGCTTGCTGACGAACAGCACGTCCGGCATCCCGCCGCGCACGGTGCCCTCCCGCCCCGGTTCAGTCCGGCGCGCCCTCGCCCCAGACCGACGCGCCGGCCTCGCGCGCCGCGGCGACCACGCGGTCCACCGCCTCCTTCACCTCCCCGTCCGACAGCGTGCGGTCGGGCGCGGTGAAGGTCATCCGGAAGGACAGGCTGCGGCGGCCCTCCGGGATGGGCGGCCCGCTGTAGACCGCCACCAGGTCCACCGAGGCCAGGAACGGCCCGGCCGCCTGCCGGATGGCCGCGGCCAGCATCCCGGCGCGCACGTTCTCGTCGGCCACCAGCGACAGGTCGTTGGAGATGGACGGGAAGCGCGGCACGGGCACGAACGCGCGGGGCGTCCGCGGGGCCGACACCAGGGCGTCCACGTCCAGTTCGGCCAGCACCGCCAAGCCCGGAACCTCCAGCGCCTGCATCGTCGTCGGGTGGACCAGGCCCATCCAGCCCACGGTCGCGCCGCCCACGCGGACCGCGACGGTGGCGTTCGGGTGCATCCAGGGGCGCCGGTCGCCTGCCCAGTCGTCCCCAATCTCCACGCCGGGCAGGTCCAGCCGCCCGAACGCGTGCTGGACGACGCCCTTCACCTTCCGGAACAGGGCCTCGGACTCGTCGCGGCCCTTCACACCCCGCCGCCACGCGGCGATGCCCAGCCGGTACGGCTGCAGCGGCACGCCCTCGTCGTCCACCATGGCCCGGAACACGCGCCCCACCTCGAACACGCCGGCATCCGGGAACCGCGCCGCGTTGCGCTCGACGCAGCCCAGCAGGTTCGGCACCAGGTCGGTCCGCAGCGTCGTCGCGTCGGCCGAGATCGGGTTGACCAGGGCCAGCGCGTCCGGCGGGTCGAACGCCAGCCTCGCCACCAGGGCCCGGCTGTCGAACGAATAGGTCATCACCTCGTCCAGGCCGCACTCGCCGGCCAGCACGTGGCGCAGGGTCTTCAGCAGCACGCGGCGCGGCCGGCGCGACACCAGCGTCACCGGGGCCTTCGGGGCGTCCGGCGGCACCTGGTCGTACCCGATGACACGACCGACCTCCTCCAGCAGGTCCTCGGGGATGCGGATGTCCTTCGTGGCGCGCCAGGACGGCACCTCCACGTCGAAGACGCCGTCCTCCAGCCGCATGCCGAAACCCAGGTGCTCGAGGATCGCCCGGATCCTCGGCACCGGCACCTCCATTCCCAGGCGCCGCGACACGAATGCCGGGTCCAGCCGCACGTGCAACGGCCGGCGGTCGAACGACGCCACGTCGGAGGGACGCGTCGCCGGGTGCGCGCCCGGGCTCATGGTGCCCAGCATCGAAGCGAACATCGCCATCGCGCAGGGCGGCAGGTTCGGGTCCAGGGACTTCTCGAAGCGCGCCGACGAGTCGGTCCGAACGCCGTGGCGCACCGCGGCCCGCCGCACCCGCGCCGGGTGGAAGGTCGCGCACTCCAGCACCACCTCGGTGGTGTCGTCCGCGATGCCGCTCTCCTCGCCGCCCATCACGCCGGCCAGCGCCACCGGGCGCTCGGCGTCGGCGATGACCAGGTCCTCGGCCGTGAGAAGCAGGTCCCGGCCATCCAGCAGGCGGAACGGCTCGCCCTCCGCGGCCCGGCGCACCTGGATGCGCCCGCCGTGCAGCATCCGCCGGTCGAACGCATGCACCGGTTCGCCCACGGCCATCATCACGTAGTTCGTGATGTCCACGACGTTGTTGATGGGCCGCAGCCCGACCGCGCGCAACCGGTGCCTCACGACGAACGGGGACGGGGCGATCGCAACGCCCGAGAATGCCATCGCCAGGTAGCGAGGGCAGTCGACGGCATCGTCCACCGTCACCGGGACCGGTTGCCCGTCGCCGGCCGGGAAGGCGTCTGCCAGCGGCTTCAGCGGCAGACCCAGCATCGCCGCGATCTCGCGCGCCAGCCCGTGGTGGCCCCACAGGTCGGGCCGGTGGTTCAGCGACTTGTTGTCGACCTCGAAGACCCGGTCCTCGACCGGCAGCACGTCCGGCAGGGCCGCGCCCAGCGGCGCGTCGGCCGGCAGCACCATGACGCCGGAGTGGTCGTCCGAAAGGCCCATCTCCCGCTCGGACAGCAGCACGATCGCCGAGGCCACGCCGCGGATCTCGGCCGCCTTGACCTCGCCCGACGGCAGCACCGTCCCGGGCAGCGCGACCGGCACCTTCAGGCCGACCGCCAGGTTCGGCGCGCCCGACACGCCGTGCGCCGTGCGGCCGCCGCCCAGGTCCACGTCCACGACCTTCAGCTTGTCGGCGTTCGGGTGCTGCGCCAGCGACGCGATCGCGCCGACCTGCACGCCCCGCAGTCCCTGGCCCACGGACTCGACGCCCTCGAGTTCGGCGACCGTCATCGTGAACCGGTTCGCCACCTCGTCCACGGAGACGCCCGACAGGTCCACCCAGTCCGACAGCCAGTTCCACGAGAATTTCATGCGTCACCCAACCTGGCGGGGAACGGGGCCCCACACCTGCAATGGCGGGGGACGGGGCCCCCGCCCTACAACGTCAGAACTGCCGGTTGAAGCGGAGGTCGCCCGCCATCAGCCAGCGGATGTCGTCGATGCCGTACCGCATCATCACCAGCCGGGACAGCCCCAGCCCGAAGGCCCAGCCCTCCCACTCGGCCGGGTCCAGCCCGCCCGCGCGGATCACGTTCGGATTCACCAGGCCGCACGGCAGCAGTTCGACCCAGCCCGACCGCTTGCACACGGGACAGCCCTCGCCGCCGCACACCATGCAGCGCAGGTCCAGTTCGAAGCCGGGCTCGACGAACGGGAAGAATCCCGGGCGCAGCCGCACCTCGACCTTGCGGCCGAACACGCCTTCCAGCAGCGTCATCATCGACGACAGCATGTGCGCGATGGACACCGACCGGTCGATCATCAGGCCCTCGACCTGGTGGAACGTGTGCTCGTGCGACGCGTCGGTGGCCTCGCAGCGGTACACGCGGCCCGGGAAGATCGCCCGGAACGGCGGCGCCAGTTCCCGCATGGCCCGCACCTGGCCGGGGGACGTGTGCGTACGCAGGACGTTCCCCCCGGGCAGGTAGAAGGTGTCCTGCGTCTCGCGGGCCGGGTGGTCCACCGGGATGTTCAGCCCGTCGAAGTTGAAGTACTCGCGCTCGGCCTCGGGGTAGTCCAGGATGTGGAAGCCCATCCGCTCGAACAGGTCCTCGACCTCCTCGACGATGCGGGTCAGCGGGTGCAGGCGCCCGGCGGCGACCGGCAGGCCCGGCAGCGTCGGGTCGATGCGCTCGGCGGACGCGCGGGCGTCGGCCTCGGCGCGGGCCACCTGGACACGGCGCGCCTCGACGGCCGCCTCGATGGCCTGTTTCAGGGCGTTCAGGGACTGCCCGCGCGCCTTGCGCTGGTCGGGAGGCAGCGCCCCCAGTTCCTTCAGGGCCGACGTCAGCAGCCCCTTCTTGCCCAGCCAGCGAACCTCGACGTCCTTCAGGATCGCCGCGCTGGTCGCCGCTGCGACCTCGGCCAGGGCCTCTTGCAACCGTTCGTCCATGCCGGGATTCCCCGCGTCCAAGACCGCGGTTTTGTAGCACCGGGAGGCCGTTTTGTCGAGCGCGCGCGAAGGGCGGCCCGGGCGGGATCGCCGCGCGGTTCCTAACCCGGCACGGGGTGCAGCCCCTCCTCCCCGAAAAGGTCGATCATGCCGCGCGAGGGGCCGGTGCAGCGGGTCCCCGCGGCAGGGCAGCGCGCGCAGGCGGAGGGACGGCGCCCGGCCTCGTCCGGAAGGCTGGCCTGGGTGAAGACCCCCTTGCCGCGCAGGGACGGCGGCAGCAGGCAGAGGGGCACGTCCACCACCTCGATCACCGCTTCGGCCACCCCCGGCGGCACGGCGGTCAGGGCCCGCACGACCTCGGCGGGGCACGGCACGTTCGCCTGCAGGAACTCCCGGCCGTGCCGGGGCTCGCTGCGGAACATCACCAGGCGCACGGGCACGCCCAGGGCCGCCGCATGCCTCAGCGTCTGCGGCAGGACGGCCGCATTGTCCCGCACGACGACCAGGTTCAGTTGCACGTCCAGGCCGGCGTCCCGGCAGTTGGCGATCGACGACTCCAGTTCCCGGAACGCCCCGGCGCGACCCGCCAGACGGTCGTGCAGATCCTCGTCCGGCCCCAGCAGGGTCAGCGTCAGCCCGGGAGGCGGCTGCAGCCCCGCCAGCGCGCGTGCCAGGGCCGGGTCGTGCAGCCCCGTCCCGGGGGTCACGATCCTCACGTGCGACGGCCCGAAGCGCGTCAGGCGCCGCAGCATCCCGACCGGGTCCTCGACGTTCAGGGCGTCGTCGCCCACCAGCACCAGGTCCACCGGGATCCCCCGTCCGACCACGCCGGCCAGCACCGAGGTCAGGCGTTCCACGCGCATCTCGTACGTACCCCGGGTGGGGATCGGGTCGTCCGGGTCCACCGCCCCGGGGCAGAAGCTGCAGCGCAACAGGCACCGCGACGGCACGATCGTGTGCACGGCGATCCGCGACGGCGGGGGCTCCGCGAAACGGGCGAAGCCCTCGGTCACGGGGTGCGCCAGGTTCACGAACAGCGTCACCGTCGGGGCCTCGGCCTCCCAGCGCGCCCCCGGCCCCAGCATCGACGACAGCGCGGCCGCCACGCCGGTGGCCCAGAGATCCAGCGAGGCCGCGGCGCCGGCTTCCCAGGTCCCCGTCCTCTCGCCCTCGGCCGCCCAGCCCAGGAACGACCTTTCGCCCTGGCCGTGCACCCACCGGATGCGCGCCTTCGCCCCCGGTTCGGGCCCCTCGACGCACGTCTCCAGCGCGTTCTCCAGCCGGGTCACCCCGGCGTCCCGCATCCCGGCCGGCAGCGGCACCGCCGGCGGCACGTCCTCCGCCCGCGGGTTCGCGACCGCGGGCAGCGCGCCGTCCGGAAGGGGCTTCCGGTCCAGGAACCGCACCACCAGCCAGTCGACCGCCAGGTTCTCCACGCGGCCGGGCCCCGGCTCCGACGGGTGCCGGAAGACCCGCACGTCCATCCCCCTCATGGTGCGGTACTTCGCCGCGCCGGAGGTCCCCTCGGGCCGCAGGTCGATCACCACGTCGACCGCACCGACCCTCGCGGCCAGCAGCGCGCGGTCCGGCAGCCTCCACGCGCCCAGGACCAGGACGCGCCCCCCGCCGCCCGCCTTGACCTGGCGTCCCGGGTGAAGTCCCACCGGTCCCGCGCCGCCCGTCACCGCACGCCCCCTCGCGTCCCTCGCAGGATCGTGCGTCATCGTCGCGCACCGCGCAAGGAAACCGGCGCGAGGACGGCTTGACGTCGTTGACCTCGCGGTCCCTTCGGGACAGAATCCGCGAGGCCCCGGATCCGGGGCGCAAGGAGGAGCGTCATGAACAAGGTCTTCGAATCGGCGGACGCGGCCGTGGCGGATATCCCGGACGGCGCGACGATCGCCGTCGGGGGATTCGGCCTGTGCGGCAACCCCGAGAACCTGATCCAGGCCCTTCACCGCAAGGGCGCGAAGAACCTGTGGATCGTTTCCAACAACTGCGGCATCGACCACGAAGGCCTGGGCATCCTGCTGGAGGCGGGGCAGGTCCGCCGGATCACGGCGTCCTACGTCGGCGAGAACAAGCACTTCGAGCAGTTGTTCCTGTCCGGCCAGCTGGAGGTCGACCTGCTGCCGCAAGGGACGCTGGCCGAGGCGCTGCGGGCCGGCGGCGCGGGCATTCCCGCGTTCTACACCCCTGCGGGCGTCGGCACGCTGCGGGCCGAGGGTCGCGAGACGCGCGTCTTCAACGGCCGCGAGTACCTGCTGGAGCACGGCATCACGGCGGACTTCGCGCTGGTCAAGGCGCAGCGTGGCGACCGGCTGGGCAACCTGGTCTACCACCGCACCGCGCGGAACTTCCACCCGATGGTGGCGACCTGCGGGCGCGTGACGATCGCCGAGGTCGAGGAACTGGTCGAACCGGGCACGATGGACCCGGACGCCATCCACACCCCGGGGATCTTCGTCAAGCGGGTCCTGGTCGGCCACGACTACCGGAAGCCCATCGAGAAGCGCACGACCCGGCCCCGGCCGGGGCAGGGGGGGAAGCCATGCTGACGAGGGAGCAGATCGCGCAGCGGGCCGCCCGCGAGATCCGCGACGGCGACACCGTGAACCTGGGCATCGGGCTGCCGACCCTGGTGGCCAACTACGTCCCGGCCGGCATCGACGTCGTCTTCCACAGCGAGAACGGCATGCTGGGCGTGGGCCCGTTCCCTTACGAGGACGAGGTCGATCCGGACCTGATCAACGCCGGCAAGCAGACCGTCACCGAGTTGCCCGGCGCGGCGTACTTCAGCAGTGCCGACTCGTTCGCGATGATCCGCGGCGGCCACGTGGACATGACCATCCTGGGCGCCATGGAGGTGTCCTGCCGCGGCGACCTGGCCAACTGGATGATCCCCGGCAAGATGGTCAAGGGCATGGGCGGCGCGATGGACCTGGTCAACGGCGCCCGGCGCGTGGTGGTCGCGATGGAGCACACCGCCAAGGGCGCTCCCAAGATCCTCGAGAAGTGCACGCTGCCGCTGACCGGCCTGCGTTGCGTCCACCTGGTCATCACGGACCTGGCGGTGTTGCAGGTGTCCGGCGACGGCCTGACGCTGACCGAGGTCGCGCCCGGGCACACCGTGGACGACGTGCGCGCCGCGACGGGCTGCCTTTTCCGCGTGGCGCCCGACCTGAAGGAGATCCCGGTCTAGGACCGCGTACCCGCCCGCGCCAACGGGGGAGGCCATGCGCCGCGAGTGGCACGAGGCCGTCAAGTCGGCACGCACGCTTCCGGGAGAGGCGGTCCTCGTCCTGCTGACGGTCCCGATCCTGATCTCGACATTCTGGTACTTCGGCCGGTCGGGCTTCTACCTGCAGTCCATCGCGCGGTTCGTCCCCCCCGAATGGCCGCTGGCGCGCCTGTACCCGTTCTTCTACTTCTCGCTGTCGGCCTTCGTGCTTCGGATGCTGGTGCCGATGGCGATGGCGCGCTTCGTGCTGCGGCGTCCCTTGTCCGACTTCGGGTACGCCCCCCCGTCGCGCTTCGAGTGGGCGTGGCTGTATCTGGTGCTGTTCGCGGCGGTGCTGCCGTTCATCGCGTACGCCTCGACGCTGGACTCGTTCCAGCAGCGCTACCCGTTCTGCGGCGACGCGATCCTGGTGGACGGGAAGGTCCCGCTGCTGGACTTCCTGGTGTACCAGATGTTCTACGGGCTGGTGTTCGTCAGCGGCGAGGGCTACTGGCGCGGCTTCGTGACGTTCGGGCTGCAGCGCCACATCGGCGACCTCGCGATCCTGGTGATGGTGACGCCGTACTGCATGACGCACTACGGCAAGCCCGCGCCGGAGGTGTTCGCGTCGATCCTGACGGGCACCGTGCTGGGCTTCCTGGCGCTGCGGCACCGGTCGTTCTGGCTGGGCGTGGCGGTGCACTGGGCCGCGGCCATTTCCATGGACCTGCTGGCCATCGGCAAGCGTGGCCTGGAGTGGGTTCTGTAGGATCGGGCAGGCGGCGGGCACGGGCCCGCGCGGGGGGAGTCGGGCGTGATGCGGGTGATGGCCATCGACCCCGGGACGGTGCGGCACGGCGTGGCGGCATCGGACCCGCTGGGCATGATCGCGACCCCCCTGCCCTTCCTGCCGGCCTCCGGGCCCGGCGGCGGCATCGACGCGCTGGTGGACGCGGCCCTCCGGATGGAGGCATCGCTGGTGCTGGTGGGCCATCCCCTGAACATGGACGGCACGGCCGGGCCGCGCGCGCAGGCCGCCGAACGGCTGGCGGAGGAGTTGCGCCGGCGCCTGCCGGTGACGGTGGCCCTGGTGGACGAGCGGCTGTCCAGCTTCGAGGCCGAGGAACTGCTGCGCGAGGCCGGCGTGGACACGCGGAAGCGGAAGGGCCGTATCGATTCGGCCGCCGCCGCCGTGCTGCTGCAGCGGTACCTGGACCGGCACGGGTAGGCCGGCCGGGTCGGCAACCGGGGGTTCGCGATGGACGGGACGGACCGCCAGGGACCCGCCGACGCCATCGAGATCCGCGCGCTGTGCAAGGAGTACGTCCCTTCCCTGACCTTCGGCCGGCTGCTGACGCTCCGCTGGTCGCGCCAGCCCGTGCGGGCCATCGCAAGTCTGGACCTGCGCGTCGAGGCCGGCCGCATCACCGCGATCGTCGGTCCCAACGGCGCCGGCAAGACGACGCTGCTGAAACTGGTGGGCGCCCTGCTGCTGCCGACCGCGGGCCGCCTGTCCGTCCTGGGCCTGGACACGACGCGGCAGCCAGAGGCGGTGCGCGCCGCGGTCGGGTACTGCATGACCGAGGGTCGGTCCTTCTTCCTGCGCCTGTCCGGACGCGAGAACCTGCGCTTCTTCGCGGCGCTGCACGGGCTGTCGGGGCGCGCCCGGGACGACCGGGTGTCCGGCCTGCTGGACGCGATGGAACTCCTCGACGTGGCCGACCGCCCGATCCTGGCCTACAGCGACGGGATGAAGCAGCGCCTGGCGCTGGCCCGGGCCCTGCTGGGCGCCCCGCGCGTCCTGCTGCTGGACGAGATCAGCCGGGGCCTGGACCCGCGGCTGCGGGACAAGGTGCATCGGCACGTGCGGGACCTGGCCGCCGGGCAAGGCGTGACGGTGCTGATGGCCTCGCACAACCTCGAGGAGGTCCAGGCGCTGGCGCACCGGGTCCTGGTGATGGACCGCGGGCGCCTGCTGGCCGACGGCACGTACGACACCGTGGCCCCGGCCGTGGCCGACGTCTTCGCCGGGAAGCCCGGCGACGGGGGTGCGCGATGACCGCCCGCGCCTTCGCCCTGCGCGTCGCGGCCTTCCTGCGCCGCGACTTCCTGTTCCGGTGGTCCTACAAGTTCAGTTTCCTGTACGACATGGGCGCCCTGTTCTCGTCGCTGATCGCGCTGTTCTTCACCGACCGGATGCTGTCGGACGCCCCGCCGCGCACCGTGACGGCCTATGGCACCGACTACTTCACCTTCGCGCTGGTCGGGATCGCGTTCCTGGACTACATGTGGGTCTCCATGCGGTCGTTCGCCCAGCAGGTGCGCTTCGCCCAGTTCACCGGCACGCTGGAGGCGATGCTGGCCACCCCGACCCACCCGTTCACCGTGATCCTGTGCCAGGCCGCCTGGCCGTATCTGTGGACCACGATCCGCGCCGCGCTGTACCTGGTGCTGGGCGCCCTGGTGTTCGGGGCGGACCTGTCGCGCGTGGACGTCTCGTCGGCCGCGCTGTTCCTGGTGCTGATGGTGGTGACCTTCGCCGGCATCGGGCTGACGTCGGCCGCCGTCACGCTGTACCTCAAGCAGGCGGACCCGGTGACCGCGCTGGTGGGCGGCATCTCGTTCCTGTTCGGCGGCATCGTGTACCCGGTCGAGTCGCTGCCGGCCTTCGCGCAGGACGTGGCCTGGGTGCTGCCAATGACGCACGCGGTCGAGGGCCTGCGGCGCGCCTTCCTGTCGGGTGCGACGCCCGTCGACCTGTGGGACCACGCGGCGGTGCTGGTGGCCTGGGCGGCCTTCTCGTTCGCGATGGCGGCGCTGGCCCTGCGCCGGGTCATGAAGGCGCTGTCGCGGGAGGGGTCGTTCGGGGCGTACTAGGGGCCCTCGAATCGTCCCGTGAATCCCGGAAGGCCGGGTCCTGGGGGTGCCTGCGGGATCGCCGATGTCCGGCCGGGGGCTCTGCCCCATACGCGTTAAGCTACGAAGACACCCAGCCTCGGAGCAGG
>CALJUR010000010.1 GCA_937975765.1 uncultured Myxococcales bacterium
GCGCAGGACACACCAATCCGCCGCCTTCCAGAAGTTCGCTATTTGGGTTGGCTCCCTTTGCGTCGGCGAAGGCGAACAAGGGCGCGAGAGAGCGGTGGCCCATCGGCTCCTCGCGATCTTCGAGTTGGTTGGGCTTGACAATGCACTCAGGGACGTTAAGATTAGGGCGATCCGTGAGGCTTGCTTCACGGACGGAACTCCTGGAGTTCGCAACTCCAGGGTTCAGCTACGGTGACATGGCGTCGAGTGCCCGGTTCGCGCCTAGGCGAGTGCGGAAGTTATCTTCCCATGCCCGGCCGGGTCACCGCACGTCTGAGTTGCCGCTAGCCGTTGAAGCACTCGCCACCCATCCTTCGTCATGAAGGAAAAGGCCCCGAAAGGGGCCTTTTTTGTTTTCAGCGGCGAGGGATCAGTCGCTTGGAAGAGCCTGTGCCTCGGAAGCATGAATCCGGGTAGACGTTCAAGTAGCTTGACGTTTCCCACAGTTCGACCAACGAGTGAACCTTGATCGGGCGGCCGTCCACAGGCTGAACGTCCCAGTGCACGCCTTGCTGGAGCCGATGCCCAGCGATCTGGAGAACCTCCCGTCCGTGGAAGTCATGCCGGTTGATGACCCAAAGGTGGTCTTCCGAGTCCGTCCGGCGTGCCCCCGCTCCGTAACGACCGTCAAAGTCAGCTCTCCCCTTTGTCGTCGCAGGCCATTCGATGTGCTCGGTGCTGGCAACCGCGAAGACGTGGAGAGGAAGGGACCGGGGATCGTGATCCCCGTCGCAGCCGACCTGTGTGCGCCAACTCTCAAATCCATCGACCCAGGCAGCAGGGTCGATTGTGCCTGGAACATAACGATAGTAGAAGGATTTGTGCAGGGTAAGTTGCCGCATGGTGCGGAGGTGCCGAAGGCAACTCGGTCCCGAGACGTCGGGACGGATGCAGACATCGGCCGAATCCATGACGAGGCACGCAACGTCGACTCGGTGAAGCCGACGGTAGAGAGCATGGGCATCAACGGGAGCAACCAGGTGGACGGGCCTACTATCGAGTCGCTGGAACTTGGCTGGCCGTTCCTGGTAGCCCCATTCCCGCTCTTTGCAGAGCGCCCGAATGGCCAAGCGAGTGGCTCGCGTGTCGGCTGCCCTCGGCTCAGGGTAGAAGAGCCAGACGTCTACCCCAGTCGGCGGGCGCGAAGGACCACCGCCGGCGGTAGCCTCAGTTCGCACAGTTCCTCCTCGGTCATCACGTTGATGCAGTCGGTCAGGAACGCGCGAAGCTCCGCTACCGTCGCCCCAACCGGCCGGCCGCTGCCTGTCTCGGATTTGGCGGTCTCAACCGGGGGACTCAGGACCAAGTCCGGAGGGGCCTGAAGCCCATGTTCTGTGAACCATGCCAGAATGCGATCCGCAATCTTGCGCTTCAAGACGGCGACCCAGCGTCCGCGGAGATGAGGTGGCAGCGACGCCGTAGGTCTCGCCTCGTCCTTCCAGAGAACGACCCGTTCCCGATCGGCCGACGAAAGCGCATCTCCCAACCTCTCAAGGAATTCCTGTCGCCAAGTCGCCAAGTCCTCAGGCTTCGCGGTCGGCAGGATGGGCGCTTCATCGGGATCTTGCGCCAGGCGAGCAAGCCCTTGAGCGGCGTCCCAAACGTAGGTTGCACCACTCGAGTAGTCGAGCATCGCGTCCCAAAGGTCGGGCCGGATCTTCGAGCCGACTCGAAGATCAGGGGTTGCAGCTGGCGTGGCATCCGGCGCGGGTTCCTGCTCGTGCCCGATCAACGTTACCAGGGCCGGGGAACGCGTGTCGTCGAGCGATATGATGTCACTCACCTGATGTAGCAGCGCTCGGAATGACGCGCCGCCGTAGTCGGCCTCGCGGAACTCGCGGTGCGTCAACTGAAGGATCCGGTTCTTCAGGACTGGCAACGCCATGATGAACCAGTCCTGACGACCGGTTCGTCGCGCCATCTCGAAAGCCTGCCTTACTAGATCCCGAAAGTCAGTGGGCATGGGTACCTCCAACCTCGTTTCACTAGCCCAGAATCGCGTCTAACGCAACCGGAAGCCCATGCAAAACGAGACCTATTGCAACTCGACAACCGCCCCGCGCGCCCATCGCTCCAGCAGCACCATCACGTCCTGCATCTGCACGGGCAGGCCCAGGCGCAGATCGTTGAGGCGGCTGAACTCGCTCTCGTGGCCGGGCATCGGGCCGACCGTCCCGACCGTGCCGCGTTCGTCGCGCCCGTCCGCGATGTAGAAGTCGCTAGCCAGGATCCCGAGGGCCGTCAGGACGTCCGGTAGCGCGCGCACGGGCAGGTAGAAGCCTCGCGGGCCGTTGGCGGGGCCCCACTCGGCGACGTTGTCGGGGTTGAAGCCGTGGGGCGGCTCGGTCCCGGTCGGGATCCACGCGATCCCGGCGGCGCCGCGACCCGCAGGCTGGAACACCCGCTTCTGGAAGTCGCCGCGCCGGACGCCGGCCTCGACGGCCCGAACGCGATCGGCCAGCGCTGCTGCCTGCTGGGGCGAAAGAAGCGGCTGCAGCAGGGTGTCCTTGCGCGCGGGGTGCTCGCCCGCGGCGGGTGAGCCCGAATCATCCGGCCCGGCGGCCTCGACCTCGCGCACCGCGGCGGCCCACGCCTGCACCTGACCCGACAGGAACGCGACGACCGCGTGCATGGGTGCGGGGCCGCGGGAGGACAGTTCGACCTCGTCCGGGGCGCCGCCCGGGCGCTGCCGGAGGATGCCCTTCCCCTTCGCGACCGCGACGACGGCGCCTACCGTCTCGGGCAACCCCATGCCGTCGGGGAGTCCGTCGTACGGCGACGCGTTTCGCGCGACCTCCACGAGCCGGTCCCAGGCCGCCAGCATCGGTGCGGACACGTCGTCGCGCCACGAGCCCATCGAAGCCCTCCTCGAACAGGAGCAGGTCAAGGTTTGACGGCCTTGATTCTACCCGCGATCGGCGTGGGATCGTGCGGGATTGAGTCCCGGGTCCCGGCGCCGGGTCGAGCCACCGGGACGCGCCCAGGCTGGACACCGGGATCACGCCATGAAGAACCGTTCGACGAAACGCCCCTGTTCCATCTGCGGGATGTGGTTCGAGCCGGATCCGCGGTCGCGGGGGCGGCAGCGGGTCTGCGGGGACCCGGGATGCCAGCGGGAGCGGCACCGCCGGGCGTGCGACGCCTGGCACGCGCGCCAGCCCGGGTGGGATCGCGAGACGCGCCTGCGGAAGGGGATCGTCCGGGGCAACCATGCGCCCCCTCCCGGCGTGGACCCCAGGGCGGGAATCGACTGGGACCGCGTGCGAGACGCAGTTGGCCCGGAAGTTTGCGCGGTGGTTGAGGAAACGACGGGACTCCTCGTCCGTTGGGCGCGAGACGCAATCCTGGCGCAAGCCCAGGTGGTCACAGGCGAATCTCCGCGACTCCTCCCTAGCGCGGCGCGAGACGACATCGACCCGCCCGAACCCCCGTGCGAACCTGCTCGGGACGCGCGGCCCGGGCGCACGGGGTGCGACCGTGACGATGGCGATGGCAGCGATCGGGGCGAGCAGGCGGAATGAGCGATCCAGCGAAGCGCGGAACCTCCCAGGGCGGCGAGCCGAGCGACGACCGCATCCCGGCGGCGATGTACGTGCGCATGAGCACCGAGCACCAGCAGTACTCGACCGAGAACCAGGCGGACGCGATCCGGCAGTACGCGGACCGGCATGGGTTCCGGATCGTCGAGACGTTCGCGGACGAGGGCAAGAGCGGCCTCTCCATCGAGGGCCGCGAGTCGCTGCGACGACTGATCGACACCGTGGCCGCGCGCAAGGCCGCGTTCCGGGCCATCCTGGTCTATGACATCTCGCGGTGGGGGCGGTTCCAGGACGTGGACGAGAGCGCGTCCTACGAGTACACGTGCCGCCGGGCCGGGATCGCGGTCCACTACTGCGCGGAGCAGTTCGCGAACGACGGGACGCCGACCGCGTCGATCATCAAGGCCGTGAAGCGCGCCATGGCCGGCGAGTACTCGCGCGAGCTGTCCACGAAGGTGTTCGCGGGCCAGTGCCGCCTGGTGCAACTCGGCTACCGGCAGGGCGGCATGGCGGGGTTCGGGCTGCGGCGCATGCTGCTCGACATCACGGGCGCGCCGAAGGGGACGCTGCGGCACGGCGAGCAGAAATCGCTCCAGACCGATCGCGTCGTGCTGGTCCCGGGCCCGGACGACGAGGTCGAGGCCGTCCGCTGGATCTATCAGGCGTTCGTCGAGGAGGGCCGCCGCGAGCGCGAAATTGCCGATACCTTGAACGCCCGCGGCCTGCCGACCGACCTCGGTCACCCCTGGACGTGCGGCACCGTGCGGCAGGTCCTGTCGAACGAGAAGTACATCGGGAACAACGTCTTCAACCGGCACTCGTTCAAACTGAAGCAGCGACACCGCTCGAATCCGCCCGAGGAATGGATCCGCAAGGACGGGGCGTTCGAGGGGATCGTGGACGCGGAGAGGTTCCAGCGGGCGCAAGCTATCCTGCAGGAGCGGGCCCGGCGCTTCACGGACGAAGAACTGCTGGACCGCCTTCGGGCTCTGCACCAGCGGCACGGGCGGGTCTCCGGGATCCTGATCGACGAGGACGACGGGACGCCCGGGGCCTCCGCGTACCAGAGTCGCTTCGGGGGGCTGCTGCGGGCGTACCAGCTGATCGGCTACACGCCGGACATCGACTACTCCTTCCTCGAGGTGAACCGCCGCCTGCGCGAGAAACACCCCGCGATCGTCGCCGAGGTGGTCGGGCAACTGCGCGACCAGGGCGGCAGCGTCGAGCAGGACACCGACCACGGCCTCTTCCTGGTCAACCGCGAGGTCCTGGTTTCGCTGGTCCTGTCGCGCTGCACGACGACGCCGGGCGGCCGTCACCGCTGGATCATCCGGCTCGAGCACGGTCGGCGGCCCGACGTGACGATCGCGGTCCGGATGGACCCGGCCAACGAGGGCATCCACGACTACTACGTGCTCCCGACGATCGACATGACGTTCGAGGTGCTCGGGGAGAGCGGCCGGCTGCGGCTGGCCGAGGACAACGGCGCCCGCCTGGACGTGTACCGGCAGCCGGACCTGGGGATGTTCTACCGGGTCGCGGAGCGGGTCGCGCTACGGGTGGCGTGAGGGAGGGAATCGCGATGGCAGGCGAGGGCGCCGAGCGGGCCGAGGACGTCGTGATGATTCCGGTCGGGCAGATCCGGGTCCTGAACCCCCGGGCTCGGGATCCGAAGAAGTTCAAGGAGGTCGTCAACAGCATCCGCGACGTGGGCCTGAAGCGCCCGATCACGGTGACGCCCCGGCACGACGCCGTCGGGGACGGGGCCGTGTACGACCTTGTCTGCGGGCAGGGGCGGCTGGAGGCGTTCATCGAACTGGGCGAGGCCGAGATCCCGGCCATCGTGAAGACCGCGTCCCGCGAGGACCGCTTGGTGATGAGCCTGGTGGAGAACCTCGCCCGGCGCCTGCCGGCGTCGTTCGACCACGTCGTGCAGATCGCCCGGCTGCGCGACCAGGGATACACCGCAACCGACATCGGGAAGAAGGTCGGTCTGCACGGGGCCTACGTGGGCGGCATCCTGCGGCTGTGGGACACGGGCGAGGAGCGGCTGATCCGGGCGGTCGAGCAGGGACGCATCCCGCTGAGCGTGGCGATCGACCTGACGCACGCGACCGACGCGGAGGAGCAGCAGATCCTGTCGCAGGCATACCTGACCGGCCAACTGGTCGGGAACCCCCTCAAGACGGCGATGAGGATCCTGCAGGAGCGCCGCGACCACGGGAAGAAGATGACGCCCGGCTCCGGCCGGCACCGTCCGGTCGCGACGGCGGAAACGCTGGTCAGGAACATCGAGGAGCAGGCCGCGCGCCAGAAGGTGTTCGTGAAGAAGGCGCAGCGCTGCGAGAACCTTCTCCGCGTCGCGGTCGCCGCGCTGAAGACGGTCCTCGCGAACGAGCACTTCGTGACGCTGCTGCGGGCCGAAGGCCTCTTGTCGCTGCCCCGCCTGGAAGGCACGGAGGCCCCGTGGAGCGCGGACCCGCGGTTCCAGCAGGAGACGGCGTGATGGCGACCAGCGTGCGGACGGGCTTCGAGCGGACGACCCTGGAAGTGCCCCTGGACCGGCTGGCGGCGACCCGAACGCTCGGGAAGCACTTCCAGCAGATGGAGCGGTACAAGCGGATCCTGGCGTCGATCCAGGAAATCGGGCTGGTGGAGCCCCTGGTCGTGCATCCCCCGAAGGGCGGGCCGGCGGGAGCCTTCCTGCTGCTGGACGGGCACCTGCGACTGGAGGCGCTGCGGGAACTGGGTGTCGCGCAGGCCCGATGCCTGGTCTCGACGGACGACGAGGGCTACACCTACAACCGCCACGTGAACCGCCTCTCGACGTTCCAGGAGCACTTCATGGTGATGAAAGCGCTGAACGCGGGCGTGTCCGAGGAGCGGCTGGCCCGCGCCCTGAACGTTGACGTGCGCCGGATCCGCGAGAAGCGGAACCTGCTGCGCGGCATCTGCCCCGAGGCCGTGGCGATGCTGAAGAAGCGCGACGTAGCCGCGAGCGCCGTGTACTACTTCAGGCAGGTCAAGCCCGTGCGCCAGGTCGCCATGGCCCAGGCCATGATCGACGCCGGCAACTTCACCCGGAGCTACGCCTTCGCACTGTACGCCGCGACCCGCCGCGACATGCTGGCCGAGCCCGAGCGGCCCCGTGACTCCGAGGGCGTCGCGCCGGTGGACCTGTCCCGGATCGAGAAGGAGACGGCGGTCATCGAGCAGGATGTGGCCCGGGTGAAGGAGGACCTGTCGCAAAACAGCCTGAACCTCTCCTTCCTGCGTGCCTACCTGCGCAAGCTGCTCGACAACGCCCGGATCGTACGATTCCTGTCGCAGCACCACCCGGAGGTGCTGGAGCAGTTCCAGCGGCTCGTCGAGACCGAGGCGCTCGACGGGTAGCCAGAGGCGATTGCCATGGAACGAGTCGCTGCCGCCGCGGCCGGGGGGACCGCGCCCGCGGCCGGGAAGCCGCACCTACGCCGCACGTCCGAGGAGGTCCACGCCGACGTTCTGAAGATCGTCGCGGACCGCGGCGGGCATTGCCTCGGCCTGACGTTCAAGAACCAGGAATCCCGCATGAGTGTACGGTGCGCCGAGGGCCATGTCTGGCGCACCCGTGTGAAGTCGATCCTGTACGGGTCATGGTGCCCCCGGTGCGCCATCGCGAAGATCGTCGTGGCTGCGCGGAAGCACCATGGCACGCTGGACCTCGGCGACACCGACGAGATCGCCTTCTGGGCCGAGCCGCAGGGACTGGAGTTCGTGGAAGGCGACCCGCCCCGGCAGGGCCGGACCGACTTCTTCCGGTGCGACGCCGGCCACCTGTGGGAGGTGTCGCGCCGGTCGCCCGTGGGGGCGTGGTGCCCGGTCTGTGGGACGCGGGGGACCGCGATGGGCATGGGGCGGGTGGCGCCGTGATGCGGGCTCGCGCCGGGCCTGAAACAATCGAGGCTTGATTCTTCCCTCCCCCATGCTTACACTTCGCGTTGAGGTGAGGAGACACCTTGCTGGATCGGCGCCGCCACGCTGAGAGCAAGTCTCCAGGTGCCTTGGGTTCCGGTTCGACAATTGGACATCCGGCCTTTGCGGGCCCTCCGCTTCCCGGTGGCGGCCATTAAGGGAAGCAGGGAGCATTACGTGGAGGACGGCATGTCTGATGATCTCAACTCAAAGTCAACGCCCATCGGTTTCCTGCTCCTGCGTGACGGTCACGCTGTTCCCCTGTCGGGGGTGTCGCCGGACGATGTGAAGGACGGCGCGAAGCACCGCATCCCCAATCCTGAAGTCGAGCCGCTGAGGTACCGCCAGACCCTGAACGCGATCATCGATCGGCTGGGGTTCCGCGGCGACTTCGGCGACTACAGCAACCGCGGCTGGCCCGACTTCCTCGCGTTCCTGCGCAAGAACGGCTGTGCCGACCCCGCGCGGCTCTTCCCGTCGGATCACGGGGGCTGCATCGACCTGTACTTCCGGCCCGCGTTCGGCCCGACCCGCCGCCAGCTCGCCGATCGCGTCTTCGAGTCGCACGGACCGGCTCCCGAGCGCGTGTTCCTCGGCAACGGCGTGGATTGGGCGGCCTGGGATCACGGGATGGGCATCGAACCGCCCGAGGAGGTTGTTCCGACGATCGGTGGGGATCCCGCGACGGCCGAAGCCCGCGCCCGGAAGCTCTTCGCATGCCGCCACGCCCTCTCCGGCCAGTGGGGGTTCCTCGATGACAAGCTGGTCTGGGGACCGGTCCAGCAGGTCGTCGACAAGACCTACTGGGTGAGCGCCGGCGAGCGCGAACGGCAGGCGAGCCACGACAAGGTGGTCGAGGCGGTCCGTGCCTTCCGCGCGGTGTTCGACACCCGCCCGGAGGGCTGGGTGGATCTGGTCCGCTACAACGAGCGCCTGGTCGTTCTCCGCGCGCACGATGGAGCATGGGACGTGCTGTGGCGTTCGTACCGCGAGGAGGATCCGCCGGAACCCAGCGACATCGCACAGTGGACCCACTTGGCCATCGAGGATCTCCCGGCCAGCATGATGAGCGAAAGTGATCTGCAGCGGTCCATCCACTTCCGCCAGGAGGTCTGGGAGGAGCGCGAAGCGCACGAGGCAGAACAGGCCTTCTACGACCGAGGCGGAACTGCGCAGGACCGCCAGCTCACCCCCGACGCGGAGGTGCGGACCGCCTGGCTGCGCGAGCAGGGGCGCCTCCCGGCCGGTGAGCGCGTGCGTTGGACCGGCGAACTGCCGCCCGGCTTCCGTGTCGTGGAGGTCGGCGGGCGACGGATGGCGATCAGCGAACTGGTCGACCTGGGCACCTTCCGCCGGATGCTCGTTGATACCGGGTACCTGCGCCGCCGGCCGGACGGCAATGAGCCCTGGGAGCGGGCCAACGAAGGAGCGCACGCGGGTGCTCCTGTCGGCGGCAGCTGGGCCGATGCCCAGGCGTTCTGCGCCTGGAAGGAGCGGCAGCTGGGGGTCGCGGTGCGTCTTCCGACCAAGAACGAACTGCGCGCCATCCGCCCGTTCTTCTCGGAGCGCTACGCCAGCCTGGCCGGGGCCGACTTCCTGTGGGAGAACTTCCCGCCGCGTCCTCTCGTCGAGCGCGCCGACGGCGGCGCGGATCTGCGGCGTGACCTGCCCTCGGCGGTGAACTGGTCGGAGCCTCGCTTCCTGGAGCCCGGTCCGGATCTGCCCGAGTTCCCCGAGCCCAGCGGGTTGAGCAGCAAGTCCCGCAAGCGCTGGATCGAGGACTTCCCGCCGTTCGCGTCGTGGCGCGAGGAACTGCCCTGGGCCAGTTACGCGGGTCTGGGCTTCATCGATGCCTGGGATGCGTACGAATGGTGTCAGGAGGTCGGTTGGGTCCACGGACGGTTCTGGGAGGGCCGGATCGGCCTCGCCTCGTGGGGCGCCTACAAGAACATGAAGGTCACCTTCCGGCTCGTACTCGATCTGGAGGGGTGACAACATGATGCGGCAGAGCAAGACCGGCGGCTGCGCCAGCCGTCGGAGGGAACCGGTACGCCCGCAAGTCGACCCCACGGGGCTCATCTGCGACGGCAGGATCCTCGTCGGCCTGCCCGTCAACTTCCACGTGAACCGGCGGTGCAACGCCGCCTGTAGGTTCTGCTTTGCTCCGTTCCCGGAGGGACCGGACCACCTCGCTGTCGGCGACGCGCTCCGCGTTGTGGGCTGCCTCCGCAGAGCGGGTGCCGAGAAGATCACGTTCGCGGGCGGCGAGCCGACGTTGCTCCCGTACCTCGGGGCACTCCTGGACTACGCGAAGGCGATCGGCTTCGTGACGGGCCTTGTCACGAACGGGGCGCGCCTCGGTCCCGTGCTCGAGGGGCACGGCCACGCGATCGACTGGATCGCGCTGTCGATCGATTCGGGCGACGAGGCTACCCAGGCCGCCATTGGTCGTGGCCCCTGCGGGCACGTCTCGCGCGGAATCAGGCTCGCCGAACGCTGCCACGCGATGGGCATCCGGGTCAAGATGAACACGGTGGTCACGGCGATGACCTGGCACGAGGACATGAGCGCCGTCGTGCGGGCTGCCCGCCCGGAACGCTGGAAGCTGTTCCAGGTCCTGCGGGTGGTCGGCCAGAACGACGGGCGGGTGGAACCGCTCCTGATCACGGCACAGCAGTTCGAAGCATTCGTTTGCCGGCACCGGCACTTGGCGGGCGAGGGGATCCGGCTTGTGCCCGAGGACAACGAGGCGATGATCGACTCGTACGTCATGGTGGACCCGATGGGGCGGTTCTTCGGGAACACTGGCGGCGTCCTTCGCACGAGCCGGCCGATCCTCGATGCGGGCGTCGAGGGGGCGCTGCGGGAGATCGGGTTCGACCCGATGAAGCTCGACTCCCGGGGCGGGCGGTACGATTGGGCTTCGGTGGAACGCCGGTCGGCGGCGTAGGCAGGAGGCGAAGATGCAGACCATCGGCAACGATACGTGGCCGGCCGCATCGAACTGGCTGGAACAGATCGGATACCGCGTCACGTTCCGCGTACAGAACTGGACCGAGGGCCTGGTGTCCTGCCCCGGCGAACGGTGGATCGGGCGGGGCGGGAGCGAACGCGAGGTTCTGGAGGACATACTCGCACAGATGCTGCCGTCGCGCGCCGCGCGGCTGGCGCTGCCCGAGTGGGTCACGGATGATCGCCCGCCGGATCCCGAGGCACTCCTGGGCACCGCAGGGCTGGCCACCGTCGAGGAGACGGGTTTGGCCAACGCGGAAGCGAGCGATGCCGAACCGGCGTCGTCGTGTCTGGACGCTCCGCAGGACCACACCAGCATCGCACCCGTTTCCGAAGCGACGGACGGGGCTGGTGACAACCCGGTGGTCGAACTCCCTGCGGCCGAGGAGCAGCCGGCGGACACGACCGCCGATGCCGTGGCGACTCCCGTCGCGCCGCCGCGCGTCTGGCTGACCGTGGACCAGGCGATCGAGGCGTTGGAGCCCATCCTCGATCGCATCGAGGCCGAGCGCCCCGAGTTGGGCCTCGCGACCCCGGAACGGCAGCGCCTCGTGATCCTGTCCTGGATCTGCCGCGCCCGGGCCGTCGAGGAGGCGTCGGACGACGCGCGGCCCATCGTCAACCGCGTCGCGGCCATCGCGAAGGATCTGACAACGCTGTGCAAGGTCTATTGGCCGGGCTCGGTCCTCGGCCTCCAGTTGAACGCCACGCCCGGAAAGGCGTGCCGTGACGTCGGTGACGGCAATACGGGCGGGACGCCGGTGACCTGGTCCGCGGCGGCCGACCTCGCGGATCGCGCACTGGCCGACCTCGTCGAGAAGGAGGCGAAAGCGGGACGGGACGAGTACGGCTGGTCGGACGCCGTCGCGCTGCAGCCCGCGCCGCTGGACCCCGAGGCGGAACTGGCCGCGTTGCGGGCCCGGATCGAGAAGGTGATGGGGCGGGTGGACGACCCGCCTCCCAAGAACCCGGCTGCGTCCATCCGCACGCCCGGGCCGAAGGAACTGGCGCAGTTCGTGGAATGGGGGCGGCTCGCGCGCTGGCTTCGCGGCGCCGTCGTGGACTTCGACACCTGGGCCCGGGTCGCCGGGCGGCTGCGCTGGCTGGCATCGCGGATCCAGGAGAAGGATCCTCACCTGGCGCGGATCCTGGAACCGTCCTTCCGGCCCCCGACCGGTTGGGCCGCGTCGCTCGGGCGCGATCCCGTCGAGCAGCGCAGGAAGAAGGAGCGCGCGACACTGTACCGCCGGCTTCCCGGCCTGTCCGTCGGCGACGGGGCAGGCATGTTGACGTGGCTCCGGGAAGCCCTGGAACTGCTCGACCGGGATGCTCTTGCGAGGGCGGTTGTGCCCTTCCGGGACATCGTCCTCGCGCTGCGGATCGAGGACTTCAAGGACCGGCGCCATCGTCGGCGCCTGCGGGGCGTCCAGGACATCCTCCGGGGCGGTCCGGCCGGCCCGGCGCAGACGAACGGCGACGAGGAGTGCGAGGTCCTGCCCGACGATGCCAACGGATGCATCGACGGGTCCGATGGTTCGCCGGACTCCTTGGCTGACGACGCTCAGGCCGTGGACCCCGGCGCGGCGCTCTTTGCCCGGGTTCGCCCCCACACCGAGGGCCGCAACGCGGTCTTCGTCAGCAACCGGCTCGATCCCGACCTGGAGGACATGCTCCGGGAAACGCTGGGATTCGCCACGATCGACTGGTGCGAGGGGACCCCCCGCCGCGTGCAGTCCGTCGAGGAGCGCATCGGCCAGCGGGCGTTCGACTTCGTGCTGGCCGCGACCGGGTTCCAGTCGCACAACGTGGACGGCGCCCTGTACCGCGCCTGCAAGAAGGCGGGCGTTCCGTATGTGAGGGTCAACAAGGGGCGCCCGGTCGCGTGCGCAGCGGCGATTGCGCAGCGACTCGCACTTGCGCCCGGATGAACCTTCCGGATCGCTCGTTGGCGGCCCCGAATCGACCCCGAATCGAATTGTTCCTGTCCCACCCGTCTGCTAGACTCGCGACCGTCCTGGACGCCGACTTGGGGCAGCGCGTGGACGCTTGTACGGAGCGCGGGCTGGGGTACGGGGTGGACGTGGATTCGAAGGGCGAAAGGTCCGTTTCGGGGGGGAACAGAGGCTCCGTTCGCGAACGCCTCGGCTTCCGGGACGGTGACCGCGGCAGCCACACCAGCCGGACCATGATGCTGGGCGAGTTGAGCGTCCTCCTGGATCACGTGCCCGTCACGGCCTCTCGCGCCGACTACCTCGCGGCGATCGAGGAGGCGAACCTCCTTGGCAAGAAGACCGCCCGGACCCGCGAACTGACCGCGAAGCACCTTCGCGAACTGTACGGCCTCAAGCCCGAACTCGCGGTCTTCCGGGCGCTGCGGTCGTTCTGGATCCGCGATCCAGGCGAAGGCCGTCCCCTTCTGGCCCTGCTCTGCGCCGTCGCCCGCGACCCGCTCCTCCGGTCGTCCGCCGACGTGATCCTGTCCGCCCCCACCGGTGCCGGCATCGAAAAGGGCGCTTTCGAGAAAGCATTCCTCGGCCAGGCGCCGGATCGGTTCGCCGCCACGACGCTCGGTTCGCTGGCCCGCAACATCGCTTCGACCTGGACCCAATCCGGGCACCTTGCTGGGCACCAGCACAAGATCCGCAGTCGGCCCGCGGCCTCGCCTGCCGCAGCAGCCTACGCGGCGACCCTCGCATTCCTGGAGGGCGCGCGAGGGCAAATTCTTTTCCAGAGCCCATACGTCCGTCTTCTCGATCGCCCCGTGAACGAGGTCCACGACCTGCTGGTCACGGCGTCTCGCCGAGGGTGGATCGACTACCGGAGCGTGGGCGCGGTCGTGGACGTCCGGCTGTCCGACCTGTTGTCCGAGGAAGAGCAGGAGTGGTTGCGTGAGCAGGCTTGACCTGTTGCTGAAGGAGTACGAGCGCTTCGTGGCCCTCCCTTGGGAGCGCGGGCTCGCCGGGCCGCAGAAGGTCTGGTTCGTCGTGTACGACCGGACCGAGGAACGGCGGCTGCGTGCGGCCCTCGACAACTTCCGGCTTGCCACGGTCGGCGCGGGCCACCCCTGGCTCCCGGTGGACCTGACCGGCGCGTTCCCGACGTGGATGGCGTCGCAAGAGTACCGGGACGGCTACTTCGAGTCGCCGGACGACATCGACATGGTTCTGCCCCAGTTCCGAACCCACGTCGCCGATCGTGTCCGCGAAGCCCTCGAATCCCCCGAGGCGGACGACCGCGCCGTCGTCGCGGTTTCCGGCGTGGCCACGCTGTTCGGTTTCCTCAGCATTTCCGAACTGGTGCACGATGTCGAGCCGAGCATTCGCGGCAGGCTGGTGCTGTTCTTCCCGGGAGAGCACGAGGCGGGCAACTACCGATTCCTGGAAGCCCGCGACGGCTGGAACTACCACGCGGTTCCGATCACCGCTCCGGCTGGAGGCGACACGCCATGAACCCGAAGACCAACCGAGAGATCTACGCCGAGGATCCCGGCAAACTCGAACTGCTGAACAACGGCGTCGCCAAGGTGCTCGATTCGGGCACCGTCGCGGACCTCGAAACCCTGCGCTACGAGATCCGGACCTTCGTCTGCGGCGGGCAGTACGAGAAGGGCCTGCGCCGCATCCTCGACAGCTACCTTGGCAACCTCGGGAAGCCCGAACAGCCGGCCGTCTGGGTCAGCGGGTTCTACGGCAACGGCAAGTCACACCTCGTGAAGATGCTTCGCGCGCTCTGGGTGGATTTCACTTTTCCGGACGGCGCCCGGGCGCGCGGACTCGCCCATCTCCCGGACCCGATCAAGGAGGCGCTCAAGGAGCTGGCGACCGAGGGCAAGCGCCGCGGTGGCCTGCACGCCGCGGCCGGCACGCTGGGAGCGGGCGTGGGCGACAACGTTCGCATGGCGATCCTGTCGATCCTCTTCAAGTCGCTGGGACTGCCGGACCAGTACCCTCTCGCGCGGTTCGTGATGTGGCTCCGGGACAGCGGGCACCTCGACAAGGTGCGCGCGCATGTCACGGCGAGGAAGAAGGTGTGGGAGCACGAGCTCCAGAATATGTACGTGTCGCCGGTGATTACGGAGGCGTTGCTGGCGGTGATCCCCGATCTTGCACCGAGCGCCGCCGAGGTCCGGTCGCTCCTGAAGACCCAGTACCCGAACCAGACCGAGGTCACGACCGACGAGATGCTCGCGGCGATCGACGCCGCGCTGGCCCCGGACGGGAAGTTTCCCTGCACGCTAATCGCCCTGGACGAGGTGCAGCAGTACATCGGGGACAACTCCGCGCGAACCCTCCTGATCCAGGAGGTCACCGAGGCCTGCTCCAAGCGGTTCGCCGGCCAGTTGGTCTTCGTCGCGACAGGGCAGACGGCCCTCTCGGGCACCCCGCAACTCCAGAAGCTGAAGGGCCGGTTCACCGTCACCGTCGAGTTGTCCGACCAGGACGTCGAGACGGTCATCCGGCAGATGGTCCTGAAAAAGAAGCCCGAGTGCATCCCGGCGGTCGGCGACGTACTGATGAGGAACATCGGTGAGATCTCACGCCACCTCGTCGGGACGGCCATCGCGCCGCGGCCCGAGGACCAGTCCTGCCTCGAACAGGACTACCCGCTGCTCCCGGTGCGCCGCCGTTTCTGGGAGAAGTCGCTTCGCGCCCTCGACCAGGCGGGCACCGCCGGCCAGCTTCGCTACCAGTTGAAGATCGTCCACGAGGCCGCGCGCGCCAATGCCGACCTCCCGCTGGGCACCGTCGTGCCCGCCGACTTCCTCTTCGACCAGCTCGCCACGAATCTGCTGGGCAGTGGCGTCCTGCCGCGCGAGATCTACGATCTGTTCCTGTCGCTGCGGGACGGCACGGACGACGGCCTCCTGAAGTCGCGGCTCTGCGGTCTGATCTTCGTGATCGGCAAGCTTCCCCGCGAGCACGGTGTCGATATCGGCGTCCACGCCACGGCCGAGACCCTCGCCGACCTGCTCATCGAAAACCTGTCGGCGGGCAGCGCGGATTTGCGCAAGCGGATCCCGACGCTTCTCGAGGCCCTGGTGGACGACGGACGCCTGATGGTCGTCGAGGGCGAATACCGCCTGCAGACCCGCGAGAGCAGCGCTTGGGAGACCGACTACCGCGGCCGATTGAAGAAGCTGAAGGAGGACGGCAGGAAGCTGGCCGACCTGCGGACCGACTACCTCCAGACCGAATGCCGGCAGCGACTGGCCAGCGTCAAGCCGCTCCAGGGGAACAGCAAGGTCCCCCGGGCCTGCGACCTGCACTTCGGGGCCGACGCTCCCAAGAACGCGGGCACGGCCATCCCGATCTGGGTACGCGACGGGTGGACCGAAAGCGAGAAAACGGTCGAGAGTGATGCCCGTGCAGCCGGCGACGACAGCCCGACCGTGTTCGTGTTCATCGCCAAGGGCGCCGGTGACGAACTCGACGCGACCATCGCGATCCTGAAGGCGGCAGACGAGACGTTGCAGCACCGGGGGATCCCGACCACGTCCGAAGGGCAGGAAGCGCTCGCCGCGATGGAGAGCCGGAAGGCCGAGGCCGAGTCGCGCCTGAAGAAACTGCTGGCCGCCGTCTTCCGGGAGGTCCGCGTTCTCCAGGCCGGCGGCCAGGAACTGGTCGGCATCGAACTCGCTGACAAGGTCCGTACCGGGTGCGACAGCGCCATGGTCCGGCTGTTCCCGCAGTTCGACGCGGCCGACCACCCCCACTGGGCGAACGTCATCGAGCGGGTCCGCAAGGGCGACGGCGACGCGTTGAAGGCCGTGGGTCATGGGGGGACGTCGAAAAGCACCCCGTCTGCGCCGCTGTCCTGAAGTGGGTCGCTCCCGGCAGGAAGGGCGCGGAAATCCGGAAGTACTTCGAGGACCCGCCCTTCGGCTGGCCGCGGGACGCGGTCGACGGGGCCCTCTACATCCTGACCCTCGGGGGGCAGGTTCGCGCGACCCTTCCCGGCCAGGCCCTGACCGCGCAACAGATGGACCGCGCGAAGATCGCCCAGGTGGACTTCCGACTCGAGTCGGTCGTCATCACCACCGGCGAGCGGATCCAAGTCCGAAAGCTGCTCCAGGACGTGGGCATCACGTGCAAGGCCGGCGAGGAACTGGAGGCGCTCCCGCAGCTCGTCGCCGACCTGCAACACCTCGCCGAGCGTGCCGGGGGCGATCCACCGGCGCCGGACCGTCCGGCCACGGTCCATCTCAAGGAGTTCGACCTGCTCGCCGGCAACGAGAAGTTGAAGGCGGTGTTCGACGCGCGCGGACGGCTGGGCGACGAGGCGAAGGCCTGGCGTCAGGTCGGCGATGTCATCGAGCAGCGCCTGCCTCGCTGGGAGGTGCTCCGGACCCTGATTTCGCACGCCGCTGGCCTGGATTCCGTGGACGCGGTCGAGAAGCAGGCGGATGACCGGCAACCTGAGCCTCGGCACGGTGCGCCCCGAGGATGTCGCGGCGGTCGTGAACGCCCTTCGGGCGGTCTACCGGCCCTGGCTGGAAGACGCAGCACTGCGGTTCCAGAAGGCCGTGCTGGAGAAAGGGTATCCCTTGAAGCCCGGGGCGGCCCCGGGAGAGCCGGTCGAGGACGGAACATGCGTCTTGTTCGCAGACGGCCTGCGCTTCGACGTGGGCATGCGGCTGTTGTCCGAACTCGAGGCCGAGGGCCTCAAGGTGTCGGTGGGGCGGTCGTGGGTTGCGCTGCCCTCGGTCACGTCGACGGCCAAGCCGGCGGTCTCGCCGCTGGGTGGCGCTCTGGATGGCAACGGCTGCACCGAGGACTTCGCGCCGAAGGTGAAGGGCCAGGACAAACTGCTGACGACGGACCGGTTCCGGAAGATGCTGGCAGATGCTGGCACGCGGTACCTGCCCGCGGGCGATGCCGGCGACGGCCAGGGACGTGCCTGGACCGAGCACGGGAAGATCGACAAGTTCGGACACGAGATGGGCTGGGAGCTAGCGAAGAGGGTTCCCGAGGAGGTGCGATCCCTCGCCGGCCGCGTGCGCGAACTGCTGGACGCCGGATGGCGCGGCGTCCGCGTCGTCACGGACCACGGCTGGCTTCTGCTGCCCGGGGGCCTGCCGAAGGTGGACCTGCCGGGGTGCCTGGCCGAGAGCCGCTGGGGGCGTTGCGCCTCGTTGAAGGCGAATGCCCACACGGACCTGCCCGTGGTTCCGTGGTACTGGAACCCGGATGTCCGGGTGGCGATGGCGCCCGGGATCGCGCGGTTCGTCGCGGGCAGCGACTACGCCCATGGCGGGCTGTCGTTGCAGGAGTGCGTGGTTCCCGTGCTGGTGGTGACGTCGCCCGCCCAGAAGAAGGTCGCGGCCATCGTCGAGATGAAGTGGATCGGCCTGCGGTGCAAGGCTGTCGTGCAGCCGGCGGGGACGGGGCTGTCCATGGACCTGCGCACGAAGCCCGCCGATCCGGCGACGACCATCGCGGGCGGTGGGCGGCCGGTGGAGCAGGACGGCTTGTGCTCCCTTGTGGTCGAGGACGACGGCCTCGCAGGAACTGCCTGCGCGGTGGTACTGATCGGCGACGGCACGGTGATCGCCAAGGTCGCGACGACGGTGGGTGGTGAATCATGAGCATCGAACTGGACACGATGGATCGGGTCGCCGCGAAGGCGTTCGAAGGCTTCGTCGTCCGGAAGGACCTTGTGCGGACGTTCAGCCGGCAGTACCCCGTGCCGACCTACGTGGTCGAGTTCCTGCTGGGCCGCTACTGCGCCAGCATCGACGAGAAGGAGATCACCGAGGGGCTGGAGATCGTCGGACGCCAACTCGCGAACCGGACCGTGCGGGCGGGCGAAGAGGAACTGTTCAAGGCGCGGGCCCGCGAGCAGGGCAGCGTGAAGATCATTGACCTCGTGACGGCCCGGCTGGATGCGAAGACCGATTCCTACCTGGCTGAACTGCCCAGCCTGCGCCTGCGCGACGTGCGCATCCCGGCCGAGATCGTCAGCGAGCACCAGCGAATGCTGACCGGGGGGTTCTACGCCGAGGTCGAGCTGGCTTACGACGCGACCATCGCCCAGGAGAACGCGGGGCGCCCGTTCGGGGTGGACAGCCTGCGCGAGATCCAGCTTTCGAAGCGGGACATCCTGGACATCTTCTCCCGAGGCCGCGAGATGTTCACCACGGAGGAATGGAAGAACTTCCTCGTGCGCAGCATCGGCCTGGAGCCGGGCCAGATGGCGCAGCGGAACCGTGACCTGGTCCTGCTGCGCATGGTGCCGTTCGTGGAACGCAACTACAACCTGGTCGAGCTCGGCCCACGGGGCACGGGCAAGAGCCACCTGTATCAGCAGGTCTCGCCGCACGCGCACCTGGTGTCGGGCGGGAAGACGACCGTGGCGCGCATGTTCGTGAACAACGCGAGCGGCCAGCGGGGCCTGGTCTGCCAATACGACGTGGTCTGCTTCGACGAGATTTCGGGCGTGTCCTTCGACCAGAAGGACGGCGTCAACATCATGAAGGGCTACATGGAGTCGGGCGAGTTCAGCCGCGGCAAGGAGAGCATCCGCGCCGAGGGCAGCCTCGTCATGGTTGGCAACTTCGACGTGGACGTCGAGCACCAGCAGCGGGTCGGACATCTGTTCGGGCCGCTGCCGCCCGAGATGCGCAACGACACGGCGTTCATGGACCGCATCCATGCCTACCTGCCCGGGTGGGATGTCCCGAAGATGGCGCGCACGTTGCTGACCGACCATTTCGGGATGGTGAGCGACTTCCTGGCCGAGGGGATGACGCAGCTTCGGCGCCAGAGCCGTTTGGCGGCCCTGCAAGGGCGCGTCGCGTTCGGCGGGGCGCTGAGCGGGCGCGACACGAACGCGGTCCAGAAGACCATCGGCGGCCTCCTTAAACTCCTGTTCCCGAATCCCGAGGTCCGGGTGCCGGACGAGGACCTTGAGTGGGCAACGCGCCTGGCCATGGAATGCCGGCGGCGCGTGAAAGAGCAGCAGAAGCGCATCGGCGCGGCCGAGTTCAGGGCGACGGCGTTCAGCTACCACTTCGGCGACGACGGTGTCGAGCAGTTCGTGGCGACGCCCGAGTTGCAGGCCGAGGGCACCATCGGCACGGACCCGCTGCCCCCGGGCCAGGTCTGGACGATCAGCCCCGGCGGCCAGGACGAGAATCCCGGCCTGTACCGGATCGAGGTGAACGAAGGACCGGGGTCGGGGGTGAAGATCCTGAACCGCCCGGCACCGCCGGCATTCGTCGAGAGCGTACGATTCGGCGAGCAGAACTTGTACGCCCGGGCACGGGAACTGGTCGGCGACCGCGAGCCGCGCGAGCACGACTTCTCGGTGCAACTGCGATCGTTCGACGCGTCGAGGAGCGGCAGGGGACTTGGCCTGGCTGTGCTGGTGTCGCTGTCCAGCGCCCTGCTGAAGAAGAGCGTGCGTGGCGGCCTGATCGTGGTCGGCGGCCTGAACCTCGGTGGCTCGGCTGATCCGGTCTACAACGCCGTCGGCATCGCCGAGATCGCGATCGAGAAGGGCGCGAGCGCGCTTCTGATGCCCGTGGCCTCGCGCCGGCAACTGATGGACCTGTCCGACGACATGGCGACGAAGATCGACATCCAGTTCTACGCCGACGTGCGCGAGGCGCTGATGAAGGCGGTGGTGGAGTAGGGCGCGAAGCGACTAGTGTTTGCCGGAGGGAGGCTCCGATGGCCCGGAAGACGTTCTTCAGTTTCCACTACCAGCCCGATGTCTCGCGGGCGTTTGTCGTCCGCAACGCCTGGGTCACCCAGGGACGAGAGGACGCTGGCTTCTTCGACTCCTCGGTGTTTGAAGCGAAGAAGCGGGAGAGCCCGGATGCGCTGAAGCGTTTCCTACGCGAGGGGATCGATGGAACTTCGGTTACCTGCGTCCTGTACGGGACACAGACCGCGTGGCGTCCATGGGTCCGGTACGAGTTGGTTCGAAGTTTCATCCATGGCAGCGGCATCTTCGCGATCGACATCCATGACATCCAGAACCTTCAGCGGCAGACCGAAGCTGCCGGTCCGAACCCGCTGGAATGCCTTGCGTTCAAGGTGGACGGCGACCGCCTCCGGTTCTACGAGAAGATGGACGACTCCGACAACGGCTGGCGGGAGTACACCGATGCTCCGGCTATGGCCCTCACGGACGTCGCCTACGATCTTGGCGGCAAGGCATGGCACACGTTCGGAACCGTGTTTCATTCATATTCATGGAACTCGGATGCCGGGTACACCAACATCGGGAACTGGATCGAGTTCGCAGCGAGGGGCGCTGGGAGGTAGCCTGCCATGGCCGCGGTTGCGCAGAAGGCATTCGTGACGGCGTTCGTTGAAGCGCTGTCCCGGCGTTCGGCGGCGGTCTTTGTAGGCGCCGGCATGTCGCGCGCGGCAGGGTACGTGGACTGGAAAGGGCTCCTGCGGTCCGTTGCGGCCGATCTGGGCTTGTCGGTCGACAAGGAGACCGATCTCATCGAACTTGCGCAGTTCCACGAGAACGAGCTCGGCGGGCGCGACAGGCTGAACGCAGCGATCATCGATGAACTCGTCAGGAATGCTGCTCCGACGGAGGCCCACGAGATCCTCGCCGCCCTTCCCATCGATGTCGTCTGGACGACCAACTACGACGGCCTGATCGAGAGGGCTTTCGAGGCCGCCGGCAAGGTCGCGGACGTCAAGCGGGCACCGCCCGATCTGTCGAACACGGTGAAGGACCGTGACGTGGTCGTCTACAAGATGCACGGCGATGTGACCCAGCCACACGAGGCCGTGCTGACGAAGGATGACTACGAGCGGTTCGCGGACAAGGACAAACGCGCGCTGTTTGCCGAGGCCCTGCAGGGCGATCTGGTGAGCCGTACGTTCGTGTTCCTCGGGTACAGCTTCTCGGACCCGGATGTCGCCTACATCCTGGCACGGATCCGTTCCCTGCTCGGGAAGAACCGGCGAACGCACTACTACGTGACCCGGCGGCCACAGGAGGGTGACTTTGCGGACAAGACAGAGTTTGCGTACAACGAAGCGCGGTTCAAGCACCGCGTCAACGACCTCAAGCGATACGGTATCCAGACGGTGCCGATCGACGACCACGCCCATGTCACGCTCCTGCTGCGGGAGATCCGTCGCCAGCAGCGCATGAGAACCGTGTTCTTCTCTGGGGCGGCGCACGAGGACACCGACCGGCCCTTGTCAGAACTCCATGAACTTTCACGGCATCTTGGGGCGCAGTTGATCGCCGACGGCTATCGAGTCGTGTCGGGGTTCGGGTTCGGCATGGGCGATAGCTTCGCCCTCGGCGCGATCGGGGCACTGGCTGGCGAATCCGGTCCGGCCGCGTGGGACCGCCTGACGCTTCGACCGTTCCCCAAGGTGATCCCGGCGGGGATAGACGAGAAGGTCTTTCAGACCGACTACCGTCGAGCCATGATCAGGGGGGCTGGCGCGGGTATCTTCGTGGCGGGCGTCAAGCGCGACCCCTCGGGAGGTGGAACCATCGACAGCCCAGGCGTCCTCGAAGAGTTCGATCTGCTGACGGCCCAGGGGGGATACCCGATCCCGGTGGGCGCGACCGGCGGGACGACCCGCAAGCTATGGGAGCGGGTCCGGGCGGATCCGGTCACCTTCTTCGGTCCGGTTGACGTCGCGGCTGAGCTCGATCGGCTGGGTGATGCCGGCAGTTCCTCGGACGTTCTTCTGGCCACGGTAGCCCGGATTCTCACGAAGTTGAGGGAGCCGAGGGTGCCGGCGTAACGGCCGTGGCCGTGTCCAAGGGTGATGGGGACCATGCGACACGCATTCTTCAGTTTCGACTACCGCGACGTCTGGACGACGAACGTCGTGCGCAACAGCTGGGTGACCCAGGACCCACAGGCGGCCGGCTTCCTGGACAAGTCGCTGTGGGAGGAATCCAAGCAGAAGAGCGACGCTGCGATCAAGAAGCTGATCGATGGGGGGCTTCAAGGAACGTCGGTCACGGTGGTCCTGATCGGGCCAAGGACAGCAAGTCGCAAATACGTGCGGTACGAGATGGAGCGAAGCCTGGCGCGGGGAAACGGGTTTGTAGCCGTTCACGTGGGGGGCATCAAGGACGCTTGTGGAAGGACGCGGAGGCGGGGTGCGAATCCCCTGCACTCGTTCTTCGAAGTGCGGGATGGGACGCGCGTCCGGTTGTCCGACATTTATCCGACATACGACTGGATTGCCGACGAGGGGTTCAAGAACCTGGGGCGATGGGTCGATGAGGCGGCGGTGAAGGCGGGACGCCCCGAGTCCAAGCCGTCCTCTGGCGGTCGCAGTGACGGCTGGCTGCTGCCATTCCTGGGAGTGGTAGCCGGGATCGTGGGTGGCGTCATTGTCGTCGCGGGCCTCGTGTGGCTTGGGGGCGAGGTTGTGACCCGCATTCGGGCATCGCGATCCTCTGGTGCTTTGTGACGGGGGGCCACGCTCCGTTGCGCCGTGCGTCCCCGCTTGGCGCAGTCCGGTGTTGCCTGGGCCTCCCGTCGTACCTACTTTCTGGCGAGCGCGAGGGGACGACATGCCGCCCGACCGAACCGGAAGACCTGCGAGGCGAGCGCCGAAAGCCCGTGGGACTGGGGGGGCGGGGCGGCCAATCGTTTCTGCGAAGCGGAGGACCGGTCAGCCCGGCCTGGACCTGCTGATCATCGAGTGCGATGCGGCGAAACTCGAAGCGGACGGCCTGGCGGTTGCCGACGCGACGGCGCTCGGGCTTCACCTGGCCGGCTGCGCGTCGCGGAAGCCGCTGCGAATCGAGACAGTCAGGGCCGGGGACCTTGCCGATCTTGTCGCTCAACTGGGCAGGGTCAAGGAGACGTTCGGCACGGCGCGCTCCGTGCTGCTCATCGGCCACTCGAATGCCACAGGGATCAGGCTGGCATCCGACCGTGGTGCCGCGTGGTCCGTTGCGGCGCGGTACATCGAGCCATTCCGGCCGACCCACGTGGCGATCCTCGCGTGCTTGGCAGGCGGGCGGGAGGCCGTGTCGGCACTGGCGACCGAGCTGCCGACGGTTCGGGAAGTTGTCGCATCACCGGCCAAGGCAACGACCCCTGCCGTCGTCTACCTGGCGGGATGGCTTTTGATGAAGGCGTGCAGGACCGCGATTCCGCCCGACGTGAAGATCACAGCGCAGGCCGCGCTGGCGGTCCTTGGCCGGAATGTGGTGTTTCACTGGACCCGCCGCGAACTCAAGGAGACGACCTTCGAGAGCATTCTTGGCGGGCAACTTCTGGCAGCGGGGGCACGCGTGCTCGTGGACGTGCTGAGGCAGGGCGCCGTGCCGCGCCGATAGACAACAGTTCAATCCCGAGGGATCCACATGGCGAGACGGGCTGCGAATTGTTCGAGTAGGTCATTCAGGCGGGTGATCTGGCGAACCAATTCAGGCAGCGTGCTCTCGTAGAACCGCTGCCCTATGCGGGTCTGGAAGAACTGGATATCGGGCATCGTGACCCCCCGCCCCGGGGCGTCCGGGCGGGTGGGAGTCCCGCCCGACGCCCGCGGTGGCCTCAGAACCCCTCGGCCTCGATCGCGTCGGCGGCGGCGGTCGCGTCGGCGCCCTCCTGGTCGCGCAGGTAGGCGACCATCGCGTCGCGGATGAAGGCCATCCGGCTCTTGAACCCGAGCGCCTTCCAGGCGGCGTCGAGCTTCGCGACCACGGTGCGCTCCATCCCGAGGGGCAGGACCTGCGTGGCGGTCTTATCGCGGGGGGCGCGCTTCTCGACCGCCCCGATAGTGATCTTCCCCTTGGTCGCCTCGCTGATCTTCCAGAGGAGGTAGCGGCGGTCGGTGGACCCGGTCTCGCGCCCGATCACCCGGAGATACTCGGCGCGCAGGTCCTCGACGCTCATGTCGCGCTTCCGCTTCGGGGCGGGCGCGGCCTCGGGGGTCTCCTCGATCGGCGCGGCATCCTCGAACGGAACGTCGGCGCCCGCGGGGGTGTCGTCGCTGGCCGGGGCGTCGGCCTCGGTGCCCGCCGCGTCGTCCGCGACCGCCTCGGGGATCGGGGCCGCCTTCGCGACCCGCTTGCTCTTCGTCGCGGCCTTGCCCTGGATCGCCTTGCCCTTGCCCTTCGGTACGTGCTTCGTGCTCATGTGATCCTCCATCCATGCGGTGCGTTCCCGCGGGGACCATCCCCGGGGTCGTGCGACCGCGTCATCCCTTGCTCTTGGCGCGTACGCACTCGGGGTTGCAGTGCTCGTAGACCGAGCCGTCCGCGAGGCGGACGTCGAGCCAGTCACCGACGAGCCCGGCGTCGGCGAACGAGCGGGGCGCCGGGTGGCTCCCGATCACCTCGCAGGCGTACCAGCGGGTTCGTCGCGATCCCTTGTGGTTCCAGACCTGGACCTCATGCGTGGCGTGCATCGGAACCCCCGTCAGTCGTTGCTGTCCGTGATGGCCTGCGCGACGACCTGCTTCAGCAGGATGGTCGCGAGCGCCGCCTCGGCATCCGAGCCCTCGGCCAGTTCCAGGCGGATCACTGTGGCGAGCATCCCGCGTCCGAGGCATCCGACCTGGCCGTCGAACTCGACGCACCATCCGGACGTCTCGGAGCACTCGCAGACGCGGGCGGCGATCCGGTGCGTCTCGGCCTGGAAGCGGCGCCAGTGCATCCCGGCCTCGCGCCAGCGGAGCACCAGGTCGACCGCGTTCCCGCCGAGGCTCTTCCGGACCTCGTTCTCGATCAGGTTCTTCATCGCGCTGGCCATCGAATCCTCCTTTTGAATCAGCGGGTTTTCCCCGCGTCGTGAGGTCATGTTTGCTCTGCGATCGGGGCATTGCAAGGGAAATAACTGATTGATGTCAGCAGGTTCCGAGCATGACCCCGAACCACCATCCGAACCTGCCTCCGAACTTGTCTCCGAACCGGGTTCGGAGGCTGGCTCGTGTTCAGAAGCCGGAACACAGAACCGAAACAATGGGTTGCAAATCGCGAACCGAACTCCGGACCTCCGAACCTCCGAACCTCGTTTCGGACCTGTCGCTGGCGGGACAGGGGGGCCGTCGTCACCCGCACCCCCGGCCGGTCGCCTGGTAGGTCCCATGCCGGCGGGGGGCGTCAACGGCGCCGTGCTCGGTGCTACGATCGCCAGGGGGCGGAAGGGAACGGGCGCAATGCGTCGGCTGCGGTGTCCGAAGTGCAACGGCGAGATGGATCGCCTGGGCTCGGAACTGTTCGAGTGGAAGGTCCGCATGGAAGTGGTGAAGGGTCGGTTGCGCGTCTACCGTTGCCGCCGTTGCCGGAAGGTGTTTCCGCGAAAGGGGCGCGACTGGGTTCGGTGCATGCGCTGCCGCGCGGCTCGCTACGAGATCCCGTCTCCGGATCCAACGGGTGTCCACCACTGGTACACATGTTCTTGCATTGATACCGAGAGTTGAACGCCGCCTTTTCCAGATTCTGACATTTGTGCTTTGCGGTCCTAGTCTTGCCTCGGAGGGCATCGGTAAGCGTGCCCAGGAGGTGATGCCGTGGGACCGCAGAATACGCATGGCGAGGGACACCAGGATCTTGGCAGGTTGCTTCCTCTCGCACAGGCGGCAGACCGTTGCGGGCTGAGCGCCTGGACGCTTCGGCGCTGGGCCCAGCAGGGCCGTCTTCCGTTCGTCAGGATGGGCACGGGGCGCAACGGCCGGCTGCTCATCCCGGAACGGGTTGTCGCCGACATCATCGCGAAGGGCTTCCGGCCGACGACCTGCCCCCCGGACCAGCGGATCGCGTGACGCGCGCATCCGGGCTGGACGACGGAGGGAACCATGCCGCGAAGCAACGCATTTCGGGAGGTGACCGCGAAGGCGCGTTGCGCCATCTGCGACAGCGACCACTGGTGCCAGGTGACACTGGATGGCGGCTTCGCGATGTGCCGCCGCGTCGCCGAAGGCGGCCGGTACCGCCTGGACCGAAACGGCTCGCCGTACTGGATTCACCGCCTCAGCGGCGAGGCGCGGCCGGTCAGGCATCCGTCCGCACACCTCGACGCCACGGCTGACCGGGCGAGCGCGGCCCTGCTGGACGAGGTCTACAGAACAGCCCTCGGCGAGCTCGGGCTTTCACGCGAGCACCAGCAGTACCTCTCGACGCCGTGGCCTGCGGGCAAGTCGCTGCCTCCCGAAGAGGTCGTTCGGCGCGGGTATGCATCGCTTCCGCCGGCAGGCCCGCCGTGGCGCCGGGAGGAGGTGGCGCGCCGTCTGGTGGAGCGGTTCGGAGCGGAGGCTCTGGCCGGGGTACCGGGCTTCGTACAGAAGGAACGGCGATGGAGGCCGGGCGTGCACTACTGGACGGTAGCCGGGGCAGACGGCCTGCTGGTCCCGGTGAGGGATGCCGCGGGCCTCGTGGTTGCCCTGCTCGTCCGCGCCGACCATCCCCGGAATCCTCGCGACAAGTACCTGTGGCTGACGTCGAAGAGCGCGGGGGGGCCGAGTCCTGGATCGAGGGCGCACGTGCCGCTTCCCAGGTCCGAGGTGCCGGCGGTCCCGGGCACCGTGTCCGTGTACGAGGGGATTCTCAAGGCCGACTGCGCGGCGGCCCTGGACCCGGCGTCCCTTCCGGCCGTGGGTATCCCGGGCCACTCGTCGTGGCGTGCCGCGCTGCCGATCCTGCAGCAGCTCGGCGCGTCCGCCGTGAGGTACTACCCGGACCCGGATGCCTGGGAGAAGCCTGCCGTTGGCCAGTCGTTGAAGGCGTTCTGGAAGGCACTGAAGGATGAGGGGTTCTCCGTGGAACTCGGGAGGTTCGCGGGATGCTGAAGGCCGACGACGCGCGAGCTGCGGGCGCGGATGAGGAAGTCCTGACCCAGGACGCCGGGGACGCTGCGGTCGGAGCGGCGGCGGGCGTGGTGCTTCCCGACCCGGCGATGGATCCGGCAGGCTACAGCGACATCGACAACGCCAACGCCTTCCTCGCGCGATACGGCGGCGACCTGATGCACGACGGGAACGAGTGGTACTGGTGGGACGGGCATCGCTATGTCCTGGACGTGCGTTCGCGGGTCATGGAACTGGCGAAGGCGACCGTCGAGGCGAGGGTTGCCGTCGCGCTGGCGACGGGCGACAAGGCGACCATCCGTGCGGCGATGGGTTGCAGGAGCCTGCGCCGGATCCGGGCGATGGTGGACCTGGCGTCGTCGGATCCGCGGGTGCGCGTGACGGCGAGCGAACTGGACGCGGACCGGACCCTGCTGAACGTCGAGAACGGCACGATCGACCTCACGACCGGCGCGCTGCGGACCCACAATCGCGCCGACCGGATCACGAAGCAGTCGCCCGTGGGGTACGACCCTACTGCCGAGTGCCCGCGGTTCCTGGCGTTCCTTGCCTTCATCATGAATGACGTCGCCACGCTGATCGAGTACGTCCAGCGCTTCGCTGGGAGTTGCCTGTCGGGCGAGGTGCGGGAGCACGTGTTTCACGTCCTCTACGGGCGCGGTCGGAACGGCAAGGGGACGCTGATCCGGGTCCTGCACCATATCCTAGGCGACTACTCGGTCCAGGCGAACACCTCGACCTTCGTGGACAGCCGGGTCCAGCAGGCCGGGAGCAGCCACCAGGAGGACCTGACGCGACTCCGGGGGGCGCGGTTCGTGGCGGCCGAGGAGGTCAACAAGGGCTGCGACCTGAACATGGCTCGGATCAAGACGCTGACCGGGGGCGACGTGATCACGGCCCGGTCGCCGTACGCGAAGCACAGCATCGAGTTCGTGCCCGAGGCCACGTTCGCGCTGGCCGTCAACGACCGGCCGCACGTCCCGGATTCGGGGGACGGGACCTGGGGGCGGATCCGACTGATGCCGTTCGAGGCGCACATCGCCAAGCCGGACCCGGACTTCGAGGCGGGCCTGCGGGAGGAGTCTGCGGGCATCCTGGCGTGGGCGGTCCGGGGCGCGGTGGCCTGGCGCCGCGACGGACTGTGCCCGCCCGACGAGGTGATTCTCGCGACGTCGGAGTACCGGCAGGACACGAACCCCCTGCTGCGGTTCATCACGGACCGATGCGTGATCGGGGCATTCCGCCGGGCCGAGGTCGGCAAGCTGATGGGCGAATACCGGGATTGGTGCAAGGCCAACGACGAAGAGCCCCTGTCGACGCGCCGCCTGGGGGATCGCCTGATGGAACTGGGGTGCAAGCGGGACAAGGGCACCAAGGGGGTCCGGCGTTGGACCGGGATCGCGCTGCTGTCCGACCCGGGGCTGTCCCTGGTCGACGAGGGTGGCGTGGGTGGCGGATCGACCGCGGATTGCGCCACCCAGGAAGTGACTGTAACAACAACGGATTACCCCGAAGGTGGCGCGAGTGGCGCTTCCAGCCCCTCTCTTTCCTATACCTGCACGCGGACGGGCTCGGATGAATGTTGGGAGAAGGATTGGGAAATCGCGCCACTTGCGCCACCCGACGAGTCAAGTGTCGGTAATGACGCCGGATTGATGGGTGGCGCAACGGGTGGCGGAACTTCGGCGGTCGCCCCGACCCCGGGCGCGGTCGACCTTCCGGACTTCGACGGGCTGGACGTGCTCGCTTTCCGGTCCCCCGTCGCTGGAGGGCGGCCGTGAGGGCTTCTGACGTCATCGGGCGGCTGCGGGAGCGGGGTGTGGTTCTGGTCCCGGGTGCGGGCGACCACGTGGTCGTGCGTGGATCCGACGACGTGCTGACGTCGGAGGTCCGGGCGGCGTTGTCCAGGAACGAGCCTGCTGTTTTGGCGGCGCTGGCTGTCGAGTACGACGGCACGCCGGGCCCGTGCGTTCGGTGCGGACGTGCAGCCTGGGCCGAGTACGGCGCGGAGCGGATGCCCAGTGGCGAACTGGCCTGCGGCGATTGCGTTCTGCCTGGCGACGTCGAGGCGGGCTCGGTCCCGCTGGCGGGAGCGCGCGAAAACGGGCCTTGAGATTGCCGTCGGCGAATCGGGGCCAAGGCCTGGTGAGGAATCTGGGCTCTCAGGAGGAAGGGCATGAACAGGAACGACACGTTGTCGCAGAAGCCCTGGTGGAATCCGACAAGCCGGTGGTTCCGGCGATCCCGCCACGACCCCGCCACCCTGGTCGCGCGTGAGGTCGAGGCCCGGAGGCTCCTGGCCGCCATCGGTGACGGGGTTCACCCCGGCGACCTCGGGCAGTTCATTGGCGCGCTGGGTGAGGGCTACTACCGGGCGTCGTTCGAGGCCGGGTACAAGGTCAAGCCGACCCGCGGCAACCTGTGGATCGGGCGTCTGCTCGGGCTCCACCCGACCCGGTACTGGAGGAGGGGCACCACTGGTGTTCCGGAGCGCCTGCCGGGCGCGGACCACGACGGCCTGTGGCTTCGGAACGGGAAGCCCTGGGCATGGACCACGCAGCCGTACGACCTCGACCAGAGGAGCCTGCGTGCCATGCTCGATTTTTGTGACGCCCACGACCTGGAGATGACCGTCAGCGGGGGCTCGTGGCATTTCCTGGGCAGGACCGTCCTGGTGGTGATCTCGCGGCGGGAGGATCGGGATCCGCGCGGGGGCCCCGACCGGTCCCCCATGGTTCCTTACGCGGGGGGAGCCGGGCCTCGGGTACCGGACGCGGCGCCCAGTCTCTAGCCGGAGGCCCTGATTTATTGCGCCCGGGATTGCCCGGGATGTCCGGGATGCCCGGGATGGAAGTCCGGGATGGAGGTAGGCGAGATGGGAACGAGGAAGGGGCCGGGAATGGCGCGGCGGGACGGGGGCGACCGGCTCGTGAACGAGATCCGGGCGGTCTGCGACGGCGTCCGGGACCAGCTGTGCCGGGTCGCGCAGGGAAGGCGAGCATGCCTTCCGAGCGGGGGCCTTGCCGACGCGATCCTGGAGGAAGGGGTGTGGCTGGCGGTGCAGCAGCGCATCGTCCGGAACGGGGAGTAGGGCCATGGCCGGGAAGCCGAAGGATGGACGGACGTTCAGCGACGCGTCGGCCGCCGCGCTCCTCGGGGTGAACGAGCGGACGGTGCGGCGCTGGCGGGCCATGGGCCTTCTGGTGACGCGTTCCGACGGCTCGCTGGACCACGCGGCGACGGTGGCCCGGGTGAACGGGGCACGCGATCCCCTCCGGGGAGGGAAGCCCGACCGGGTGTTTGCGGGGGCGGCGCCGTTGCCCGAACCGCCGGCGACGACCTCGCGCCGCACTGCGCCTGCCGTGGACCGGGCGTTCGACGACCGGGGCGACGCGGGCCTGACGGGTGCGCCCGGGGACGCCGGGAAGCTGCTGCGGGCGCGCGTGCTGTCCGAGGCGGTCAAGGCGAAGCTGGGCCAGCTTCGGCTGCGCGAGCGGACCGGGGAACTGATCCCGAAGGCCCAGGCGGTCCAGGTCTACGCGGACACACTGGCCGCAGCCAGGGCGACGCTGGAAGGGATGCCCCTGCGCCTGTCGCACCGACTGGTCGGCCTGGACGCCGTCGGCATCCGGGCCGCGCTCCAGGCCGAGGTCGAGACGATCCTGAAGGAGATGGCGAATGGACTCGACGCTGCTGGATGAGGCCGCGGTCTGGGACGATGCGCTGAAGGAGATGCGCCGGGCCGGGTCCGACGCGGTGGCGCCGCGCCCGAGGCTGTCGATCACGCAGATCGCGGAGTCGTGCCGGGTCATCCCGAGCGAATCGTCGTCGGTGCCGGGCATCTACTCGAGCGCGTTGACGCCGTACGTCAGGGAAATCCAGGATCGTCTGCACCCGGACGACCCGGCCCAGGTCATCGTGTACGAGGCCGCGGCCCAGGCCGGCGCGAAGACCACGGTCGGGGAGAACTGGATCCTGGCGGTCGCTGCGGGGTACTACCCGGCGCGGATGCTCATCGCCCTGGATACCGATCTGAACGCCCGCGACTGGTCGAAGGACAACCTGGACACGATGGTCGGGGCGACGCCGCTGCTGCGGGAGCGGGTGCGCAACCCGGTGTCCCGCCAGAAGAGCGAGACGGTCCTGGGGAAGTGGTTCCCGGGGGGGAGATTGCGGATCGTCGGGGCGCACTCGGCGAGCGCCTTGTGCCGGATCCCCGCGAAATACGTGGTGATGGACGAGGTCGACCGCTGGAAAGCAAACGTCGGCTACGAGGGCGCGGGCGTGTCGCTGCTGCTGGCCCGGCAGACGACCTTCGGGGCGGCGCGGAAGGCGTACATCGCTTCGACGCCGACGGTCGAGAACGACTCCGAGATCCACGAATGGTTCTTGAGAGGCGACCAGCGGTACTTCCACGTGCCGTGCCCCCGGTGCGGCGAGTACCAGCCCCTGGAATGGCGCGACCCGGACACGAAGGTATTCCGGCTGGTGTGGACCCCGGGTCGTCCCGAGGAGGCCCGGTACGTCTGCCGGGCCTGCGGGGCGGCGTGGGACGAGATCGACAAGAACACCTTCCTGCCGGCGGGGCGGTGGGTCGCGTCGCGGCCGGACCAGGGCGGCGGGCTGATCCGGTCGTACAACTTGAACTGCCTCTACGCCCCGCTCGGCTGGCTGTCGTGGGCCGAGATCGCGGCGGAATGGGAGGCGGCCTGCGCGGTCGCGAAGACCGGCAACATCGACAAGTTGCGCTCCTTCGTGAACGTCCGCCTGGCGGAAGTCTTCTCGGAGCCGGGCGAGGCCATCGACGCCCACGAACTGGCCGACCGAGTCGAGCCCGACTGGGGGGAGGCGATCCCGGCCGGGGTCCGGACGATCACGTGCGCGACCGACGTCCAGGACAACCGCATCGAGACGATCACGGTCGGGTGGGGACTCGGGTGGGAGGCTTGGATCCTGGACTACGCGGTCATCCTGAGCGACCCGCGGGACCAGGACGCCTGGGCCCGGAACGACGCGGTCGTGCGGCGGATCTGGACGACGGCAGATGGCAGGCAGTTGCGCGCGGCGGCGACGTGCGTCGACTCGGGCTTCCTGCCGCAGCGCGTCCTCGAGTACTGCCGGCCCCGGCTGCGCTGGCACGTGTACGCCATCAAGGGCGAGGACGCGAAGGGGCCGATCTGGGATCGGAAGGTCCGGCACTCCGGGAAGGGGCGCACGCGGACGGCGTTCTTCCTGGTCCACACGACCGCCGCGAAGGACGACCTGCACGCCTACCTTCGGGTCACGAGCCCGGGGCCGAAGTACGTCCATATCCCGGACCGCATCGTGGGGGCCGTGCCCGATTTCCTGGACCAGCTCACCTCGGAACGGCGCATCCGCACCAGGGACCGCAAGGGCCACACGGTCGTCGAGTGGAAGAAGGTCACCGAGGGGCGGCGCAACGAGGTGTGGGACACGCTCGTATACGCCCTGGCCGCGGCTCACTCGCTGGTGATGGGCGGGTTGCGGCTGGAGGCGCCGGTCGGGCCGGTCCACGTGCCGATCGCTGCCCCGGCCCTGCCGCCGGACGACGGGACCGGGACGCCCGAGGCCGCCGTACCCGTGACGCCGAAACCCCCTTCGGCCCCGCCGCCGCGACCGCAGCGGCCCGTGAAGAAGCGGATCGACCCGTTCTACCGGGGCTCGCACGACCTGGAGCGGGAGCGCCAGCGGAAGCCCTTCGGCGACATGTCGGACTGGTGGACCCGGCGCGGGCCGCGTCGGGACAGGTGGTGATCATGGCCGGCAGCAGGAACACCAGCAGCACGCTTCCGAGGCGCCCGCCCCGGTGGGTTGGTGACGACACCGGGACCACCACGTCCCGGGCGGACCTGGTGGACGTGCTGGCGACCACCTTGCTGACGCGCATCCTGGCCGACCCGGCGTGCGTCAACCGGACGGACGCAAGCCCTTGGAGTGATGCGGATTCTTCCCTTGCTCTTCCTCCGGAAGCGAGCCCTGATGCGGTCACGGAGCGGGGCCGCGGGGACCCCGCCGGGACTCGCGAAACGGGGAGGGCGACATGAGGAAGCAGCAGGGCAGGGCAGAGGCGGCCCGGGCCGCGCTCGGGGACGTCCCGGCGCAGCTCGCCGCGCTACACGACATGACGGTCGACCAGCTGCGGGATCGGTGGCTGGTCCTGTACGGGCAGCCGACCGCCTCCCGGAACAAGGCCCACTTGAGAAAGCGCCTGGCCTGGCGCATCCAGGAGGTGGCCGAGGGCGGGCTGACGCAGCGAGCGCGGGACCGTATCGAGCAGATCCTGGACGGCCACTTCCTGCCCGACATCACTCGGAGAGCCCGGGAGGCTGCGCAGCCGGTCTTCCCGAAGGCCCCGGCCCCTGCCGCGACTGCCAGGGACCCGCGCCTGCCTCCCGCGGGCACGGTGCTTCGCAAGGTCCATCGGGGCGAGGAGCACTTCGTGACGGCTCTCGACGACGGCTTCGAGCACCGGGGCGTGCGGTATCGGACCCTGACGGCGGTCGCGAAGGCGATCACGGGCGCGGGCTGGAACGGCTTCCTCTTCTTCGGGCTCGCGACCCGATCGGGCGATGCCAGGAGGGCGGCGTGATGGCGGCGTACCGACCCACGACCCGGACGCAGGAGGCCCCGTTCGCAGTTCAGCGCTGCGCCGTCTACACGCGCAAGAGCACGTCGGCCGGGCTGGAGCAGGACTTCAACTCGCTCGACGCCCAGAGGGATGCCTGCGAGGGCTACATCAAGTCGCAGGCCCACGCCGGGTGGCGCGTCGTGCCCGAGGCGTACGACGATGGCGGGTTTACCGGGGCGAATATCGAGCGCCCGGCCTTCCAGAGGCTGCTGGCCGACGCCGAGGCTGGCCGGATCGACGTCGTGGTCGTCCATCGGGTGGACCGGCTGTCGCGGTCGCTGCTGGACTTCGCCTCGGTGATGGACCGCTTCGCCCGCCACGGCGTCGCATTCGTTTCGGTGACCCAGAATTTCAGCACGGCGAACGCGATGGGCCGCCTGACCCTGAACATGCTCATGTCGTTCGCGGAGTTCGAGCGCGAGATGATTTGCGAGCGCACGCGCGACAAGATCGCGGCGTCGCGCCGGCGCGGGAAGTGGACGGGCGGGCGGCTACCGTACGGCTACGGGGTGCGGGACCGCAAGCTGATCGTGAACCGCGTCGAGGCGCTGGTCGTTCGGGAAGCGTTCGAGACGTACCTCGCGACGCGGTCCATCCTCGGGGTCGTCCGGGTGCTGACCGAGAAGGGGTGGGTGCCTCGGGCGCAGACGGCGCGGCGCAAGGGCTGGCGTACGGACCACGTGCTGCGCATGCTTCGGAACCCCCTGTACGCGGGGCTGCTCGAATCGGGCGGCGAGTACCACGAGGCCGAGCACGAGGCGCTGGTGTCCCGGGAGACCTGGGAGCGCGTCCAGACGCTGCTTGATGGCCGGCACGACGAATCGAAGCCCGAGACGCGGACCCGGAACCCCGGCTACCTGCTCGTCGGCCTGTTGCGATGCGGGTCGTGTGGGGCCGCGCTGACGCCGGCCACGGCCCGGGCGCACGGGAAGCAGTATCGCTACTACCGGTGCTCGACCCGCGACAAGCAGGGCCGGAACGCGTGCCCGTCCCGCCCGCTCCCGGCCCAGGCCCTGGAAGACTTCGTGGTGGACCGGATCCGCGAGGCCACGACCGGGCCCGCGGGCAACGTGCTGGCGGCGGACGTGGTCGCCGCGATTCGCGCGAAAGTGGATCGGGAGCGAGAGGAACGCATGCTCGAGCGCCGGGGGCTCCCGGCACGGATCGCGGGCGCCGCTTCCGAGAGGACCCGCCTTGCCCGGAACCTCCAGCGGACCCGAAGTGTGGCCTCGCGCGCCGCCATCGAGGATCAGATCGGGCACCTCACGGACGAGCAGGCCACCCGGGAACAACGCCTCGCGGCCATCGATAGCCGGCTCGCCGCGCTGGACGCCGCCCGGGTCGAGGCCGACTGGATCGCGGCGGCCCTGCGGGACTTCGGGGGCCTGTGGGAGGCCATGACGCCCGAGAACCGGGTCCGCCTGGTGCGGGCCGTCGTGGACCGCGTCGAGGTGGACGAGGAGGCCGGGACGATCGATGCCCACCTCGTCTCGCTGGGCGGGAACGGGATCGCCCGGCGGGGCGTCGCGGCGGGGGTGGCGTGATGACGATCGAGTTGAACGGGGAAGGACAGGGGCGCGGCGGGACCATGGTCTTCCGGGGGAGCTTCCACCGGGTTCGTCGCGAACGGCGCATCGACCTGGCCGAGGGAACGGCCCCGGACCCCATGGAGAGGCCGACGGCCCTCGGGCCGTGGACCGGGCCGCGCCCCGCCAACGTTGCTGCGCTTCTGGCCCTCGCGCATCACGTCCAGCGCCTGATCGACGCCGGCCGGATCGCCGACCGTGCCGAGGTCGCCCGCC
>CALJUR010000011.1 GCA_937975765.1 uncultured Myxococcales bacterium
AGATCGTATTCGGTGACTGGAGTTCAGACGTGTGCTCTTCCGATCTGGGACAGTCACCATTATTGGAGTCTGAACCCATGGATATTCTTGTGTAAAATAGAATACGCTGCAAATACAACAGGTTGGGCAATGAATAATGGTGACTGTCCCTGAATTAGCGCTTGCGGCGATCGAAGTCGACGCGGGGCAGGCGGTCGTTGCCGCTGCCGTACAGCCAGCGGTAGACGGCCCAGTTCTCGAAGACGCGGCGGGCGTAGTCGCGCGTCTCGGAGGCACCGATGGATTCCACCAGTTCGTCCAGCGGGGCGCCGGGCATCTCGGACAACTTGCGGGACATCGCCCCGCCGCCCGCGTTGTACCCGGGGATGGCCACCAGGGGCCAGCGCAGGGTCTTCAGCAGCCGGGCCAGGTAGGCCGCGCCCAGCCGGACGTTGACCTCGGGCCGGCGCAGGGCCTCCGGGGACACCTCCATCCGCAGCGCCTTCGCCATCGCCTTCGCGGTCGGCAGGATCAACTGCATCAGCCCAATCGCGTTGGCGCGCGACTCGACCCCGGCCACGAAGGCGCTCTCCTGGCGCATCACCGCCCAGATCAGGGACGGCTCGATCCCCGATTCGCGGGCGGCGCGATCGACGATGTCGCGGTAGGGCCGTGGCCAGGCCAACCGGTAGTAGCCCGCGGTGCGCCCGTCCGGCCAGAACCCGCCGGACGCCCTCAGCAGTGCCGCGGCGGCCCGGTGGGAACGGGTGAACTGGCCGGCCTGGTCCAGCATCATCGCGGCCAGCCATCCCGCGTCGCGGTCGGTGTCCGCGGCGGCAGCCTCCTCCCTGGCCAGGTCCATCAAACCGGTGCCGGCCAGCCAGAGGATCCGCCCCGCCGGTCCCTGGTCCAGGGAGGCCGGGGAGGACGGAGTGAAGAACGGACCCGGCAGCGCCGCGCCCTTCGAGACCTCCTTCGCGGCCGCCTCGGGGGTCGTCTTCCTCAGCGCGGCCAACCGGTTCGCCGCCAGCACCGCATAGTAGGTCATCGGGTAGGAACGGACGCACGACGCGTACGCCGCCTCGGCCTCCTTGCGGCGCCGGGTGGCCTGCAGCACCCGCGCCTCCCAGTAGGCGAAACGGGACCCGTAGTCCGCGTCGGCGCCGGCGGCCGCACGACCCTCCCGGCACCGTCGCGCCGCCAGTGCCCGGTTGCCCGCGGTCCAGGCCGACCACGCCAGCAGCCACCGCGACTCGTCGGCCATGTCCCCGGTCGGCCACGCCTTCACGGAGGCGTCCAGGATCGAGTCCGCCGCGCGGGCATCCCCGCGCGCGATTGCCTGCCGGGCGCGCATCACCGCGAGGTCGTCGTTGAAGGTCGCCGCCGGAAACTCCCGTGCCAGGCGATCGGCATACCGGTCGCCCTCGGCCATCTCGCCGGCCCGGAAGGCGCTGCGGGAAGCGTTGAACAGCAGCCGGGCCATCTCTGCCTGGCCGTCGCAGGACCCCAGCGCCGCACGGTAGTCCACCAGCGCTTCCGGGTGCCGGCGCAGTTTCGTCAGAGCCCCCGCCCGGACCAGCCGCGCGTCGCACCGCACCTGGGCGTCCGAACTGTCCAGCAGCGCGCCGGCCGCCTTCGCGGCCTCGTCGCTGCGATGGGCGTCCAGCAGGTCCTTCGCCGCCTCCAGCGCGTCGTCGTCCGCCCCCCGGGGCGACGCCAGCCCGACCGCCAGCATCGCCCCGCGCAGCAGCCGGCGACCCGCGGCCGGGGCGCGGTCGTAAGCCTCCTGGATCACCTTGCGGGCCCCGGCCTCGTCGCCGGCCGCACGCAGCACGGAGGACATCCGGCCTGCCCAGGCGGGGTCCGCCGGGTTCCGTGCCCCGGCCTTCCGCAGCACCTCGGCGGCCTCGGCGGAGCGCCCCGCGGCCAGCAGGGCATCCACCCGGGCGTCCTGCGCCTGCGCGGCCACCGGCGACCCTTCCGGCACCCGGGCCAGCAGGTCCGCGGCCTCGGCCTGGCGTCCCAGTCCCGCCAGCGCCGTGCCCCGCATCCACAGGATCCGGTCGGCCACCAGCGGCGCGTCCGCCTCCAGCCCGTCCAGCACCGTCGCGGCCCCCAGCAGGTCGCCGGCCTTCAGGCACGCGAATCCCAGCAGGAACCGCAGGCGCCCGGGGTGCTCGGGCAGCGACCGGCCGTTCGCCAGTGCCAGCAGGGCCTCCCGCGCGCCGGCCCAGTCGCCCTCGGCCGCCTTCGCCGCGGCGGAGCGGGCTCCCTCGGTGCGATAGACCGGTGCCAGGTCGTCCGTCGTGACGGAACGCACCCGCGGGGCCTCCGGCGGGACGCGTGGCACCTCCGGCTTGGCCCGTGGCGCCGGATCCGCGTGTCTTGCCTTCGCCGGCGGTCGCGTGGCCGGACGGGCCGGTCGCCGCGGCTGGGACGCCTGGGCCGCCGCGGCCAGCAAAAGCATGGACAGGATCGCAAGGCCGGACAAGGGGATCCGGGCTGCGCTCGGCCGGGGGGTCCAGGATGGGGTCGGGGTTCTCATGCCGCGATCGTAGGCCCGTGCGGGCCGGGAAAGGCAAGCGCGTGCGGTCGGGTGCGTCCGGCCGCCGAGTTTCGGGTTGTGGGAATCCCCGCGATTCCCTAGAATTCCTGCGATCCTCGTGCGCGGGTGACCCTGCACGGTCGTCGTCGAGGTCCCGTCCCGGAAGCGGGGTCGAAGGAGGTCTGGAATGCGGTTCAACGTCATTGCCTGGGCTTGCCTGGCCCTGGTCGCCTCCGCCTTCGCCGCGTGCGAAGGGGGATCCCCCCGGTCGAAGGACCTTCCGGGCCGCGACCTGCCGCTGTCCGAGGTCTCCCCGGGGGACGCACCGGACCCGGGCGAGGGCCTGCGGGACGGCGAGGTCGCCGTCACGGACGCGCCGGAAGAGGCCGGCCCGGATGGCGAGACGCCCGACATCCACCACCCCGACGCGAACGGCGATGCCCCCGTGGGCGACACCCCCGTCGGCGACGCCACCGGGGACGCCTCCCCGCCCGTGCGGTGCGTCATCGGCGAGCCCTGCGACGACCACGACCCCTGCACCCTCGACGACGAGTGCCTGGAGGACGAGACCTGCCAGGGGACCCTGGTCGATGCCTGCGACGACGGGATCGACTGCACGATGGACGCCTGCACCACCGCCGAGGACTGCACCCACGAGATCAAGCCCGGCTGGTGCCTCGTCGACGGCGCCTGCTACGAGGACGGCCAGGCGGACCCGGCCCGTCCCTGCCGTTCGTGCGTGACCGCCCTGGTCCAGGACGACCTGATCCCGGACGACACCCGCCCCTGCGACGACGGCATCGCCTGCACCGTCAACGACCGCTGCAAGGCCGGCGAGTGCGTCGGCACCCTGATGACCTGCGACGACCACAACTCGTGCACGACCGATTCCTGTCTGGACGGCCAGTGCCAGTACCAGCCCCTGGACGGCGTGTGCGACGACGGCAGCATCTGCACCGTGGACGACGCCTGCGTCGAGGGCGCCTGCGTCGGCACGGACGTGGAATGCGGCGACGACAGCCCCTGCACCGACGACTCGTGCGACCCGGTCTTCGGTTGCGTGCACCAGTTCAACACGGCACAGTGCGACGACGGCAACGTCTGCTCGGTGGGCGACCGCTGCGAGATGGGCTTCTGCCAGCCGGGCGCCGACCGCCTGGACTGCGACGACGGCAACCTGTGCACCGACGACGGCTGCGTCCCGACCCGTCCCGAGGGGTGCGTGCACATCCCGAACATCGCCCCGTGCGAGGACGGCGACCCCTGCACGCTGGGGGACCGCTGCCGCAACAAGGTCTGCGCGGCAGGCCTGGACGCGCCGGTCTGCGACGACGGCAACTTCTGCACCGACGACCGGTGCGAACCGTTCGTGGGCTGCGTGGCCGACAACAACAGCGACCCGTGCGACGACGGCGAGCCGTGCTTCCTGGACGACCACTGCCAGGACGGCGCGTGCCATGCCGGCGCGACCCCGCTGCAGTGCGACGACGGCAACGAGTGCACCGACGACTCCTGCGAGGAGGGCATCGGCTGCGTCAACCGGCCCAACACGAACCCCTGCGACGACGGCAACGTCTGCACGATGACCGACACCTGCACGGCCGGCGTGTGCATCGGCCTGATGAAGCCGGGCATCTGCGACGACGAGAACGACTGCACCGGCGACTTCTGCACGCCGGACGGCGGCTGCGGGCACAAGGGCCTGCCGGAGTGCCGCCCGATCATCGTCATCGACTACCCCAAGCGCGGCGTGACGCTGAATTCGTACCAGGGCGTGACCAACCCCGACACGGGCAACCCCGTCCTGGATTCGTACGGCCGGCCCGTCATGGGCGTCCGCGGGCACATCGAGTATCCCAAGCCGGGCCTGATGGTGCCCTGGGTGACCATCAACGGGCGCGACTGCCCGGTCAGCCCCGTCGACAACACCTTCTCGTGCCGCGGCGACGGCGGCGTCACCCTGTCCGCGTACCCACTGGCCGTCACCCAGGGTGCGAACTTCATCCGCGCCAGTTGCGAGAGCCTGCCGATCTACAACTTCCCGTCGTGCAGCAACGCGGTCTGCGCCGACGACGAGAACTGCCAGAACGGGTTCGCCGAGACCTGCATGGTCGGCACCACCTTCTCCGATTCGGTCGTGCAGTCGTTCTACTACTCGACGAAGTGGTACCCGGTGAACGACGCGGCCCCGGAACAGTCGATGGTCCAGGACGGCCTGGACATGTTCCTGGGCCCCGAGGTCTGGGACGACAACGACACCAGCACGCCGGACGACATCGCGACGATCCTGACGCTGTTCGTCCAGCAGATGGACCTGGGCAGCCTGATCCAGAACCCGGTCACGTCGGGCAAGTTCGGGTGGTGCAAGTACCGCGTGAACCTGTACCACATCCGGTTCGGCCAGATGAGCGTCGACCTGATCCCGACCTGGGGCGGCCTGTTCTTCAAGGCCACCATCCCGAACTTCTCGGTGGACGTCGACGTGCCGATCAGCGGCTTCCTGTGCCCGGACTTCAGCGGCGACGTGTCGGCCCGGTCGATCGTGCTGTCGGCGACGGCCCTGCTGTCCATGGACGCCAACGGCAACCCGGTGGCCTCGGTCGTGAACCCGGACGTCGTGGTCAACGGCCTGGACATCGACATCGACGGCATCTGGGGCTTCCTGTTCAACTGGATCATCGACTTCTTCGAGGACGACTTCGCCAGCATGATCGAGGAGCAGTTCGAGTCGACCATCGCGAACGACATCGGCGCCGCCATCGCGGACGCCATCAAGGGCCTGGCGATCGACCAGTCCTTCGACCTGCCGGCCTTCCTGCCGGGCACCAGCCCGATGACGCTGCGCATGGTGGCCAAGCCGTCGACGCTGGACTTCACCCCGGCCGGGGGCACCGTCGGCATGAAGTCCACGATCGTCACGACGCGCAAGACGCCGCACCAGGTGCTGGGCTCGATCGGGCGCGCCTCCTGCCTGGGCGCGACGGAACCGAAACTGGCCTTCCCGCAGCACGGCCCGCTGGAAATGGGCCTGCACGACGACTTCTTCAACCTGATCCCGTACGCCCTGTACTGGGGCGGCGGCCTGGCGATGCCGCTGGACCCGAACGCGATCTCCGGGGGCGCGGTGGACCTCAGCCAGTACGGCATCAGCGAACTGACGCTGAAGATCGACTTCCTGCTGCCGCCGATCCTTTCGGCGTGCAACCCGGAAGGCCAGTTGCGGATCCAGGCCGGCGACGTGGGCGTGCAGGCCGACATGAAACTGTTCGGTTCGGTGGTCAGCATGCAGATGTACGCGTCGCTGGAGGCCGAGGCGCTGCTGACCGTCCAGAAGGGCGCGTCCGGCAGCAACGAACTGGCGCTGGCCATCAACGAGCCGACGTTCATCGACATCGAGATCGAGAGCATGGCGGGCGGGCTGGTCGGCGCCGAGGACTCGCTGGGCAAGCTGATCAAGGGCACCGCGCTGCCGCTGGTGCTGGGCGCGCTGTCCGGCAAGACGCTGGCGACGTTCCCGATCCCCGAGATCGACCTGCACGCCATCTCGGACCAGATGCCGGTGGGCAGCAAGATCGCGATCGACATTCGGGAACTGCTGCGGATCCACGGGAACACGGTCGTGTCGGGGCAGATCAAGTAGGGCAGTCCGCGGGACGGGCCCGGTTCGGGAAGGAGGATCGATGATGCGCTCGGGGACCGCTGGCATCCTGGCGACGGGCCTGGCCCTGCTGGCGTTGGGGGGCGGGGCCTGCGGCGGCGGCGGGGATCCGACGGACACGACGGGGACGCCGGACCTGCCCGGGGACGCAGTCGAGGTCGCGACCGACGAGGGCGCGGGCGACGAGACCGGGTTGCGGCCCGACGTGGCCGAGGAGGCGGCGAACCCGGATGCGAACGGGGAGGTCCCGGCCTGCCCGGACGGCCAGGCGTGCGACGACGGCGACCCCTGCACCTTCGGGGACGCCTGCCGCGACGGGGAGTGCCGCGGCACCGCGGCGACCGGATGCGACGACGGCATCGCCTGCACGCTGGACGCATGCACCGCGGCCACGGAATGCACCCACGACGTCAAGCCGGGCTGGTGCCTGGTGGACGGGGCCTGTTTCGAGGACGGCCAGGCCGACCCGTCGAACGCCTGCCAGGCGTGCGTGACGGCCGTCGCGAGCGACCGCTTCCTGCCCGACGACAGCCTGCCGTGCGATGACGGCAACGACTGCACGGGCGGGGACACCTGCCACAACGGCGCCTGCGTGCCGGGCCAGGTCTCCTGCGACGACGGGGACCCCTGCACGAACGACGTCTGCGAGGACGGCCAGTGCGTGAACTACGCGCTGACCGGCGCCGCGTGCGACGACGGCGACCCCTGCACCGGGCCGGACACCTGCGACAGCGGATCGTGCGCGGGCGCGGCCCTGGACTGCGACGACGGCAACCCGTGCACCGGCGACTCCTGTTCGGCCGAGACGGGCGGGTGCGTGCACGAGTTCCTGGAAGGGGAATGCGAGGACGGCAACCTGTGCACCGTCGGCGAACGGTGCGTGCAGGGCGAGTGCGTGGCCGGGGAGGACCGGCTGGACTGCGAGGACGGGAACCCGTGCACCGACGACGGCTGCGTGCCGGCGAAGGGCTGCGTGTGGCTGCCGAACACGGCCCCGTGCGACGACGGCGACCCGTGCACGCTGGGCGACACCTGCCGGCAGAACGCGTGCGAGGCGGGCAGGGAACCCCGGGTGTGCGACGACGAGAATCCCTGCACCGACGATTCGTGCAAGGCGGGCGTGGGGTGCATCGCGATCCCGAACGCGGAGTCCTGCGAGGACGGCAACCCGTGCACCGTGGGCGACACCTGCGGCGACGGCGCCTGCCAGTCCGGATCGGGCGACCTAAACTGCAACGACGACGACCCCTGCACGGACGACTACTGCGTGGCGGGCGAGGGCTGCGGGCACTGGTTCAACACGTCGCCGTGCGACGACGGCAACGTCTGTACCCAGGGCGACACCTGCCAGGGCGACGGCGCCTGCAAGGGCGTCGTGCCGCCGGACTACTGCGCCGACTACGACATGACGGGCAACCCGATCACCTGCACCATCGACACGTGCAGCCCGACCGAGGGCTGCAAGCACAAGGTGGACAACCGGCCCGAGTGCCGCCCGCAGATCGTGATCGACTTCCCGCCGCGCGGCGCGACGCTGGACACGTCCTCGGTGCTGGAAGGCACGGCGAAGACGATCCGGGTGCGCGGCCACGTGGACCCGGGCGTGGACGGCCTGGTGTTCCCGCCGGCCATGACGATCAACGGGGAACCGGTGTACCCCAGCCCGATCGACTTCTCGTTCACGCACGACATCGACTCGGCGCAGGGCTTCAACCCGATCGTGGTCGACGCGATCGACCAGCGCCCCGGGCTGGAGACGTTGAAGGACCACCTGGTGCAGTCGTACTACTACTCGACGCAGTGGTACCCGGTGGATGCGGCGGCGCCGGCGCAGTCGATGGTCCCGGACGGGCTGATGCTGTTCCTGGGCCCGGAGGTGTGGGACGACAACGACACCGGCGATACGGACGACCTGGCGACGATCCTGACCCTGTACCTGCAGAACATGAACCTGGGCGCGATGATCCCGCGGCCGGCCACGTCGGGGACGGTCTGCCTGCTGGAGGTGGCGGGTCATTGCGTGACCGAATGCGACTACGACGTCTACATCAACAACGTGCGGTACAGCGGCGTGGCCATCGACCTGGTGCCGATGGAGGGCGGGCTGCACCTGGGCGTGACGTTCCGCAACTTCGCGGCCGACATCGACATCGACGGCTGCGGCAGCCCGTCGGGCAACGTGTCCGCGTCCAGCATCCGCGTCGACGCGGACCTGATGATCACCGTGGACGCCGGCGGCACGCCGGTCATCACCATGGCGAACACCGTGGCCGTCGTGAACGGCCTGGACGTGGACCTGGACGGCGTGCTGGGCTTCCTGGCGAACTGGATCCTCGACTTCTTCGAGGACGACTTCGCGGACACCCTGGAGGACGCCATCCGGGACCAGATCGAGGCGATCGTCCCGAAGCTGCAGGAGGCGCTGGCGGGCCTGGCCCTGAACCAGGACTTCACCGTGCCGTCCCTGATCCCGGACGGGGCGGACACGACGCTGGGCCTGCGGTCGGTCATTTCGACCTTCGCGTGCCACGTCACGGGCTGCACGGTCGGGCTGAAGGCGACCATCGTCGCGCCGCACGGCGTCCAGCACCAGGTGCTGGGGTCCATCGGCCGCGCCGCCTGCCTGTCGGGCCTGCCGGAACCGGTGCCCGCGTACCCGGTCGGGTCGCCGGTGCCGACCGTGCCGGCGCTGGAACTGGGCCTGCACGACGACTTCTTCAACCAGGTGCCGTTCGCGCTTTTCTGGGCGGGCGTGCTGACGCTGCCGATCCCGGAGTCGATGCTGGGCGGCGTGGACCTGTCGTCCTACAACATCACGGACCTGGCGGTCAGCCTGGACCTGTGGCTGCCGCCGATCCTGTCGACCTGCAACGACCAGGCGGCGCTGCGGCTGCAGATCGGCGACCTGGGCGTGCGGATCGACATGAAACTGTTCGGCGTGCCGGTCCAGATGCAGATCTACGCGTCGCTGGAGGCGGCGGCGCGCCTGGAGGCGGTGGACGGCGCGAACGGCAAGGAACTGTCGATCGCGATCGACGAGCCGACCTTCCTGGACCTGGAGATTGCCAGCCTGGCGGGCGGGCTGGTCGGCGCCGAGGATTCGCTGGGCACCCTGATCCGGGAGCAGTTGATCCCGAAGGTGCTGGAGTCGATGACCGGGAAGGCGCTGGGGTCGTTCCCGATCCCGGAGATCGACCTGTCGGGCATGATCGACGGGCTGCCCCCGGACACGAAGATCGCGATCGAGATCCGCGAAGTCCTGCGGGACCACGCATACAGCGTGCTGTCCGGCACGGTGAAGTAGGAGGGACCGAATGCGACGCTACCTGATGACGACCGTGGTGCTGGTGGGCGCGGCGGCGCTGTTCGCCTGCGGAGGCGGCAACGACGACCCGCAGGATGACGGCACGACCGCGGAGACCGGGGGCGAGGTGCAGGACGTCCCGGCGGACGGCACGCCGGACGTGGAAGGCGACGTCGACCGCGACACGGCGGGCGAGGTGGGTCCCGGCGACACCGCGGGCGACACCGCGGGCGACACCGCGGGCGACACCGCGGGCGACACGGTTCCGGACGGGGATGCCGTGACGCCCGACACGGCCGGGGACACCAGCCCCGGCGACACGTCGAAGGACACCGCGACCCCGTGCTGGGAAGGCGACCCGTGCGACGACCGGAACCCGTGCACGTTCGGCGAGACGTGCCAGACGGACGGGACGTGTGCCGGGGGCACGACCTACACCTGCGACGACGGGCGCGAGTGCACGAACGACACGTGCGACGGGCTGGGCAACTGCCGGTACACGGTGAAGGCCGACGCGTGCCTGGTCAACGGCGTGTGCCGCGCGGCCGAGGAGGCCAACCCGGACAACCCCTGCGAGGCGTGCGTGCCCGGGACGGACCACGGCGCCTGGACGCCCTCGGCCGAGAACGCGTCCTGCGACCCGTCGGCCTTCCTGCCGCCGTGCAAGATCTCGCTGGGCGGCACCTGCCAGTCCGGCGTGTGCGTCAGCGGCCCGATGGCCGACAACCCGTGCGACGACTCGAACACCTGCACGAAGGACTCGTGCGACGCGAACACCGGCCTGTGCGTGCACCTGCCGTCCACGGGCGAGGCCTGCGTGCTGGAGGACAAGTGCAGGATGGGCGCCTGCAACCAGGGCGTGTGCGTCATCCCGGCCGACGCATCCTGCGACGACGGCAACGCCTGCACCGCGGACACGTGCGACACGGCGAACGGCTGCATGCACGAACCGCTGTCCGAGATCGCGTGCGACGACCGCAACGAGTGCACCGTGGACGACACGTGCTTCGGCGGGGAGTGCAGCGGCCTGCCGCGCAACTTCGACGACGGCAACATCTGCACGATCGACGGCTGCGACCCGATCACGGGCCCGTGGTACGACATCGCCGACAACACCTGCTGCGACGGCGGCTTCAGCAAGTGCGACGACGGCAACCCCTGCACGAACGACGATTGCGACCCGGTCACGCTGGCCTGCATCAACACGCCGAACACGGCCTCCTGCAACGACGGCAACCTCTGCACCGTCAACGACACGTGCGACCAGGGCTTCTGCAGCGGCTTCGCGAAGAACTGCAACGACGGCAACGCGTGCACGCTGGATTCCTGCCAGGCCGGCAAGTGCATCCACACCGCGCAGGACGCGATCCCGTGCGACGACGGGCGCGAGTGCTCGACGGGCGACCACTGCCAGGCCGGCGTATGCGTGGCGGACACGACGGCGTGCGACGTGTGCACCTACACGTTCGCGCCGGCGGTCAGCAAGCTGGTCGAGATGACCATGGTGGACAACGGGCAGGCGGGCGCCGGCCTGAACCTGGACGAGAACGGGGGCACCTGCGCGCCGCTGGACAACTGCTGCTGCGGCATCGACAACTCGCTGGGGATGATCGCCGGCATGCAGATGGCGCAGGACGGCATCAAGGAAGCGATGGTGAAGGGCAGCATCATGCTGATGTTCGAGCACCGGGAACTGCGCACCGACGGCGGCCCGTACACGCTGGCGTTCTACGCCGGCAAGCTGGACCCGGCGAACGCGACGTGCGACTTCATGACCCAGAAATGCCAGTACATCGTCGACAAGGCGATCTTCGAGGAGTACCCGGACTGCGGGCCGCTGGTCACGCTGGACAACGCCAAGATCATCGGCAACAAGCTGACCGCCGGCGGCAAGGCCTACAAGTTCCCGTTCGACCTGCCGCTGATGGAGGGGATGAACCTGCACGTCGACCTCTACTACACGAAGGTCGATGCGACGGTGACGGTGGTAGGCAACCAGATCACCCGCATGACCGGCATCCTGGGCGGCGCCGTGCCCAAGCAGCAGTTGATCGACGCGGTCAACGCGCTGGACCCGTGGCCGATCGACGAGATCGACCGGGGGACCGTGCTGATGTTCATCGGCGAGGGCGACGACGGCCTGGTCTATCCGGACCTGGACTGCGACGGCGACGGCACGCGCGAGTCGGCGTCGATCGGCATCAAGTTCGACGCGATCGCCGGCACCATCAGCGGCGTGTACTGAGGCGCGCCGCGCGGGGGCCGTCCGGGCCTTGTAGGGCGGGGGCCCCGTCCCCCGCCTCCCGGATCTCCTACGGCGAGGTGATCATGCGGACGCACCTGGTCCTGGCCCTGCTGCTGGGCCTGCTGCTGGTCCCCGCCCTGGCGTCGGCCAGCCCCTACATCCGCAAGAGCGGGTCCATCGTGGCCGAGATCGACGGCCGCTACCTGCGCCAGCGCGGGTCGATCGTCGCCGAGTTCGACGACCGCTACGTGCGCAAGTCCGGCTCGATCGTGCTGGAGTTCGACGGGCGCTACGTCCGCGAGCGAGGGTCCATCATCGCCGAGATCGACGGCCGCTACCTGCGCAAGCGCGGCTCGATCGAGTGGGAGATCGAGGCCAACGGCACCGTCCGTCGCCACGGCTCCATCTTCTACACCGTCGACGACTACACCGACAGCGAGTCCATGAAGCGCAAGGTCGTGGCCTTCCTGCTGCTGTTCGCGGAATAGGGCGGGCCGTCCTCCCCGGGACCCTCGCGACACGTCGGACGTGTAGGGCGGGGGCCCCGTCCCCCGCCTCCGGACGCCCCTGATTCGTCCTTCCTTCCATGCCCCTTTCGCGCTAGGATGCCGCCAAGTCCCAATCGGGTGATTGCATGCGTGGATGGGCTTTGTCCCTGCCGACGCTGGTGGTGCTGCTGCAAGGAAACCTCGCTTCGGCAACGCCGACCCTCGGCTTCAACGGCGTCCTTTTCCACGAGGGCGACTGCACCGGCTTCTGCGGCACGCAGCCCATCGACCTGTCGTTCCTGTACTTCGATGCCCAAGAGAACGGGAATGCCGTCGGGCTGGAGATGGCCCGCCCCGGCGTGCCCGTCGGCAACGGCTACTACCACGTGGAACTCGACGCTCCCGCAGCCGGAGCCGGCTGGCTTCAGGTCTCGGCGGATCTGGACGGTACGGGCCCGAAGGCCATCGGCGACCGCATCGCGTTGGCTTCCGCGGTGCCCTACGCGCTGGAGGCCGGCACCGTCGGCGGCCAGACCCCCGCCGTGATCCAGGCCGAGGTCGACCGGAAGATCGCGCCGGTGCAGTTGATGGCAGCCGGCGTGCCGGTCGCGAACTGCGGGCTGGAGGTCATCGCGAACGCCGACGTCAACCATCTGCGGGTGACCGACGAGGATGGCTTGACGCTGTCTCCTGAGTCGCCCTGCCTGGTCCGGTTGCCGGTCGCGGACGACAAGGGGAACAACAGCGGCCGGGTGAAGACCATTGCCTTCTCCTCCGACGTGCTGCTGATCGGGGGAAACGGCGCCCAGATGAGCGGGAACACCTTCGGAGTCAACTGGGCGAACATGAACGTTCCCTTCTTCCTTTATGCGTGCACGCAAGATGGGACCTCCGGGAACAGCGCTTTTGCCATCGGCAGGTACCCCGTCGTCAACGCCCTGCCTGCCAGCCTCTGCACGGCATCCGGCGGCAAGGCCTGCAACGATCCTGAGTCGGTGATGCTGTTGAACTCGACGGACATCGCCAACTGGGCCGCCAAGCCCTGTGTGACGGTTGGTTCGTTCCGTGCCTTGCTGGACGGTTCGACGTGGTACATCTCCGCCCTGAACTGGGAGGACGGGATCGGCAAGCGCACCAACGGGATGACGGAGTGGTTCTCCTATCGCGGCCGGTTGACTCGCGCGGTGAACATCGACAATGTCGATTCGGCCTGGGACGGCTCCTATCGGCTGATTGGTACCTCCGTGGAGATTGGCTTCGTCGCCAGCTTCAAGACCGGTTCGAACACCATCGAATCCATCCTGGAATTGACCCAACCCTATCCCTCCAGGGATGCGACCACGGACTGTTTCTACCGGCAGGGCGCTGTCTCGGCTGATAAGCCTCCGTTTCCGGTGGTGATTACGAACGAGTGCCCAGGCTACTGGGAATTCCATTGGTATCCGACTTCAAACGAGGCGGCCAAACAGTTTTCAGCGAAGTTCTCCTATCGCATCCAATAAGGGACGATCATGCGCATCTGCCCCGAGTGCCAGCGTTCCACGGACCTGCTGACCTGCCCGCACGATGGCACGCCCACGATCGACGAGACCCTGCTGCGCGAGACCGCCGACCCGCTGCTGGGCACCGAACTGGCCGGGCGCTTCCGCCTGCTGGAACCCCTGGGCCGCGGCGGGATGGGCCGCGTGTACCTGGCCGACCAGATCGCGATGAAGCGTCGCGTGGCGGTGAAAGTCATCCGTGCCGAGACGCTGTCCGAGGTCGGGCACCGCATGGACCTGGTGCGGCGCTTCCACCGCGAGGCGCTGGCCGCCAGCCGCCTCCACCACCCGAACACCGTGCGGATATTCGACTACGGCAGCACGGACGACGGCCTGCTGTTCATCGCCATGGAACTTCTGATCGGGCCCACCCTGTCGAAGGTGCTTCGGACGGAGAACCGACTGGCCCCGCGCCGTGCCGCCCACATCGCGGCCCAGGTCTGCAAGAGCCTGTCCGAGGCGCACCAGGTCGGCATCGTGCACCGCGACCTGAAGCCCGACAACATCATCCTGACCGACGTGGCCGGCGAGGAAGACTTCGTCAAGGTCCTGGACTTCGGGATCGCCAAGGTCGCCCTGCCCGGGTCGGACTCGGGCCTGACCCACAGCGGCATGGTGATGGGCACGCCCGCCTACATGGCCCCGGAGCAGGGACGAGCCTCCGACGTCGGGCCGGCCGCGGACATCTACTCGCTGGGCGTGATCCTTTACCACTGCCTGACCGGCCAGCAACTTTTCCCTGGTGAGACCCCCCTCGAGATCCTGATGAAGCACGCGCAGGACCCCGTCCCGCCGATGGTGGTCGACGGGTTCCCGCCCGACCTGCCTCCTGCGCTGGAGGCGCTGGTCCGATCGATGCTGGCCAAGCGGGCCCAGGACCGCCCGGGACCTGCGCTGGAGGTGGCTCGTCGGCTGGAGGCCTGTTGCGGCAACGGAAGGGGCAGGACGGAGTCGCCCGAGGAAGGGGAGCCGACGGTATCCCTGGACACCGTCGTTGTGGAACATCGCGACGGGCCGACGCCCGAAGCCTTCAAGGCGGTGGCACGACATGGCCGGCGAGGCCGCTGGTTGGCGGCCGGTGTTCTCTTCGCCGGGATCGTGGTGGTCGGCCTCCTGGCCCTGCTGTGGACGGGCTTCCTTTCCCCATCCCCCGACGAGGCCGCGTCCTCGTCGTACGCAGCGCCGCCTCCGGTCCTTCAGGCCGAGAAGGCGACGCCCCAGCCGGCAACCACCGCCACGCAGGAAGAAGCGAAGCCCGCTCGGCCTGTTCCGGAATACCCAGCACCCGTTGCCGCTCCGGCTCAAGCCACGGCGCCGGCAACCGTCACCCCCGCTCCAACGCCGGTTCCCGTTCCTCCTGCCCCCAAGCCCCCGAAGCCCGCGCCAGCGACCACTTCCACGAAGCCAGCCTCTCCCCCGGGGAAGTTGCCGCCCTGCTCCGCTCTGAAGTGCCCTTTCACGCGCGACTGCATCGGCCCAGACGGCTTGAGGACGAAGGGCGACGACTACTGTCTGCCGGTGTTCTGATGGAGGTGTGGATGCGATCCTGGCGAACCGACTCTCGAATCCTTCTGGCGTGCCTGTCCGCGATCGTGGTTGTCGCCACCGGCGCCGCCTCGGCGTCGGCCCAGACCTGTCCGACCGTCAACCGTTCGAAGGCTGTGCAACTGGCGAAGGACGCCGGCGTCCACATGAAGGCCCAGGAGTACGCCCTGGCGATGGACGACCTGCGGGCCGCCTTCGCCCTGTGTCCGGAACCGCGCCTGCACCACTCGATGGGCAGCGTCCTCGAGGCGCAGGGCAACCTGCAGGATGCGCTGGCATCCTTCCGGGCCTGCATCCAGGACGGCGACTCCGAGATCCGCGTCGAGTGCATGAAGCGGGCCGACGCCGTGCAGGAGCGCCTGCGGATCGGCGCGTTGCTGGTCGTCGCCAAGCCGGCCGGCGCCCTGGTGCACCTGGACCAATCCGAGGCCGGCCGCGCCTCGGGCACGCGGTTGGAGGTCGCAACCGGTCGCCACGACGTCGAGGTCCGGTACCCGGGCTACCTGTCCCACCGGGTCTCGGTCGACGTCCCAGGGGCGGGAGAGGTCCGGATCAACGTCGAACTGAAGCCGGAACCGCCCACGCCGGTGGCCGCGAAGAAGGAAAAGGAACTGCCTACGGACTGGTACCAGGCCAATTCGGCGCCCGAGGCCAAGCAGCCGAACACCGCGTGGAACATCGCCGGGGTCGTCCTGGGCGGGGCCACCGCCCTGACCGGAGGCGGCCTGCTGGGCTACTGGGGCTACCTGAAGACGCAGGCCAAGGAAAACGAGTCGGTGACTCCCGACAGCCTGATCGCGGGCAGCGTGTGCCTGGGTGTCGGCGTCGCCGCCATCATCACGTCCGTCGCGCTGTGGCCCAAGGCGCCTGCGACCGCATCGGCGGCACCGCTGCCCGGCGGCGGCATGGTCGCGATCGGAGGCCGGTTCTGATGGTTCGCAGAGGGGAGGGAAGATGCGAAGCCTTGATGGTGCCCTGTTCGCGATTGTCCTTGCGATGGCCGGTACCGCTATGGCCCAAGTCCCTACGACCATCGGGTACAACGGAGTGCTGAACCAGAGCTTCGTTGAACCGCAGGCGATGACCTTCCGCCTGTGCGACTCCAAGACGACCGGCAATTGCCCATGGGAGGAAATCTACGATGGCGATGAAGGACGGCCCGATCCGATCGCAATCGTCGATGGATTCTTCCACGTTGAACTGGGGTCACAGAACCCTTTGACCGCCGAAACCCTGCTGGCCACTCCGTGGCTGGAGCTTCAGATCGGCACCCAGGCCCCTGTCGCGGAGAGAATGGATATCCGGTCGCCGGTGCTGTTCGCACAGGTTTGCGGCAAGGCCGAAACTGTCATTACCGTGCCCGGGGGAAGTGGGGACTACATCCAGAACCAGTCAGTCATCGCTCAGAATGCGGAGTTCAATATCTCCGGCAACGGAGTCTTCGGTGGCAACGTCGGCATCAACACCACGACCCCCGGGGCGAACCTTGGAATCCGGTCCTCCGGCAATGGCACGGTTCTGATCAATGCCATGCAAAGCGCCAGCGACAACCCGGTGTTTCGAGTCATCCAGGACTCGGTCGGCGCGGGAATCGTGCAGGTCTTCGATGGAAATGGCAGCGCCGGTGCGCAGATCCCTGGGGGAAACGGCAGCCCTACCTACCTGGGTGCGAATGGCGGCAACGTCGGGATCGGGACCACGAACCCTGACTCCGTCCTCACAGTCCAAGGTACTGGGGGTCAGTCGGCAGAGATCGTGATTTCCGATGGCTCACCTGGGATCGGTTTCCGGGACACGGAAGACAATCACGACAATTTCATGATCCATGGCGACGCGAGCAAGTTGGTGTTTTCCTCGACCGTCAAGAATGACTTCACGCAATGGACCGGGATTCTTCGAATCCAGGCGGGCGGTACGGTGGACGTGTTGGCCGGAGACCTGACGGTTGCCCATGGGACGATCAGAGTCGGGCCGAAATGTGCACCGGACTCGACGTGGCCCGACTGCTCCGCGGATCTTGCCGAACTGTTTGCGACCGGGACGCCTGTCGCTGCCGGATCTGTCGTATCTCTGGATCTGACCTCGCCCAAGACCGTGAACCCCTCTGCCGGTTCGTATGACCCCCTGCTGATGGGCGTGGTCTCTTCCAACCCCACCATCGTCATGGGCCAGCAGGACGCCCCCAACGGCATCCCCGTCGCCCTCGCCGGCGTGGTCCCGGTCAAGGTCACGCTGGACAACGGCCCCATCGCCGTCGGTGACCTGCTGACGTCGTCGTCCACGCCCGGTCACGCCATGCGTGCGGATCGCCCCGGGCCGACGGTCGGCAAGGCGATGGAGGCGTTCGACGGGTCCGCGGGATGGCAGGGGTCGATCCGGATCCTGGTCGCGCCGTCGGCGTTCTCGATGCCGTCTTGTCCGGACGTGCAATCGTTGGCCGAACGAACGGCGCGTCTTGAGACGGAGAACCGAAGTCTCAGAAGGGATGTGGAGTCGCTGAAGGCTGCCCTGCGCGGTCTTCAAGGCGATTAGCATGGCATGAATGAAGGGGGGGGCATGCGATTCAATTGGGTGGCGGCTTCACTGGTCGTGCTGTCCTTCTCGGCGTCAGCCCGTGCGGACGGCCCGATGACGGTTGGCTTGAACGGCATGCTGTTCCAGGAAGGGCAGTGCGCCCCCTACTGTGGCAACTGGAGTTGCTCGAAGGGAACGTTCCAGTTGTTCGATTCTGCTTCGGCGGGAAACCCTGTAGGTCAACCGATCGAGGCCAACCTGGAGTGCGAAGGGGGATGGTTCCATGCCGAGGTTGCCATTGATCCCCGCAACCTGGACAAGGATGCATGGGTCCAGATCGAGCTTGACGGCCTGGCGACAGTCGCGCAACGGGTCCGCCTGACGGCAGTCCCGTGGGCACTGCGCGTGGCGGACTTGAGCCGGTTCGTCGGACCGGCGCCAGTATCCGGAGGGGCCGCGACCATCACCAGCAGCGGCAGCAAGGTCACGATCGATGGAGCCGGGTTCGGAGAGATCGGCCTCTCTGCGGGCGACTTCGTGATTCCGGTCATCGAGGGAGTTCGCAAGGCCGGCGCGTTCGTTGCCGGCATCGACAGCGACACTCAACTGACACTGGACGGGCCTTTCCCGGATGGAAACGTCAATGGGGTATTTTTCCTGTCGCAGAGACCGATCGCGTCGTTCTTCACGAACGATGAGGAAGTCGCCGCGGCTGGATTGCACATCGGTGCGAATGGATGGACGGGCATCAGGACTCTTGCGCCACGCCAGCCTCTTGACGTCGATGGGGATGCCCATTTCCGCGGAAGCGTCGGGATCGGATCCCTTGGAAACGGAACGGATCGGCTGGTAGTGAACGGTGGAATCGATCTGAGCGGTCCGGCGGAGGAAACCTTCATCACGCGGTATTCGTCTGCCGGCGCTCCCGGTCCGCTGACGATTCGATTCCGAAACGGGGCCGGTGCCAACAGGCCAGGCATCAAGCTGCAGACCTCGAACTACTCCGGAACGTACGTCGATCGGTTGGTGGTCAATTCGGACTGCGACGCCGCCCATATGCTGCTGAACCCGAACGGAGGATATGTCGGCATCGGGATTGCGGGCCCGGCCGCAACGCTGCATGTCGCCAACCAGGAATCAGGAACGCAATTGGCCCTGGAGAACGCCGGACATTTTGTTGGGTACATCGGTGTGACGGACAACAACCAACTGGCTTTTTCGGATAGTACTACCGGGAGCGGAAATCACATGACCATTTGGGGGGGGTAGTCAGGCGGCGTAGCGGACGTTCTTCTCGCGGAAGAAATTTCGGAC
>CALJUR010000012.1 GCA_937975765.1 uncultured Myxococcales bacterium
CACCGAGATCTACACTCTTTCCCTACACGACGCTCTTCCGATCTCCGCCCAGGGCATCCGGTAGATGGCCGGGGATCTCGGATCCGGGAAGGCGGGGGACGGGGCCCCCGCCCTACATGCTCGCGCCCCCCACGACCAGCCGGTCGCCGGCCGAGTAGGCGCTGAACTCGGGGGCGTACATCGGCTGCACCGTGGCGGGCGCGACCTTGAACGTGCCCGCCATCGTCGCGCGCAGCCGGTGCTTGAACGTGAACTCGCCCTGCGGCAGCCACTCGAAGAAGAAGTTCTGGCCCGAGTCGCGGACCTCCTCGTAGTAGCCCAAACCCAGGTCCCACCGGTACCGCGACGTCACGTTCACCGGCTCGAAGCCTGCCCCGCGCGGGTCCCGCAGGTGCACGTACTCGACCGGGTGCTTCGACGACAGCGACAGGTGCACCTCGACCTCGTCGCCCACCGCCAGCAGTTCCCCGTCCCGCAGCGGCCGCAGCACGACCTCCCTGCCTTGCGACTCGCGCCGGAACCACGTGCGCGTCACCGACAGGAAGTCCCCGCGCGCCTCGGGCGGCAGCCGGTCGGTCGCGAAGTGCCACGTGGCCGACGCGAACTTCAGCCCCTTCGTCTTCGAGGACACCGTGATCGTCGCGTCGCGCCGAGGGTCCACCTTCTCGCCGGGGATCACGACCTGGTTCTTCTTCCCGGTGTACCGGTCCGGTTCGAACGTGAACGTCGTCGTCTGCCCGCCGGCCTGCACCGTCGCGTCCTCGACGACGCCCAGCCGTTCCGTCGCGCGCAGGTACTTCGCCAGCGAGTACACGACCTCGGCCGTGGCCCGCGTGGACTTCCAGTGGTTCAGTTTCTTGTTCAGGAACAGCCACAGCACCATGCCGTCGATCTTCGGGTCCTGCGGCGACAGTTCCATCGACGTGCGCAGGGCGAAGGCGTGCGTCTCGATGGTGTCGTTGTACCACAGCCAGGACCGGTCCTCCTGGGCCCAGAAGGTGCCCTGATCGTCGGCCGTCTTCGCCGAGTCCATCACGCTGTCCCACACCAGCCGGGCGTCCTTGTCGCGGCCCGCCCGGTGCAGCGTCAGCGCCAGGTAGCCCTTCAGGTAAGGCGAGTGCGCCTTCCAGTGCCGGAAGCCGAAGTCCAGCATCGACTTCCGTTCATCCGCCGTGAACACCTTCCCGGTCCAGGACTCGTCCGGGTAGTTCGACAGCACGTAGCCCAGGAATGTCACGAACTCCCAGCCGGCGTCGTGGGCCTTCATCCGGCGGACGATCTCGTCCACGTAGTGCCGGTGCAGGTACGCCCACGCCCGCACGATGACGTCGCGCGGCACGTCCACGCCGAACTCCAGCGCCTTGCTGAACCCGTACACCACGTAAAGCGTCATGTACGGCGACGGCGGACCGCCCGGGAACCACGGGAAGCCGCCCGACGAGGTCTGCGCCTTCTTCAGTTTCTCCAGCGCGCCGTCCCGGTTCGCCTTCGCGATGCGCGGGTCCAGCACGTTGACCAGGTCGTCCGGTTCGGCCCCCCCGCCCCTCGACTCGACCAGCCAGGGCGTCTCCTCCAGCGCCATCTTGCGGTTCGGGTCGGGCGCGTCGAACGTCTCGAACTGCGTTTCGCGCCGCGCCATCTGTTCCGCCATCCTCGCGACGGCCGGGTAGCGGTCGAACATCGACGTCAGGATGCCCGTGGACAGGAACCGGTTCAGGGTCTGCTCGCTGCACTCGTACGGGTAGTGGACCAGGTACGGCAGCGCGGACAGCACCGAGTAGAACAACTGGGCATCGACCGTCACGACCATCTGCTCGGTCGCCAGCGTCGGGTCGTCGCCCTTCGCCAGGTCCGCGAAGGTCATCGTGCGCGTCGCGGCGTCCTTCAGCGTGACGAACCGCGACTGCACCAGGTGCATCCGGCCGGGCAGCACCGGCACGGGCCGCAGTTCCCCGTCGGACAGGTCGCCCGACGTCGCCACCACCTTGACCGCGACGGTCCCGACCTTGGCCGGCACCTTCAGTTTGAACGACACGTCCGTGCCGCCGTTCTCCGCCGCCGAGAAGGCGCGCCGCGCGTCCTTCGTAGACAGCCCGAAGTCCGCCAGCAGGCTGCGGTTCGTGGCCGGGTCGAACAGGTCCAGCGCCAGCGTGCCGGCCAGCGTCCGGTCGGAGGCGTTGTTCACGACCACCTTCAGGAACGCCTGATCGCCCTCCCGGAAGAAGCGCGGCACGTACGGCCGCACCATCAGGTCCTTCACGCTGTGGGCCTCGCGGGTCGCGGTGCCCGACGCCAGGTCCCTCGTGACCGCGTGCACCCACACGTTCCAGGACGTGACCGAGTCCGGGACGGTGAAGGCGATGGAGGCGGTGCCGTCCTTCCCCGTCAGCAGGTGCGGCTGCCAGAAGGCGGTCTCCGAGAAGTCGCTGCGCAGTTCCACCGCCGCCTCGCCGCGTTCGCCGCCCTGGGCGACCGCGGCGTTCCTCGTCTGCCCGTCGACCGGCTTGTCCGCCTCCTCGTCGGCGACGAGGCCGGCGGTGTCGCCCTTCGCGCCCATCGATGCGGCGGGCGCCTCGGCCATGGCGGACTCCATCATCATCGGCGCCGCGGACGGCAGCGCCATCTCGCGCATGGCCGCCGACTTCCGCAGCACGCCGCCGCCGTACCGCCGGCGCCCCGGCCCGCCGACCCCGTAGTCGTCGAAGAAGGCCAGCCGGTCGCCGGAGAAGGCCGGGAAACCGGGCGGCGGCCGGAAGCCGTCGCACCGGATCCACACGTTCGGGGCGGCGCCGAGGTTCGTGCGCAGCCGGTCCGCGCCGGCGCGCCAGGGGTACAGGCCCAGGGGGGACGGCGGGGCGTGCGGCGCGAAGACGTCCAGGCTGCGGTCGTACATGTAGGCCAGCAGTTCCGCGGCGGCGACGGCGGTGTCCTTCCCGCGCGGGCCGGTCACCTTGACCGTCCACTGTTCCCTGGTGCCCGGCCGCATCCGGTCCCGGAACGTCGCGAACTCGACCTTCAGTTCCTTGTCGTCCCACGGGACGACGATGGCCTGGTCCAGCCGGACCACCTGGTGGTCCCGCAGCACCGTCAGCGTCACCGTGAACCCGCCGCGGTCCGCCTCGCCGATCGGGAATTCCTGCACGGCCGGGGCGCCCGGCGGCAGCACGCGCGTCGCCACCACCTTCCCGGCGCGCCACACCTCCAGCAGGGCCGGCGTGTCGGCCAGCCCGGTGCGCGCCAGGACCCGCGCGGTCCCGCCGACCTGGACGCGCGATTGCTGGGCCTGGAGGAACGCCGCCAGCGGCACCGGCGCGTCGCGGTCCGCGACGACGAAGTCGCGGGTCGTCCGGTACGTCTCCCCGTGGGCGTCCACCGTTTCGTACTTCAGCCGCCAGGCCCCCGGGGCCAGCCGGGGCAGGGCGATCCGCGCCACGCCCTTCGCGTCGTGCGCCGTCACCCCGCGGGCCGCCTCGTCGCCGTCCGGCCACGCCTGCATCGTCCGGGCCACGTCATAGTCCGGCGCCCACCGCGGCCGCGCCCGGTCGCCGTCCGTGCGGTAGCCCGCTTCTGCCTGGCCGCGATCGGGCAACGGCACGTCCGCGGGCAGTTGCGCCGCCTCGGGTCCCGCGATGCGCACCACCTGCCACGTCCCCGAACCCGGCGCCGGCGCCCCGTCCAGGTCCCGGCGCGTCACTTCCACCGTCGCCGTGTCCTTCGCCTGCACGAAGCCGCGGTCCAGCACCAGGGAGGCCTCGACGGCCGTGAACCCCAGCCGGAACCCCCGGTCGGCCGACCGCGTCTCGCCGCCCTCGTCCGTCACGTCCGCCACGACCCGGTACCGGTAGGTCAGGCCCGGGTCCGACGAGCCCAGCCGCTCGTCGGCGGCCGGCGTGAAGTCGATGGTGAACTGCCCCTCGGGCGACAGCGTCGTCGTCCCGGACGCCACCACCTGCGCGCGGTCGGCACCCGCGGGCCGCCACCACCACCACCACGGGAACTGCGGTTCGCGCGTGACCTTCCACGCCACCTTCCCCGCCGGGACGGGCAGGCCGAAGTAGTACCGGGCCTCGCCCTTCAGCGTCGCCGGGCGGTTCAGGCGCAGCGGCGTTTCCGCGTCCAGCAGCCTCGCCTCGAAGGTCGGGCGCTTGTACTCCTCGACCCGCACCATCGCGAACCCGTTCATGCTGGTGTGCAGGGACCACTGCCCCAGCAGGCGCCCCGCCGGCAGCACCATCTCGCCGGACGCGGTGCCGTGGGCGTTCGTGACCAGGTCCACGCTGGCCACCGGCCGCCCGTTCGCGTCGTTCAGCGTCACCTGCACCGGCTGCCGCGGCAGCGTGCGGTACTTGCCCTGCGACGCCCGCCCGCCGTACGCGACCACCTTGAACAGCAGCTTCTGGCCCGGCCGGTACACGCTGCGGTCCGTGTAGACCAGCGACGACTCGACGTCGAGATCCTGGTGCTGCCGGTCCGGGTACAGGAAGGCCGGGTCCACCGCGACGTCGTGGTCCTTCTTCGCCATCAGGAAGTGGGACCGCGCATCCGGCTGGCCGACGTCCTCGAACACGACCACGCCGTCGGCGCCCGTGCGCAGCGTCTTCACGGGGCGATGCTTCTCGCGCCAGTCGTGCCGGTACAGCGTGACGTCCGCGCCTTCCACGGGCCGGCCCGTCGCGCCCGACGCCACCCGCACCGTCACGGTCGGGCCGTCCACGCGCGGCATCAGCACCAGGTCGCCCGCGGTCATCAGCAGCGCGGTCTTGACGTTGTCGGCGTCCCCGAATCCCGGGCGGGCCGAGGCCACGACCACCCAGAACCCGTCGTGCGGCAGCGGGGGCGTCACGTACGTCCGGTGGTCCCGAAGGTCCGGCGTCGGCGGCAGTTCAGTCGTCCATGCCGCCTCGGGCTTCCGTTCGCGCATCAGGCGTTCCAGGTCCTGGTTGTCGGGCAGGATCGAATAGTCGTCCGCGGCGGCCACGAACTTCTCGATGTCGACCGACCAGGCGCGGAAGTGCACCGCGGGCAGGTTCCGGTGGTTCACCGCGAACGAGGGCCGCCCGCGCGCGTCCGCCGCCATGCCCTCCAGGCCGCAGGACGGCGCCTCCAGTTGCGCCGCGATCGATGCGCACCGCAGGCCGCCGGGACTGCCCGGGAAGGCCTTCGCGCCTTCCGCAGCCACGTCGCGCGCCTGCACCCGCGCGCCCGGTTCGTCCCGCTGGCGCAGGCATTCCGCCTCCTGGGCCTTCGCCATCGACCACCACGGCCAGTCGGCCACCGCCGCGGCGCGCGCCCGGAGGTCCTGAAGGATCCGGTCCTTGTCCGCGGTCTCTTCGAAGTGGCCGTCCAGCCGGCGCAGGCGCTCCAGCCGCGCCTCCAGGGCCGCCTCGGGCCGATCGTTCGCCGCGTGCCACGACTCCAGGTCGGCCAGCGCCGCCACGGCCGCCGCCAGCGGGTGCGTCCCGGAGGCCGTCGCGTCATCCGTCGCGGGCCCGTCCGCGGCCAGCAGCGCATCCAGGTCCAGCCGGAACACCTCGTTGGACTGTTCCGGCGTCCAGCCCGACGAGTCGTCCAGCGCCTGCACCCGCAGGTACGTCACCGCGTCGCGCAGCGTCGGCCGGATGCCCTTCGGGAAGTCGTTCGGGTGCAGGTACTCGCCCAGGTACGCCGCCGGGTGCGCGCCCAGCGCCTCGCGCCGCGACCACGCCTCGCCGAACGCCGCCAGCGCCTCGGCCCGGATCTGGTCGGCCGTCCACGCCTTCAGGTCGATCGGGCCCGTCGTCGCGACCTTCTCGCGCCGGCGGATCTCCCAGCCGTAGCCGTCCAGGTACTGTTCCAGCGTCGCCGCGTAGTACAGGCCCAGCACGGACCTTGCGATCGGGTCGTCCGGCCAGGGCGTGTCCTTCAGGAACCGCACCGCCGTCTCCCAGCCGTGCAGCGCGCTGCGGGCCTGCACCGACCGCACCAGCCCGCGCACCCACTCCTCGGGCCGGTTGGCCTTGCGGGCGTCGGCCAGGATCCGTTCCGCCAGGTCGGCCGCCTCCTGGAACTTCTGCTCGTCCACCAGTTTGTCCCACGCCTTCCACGCGGGATCGCGCTTCGACCCCCAGGTCTTCCCCGCCACGGCGCCCCCTTCCGGCCGCGCCACCGACACGTCGGGCGCGGACAGTTCGGCCGCCTGTCCCTGGGTACATCCCTGGAACGCGACGGCAGCCAGCAGCCCGAACCCTAGCAGGAACCTGCGACACGCCTTCATGGAACCCTCCGCATCGAGGGGGGACACGATTTCCCGACTATACCCCAAGACCTTCCCGGGGCGGGCGCGGCACGCTACGGCGGCAGGCGCGGCGGCATTCCCGGCGTCGGTCGCGCCGCCACGGCTCCATGACACGGCCATCGATTCGTCATGGTTCGCGCACCCGTTCGACGGCGGGTCCCTGCCGGATCCCGAGTCGCCGCGGGAACTTCCCCGTCCCGGGACATCCTGCCGCCCGTCACGGAGCCGTCCGGAACATTTGCCGGGCTGTCACCGAGGCGCAACGCGAGGGCGTCACAGTCCGCATCGGGAGGGATGGAAGAACGCAAGCAGGAGGTTCACGTGCGCAAGTCCTGGAACCACCCGATCCTGGCGATCCCGGTCATCGCGGTCCTGTCCTTCCCGATGGCGGCCCGGGCCGCACCCGACCCCGCGCCGCCGCCCGCATCGCCCGCCCCCGCCGCCTCTCCGGCCGCCCCGCCGGACTCCGTGCCGCTGGCGAAGACCGCGGGAGGGCTGGCCGTCGGGCCGGGCGGCTTCCTGAAGATCGGGCTGCTGCTGCAGGCCTGGTACCAGGTGAAGGACGTCCAGGACACCTACACCACTGCCGGCAAGACGAAGGCGACCTGGACGAACGGCTTCCGGCTGCGCCGCGCCGAGTTCCAGGTCAGGGGCGACCTGATGCCGAAGCGCCTCGCCTTCGGGCTGATGGTCGATCCCGCGAAACTGGCCGAGACCAAGGAGACCACGGTCACGGTGGACGTACCGGTCCCGGACGGGCTGGTCGCGAAGGACGCGGACGGCTACCTGCTGGATCCCGGCGGCCAGCGGGTCCTGGACGCCGACGGCAAGCCCATGAAATCGCTGAAGGGGACGACGAAGGTCAAGCAGTCGGCCTCGACCTTCAGCATCCTGCAGGACTTCTGGGTCAGCGTGCTGACGGACTACGCGGACCTCTCGGTCGGCCAGTTCAAGACCCCGATCTCGTGGGAGGGCTTCAACTCGTCCAGCGCCCTGCTGTTCGCCGAGCGGGCCTTGTCGTCCTCGTCCTTCGGCGACAAGCGCGACCTGGGCGTCAAGGTCGAGAAGCGCTTCAAGTACCTCTACTACAACCTGTCGCTGTTCAACGGCGCCGGGGCGAACACCTACGAGTTCGACCACCGCAAGGACCTGGCCGTCCGCATCGAGGCCACCCCGGTGAAGGGGCTGATGATCGGCAGCGCCCTGCAGTCCACGCTTCGGCCCGCCGGCAGCCACAAGGACGCCAAGGACCGGTTCGAGGCGGACTTCCGGCTGGACATGCACGGGGTGATCGTCCAGGCCGAGTACCTGTACGCCCGCGACTGGGACGCGTCGCTGAAGAAGCTGGTGGACGGGCAGGGCGGGTACGCCGCCGTCGCATACAGCCCCGTGCCGGAATGGCAGGTCGCCCTTCGCGGCGGCATGCTGGACGAGGACGTGAAGGACCTGTCCCCGAAGACGCGCACCCGCGTGTGGGAGGCGGGCGGCGGCCTGCACTGGCTGCCCCTGGGCCACGGCGCGAACCTGAAACTGGACTACTCGTTCTTCAAGCCGGACCACGTCACCAGCACCCGCAAGGGCATGGAGCACCAGTTGATCCTGGCGGGGCAGGTCCGGATCTGACGGAACGCGAGACGCGCCCCTGCGGGCGCGAGGGAGGAGCAGATGAGGACGACGCGAACGGGGACGACGGGGCGGTTCGGGATCGTGGCGGCCGCGGCGGTGCTGGCGATCGCGGCGGTGCTGGCGATCGCGGCCTGCGGGAAGGACCAGGCGGGATCGGGCGGCGCCCCGGCGAAGGTCGCGGCCCCGATGGACGTGTCCCTGACCGGGGCCGGCGCGACCTTCCAGTACCCGCTGATGAGCAAGTGGTCGGCCGAATACGGCAAGGCCAACCCGAACGTCCGCGTGAACTACCAGTCGATCGGTAGCGGCGGGGGCATTCGCCAGATCACGGCCCGGACCGTGCAGTTCGGCGCCACCGACGGGCCGATGACGGACGCGCAGATGGCCGAGGCGAAAGCCCCGATCCTGCACGTGCCGGTGACGCTGGGCGCGGTGGCGGTGGCCGTGAACCTGCCCGGGGTGCAGAAGTCCCTGGACCTGGCCGGCCCGGTGCTGGCGGACATCTTCCTGGGCAGCATCCGGAGGTGGAACGACCCGGCAATCGCGAAGACGAACCCCGGCGTGGAACTGCCCGACCGGGAGATCACCGTGGTGCACCGGTCCGACGGATCGGGCACGACCTACATCTTCGTGGATTTCCTGTCCAAGGTCAGCGTCGACTGGAAGGTGAAGGTCGGCGTTGCGACGTCGGTGAACTGGCCGGCGGGCCTGGGTGCCAAGGGCAACGAGGGCGTGGCCGGCACCGTCCGGCAGACGCCCGGCGCGATCGGCTATGTCGAACTGACCTACGCGCTGCAGAACGGCATCTCCACTGCCCGGGTGCAGAACCCCGAGGGCGAGTTCGTGGCGCCGTCCGTCGAGTCGGTCACCCTTGCGGCGGCGGGCGCATCGGCGAACCTGCCGGACGACCTGCGCGTCTCGATCACGAACGCCCCCGGCTCGGGCGCGTACCCGATCTCGGGGTTCTCCTGGGTGCTGGTGTACCGCGAGCAGCAGGACTGCGACGCGGCGGCGGCGCTGGCCCGGTTCCTGTGGTGGGGCGTGCACGAGGGCCAGGCGTTCGCCCCGGCGCTGCACTACGCGCCGCTGGCCCAGGGCGTCGTCGCCCGGTGCGAGGCGAAACTGAAATCCGTCACGTGCGGCGGGAAGCCGTTGCTGTGACGGCGCGTGCCTGACCCGGAGGTCCCTTCGATGGGCAGACGATCCTCCTCCTCCCCGTCCGATGCGGCCTTCCACGCCACCCTGGTACTGGCCGGCCTGGGCGTCGCCACCGTCCTGGCCGGCGTGGCGTGGGAGGTCCTGGACCTGGCCGGGCCCGCGATGCAGAAGGGCGGGCTGTCGTTCCTGACGGGCACGACGTGGGACCCGGTGGCCGGGGAGTTCGGCGCGCTGCCGGCTTTGTACGGGACGCTGCTGACGTCGGCCATCGCGCTGCTGGTCGCGGTCCCGCTGGGGATCGGCAGCGCGGTGTTCCTCTCGGAGATCGCGTCGTCCCGCGTGGCGGCCGTGGCGGGCGTGCTGGTCGACCTGCTGGCGGCCATCCCGTCGGTCATCTACGGCCTGTGGGGGCTGTTCGTGCTGGCGCCGCTGCTGCGCCAGCACGTGCAGCCGGCGGTGCAGTCGGTGCTGGGCGACGTGCCGCTGTTCGCCGGGCCGCCGCTGGGCGTGGGGTACGGGACGGCGGGGCTGCTGCTGGCGATCATGGTGATCCCGGTCGTGACCTCGGTGTCGCGCGAGGTACTGAAGGCGGTGCCCGACACCCAGCGGGAGGCGGCCTGCGCGCTGGGGGCGACGCCGTTCGAGGTCATCCGGGGCACCGTCTTCCCCTACGCGCGGTCCGGCCTGGTGGGCGCCGTCGTGCTGGGCCTGGGCCGCGCGCTGGGCGAGACGATGGCCGTCACGATGGTCATCGGCAACCGCTACGAAATCAGCGCCTCGCTGTTCGCGCCCGGGTACACGTTGGCCGCCGTCATCGCCAACGAGTTCGCCGAGGCCTTCTCGCCCGAGTACCTGTCGGCGCTGGGCGGGCTGGCCGTGGTGCTGCTGGGGTCCACGCTGGTCCTGAACGCCGCGGCGCGACTGCTGGTGCGCGGCGTGCGGCACGGAGGGGGCTGAATGGACGCCTGGCTGTACCCGCCGCCGCCGCAACGCACCGTGTCGCCGCGCCTGCGGTGGCGGCGGCTGGCCGATCGCCTGTTCCGCGGCGCGGTGGTGGCGTCGGTCGTCGTCGTGCTGGCCCCCCTGGCGGCCGTGCTGGCCACGGTGATCGCGAAGGGGGCGCCCGCGCTGGACCTGGCCTTCCTGACGCACCTGCCGAAGCCCGTCGGCGAGACCGGGGGCGGGGTGGGCCACGCGATCCTGGGCACGCTGTTCCTGGCGCTGGGCGGCCTGGGGATCGCGGTGCCCGTCGGCGTGCCGGCCGGCGTCTTCCTGGCGTCGGACCGGATGCCGCGCCTGGCCGGCGTCGTCCGGATGTGCGCGGACGTGCTGGCCGGCGTGCCGTCCATCGTCGTGGGCCTGTTCGCCTACACCCTGCTGGTGATGCCGTTCAGGCAGTTCTCGGCGCTGTCGGGCGCGTTCGCGCTGGCCGTGATCATGCTGCCGACCATCGTGCGCACCACCGAGGAGGTCGTCCGGCTGGTGCCACCGACGCTGACCGAGGCCGCCCTGGCCCTGGGAGCGCCGCGCTGGCGAGCGATGCTGGGGGTGGTGCTGCCGTCGGCCGGCAAGGGCGTCGCGGCGGGTATCATCGCGGCCTTCTCGCGCGGGGCCGGCGAGACCGCGCCGCTGATGTTCACGGCGTTCGGGTCGCAGTTCCTGTCATGGAACCTGCTGCAGCCGATCGCGGCGCTTCCGCTGGTCCTCTTCAACTACGCCGTCTCGCCGTACGAGGACTGGCACGCGCAGGCCTGGGCCGCGGCCCTGGTGCTGGTGGTGCTGGTCCTGGTGGCCAACCTGGTCGCCCGGTACGCGACGGCACGGAGGTCCGCATGAGCCTGGCATCCGTGATGGCACCCGTCCCCGTCCCGACCCCGTCCCCCGGCCGGGTCGCTCCCCCCGTCCCCCGGGCCGATCCGTCGCCGGCTTTGAGGGAGGAGCCGCGTGTCGCGAAGATGGTCGTCGAGGACCTCTCGGCCTGGTACGGCCGACGGAAGGTGCTGCACGGCGTCTCGCTGCCGTTCGTGAAGGACGCCGTCACCGCGATCATCGGCCCGTCCGGCTGCGGCAAGTCCACGTTGATCCGCTGCCTGAACCGCATGCACGAGATCCAGCCCGGCGCGGCGCAGTCCGGTCGCGTGCTGCTGGACGGCCGGGACATCCACGGCGGGCACCTGGACCCGATCGAACTGCGCCGCCGCGTGGGCATGGTCTTCCAGAAGCCGAACCCCTTCCCGACGATGTCCGTGCGGGACAACGTGCTGGCGGGCTGGCGGCTGACGGGCACGCGGCCGAAGGACCCCGATGCCGTGGTCGAGGACGCGCTGCGCCGGGCCGCCCTGTGGGTCGAGGTGAAGGACCGGCTGAAGGCCCCGGGCGGCAGCCTGTCGGGCGGGCAGGCCCAGCGGCTGTGCATCGCCCGCGCGCTGGCGGTTGCCCCCGAGGTCCTGCTGATGGACGAGCCGTGCAGCGCGCTGGACCCGATCGCGACGGCCCGCATCGAGGAACTGATCCACGAACTGGCCCCGACCGTGACCATCGTCATCGTGACCCACAACATGCAGCAGGCGGCACGCGTGTCGGCGTACACCGCGTTCCTGTACATGGGCGAACTGGTCGAGTTCGCCGAGACGGCGGGGCTGTTCACGCGGCCCGCGGACCCGCGGACCGAGGACTACATCACCGGCCGGTTCGGCTGAGGGGGGGAAGATGAAGACGCACACCGACCGGCAGTACGAGGCCGACCTGCAGAGGGTGCACGACGCCCTGGAGCGCATGGGCGCCATCGTCGAGGGGATGATCGACCGGTCGATGCAGGCGCTGGTGGACCACGACGTCGACCTGGCGCGCGCCGTGATCGCCCAGGACGTAGAGGTGGACCGCCTGGAGTGCGAGATCGACGACGGGTGCATCCGGATCCTGGCGCTGCGCCAGCCGACCGCGTCCGACCTGCGCTTCCTGGCCGTCGGCCTGAAGCTGGTGGTGGACCTGGAGCGCATCGGCGACGAGGCCGTGAACCTGTGCGAGCGCGTGGTCGAACTGGCGGCGCACCCTCGGCTGAAGCCGTACATCGACCTTCCGAACCTGGGCAAGGTGGTGGGCGGGATGGTGTCGGACGCGCTGCGGGCGCTGCTGGCGCGCGATGCGTCGAAGGTGCGCGAGGTGCTGGCCCGGGACAACGCCGTGGACGCGCTGTACGCGCAGATCCTGCGCGAACTGATCACCTTCATGATCGAGGAGCCCCGCAACATCTACCGGGCGTCGCGGCTGCTGTCGATCGCCAAGTACCTGGAGCGCATCGGGGACCACGCCACCAACATCGCCGAGCAGGGCATCTTCCTGGCGGAGGGGCGCGACGTGCGGCACCAGCGCCTGGGGCGGCCGGACATCGACCCCGACCTGCTGGTGCGGCCGGCGCGCGGCGTGCTGTTCGTGTCGGTGCAGGACGCGGGGCGGGGCGCGATGGCGGAGGCCTGGGGGCGGCACCTGGCGCCGCACGGCGTCGAGGTGGCATCGGCGGGGACGGCGCCGTCCAGCGGGCTGCATCCCTGGGCCGTGGCCGCGATGGCCGAGGTCGGGCTGGACCTGCGCGACATCCGGTCGAAGTCGCTGGCCGAGACGCCGATGGAGCGGTTCGACGTGGTGGTGACGCTGTGCGACGGGGCCGTGATGCTGCCGATTCCGCCCGGCGTGGCGCGGGTGCACTGGCCGCTGCCGAACCCGCTGGCGGTGCAGGAGGAGGAGAGGCAGGACGCGTTCCGGCGCCTGCGCGACGAACTGGCCGCGAGGATCGAGCGGCTGTTCCGGAAGGCGGGCGAGCCGTAGGACGGGGAGGCGGGGATGACGGGGCTGGCCTTGATCATCGAGGACGAGGCGGACTTCGGCAACGTGGTGTCGCTGAACCTGCGGCGGGCGGGGTTCGAGACGCTCGTCGCGCGCGACGGCGAAACGGGGATCCTGCTGGCGCGTGCGCGGCGGCCCGACATCGTGCTGCTGGACCTGATGCTGCCGGACGTGCCGGGCACGGAGGTGGTGCGGCGGCTGAAGGCGGACCCGGTCACGCGCGCCATCCCGATCATCATGGCCACGGCCCGCGGGGACGAGATCGACCGGATCGTGGGGTTCGAACTGGGCGTGGACGACTACGTGGTCAAGCCGTTCAGCCTGCGCGAACTGGTGTTGCGCGTGAACGCGGTGATGCGGCGCGGGACCGGCGCCGACGAGGACGAGGCGTCGTACACGGTCGGGTCCCTGCACGTCGACGGCCCGGCCCATCGCGTGTACGTGGACGGCGCCGAGATCGAACTGACGGCGCTGGAGTTCCGGCTGCTGGTGGCGATGCTGGCGAACCGCGGGCGGGTGCTGACGCGCGAGACGCTGCTGGAGAGGGTGTGGGGCCTGCAGGCGGACATCGAGACCCGCACGGTCGACACCATGACCAAGCGGTTGCGCGACAAGCTGGGCCCGATGGGCCGGCGCATCGAGACGGTGCGCGGCGTCGGGTACCGGTTCGCGGAGGCGGCGGGGGAGGTCGGGTAGCCACGGGCGCGGCCCCTATGGCCCGTGCCGGCGCAGGTACTCGCGAACCGCGACCTTGCGCGCGGTGTTCTGCGACGACATGTACCGGACGGTGCCGAAGATCGGGCGTTCGGGGCCCCAGGGGCGGTCGAACAGGCCCAGGCACCAGGCGATGCCGGCCGCCGAGTTCGGGTCGCGGCCGTCCAGCGCGTACCGGTCGTTCAGGTGCGTCATCCGTTCGAACGCCTCGCGCGGCGATGGCGACCACTCCAGCACCTTCTTGCCCCACAGCATGCGCAGGGTGTTGTGCAGGCGGCCTTCCCGCACCAGTTGCCGCTGGGCGGCGTTCCACAGCGGGTCGTGCGTGCGGGCGGATTCCAGGTCGTCCAGCGAGTACAGGTGCTGCCGCGGGTCCAAGGCATGCGCCTCCAGCGTGCGGCGCGCCCATGGCGGCAGCCCGTCGTACGTGGCGGCGTCCTCCCGCAGCGCGGATCGGTTGAAGGACAATTCCCGCCACGTCACCAGCTGGTCCAGGAAGGCCTCGCGGGACGGGTCCAGTCCCCACCACCCGTCGCGCCGGCCGTCGGGACGGCGACCTTCCGGCGGCGCGGCCCAGCCCGGCGCCACCGCCGCGAACACCTCGTGCGCCGAGACGTGCCCGAAGTGCAGGTACGGGGACAGCCCGGACGTCGCGTCCCGGTCGGGATGGTTGCGATCGGCATCGTAGGCATCCAGGCGCTGGGCGACGAAGTCGTGCAGGCGTTCCCGCGCCGCCGCCTCGCCGCCGCGGATCGGAGCCGGGGGAACATCGTGGTCGATCGGCAGCCGGGCCAGGTCGATCGATTCTTCCGTGGCCGGCCAACGCTCCGCGACGCCGTCGGGCAGCCCGGGCAGCCGCGGCAGGCCCGGGCCCCCCAGCGGGTCCGGCGCCGGCGCGTCCGCGACCCAGGCCGCCAGCCGCGCCTGCACGAACCGCCGGAACGCGTACGCCGTCGGGAAGGCCCGGTCCGCCACCCGCACCGGCAGCAGCCCGTTGCCGTCCACCGCCTCCAGCCGGCACGGCACCTGCGCCGCCGCCGCGGCCAGCATTTTCGGCAGGAAGAACGCCGGGAAGTCGTCGGTCACCACCGCGCACGCGTGCCGCGCCAGCGCCGCCACCAGCCCCTTCCCGTCGCCCGGCCGCGGCTCGACGTACGGGTGGTACGCAACCCCCGCCGCCCGCAGCCGCGCCGCGTTGTCCGCCATGCCGTCGATCACGAAGCGGTGCAGCCGGTCCGACGCGTACGGGTAGCCGGCCCGCAGCGCCTCCAGCACCAGCAGCGGCCGCCGCGCCTTGCGCGCGATCGCCACGGCCCGCTGCAGCGCGAAGGTGTGCCGGGTGCGCCGCGCCGCGACCATCCAGTAGAGGACAAAGCCGCCGTCGCCGCGAACCGGTTCGTCGCGCAGGACGCAAATGCGCAGGGAGTTCATGCGGGGCTACATCAGGAAGACGACGTACTGCAGGATGTCCGACATGTCGCCTTCCTTGGGCTGTTCGTCGTTGTGGAAGTTCGTGTAGATGACGCGCCCGCCGGTCTCGCCGTAGGGCTGGAACGAGATCATGAAGGGCTCGATGTCGTTGTCGTGGGCCGAGTTCGGGCCCTTCAGGTGGACCATCGTCTCGGTCGGGCCGGTGCCGGTGATCGACGTCAGCGGGCTGAGGCCGTAGTCGATGCGGGCCGTCGGCTTCTGCAGGTACGCCGCCAGGTCGGTGTCGACCACGGTCGACTGGACCTCGAGAGGCTTCATGCCGTTGCCGGGGAAGTCGCGGATCAGCGACCCGTTCCATGCCGCCGGCCACGCCCGGGTCATGTACACCGACGCCCAGTCCGAGATGTAGACCGAGTTGCCGTTCATCACGAACTGCCGCAGCGTCGTCACGACGTCCGTGCCCATCTCGTCCAGGATCCAGTCCGGGGAATCGCCGCAGTTGATGAACAGGATGTCGAAGTCGTCCAGCAGCTTCTTCTTCGCGCCGAACTTGTCCTTCGCCTCCTGGCCGCCCAGCAGCCGGGCGCCTTCGGGCATGCCGGAGTCGGCGCCCTCCATCAGGCCGTCGAACATGTTGAAGTGGAACCACAGGTTGACCAGGGTGTTCTCGATGGCGTCCCACTTGCCGGTGACGACGGCGACGCGCGCCGCGGTGCCCGGGAAGCATGCGTCGTGAGACGTGGCGACGGTGGTCATGCCCTTGTCGATCCACCGCACGAACAGGTGCGCGAAGGAGCCCTTCTGCATGTAGATGGTCTGGGTGCCGCAGGGCACGCCTTCCAGCGTGTAATTGCCGGCGTAGTCGGAGTGCGTCTCCACGTGGATCGGCATGCCGTTGCAGTCGGTGGTGTCGACCCACACCTTCACGAAGGGCATGGCCGTCTTGGTGTTCGGGGCGCAGGTCATGCCGGACACGGTGCCGTAGCCGCACGGGTCGCAGCCACCCACCGGGGCGTCCGGGTCGTACGTGTCCTTGATGCCGGGATCGGTGACCGCGGTGTCCTTGACGCCCGTGTCGTTCGCGCCGGGATCCTGGACGCCGGGGTCCTGGATCGCGGTGTCCTGCCCGGCGGTGTCGTTCGCGCCGGGGTCGGGGGCCACGAAGTCCTCGGGCACGTCCTGGGGGACGACGGCGTCCTCGCCGGCCTCGCGGTCTTCGCCGTCCTGCGGGAAGGCCAGGTCGATCGCCTCGGCGCGGACGTCCAGCAGGATCCCGCCGTCCTTGTCGGTGTCACCGCCGCCGCACGCCGCGAACGCCCAGGCCGCCGCCACGATCACCGGAAACACGCGCCGCATCCTCGCCTCCTCCATCCCCTCGGGATCGCGGAAGCATACAAACTCGGCGAATGGAAGTCCACGTAGTCGGAATGTGACATAAGATGTCAGGCTGGCGCGCCGATCAGGGGCCCTGCCAGCCGATCCCGGCCTGAGCGTCGGCGCCCCCGAAGGCGCCCAGGTCCGGCGACCCGTCCGCGGGGTTCCCGGCGTCGCGGCAGGGGGAGTCGTCGCGCAACCGGAAGTCGCCCGCCGCCGGGTCCACGAAGCCGGCCTCCACCGCCAGGCCCCCTTCGCCCGGGATGGCGTTCGTCACGTAGGGTTCGGCCACTTCGTCCATCGCGATCCAGCCGCTGGCGATCGCGGTCTCGGCGGCCTCGTTGCGCAGGCCCCTCGCGCTGTCGAAGACGATGGAGTTCGTCACGACCAGGTGCGTGTCGCCTGCCGGCACGAAGACCGCGGCGCCGCCCTGCAGCGCCGGCATCGTCCAGCCCTGGTACGTCCATCGCGACGCGTCCTGGTCGCGCGCGTTCAGCACGTGCTGGGTGACGAAGGCGTTCTTCGCGTTGACGGCCAGCACGGGGAACGTGGTGTCCACGATGACGTTGTGGTGCGCGTTCAGCGTGATGTCGTCGTGCAGGTTCAGGCCGGCCTGGCAGCCGCGGATGACGGTGTAGGCGACCTCCAGCATGCCGGGGCTGTGGGTGTCGACCGCCTCGTGGCCGCAGTCCTCGAGGGTGCTGTGCCGGAGGTACGCGACGGCGCCGGGGGCCAGGTACTGGAAGCCGGTCGCGGCGGCCCAGACGTGCCGGACGTTGACGTGGTCCAGCGTGAAGCGCGACCCGCCATCCACGCTATAGATGCCGTTGACGCACCACTCGACGACGACGTACTCGAACTCGCCGTCCCGCGCGGTGATGCCGATCCAGTCGGTGTAGTGCGGGTCGGGGCTGGAGGACGTGAAGACGATGGGCCTGTCGGCGGTGCCCTTCGCGACGATGCGGCCCTGCGCGTTGATGCCGATGTGGGTGCGGTGGTACTCGTCGCCGCCGGCGTCGGGGTCGCCCGTGGGGTCGGTGCGGGTCATGTCGTCGGCCGGGCCCAGTTGCGACTGGCCGGTGTCGTCCATGCCGGCGGTGACGACGATGCGCGTGCCGGGGAGGATCGTCAGGGTGACGCCGGCATCCACCAGCACGTCGCCGGTCAGCACGACCGTGCCGGACCAGGTGGTGTCCTTCACCACGTGCCCGGGCGGCGCGTCGTCCGCGTCGCAGGCCGCGAAGGCAAGGGCCAGCATCGCGACGGCGGCGGGCCATGGGGTACCGGGAACGCTTCGCACGGGGAACCTCCCTCGAACGCCGCCGCCTAGGGTAGCAGCCCAATTCAGGACAGTCACCATTATTGCCGAGACAACTGGCTGGAACGGCTGGACTTCACCGGCATCGCAGGGCGGGGGCCCCATCCGCCGTCTTGGATCTCCGGGATGATCCGGTTCCAGGTGGGTCGTAAGAGGGTTCTCCCATAGTGGGAAGGGGGGGAATCTGCCTCGCCGGCCGGCGGGAGGTAACGCGCCGGCCGGCGAAGCGGGAGGGATCAGGCGGCCGACGGAGCGGTCCTGACCACGACCGGGATCTCCGCATCCTGCGTCCCGGCGCCCGCCGTCGGCGCCCTGGAGGTGTCCTCGTGCCCCGCGCGATCGCGTGCCGCCGGGAAGAAGGCGTCGGCCACGCGCGGGTCGCCGTAGTGGATCAGCAGCCGGCTGCGAGTCCGGTGCATCTCCGCCACGAAGGCCTGCCGGGCGGCGTCCAGCAAGGCGCGGGCGTTCCCGCGCGTGCCGCCGGCGCACGCCTCGTCCCGGGAAGCCGCCTCGAACTCCTGCCGGGCCTTCGCGATCGCCTCGGCCCGAACCGCCTGTCCCTCCAGGGACTTCAGGCGCTCCTCCAGGCCGATCACGCGCGGGATCCGGCGCGCCGCCACGGCGTCCAGCAGGGGCGTCAGCCCGTCCGGGAACACCGTCGCGAACGGTTCCCGGTTACGGTCGCCTCCCGCCTGGGCCAGCAGGTCCAGGAAGACCTGCCGCACCGCGGCATCCAGGCCCGCCCCGGCCTGCCGGCGCAGCTTCAGCCGGGCGACCTTGGTGGCATCCGCGTCCTCGCGACCCTTGCGGGCCGCCTCCAGCCGGTCGCAGGCGGCCTTCATCGGGGCCGCCATTTCCCGGACCTCCGGCCGCGCCTCGATGGCCGCGAGCACCCGGTACCCGATCCGGAGGAAGGTGTCCGCACGGGACGTCAGTTGGGGAGTGTTCATGATCGCCTCCTTTCGTCCAAGGAACCCATGCACCCACCCGGGACCGTTTCCGATCCCGGCACCTACGGGACAAGAGACGGACGGGGGGCAAAAGGGATCAACGGGGGGCGAAAAAAATGGAAAGAAAATGGATCTGCCTGCCCGAACACGAGGTTGCAGGACGACAAAACCGGTTCTGACGTGGCAATGACGCCGCATCCAGGGGAGATCGGGTGGGGGGCACGGCCCAAACGCGTCGCGTCAGGGGGCGATCGGGTGTGGATCATGGTCCAATGGCGTTGCATCAAGGGGCGATCGGGTGCGGATCTCGACCCATTCCATCCGCATCAAGGGGTGATCCCGCGTGGATCGCGGTCCAATCGCGTCCCATCAGGCGACGAACCCGCAATCTCAGGGAGTGATGCAGTCGCATCGGGTCGACAGAAACAGTCTCTACACCCCCATGAACCCCCCTCCTTGTACCGTATATTGTCTCTAATCCTACTAACCCGGGCGGATAATACATGACAGTCTGGGGCCCGCTGTGATACAGTT
>CALJUR010000013.1 GCA_937975765.1 uncultured Myxococcales bacterium
GACCGGCGAGACCAATGACCCCGGCGACTCCTCCGATTTGAGGGGATGGGTCAGACCACAAACCTATTGACAAGGCTCGGTCCGCCGGTCATACTGCGCGGGCATTTCGCGATCCCCTCCGGGGTCGTCGGCTGCGGGGTGGAGCAGTCCGGAAGCTCGTCGGGCTCATAACCCGAAGGTCGCTGGTTCAAATCCAGCCCCCGCTACTCCTGGAAGAAACTCTTTTGCCCCTCCTGATTTCGTTGGGGAAGTCCGCCCTGAAACCAGCCGGAATGAGCTCTCCCCGGACCCATATCTGGTTGGTAGAACGGTCTAGTTTCACGGACATCCGCCCGTCGCGCAGCTTCAAACGGATGGCCTCCCGTCCCTCGATGGGATCCGACGCGATCAGGTCCTGTAGGTTCTGAAGCTCCGCGAGGGCCTCGTTCACGGTCGGGACACCCACGGGCGCCTTCGCCGCCTCGGCTGCCCGGATCGCGGCCCGCTCGAGCGCGGCGTCGGCCTCCAGTTCCTTCAGCCGGGCCCTGGCCGACTGCGGCGCGTGCTTCCTGTCCTCCGCGATGAAGTCGAGCATGTTGGCGATCTTGCGCTCCAGGTCCTCGAGCTTCCGGGTCCGCTCGCGGATCTGCCCGCCCATCTCGACCTCCAGTTCCTTCCGGCGTCTCTCCGCGGCCCGCCTCAGGTAGTCGGCCGTCGCGCGCTTCTGCAGTTCCTCGACGATGGTCGTCAGGATGCGTTCCCGGGCGACCGCCTCCCGCAGCGCCACCCGGCTCGGGCAGGTGCCCCGCTTCAGGTGGTCCCCGCAGCGGTAGGCCCGCGTCTTGTCGTTCGTCCCGACCACGATCAGCGGGGCGCCGCACTCCTCGCAGACCAGCAGGCCCGACAGGAGGTACTTCGTCTTCCGTCCCGGCACCGCCCGCCCCTTCGGCGTCCCGTCCGCGTTCCTCGTGTAGTACGCCTTCACCCCGGTCGCGCGCTCCTGCGCCGCCTGCCACGTCGCCGGGTCGATGATGCGCAGCTCGGGGTGGTCGATGCGGACGATGTCCTTTTCCTCGCGCCACTGCGGGCGCTTCTTGCCCGTGAGCGGATCCCGGACCCACCGGCGCTTGTTGAAGCTCCAGGCCCCGGTGTAGCGGTCGTTGTGCAGGATCGACCGGATGCTGTTCGCGATCCACCCCCGGCATTCGTGCCGCGTCCGCGCCCTGGGCTGCGGCACCTTCGCGTCGTTCAGCGTCTTCGCGATGACCGCCAGCGACCGCCCGGCCAGGTACAACTCGAAGACCCGGCGAACCACCGCGGCCTCCTCTTCGTGAATCTCGATGCGGCTGCCGATGGCGCGACCGTCCGGGGTCGTCTCGTGGACCGTCTTGTAGCCGTAGGCCAGCCCGCCCGCGGAGTACCCCGCCAGCACTCGCCCCTTCAGCCCGCGCAGCGTCTTGTCCGCGAGATCGTCGCGGTACATGTCGCTGATCAGCGCCTTGAACCCGAACATCAGCTTTGACGACCGCGCGCTCGTGTCGATCCCGTCGCCCACGCCAAGCATCCGGACCTGCGCGTACTGCAACTGCTTGAAGAGCTGCCCCGCGTCCGCGAAGTCGCGCGTCAAGCGGGACAGGTCCTCGACGACGACCACGTCCAGCGCACGCTGCTTCGCCAGCACCAGCTTGATCAGGGCCTCGAAGCCGGGCCGGTCGGTCGTCGCCCCCGAGATCGCGAAGTCGGTGAACACGAGGGCGGGGTCCACCATCCCGCCCCCCTGCTCGATGTACTGGCTGCACCTTCGGACCTGGTCCTCGATGGACGTGTCGCGCTGCCGGTCGCACGAGAACCGTGCGTAGATGGCGCAGCGCAGGCCTGCGAGCTCCCCGAACATCTCATCGCTCCTTTGCGACCGTCGCGGCGCCGGCCTGCCGGATCAGCTTCGCGAACGCCATGCGAACCAGGATGTCGCACATGGCCTTCGTTCCGGGGTCCAGTTCGTCGTCGGCAGGGCACGGGGCCTCCGGTCGCGGCTCCAGGGCGGCGCCACCAGCGGCCCGCCGTCGAGCCCGATGAGGGCTCCGGTGGCCCGGGAAGGCAAGGCAATTCGTCGTCGTGACGGGGCTTTCCGTGGCCTCGTCGTCGCGGGTGTTGTCGGCGTCCATGCGGGCCTCGCACGCGATCCTCGCCCGGTACTTGCGTGGGTTCGCGGCGATCGGGGACAGGGGGTCCGAGGGAACGCGGTTGCACGCTCCCATCCCCCCGAAACGTCGTAGAATTGCCGGAAGTCAAACTCGGGCCGGCAAGCGCATGACCCGGGCATGGAAGAGAGGTTGGTCATGGCTGCAGGCGTCGACCTGAAAAAGTTCAGCGAACTCCATTTTCTCCAGGGCCTCCACATCGACGGGCTCGTGCGGATCCTTTCGCCGTACTCGACCTATTTTGCGGCGCAGGGACTCGACCTCGCGACGCTGCGGAACGACGACCCATCGGCCCGGCGGCTCCACACCGTGTTCACCCGGGCAGACGAGGACACTCCCCCCGCCCTGCTGGACGTCCTCTACATGATCGGTGACCTCGCGGACGACATCGGCCAGGACAGGCTGCTGCTGGCCGCGACGCAGGCGGGCCTGGACATGACGTGGGCGACGGACCACATGACCGCGGGCGACTTCGCGATCGGGATGTTCCTGCGGCATCCCAACACCGTCAGGAGCTGCGCGGCGCGGGTGGCCCGCAAGATCAAGAACTTCGCTGAATACCGCGCGAAGGACGACACGGACCTGGACCTGGACCACGCCATCAAGAACGCCCCCGCCCTGGAGAAGGTGCTCGCGGCCTGGTTCGACCTGAAGAAGCGCTCGCCGGTCTGCAAGGTGCATCCCTTCCAGGACGGGGAGGAGATCCGCTTCAGCATCACGCACGGCCAGCTGTATCGGACGGACGGCTCGATCAGCAAGACCAACACGATGCAGCGCGTGGCCTTCCGGCCCCAGCAGCACGACGCGGTGATCTTCGACAACCGAACCCACACCCTGAAGATCAATGCCAGGAACATCGGGGAGCGCGGCCTCTACCGCACGGCGTTCGGCCAGATCCTCTTCGGGGATCCCAATCACTTCCCGGACGGCGCCATCTATACGCTCGCGCCCCTGCGTGTCAGCCCGCTGACGTTCAAGCCCGTGGTCGGGATCAGGGACAACGGTGTGGTCCTGACCGAAGTCTGGATCGAATACGCCACGCTCGACCAGCGGGTCGAGACGTTCTACTCGAAGGACCTGGCGGTCTCGATCGCGCAGGATGGCCGCCCCAACCTCCAGGCCGGCACGCTGACCCGGGCGTGCTTCATGATCCGGTACTCGAGCGGCGGCCGGGCCCGGAAGCTGGAGATCCGCGTGCCGAACGTGGCCATCTTCGACCACGAACGGGACGGAGAGGTGACGGAGAAGTTCCTTGAGGCGAACGGCTTCGTGGTGAAGGCAGGCGGGGACGATGTCGGAGATCGAGACGAGCCGGATGGACAAGACCTGGGCGGGAATTGAGGAGCACTTCCCTCCCGCCGGGGTCCGTCCCCTGATGTTCGCGCTCCTGCGCGCGCGGCCCCTCGCTGCGTTCGAGCGCGCGAAGGTTGTGATCACGGGTCCCATCGCGGAGCGATTCCCCTGCACGAGCCCGTGCCCCGAACGCTGCCCGCGCCTCGTCTTCGAAAACGAGAACGGCACCTACACGGCCTTCTGCCCGCAGGACGCCGAGGACATGCTCCTCCTCGAGGACGACGTCCGGATGCTCAGCTTCGACAAGGACGCCTTCGTCGCGGAACTGCGACGCCTGCTGGGGATCACGGGCCGCATCGAGTGGCTTCCGGGTCTTCCGGACGTCTGCCGGATCGGCGCGGTCAAGCCGGATCCGAGCACCACGTTCCCGATCTTCTTCGTGGCGCGCTGCTCGCCGGCCGACTACGCGGCGGTCTTCGACGTCCTGCTCGCGCAGGCGCGGGGCACCCCTTTCGCCGCATTGGTCCCTACCCGCCGGCACATCACGCACGACACGGAGCGCCGGCTGGCTGACGCGGGCGCCGTGCTGGTCGCGCTGTCCGACGTGCTGGGCGTGTTCTCCATGTTCGAGGAGGACCACCTCCATCTGCTGGTAGATCAGGGGCAGTTGTTCGAGCGCCTCGGGCAGGTGCCGACGACCCGAGGGGGGAAGAAGCCCGTGGTCGCCCGCGCCATCGTCGGGCGGGCCGGGAAGTCCTCGTGGAGGGATCTCGACCAGGACGCCTACGACCGCCTCGTCGCGCAGCGCACCGGGTACGACATCGTCGCGGACGAACTCACGAGGACGTGCTTCAAGAAGGGCACGACCACCACCGGGATCAACCCGGCCTACTTCGCGACCATCCGGGCGGCGATGGACAGTCGGTCGAAGTACGACCCTGACCAGCACGGACCCGAGGACGGCACGTCGGGCAGGCAGACGTTCCAGCGCGCCCGGAAGACGTTCGACATCGGGCAGCGAAAGACCTGGAAGCTCTTCAAGACGGACGCGTCGGACGAGGTCACTCGCTACGACTTCAGCCCCGACCCCGACGTCTCCTTCGTGTTCATCTTCGCCCCCTCCAAGTAGCCGCATCCCCGCGCCCAGACTCGTCCTCCTGACCATACATTCCACGTCCGTTTGGGGTCCGTTCCGCATACAGACCTGACCTTGATCTTGGTGCCCGTCTCTAACGGCGGGCGCCGATGCACGCTCCTTGGCAATCGTTCCGTGAAGGGCTCCGTGTCACCCTGCGTTCCCGGCACAACCTGATCCAGTTCGACCGGCTCCGGGCCCGGCTCCCCGGCGACCTCGACACCCCAGACCGGGTGATCGCGTTCCTGGCGGGGCGCGAAGGCGACGGAAGGGACCGGGCCGACGTCCTGCGCCTCCTCATCGACCGCGTCCAGGCCGGCGGGCCGGATGCCGGGATGGCGTTCGCGCTGCTGGCGCTGGGCCGGTGGCGGGACCTCGACGTCACCTACGAGCACTGGCGGCAGGCGTTCCGGGGCGACCCGGAGGAGATCGTGGCGCGCATCCGGGTGGGCTTCGCCAACGCCGTGCTCGCGATGGACACCGCCAGGTCATCGAACCCCGAGGCCAGCCTGCGGCTGTCGACGAAGCGTCCCCTTCGGGCGTGGTGGAAGCGCCTGAAAAGGGAACGCGACACCGAGCGCCCCGAGTGGGTGCCTGGAACCGAAGGTGACGTGCCGCCCACGCAGGACGCGTCGCCTGCCGGGCTGCCGTGGGCGATGTCCCCGGCGGCACGGATGGCCTTCCTCCAGGAGATCGCCCGGCAGGCCGCCGGCGACGACGCCGAGATCGTGTTCGCGGTCGACCTCTGCGACGAGGACCTGCACGACGTCGCCGCCCGCCTCGGCGCCGGCTACGAGTCGGTCAGGAAGCGCTACCAGCGGGCGAAGACCCGGATCGCGAAGGCGTTTCGAGAAAAGGGCATCGGGCCCTGTCCCCGATCGACCGCAACCCGCGCAAGTACCGGGTGCAAGGGCGGTGGTCGCCCGGGAGGTTCGCGATGAGCGCGTGTTCGCATTCCTGTTCCGGCGGCTGCAAGGGAACCTGCGGCGATGCCTGCCGCTGCAAGACGCGGCGGGCTCTCTATTCCTCCGTCAACTTCGTCCGCGTCCCCGGCGTCTTCCGGCGCTGGGAGGTCGAGGACCTCCTGGCCGCGGGCGGGGAACTCCAGATCGAGCCCGGCGGCACGCTCGACGACGGCACCCCCGTCTACGTGGTGTTCCGGCGGGAGGGCGATCGGCCGTGAGCACACCGGGCACGTGGGTCGAGGTGACCGCCAAGAACCCCTGCCCGATCTGCGGCCACGACCACTGGTGCCGCGTCTCCCGCGACGGTGGGACCGCCGTCTGCCGGCGCGTCGAGGGTGGTCAGCACAAGGTCGATCGGGCGGGCCAGGACTGCTGGGTCTACCGCCTGCGGGAGGGTCCCCCCGAAACGCCCGACGAACCACCGCCGCAGGGAGAGCCCGAGTGCGCCGACGCGGCGACGCGCCACGCGGCGTACTCCGCGCTGCTGGACCTGCTGGACCTGTCGCAGGCCCACCGCGACAACCTGCGGCGCCGGGGCCTGCCCGACGCGGACATCGCGAGGCGCGGCTACCGGACGCTGCCCGAACGGGAACGCGCCCGCCTCGCCCGTGCGCTGGAGAAGAGGCTCGGACGCGATTCGTGCCTGCGCGTGCCCGGCGTGTACCTGAAGACCGAGGGCACGCGGTCCTGGCTGTCCATCGCGGGCTGGTCGGGACTCGTGATCCCGGTGCGGGACGTCGAGCAGCGCGTCGTCGCCCTGTCGATCCGGCTGGACGAAGGGGCCGACGGCGGCAAGTACCGCTTCCTCTCCTCGAAGAGCCACGGGGGGCCCGGCCCCGGCGCCCCGGTCCACGTCCCGCTGGACGATCGCCCGAAAGATGTCGTCGCGGTCGTCGAGGGCGCGCTGAAGGCTGACGTCGTCACCGGCCTGTGGGACGTCCCGGCCATCGGACTGCCCGGCGTCGGGGCCTGGCGGCAAATGTTCCCCGTGCTCGATGCCCTCGGCGCCAAGCGGGTTCGGCTCCTGTTCGACGCCGACGCCTGGGTGAACCCCGACGTGGGCCGTAGCCTGAAGGCGGCCTGGGCCGCTCTCAAGAACCACAACATCCCCGCGGAGATCGGCAGATGGACGTGAACGGCTCGAAGGGACCGGACGACGCGCTCCGGGACGGCAAGGTGATCGAGTTGCTGGAGGGCCCGGAGGCCGACGACCTGGTCGACGCCGCCCCGTCGCGTGCCCCCGAACCCGAAAAGCTGACCGCGGCGGCGAAGGCGGCCCTGGCGCTGGCCGCCGAACGGTTCTCGGACACGGCGAACGCCACCCGGCTCGCGGGCCGGTGCGCGGGCGTCGCCAAGTACTGCGGCAGCCTCGGCTGGCTGATCTTCAACGGCCGAAAATGGGAAGTCGACGAGCGCGACCGGATCATCGAGTACGCGAAGGAGGTCGCCCGGCTGAACGTGGCCGAGGCGATGGAGGAACCCGACGAGGACGCCCGCGAGGCCCTGGTTGACGCGGCACGGAAGTGCCTTCAGGAGCCGCGCATCCGGGCCATGGTCTCCCTGGCGCAGTCCGACCCGCGCGTGCGCATCGTGGTCAACCAGCTGGATCTGGACCCGTGGCTCCTCAACGTCCACAACGGCACGCTCGACCTGCGCACCGGCGTCCTGCGTCCGCACGATCCCGAAGACCTCATCGCGAAGATCGCCCCGGTGGACTACGACCCGGCCGCGACGTGCCCGACCTGGGATGCCTTCCTCGATCGCATCATGGCCCACAACCCGGGCCTGATCCGCTTCCTGCAGCAGGCGGTCGGGTACGCGCTGACCGGCGACGCCTCGGAGCAGGTGCTGTTCCTCCTGTACGGGACCGGCCAGAACGGCAAGACCACCTTCCTCGAGACGCTCACGGACCTTTTCAGCGACTACTGGACCAAGATGAATACGGCCACGCTGCTCGACGAGAAGCGATCGGCCGGGTCTGCCAGCGAGGACGTCGCGCTGCTCGCAGGCGCCCGTCTGGTCACCGCCGTCGAGATTCCCCCGGGCCGCCAGCTGAACGTCGCCTTCATCAAGGAGACGACCGGCGGCGATACCGTGATGGCCCGCTTCCTCTACAAGCCGTCGTTCCGGTTCCGGCCGGTGTTCAAGGCGTTCCTGGCCTTCAACCAGAAGCCGACGATCCGCGACCCGACCGAGGGTGCCTGGCGCCGCGTCCGTCTGATCCCGTTCGACGTCGCCATCCCGAAGGAGGAGCGGGACCGCAAGTTGCCCGAGAAGCTGCGCGCCGAGTTGCCCGGGATCCTGGCCTGGGCCGTCCGGGGCTGCGCCGACTGGCTCAAGAGCGGCCTGTCGACCCCGCCCGAGGTGATCGAGGCCACGGCGACCTACCGCGTCGAGCAGGACATCCTGGCCGGCTTCCTGGCCGACTGCTGCGTCATCGGAGACGGCTTCGAGGTCTCCACGAAGGAACTCGGCACGGCCTACAAGGCGTGGTGCGAGGCCTCGGGAGAGGAGCCGATGAGCACCACCCTCTTCGGGCGCTGCCTCACCGAGCGGGGGTTCGCTGGCGCCCGAGGGCACCGCGGCGGGCGGGTCCGGAAGGGCCTGACCCTCGCCCCCACGACCGGCACGACGGGCACCGCGGGACCCGCCCCTACCCCGCCGCCGACCGCGGGCGCGACAGGTTCGGGATCCGCCGAACCCGACGACCCGTGGGGAGATTCCCCTTCCGATTCCGATTCTTCGCCCGGCTACGAGACGGGGGAGTTGTGATGCCCGCGACAGGTTCGTCGGGTTTCCCGGCAACTTTCTCCATGTGTGCATGCGCGCTCGCCCGCGCGTATGGGGACTTCCTGGAAAACCTGTCGAACCTGTCGCGCTTCCTGTTTTGGGGCACGAAGTCGCAGTGGAATCCGGATGTTGCCGCGCGACAGGTTTGGGCCGCGAACCTGCCGCGCACCGTCGCAACCGGTCGCGGGAGGACCCGATGAGCGAGATCGCCGGCCTGATCGCCCGGCTCCGGGACCGGGGCGTCGTGTTCGCGATCAACCCCGGCCCGCCCGAGCGCCTGGCGTGGACCACCCCGGTCGGGGTCATGACGCCCGCCGTGGTCGACGAACTACGTCCTCGGAAGGCCGAGGCCCTGGCGCTTCTGAAGGCCGAGGCCGAGGCGCGCGTGGCGACCGCAGCCCCGCCCCCCTTTCCCTGCTACTGCTGCGGCTCGATGCGCTTCTGGTCTGCGGGCCACGACCACTGGATCTGCGGCACGTGCCATCCGCCCGCCCCCGGCGTCCTTCGCGATGGCGTGCAGTGGCGCGATGGGCGCCCCTCCGACACGACCCGCTGAAAAAAGTTCGGAACCCCTGTCCCCGTTTGCCTCCAACCCACGCAAGTACCGGGTGAGAGGCGAGCCACGACGGCTCGTGACCACGGAGGCGGCCATGACGCTTTCGCTCCTGGACCTCGGCAACAGCCCCTCGTCCCCGACGCCCGGCCCGCGTTGGCCGCACGTGGTCGGCGCCGTCCTGGTGGCGGCGGTCCTGCTCTTCACGGGCCCGCTGCGCTGCACCGCCCCGGTGACGGCGCCGCCCCGGATCGTCCCGGACGGCGTCCTCGCGAACTACGCGACCACGTGGTCGCACTCCATCAAGGGGACCGAGGGATGAACGCCCACGATGTCAGCCCGGGTATGCCGCGCACCCGCAGGGAGTGCCCGAACGGCCCCTGCCCGCACGTCGGTTGCCGCTACCACCTGTGGACGGAACGGCGCCTGGACCGTCGCGGCGCGGTCGTCGACCTGCGGGAAACCGCGGTGTTCGGCAACGTCGACCACACCTGCATCCTGAACGAGATCGCCCATGGGCCCCTGACGCTGGAAGCCATCGGCGGGCTGTTCGAGTTGTCGCGCGAGCGCGTGCGGCAGATCGAGGCCGACGCGCTGGCCCGCCTGCGGGACGCCGACCCCGGAGTGCTGCGTGAACTGCTGGCCGCCGTCAGCGACATCCAAAGCGACGGCGAGGCATGGGAGGACGATGACCACGACTGCATGCGGTGCGAAGCCTCGGACGTCGAGGCGGGCGAGGAGTCCACCACCGACGATACGGGTGTTCCCGAGGGTGCGGACGAGTCGGTCAGCGATGCCACGGAGCCCCTGCCCTGGTCCGAGCCGACGTCCACGGACCCGCGCGTTCAGACCGTCAACCAGCAGCGCATCGACCGGGCCAACGCCCGTGCCGCCGGGGCCCGCCCCTACTGGTGCCCCCATTGCGGGCGCACCTACCCGGGCGTCACGCTCCTCGGCACTGAGCGGCGCGGATGCCCGAATCCCCGCTGCGCCGCCCGAGCCTGGGGCGACCTCGCCCGCGAACAGAATCGCCACCGCGAGGGCGTCGCGCCCGAGATCGTCGCTGCCATCGTCAGCGATTACCGCCCCGGCGAACACGGCTACCGCGCACTGGCGCGCGAGCACGGGCTGCCGCTGCCGACCGTCGCGTCGATCCTGCGGCGCGCGAAAGAGGACTCCCAATGAACAAGACCAGCCCGAAGCGACTCGTGCCTCCGCAGCCGACCTGGCAGGACGGCGGCACCGCCATGAACTTGGCGGGATGGCTGGAGGAGATCGAGGACGGCCTCTTGCGGTGCGGTGCGCGTCCCGGCGTCGACTACATGTTCCGCGACCTCATCACTCTCGTCTGCAACGTCGGCGCGTTCGACAAGTGCGGCGCAGCGACGCGCGCCATCCAGGATGTTGCGTCGGCGCTGCAGGCGCTCGGGACGGGCGGCACCCAACCCGGCGCGATCGAGTTCGTCGGCATGAAGCTGGAGGAGGCCGGGAGTCGGCTCACCAGCGCCATCGAATCGATCACGGGAGCCCTGGAGGACGCGAACCGATGAGGCACTCGACCCCCACCGGCTCCCCCACGGTTCCTTCCCGGCCCCGGCGCCGGCCGGGGGTACCGCGCGCGGCCCGTGCCCGCCAGATACGCGGCCCAAAAAATAGCGCGCCGGATGCGCCGGATTCCCGAGACGAGGAGAGCAGCGTGATCGACCGCTCCCATGGCTATCGCCCGGCCCTCGGCACGTTCGTGGCGCCCGGCGCATTCGACCACCTGACGTACCTGGCGACCCCCTACTCGCACCCGGATGCGCCGGTTCGGGAGCTGCGATACCGGGCGGCGTGCGCCATCGCTGCGGTCATGACCGCCCGTGGCGACCTGGTCTACTCGCCCGTCGCCCACGGGCACGGCATCGCTCTGTCGGGCTCGCTCCCGGTGACCTGGGAACACTGGAAGCGCCTGGACCTGCGAATGCTGCGTGCATGCGATTCGCTGACGGTGGCCTGCGTTGCCGGATGGAAGGACTCCCACGGCGTCCAGGCCGAGATCGCCGCTGCCCGCGAACTGGGCCTGCCTGTCTGGTTCGTGGACCCCTGCGGCAACCCCATGGAGGAACCGAAGTGAGCGGAAAACCGAAGGATGGGCGCACCTACACGAACGCCGAGGCCGCGAACACCCTGGGTATCGATGTCGCGACGGTGAAGCGGTGGCGCACCCGGGGCTTCCTGGTCAACCGGCCCGACGGATCCCTCGACCGGGCCGCGACGGCAGCGAAGGCCAACGCCGGCCGCGACCCGACGATCGGGGGCAAGCCCGACCGGGTCTTCGGCGGGGCGGCGCCCGTGCGCTCCTACGACGGGCTCGACACCGCGGTAGGCGACAGCGCGAAGCTGCTGAAGGTCCGGATCGCCCGCGAGACGCTGACGGCGAAGGCCCTGCGCCTGGACATCGAGGAACGCGAGGGACGGCTGATCGACCGCCAGGCGGCCGAGCGCGTCTACGTCTCGGCGGTCACGGACATCAAGACTCGCGTTGAAGCGATCCCCGAGCGGGTGGCCTCGCGCCTCGTCGGTCTGGACGCCCGGGCCATCCGCGACGTCCTTCGCGACGAGATCGAGACGGCCCTGCGGCAGGCGAGCGAGGTCCCCTTCGTCGGGGCCGGCACGGATGGAGGTGCGGCATGAGCGCGGATCCCAGGATCATGATGCGGCCGGTCAGCGAACTGCGGCCCTACGAGAAGAACGCTCGGACCCACTCGGACGCGCAGATCGAGCAGGTGGCGCGGTCCATCACGGAGTTCGGGTTCACGAACCCGGTCCTCGTGGACGCGAGCGGCACGATCGTCGCCGGCCACGCCCGGGTCCGGGCCGCCGAGCGCCTCGGGATGGAGCAGGTCCCCACGATCTGCCTCGACTACCTGACGCCCGCGCAGGTCCGCGCCTACGTGCTGGCCGACAACGCCATCGCCCTGAACGCCGGATGGGACGAGGACCTGCTGCGCCAGGAACTCGCCGCCCTCGACGAGTTGGACTTCGACGTGACGCTGACCGGGTTCGACGAGGCCGAGATCGACCGGTTGCTGGCGTCCACCGACTCGACGGGCAACCCGGGCCTGACCGACGAGGACGCGGTGCCCGAGCCGCCCGAGGACGCGACGACGCAGCCGGGCGACCTGTGGATCCTGGGTGGCCACCGGCTGCTGTGCTCCGATTCCACAGACCCGGCCGCGGTGGACCGCCTGCTGGCGGGCGCGCCGATCCATCTCGTGAACATGGATCCGCCGTACAACGTGAAGGTCGAGCCGCGCAGCAACAATGCCATCGCGGCGGGCCTGTCGTCGTTCGCGCCCCCGGCCACGATGCACCACCAGGCCCTCGACCTGGCCCGGCACCCCGAGAAGGCGAAGGGCACCACGAAGAAGATGCGGGCGAAGGACCGCCCCCTGCTGAACGACTTCGTGACCGAGGAGGAGTTTGACCGGCTGTTGCGGGCGTGGTTCGGGAACGCCGCCCGCGTGCTGGAGCCGGGCCGAGCGTTCTACATCTGGGGCGGCTACGGCAACCTCGGAAACTATCCCCCGGCGCTGCGCGAGAGCGGCCTGTACTTCTCCCAGGCCATCATCTGGGACAAGGAATGGCCCGTCCTGACGCGGAAGGACTTCATGGGGGCCCACGAGTGGGCGCTGTATGGCTGGAAGGAGGGCGCGGCGCACCAGTTCTTCGGACCCAACAACGCGACCGACCTGTGGCACGTCAAGAAGATCTCGCCGCCGCAGATGGAGCACCTGACGGCCAAGCCCGCGGAACTCGCCCGCCGCGCCATCGAGTACTCGTCCCGCCTGGGCGAGAACGTCCTCGACCTCTTCGGCGGGTCGGGCTCGACGCTCATCGGCGCGGAGCAGACGGGGCGGCACGCGTTCCTGATGGAACTGGACCCCGCCTACTGCGACGTCATCGTGGATCGGTTCCAGCGGTTCACGGGCGTGCCCGGCGTGCTGGAGCGCACCGGCGAGTCCCCGATCCCGATGAAGCCCCGTGACGAGACCATGCGATGACGCCGGCGCCGAGGGAGGACACGGGCCGGTCGCAGGCGGCACTGCACGCCGCGGTGCGGGCGGCCTGCGCCCCCCGGTCCCGCCTCCTCGTCAGCGAGATCGCGGAACGGGATCTGGTGCTGTCCCGCGAGTACAGCAAGGAGCCGGGCCCGATCCGCCTCGCGCGCACGCCCTTCCTGCGCGAGCCCATGGACTGCCTCTCCCCCGACAGCCCCGCGTTGACCGTCGTGTTCATGAAGCCCGTCCAGATCGGCGGGACCGTGATCGGCCAGGCGTTCATCGCATCGGTCGTCGGGTACTACCCGGGCCCCATGCTGGTCGTCACGGACACCGACACCAAGGCAGAGGAGTTCAGCAAGTACAGGCTGGACATGATGATCCGGGACTCGCCGTACCTGCGCTCCAGGGTCGCGGAGGCCAAGTCCCGAAACCGCGACAACACGATCAAGATGAAGACCTTCCCCGGCGGCTACCTGAAACTGGTCGGCGCGCAGGCCGCATCCGGCCTGACGTCAACCACGTGCCGCTACGTGCTGCTCGACGAGGCCGACGACCACAAGGCAAACGTCTCCTACGCGGGGTCGTCGGTGTCGCTGGCCCTCGGCCGGCAGACGAGCTACGACGACATGCGCAAGACCCTGATCGTGTCGTCCCCGAAGGTGAAGGGCGATTCCGAGATCGAGGCGTGGTTCCAGCGCGGCGACCAGCGCCGGTACTGGGTGCCGTGCCCCCGGTGCGGGGAGTTCCAGGTGCTGCGGTGGCGCGACCCCGAGACGGGGGCGTTCCGGCTGGTGTGGCCCGCGGACCATCCCGAGGAGGCCCGGTACATCTGCGCGCACTGCGGGGCCGCCTGGGAGAACGGCGACAAGAACTTCTTCCTGCCCCTCGGCCAGTGGCGGCCGGATCGACCCGACCTGGGCGAGAACGGCACGATCGCGTCGTTCGCCATCAACGCCCTCTACTCGCCGGTCGGCATGTACTCCTGGGCGGCGATGGCCCGCCAGTGGGAGCGCGCGAACGACCGTCTGAAAGCCGGCGACATCGAGGAACTGCGCTCCTTCGTGAACACCCGCCTCGCGGAAACCTTCGCGGAGCCGGGCGAGCAGATCGATCCGAACGCCCTCGCGAACCGCCTGGACCCGGACTGGGACGCCCTGCCTGCGGGCGTGGTCTGCATCGTCATCGGCGTGGACGTGCAGGACGACCGGCTTGAAGCGGTGACGCTCGGGATCGGGGCCGGGTGGGAGATGTGGATCCTGTCGTACAACGTGATCCTGTCCGACCCCCTCGACAAGGCGACATGGACCGCGCTGGACGACCTGGTCCTGCGGCGATGGCAGACAGAGGACGGACGGACCCTGCGCGCCGCAGCGACGTGCGTGGACTCCGGGCACCGCACCCAGGCCGTCTACGACTACGCGCGCACCCGGAAGAAGTGGGGCGTCCGGGCCATCAAGGGCGTGGGCGGCCCCGCGAAACCCATCTGGGACAAGGCGATCCGCAAGGCCGGGAAGCTGAAGCACCAGGGGGTCTTCTACGCGGTCGGCACCGACACGACGAAGGACAAGCTTCACGAGTGCCTGAAGGTGACGATGCCGGGGCCCAAGTTCCTGCACGTGCCCGCGCGCATCCCTCGCGCCTACCCGGACTGGTTCGAGCAGCTCACGTCCGAGCGGCGCGTCAACTACCGCGAGAAGGGCAAGGAGGTGCGCGGCTGGCGCCCCATCACCGAGGGCCGCCGTAACGAGGTCCTCGACACGATGGTCTACGCGCTCGCCGCCGCCTACTCGATCCAGATGGGCCGTCCCGGCTTCTTCGACCCCCGGGCCCTTCCCGAACCCGCTCCCTCCCGCGCGCCCGAGCCGGCGCCCGCGCTCCAGCCCGCACCGGCCCCCGACCCGGTGAATCACGCCTGGATGCATAACGCGCCGCCGTCCGACGCTCGCAACCGGGGACGGATCCGCGGCGTCGGCGCCGACTACTGGGCCCGCCGAGGCCCGGGCCGAGGCCGCGACCGCTGGTGAGCGCCGTCCCCGAGAGGCGGCATGGCGTTCACGACCGAACAACTCCGGGCGCTCGAGGAGGCCTACGCGGCAGGCGTGCTCACCGTCCGCTACGGCGACCGCTCCTACACCTACGACAGCCTCGAAGCCCTGTGGGCCGCGATCCAGCGCATCCGCCGCGAGCTCCAGGGGAGGCGGAAGTTCCGAAGCGGGACCGCCGGCTACCGGAGGTTCCCGTGATGGGACGGTTCCGAGAGGCACTGCGCGCGCTCGCGCGCCCCGCCCCCGTGGCTCCCGCGTCCGGTCGTGGCCGGCGCGCCTACGACGGCGCGTCCGTCGGCGCCCGCACCGACGGCTGGCAGGCAATCGGCACCTCCGCGAACGCCGAGGTCGGCCAGTCCCTCGACTCCCTGCGCAACCGCGCCCGCGAACTGGCACGCAACAACGCCTGGGCCCGCCGCGCCATCGACGCCCTGGTCACGAACCTGGTCGGCACGGGCCTGCGCCCCCTCCCGATGACGGGCGACAAGGATCTCGACCGTCGCCTCCTCGACCTGTGGGAGGCGTGGGGGCGGGTCTGCTACCCCCTCTCCCGCCTGGGCATCTACGGCGTCCAGAGCCTGATCGCGCGGTCGTTCTTCGAGTCGGGCGAGGTGCTGGTGCGCAAGCGCCTGCGAAGGATAGACGAACTGGGGCTCGACGTCCCGCCGCTTCAGCTTCAGATCATCGAAAGCGACCACCTGCCCCTGTGGCACGCTTCGATGTTCGACCCGGGCAGGACCGTGAACCGCATCGTCCAGGGCGTTGAACTCGACCCCCTGGACCGGCGCGTCGGCTACTGGCTGCTCCCCGTCCACCCCGGCGATGGATGGGCTGTCACGGGCGGCTACGGCTCCCTCGAACCCGTGCGCGTGGATGCCGTCAACGTCCTGCACCTGCTCCAGGAGGCCCGGCCCGGCCAGGTCCGGGGCGTCCCCTGGCTCGCCCCCGTCATCATGGCACTGTGGGACCTCGGCGGCATGTCGGATGCCGAGCGGGCCCGCGCGAAGATGGCCGCGTGCCTCGCCGCCTTCGTCGAGAGCATGGACACCGACGACGGCACGCCGCCCCGACCGGACGGCATCACAGGCACCGAGGACCAGTACGGCAACCTCGTCCAGGACCTGAACGGCGACCCGGTCGAGCAGATGCACCCGGGCCTGATCGCGTACCTGCCGCCCGGCAAGAAGATCGCGATGAACAACCCGTCCCTGCCGTCCGGGTATGACGTCTACCAGCGCGTCGCCCTGCACGAGATCGCGTCGGGCGTCGGCCTGGCCTACGAGGTGCTGACCGGGGACCTGTCGCAGGTGAACTTCTCGTCGATCCGCCTCGGCCTGAACGAGCAGAACCGGATGGTCCGGGCCCTGCGCGAGCAGGTCTTCGCGCCGCTCGCGATGCAGCCGATCTGGGAGTGGTTCTGCGAGGCGGGGCAGTTCGCGGGGCTGCTGCCGCTCGACGCCGACGTGTTCCCCTGCCGGTGGTCCTCCCCCCGCGTCGAGAGCGTCGACCGCAAGACGGACGCCGAGGCCGACCTGCGCGAGATGCGCAACGGCACCCGGTCGCGGCGGGATGTGATCGCCTCGTACGGCCAGGACCCGGACGCCGTGGACGCCGAGATCGCGCTCGACATGGAGAACCGCGAGCGCCTGGGGATCGTCTCGGATGGCGACCCGTCCCAGGTGTCGCTCTCCGGGGCCGCGCAGTCCACGACCCCCGGCGACGCCCCTGCCGACCCGCCCGGCGGCCAGACCGACGGGAAGGTGGGCGCCGGTGGCGGGTGACGGCTTCGAGAAGCAGGAGAAGCGGTTCGAGGACCGCCGGGTAGGAGCGTTCAGTCCAGCAGCAGCCGACCGTTCTTCTTGACGTTGTTGATCAAGTCCTCCGCGATCTTGTCCATCAACTGGCGAGAACCTGGACCTGTCGAGAGAGTGATCTTCCGCTGCTGAATATATGACGACACCTCGGTCGCGGAGGGGCACTTGACCCGCGCCGCCACCGCCGGCTGCGTGCTGAAGTGGTTCCGAACGGTCGTCGCCAAGCTTTCGGCGATCTTGACCATGGCGATCTTCTCCATGGCCCTGGCAGCAACCTTCTCAACCAGCTTGTCGTCCATCTCCATCTCCCTTCAAGAAGAACATGAAACCGATCGCAACGACTGCCGCCACGCCAAGGAGGCAGTAGAACAGATAGTCGAGCGACCCAATCCACGGAAGCCGGATCAGCAACGCGATTATTAGGACAGCGACTCCGGCGAATGCGGCGGCGCAAGCAATCAGAGCTCGACGGTAGTCCCGTTGCTTCCCTTGAACGTGGTCGTGGACGGATCCAATGCAAACGTCGCACTTCGCAATGACTTCTCCCATGGCCTGCCACAAAGCCTTCTGGCCGAGATCCTCGTACATCGCTGCTGGCAGAGGCAGACCCTTGACCTTCCCAGGCCAGACAACACGAAAGAAGAAGACTGTCGCAAGCGAGAGGAACGTCAGCGCGAACGCGAGCAGTGGAAGCAACACCCCGTTGACGTAGGCCGTGTCCCGTACGGCACTGCTGTCATCCTTCAGGGAAAGGAACGCCACTATTGCCGAGAATACGATCGCGATGGCAGCGACGAGCGCACCAGCGCTCTGCTGCATGTTGCCGACGCGTTGCCATTCTACTTGGTACTGCGTGTTCGCATTGTCGATGACCGCGCTCAAGACCACGAAAGGATCCCCATTGGCTGCAGGGTCAGGTGGCGGCGGTGGCTGATCCTCGGGCATTCCATCCTCCTTGGAATCATGCTGGGCTCGGCCTCGACACCCAACACGACTTTCGCCGTAGTTTAGCCGACGCGCTGGTCGGCTGCAATGACTAGAACTGGTTGAATTTACAACACGCTCACCGCGAACAATGGAGCGTCCGCGACCGTACTCGATTCGCGCTGATCGTGAATCACGCCTGGATGCATAACGCCCCCACCCCTGACCCTCGGGCCAGGAGGTGGCGCGCATGGCGACGCGTTCCGCA
>CALJUR010000014.1 GCA_937975765.1 uncultured Myxococcales bacterium
ACAACTCCCGACGACCATGTCTCGATTTCTACGGATCTGGAGGTTCAGCGACACCGCGGGACGGTCACGAACAACTGGCGCGCGGCGACGGGGCAGCCGCGGACCCGCACGACCCTCGATGCCTCCAGGCGGCCCTCGACGCGCGTGCACTCGCCGACCAGCAGCACCGGGCCATCGGGCGAGACGACGTCGCCCTTCACGACGCCGGTCACGATCGTGCCGGGGCGCGCCTTTGCCAGCGACCCGGGACGCCGCTTTTCGATCGTGCCGAGGCAGCCCTTCACGGCGCCCTCGCAGCCGCCGTCGCAGTGTACGTCGGTGCCCTCGGCGACCCCGCCGACGAACCGGATGGGCGTCTCCAGCTCGTCCAGCACCTGGAACAGGCGGCGCCGCCCCTTCGGTCGGTCGCGCAGCTCCTGCAGGTCGGCGTCCCCGGCGAGGTCGAAGTCGCGAAGGTCCAGCGACCCGTAACCCCGTTCGGATGCGATGGCCAGGTGCCGGATCGATGCGGGTTCGTACCCCATGATCCACGCGGCGACGGCATCCGCGGCCAGCGGGTGGTCCGCGATCAGGAGCGCGCCCAGGCGCACCGGGTGGGGCGCCGACTCGAAGCCGTAGGTGACGTCGATCGCGTCCGACACGACCAGGTCCGGCCACCCGGCCTCCAGCAGGTCCGCGATCTTCTCGTGGATGCGGTGGTCGTGGAACAGCATGCGTTCGTGGTGCAGCAGGATGCCGACGTTCAGCTTCAGGGCGTTCGTGACGCCGCAGAAGATGTGGAACTTCAGCTTCGGCATCCACACCTTCAGGTCCGCGTCTGTGATGTGCCGCGACAGGTCGATCGCCGTGTGCAGGGTCGCCTTGGCGAGGGGAACGCGCACTGTCGGGTGCTCGTTCAGGTCCACCAGGTCCACGCCCAGCCTGCGGGCCATCGCGAAATAACCGGCCTCGTGGAAGAACAGGCGGCCCGGGATTCCGTACCCCCCGGACTCGCCGATGGTGATGCCGGCGGGCTGTTGCGCCTGCAGCACGCGCACCATGGATGCAACCACTGCCGGGTTGGTGAAGGAATCGTGGATGTAGCGCCGGTTCGCGCTGACGACGTTCGGCTTGAGGAAGATGCGGCGGCCCCGCGCCTGGAGGCCCAGGTCATGCACCGCCTCGCGCAGGATGCCCTGGATGCGGCCGGGGTCGTAGTCCGGGCAGCGACGGACGATCACGCGAGGCCGGCTGGGCGGGGTAGGGGGCGTTTCCATGGGGATACCTCTGCGGTCGATTCTACCGCCGTCGCGAACGGCGGGCGCGGGGCCCACCCACACGATGGCGGGGATTGGGTTGCTGCACTACAGGGTCTGTAAAACCAAAAAAATCAAGCAGATATTGCGTCAATAATGGTGACTGTCCCTCAATTATGGCGGGGGACGGGGCCGACATGAAGCGCGCCCGAGGCGACCCCGCCTCCGTGCTCGGGCGGGCTACATCAGCGACTCCAGGTAGGCCTGGGGGGACAGCATCAGGACGGAGCGGGTGCAGGGGGTGCCGGCGCCGGAGGCGGAGGCGGAGTCGGGGCCGCCCAGGGACCAGGCGCCGGAGGCCTCGATGGAGAGCCAGGTGAATCCGGCGGTGGCGGGGTCGGAGGGGACGACCTGGAGGGTCCAGGGGCCGCCCTCGGCCATGCCGGAGTGGGTGATGGCGGCCTGCAGGTGCGTCAGGGAGAAGGGGGTGCCCGGGACGAAGGGGAAGCCGGGGATGACGGCCCGGGCCTGGAAGTTCACGACGGCGTCGAAGGGGACGCGGCCGAAGTCGAACGGCCAGGGCTGCGAGGGGTCGGTGAGGAACTCGTAAGCGTCGACCTGCAGGTCGCCGGCGACGCAGGACCGCCGATCGATCTGGACGGTCTGGGCCAGCAGGTCGCGGGGCACCGGCAGGCTGCGGAAGGCGTCGGGGACGCGCACCGGCGTCTCCAGCGTGCGGGCCTGCTTGACGACCAGGCGCGCGGGGTTCACGACGCCGTCGGCCCGGGACGGCCAGCCCGCGGACATCCGCTTGATCTCCAGGTCCAGCGTCAGCGTCCTGCGCCGCTGGGCCGCCGGCAGCGGGGCGTTCCGCAGGTCCAGCCAGTCCGACGCCACCCGGGACAGCACGTCCAGGAGCGACAGCAGTTCGGTGGACGACAGCAGTTGCACGCCGGGCGCGACCTCGGTGGAGGCCTGCCGCCGCTCGACGACGGGCTGGCCGGTGCCGACGCGCCGCACGGCGTCGACCTCGGGCAGCGCGGTCGATCCCGGGGGGGGATTCGTGACCGACAGCGCTCCCGCCTGGGCGTTCGCGGCCATCGTCACGACGTCGCCGGAATCGCGCCGCACCAGTTCCAGCGTCAGCACGCCGTTCATCGCCTCGCGGTCGTCGTCGAAGACCGGGTGCACCAGCACGCCCATGTTCGCCGCCAGGTGGTCGATGCCGGCCAGGGCGCGCTCCTGGAAGGCCCCGATCAGCCAGTACGAAGCCCAGACCCGCCGCAGCGCGTCCTCGACGGTCTTCGACCGCTTCTTCGCCGACTGCAGTTCGGGGTGCAGGTAGCCGGTGTGCGATTCGTACAGGCCGGCGCCGTTGAAGCCCTCGACGTCCTCGGCGGACGAGGAGGACCGGAAGCGCAGGCCCTGTGTCGGCGCCAGGAACGAGAACCGATCGGACAGCGCGGCGGTGATGCGCGCCAGGTAGCCTGCATCGAACGGCGCGGTCATCACCAGGTTGCGGATGCCGCCCGCGGCCAGCACGCGGCCGACGGCGTCCCCGGCGTGGTACTGGCGCAGGATGTCCAGCCACGCGCGTGCGGCGTCGCTGTTGCCGTTCGCGGCCAGGTACGCGTCGGGGCCCTCGCACACCGCCAGCTGCACGCGCGCGTCCTCCATGTCCGGGTTCGCCAGCACCTGCGCGATCGGCGGGTCCAGCGTGGCCAGGAACTCGGCGTACCCGCGCACCGTCAGGCCCAGCGGCCGGTCGGGCAGGTCCAGTTCGGGATACTCGTGCAGCGCCAGGAAGCCCGCCGTCTTGCCGCCGATCGCCGGTACCAGGCCGGGCATCTGCGCCATCGTCGCCGCCAGCGGGTCGAACGTGTCCGGCAGCGTCGAGACGTCGATCTCCGGCAGGTCGGTCTGCCGCGGGGTCAGCAGCGACAGGTACGTCGCCCACTCGGCCTTCGTCATCTCGCGGAAGACGTGCCCTTCCTCGGTGGCCTTCACGAGGATCGACGTGCCGTAGGCGTCCCACGTCACGAAGCGCGGGTCGTCCGCCACGCCGGCCACGTACACGTTCGGGGTGCCGCGCGCCTTGGCCAGCAGGCCGATGTGGGCCAGCGGGGTCTGGGGGACCGCCGTCACGATCGCGGCGACGGGGGGCAGGTCGTCCGGGATCTCGCGCAGCACGGCGATCGTCCTCGATGCGTCTCCCGACGGGGTCTCGCCGGCGGGGACGATGCGCACCCGACCGGCCGCGATGCCGGGGTTGTAAGTCTGCGAATCGCCCGGGACCTGCAGCGCGTCCCACGTCGTCCAGCGGTGCGCGTACGGCCCGCCCGCCGTGTCGATCTGCCCGGCGACCACCTGCTGGGACTGCGACCGAACCACCCACAGCAACCGGCCGGCGACGTCCGGGGGCAGCGCGCCGGACAGCACCTCGAAGAAGCGGGCCACGTCCTCGGCCGTCGGCGTGTCCGCGTACTCGACCTGGAACGCCCACGTCTCGCCGGGCAGGGCCCGCCGCGCGTCCGCGTCGAAGTGCATCACCGACCCGCACCCGAAGAACCGGCGCACGATCTCGCCTTGCGGGGTACGCCGGTTGAAGGCGCGCTCGTAGAAGCGGGGCGAGTACAGGCGGCCCTCGTTCACCCAGGTCAGGTCCAGCGGCAGGGACGCCTGGGTGTCCGCCCAGTCCACGACGTCGGCGACGGTCGCGAAGGACAGGCCGGTCACCGGCGCGAAGTCGTATCGCGGGATGGCGATGCCGTTCAGCAGCGAGTACCAGGACCACTCGTCGTGCATGCCGTAGAAGCCGGCCTCCTGGAAGTGCACGCCGGTGTCCGGGCCGACGAAGTCCCGCAGCACGAACTTGACCTCGGCGGGGGCGCGTTCCTGGCCGGCCAGGGCCAGGAAGTCCTGCAGCGTGGGGAGGGAGGGCAGGGTGTGGTCGCGGCCGACCTGCACCGTCACCTCGCCGGGCACGTCGGCCGCGTCGGGGGGGGCATCGCCGGGCGTGTCGCCACCCAGGGCGTCCGGCGACGGGGACGAATCCGCGCAGCCGGCGGGACCGGCGAGGGCCAGTGCCATGGCCAGCACCAGTGCCAGGGCCGGGGCCACGCAGGTCGCGGACCGTGCCAGCAGGGCGGTGCGAAGGCGCGTCATCCATCCTCCCGGTGCGACGGGCCCGGGGAAACCAAGCAAGACGCATGCCCCGCGGGAACCCTTTCGCCACGGGTGGTTGCAACGCCCGGGCGGCCGAGGGCGGTCCGGGGGCGCGACGCCGCTGTCAGGGCCGGACCCGCGAGTCTTGTGGATCGTCGTGTGCATGGCGCAAAACTACGGTACCGCGCGGGTTCCTGCAACCTGGGCCGACCAGCGGGCCGGTGCCCGGCGGCCGTCTCCCGCGGGATCGCCATCGCGAAAATGAACGTCTGCGACCCGGCCGGAGACATGACGGGTGAAATGGGCCGGCCGGACCGGTACCATGATCCTGCGTCCAGGGACGTTTCCAGGGAGGGGAACATGGCCATTCGTCGAAACACCGTTGTCCTTCTGCTGGCCGGGCTGCTGGCCGCCTCGTGCGGGTCGTCCAGCGACCTGG
>CALJUR010000015.1 GCA_937975765.1 uncultured Myxococcales bacterium
CCACTTCCCGTCGGGCGGGCCAGCCTGCAACGCTGGCAACCCTTGCAGGCACACGGACCACTGCTGCCAGGGCCCCTGCCTCGGCCGCTCCGGCGCGTGCGACGCAGGCAACCCGTGCACGCTGGACGGGTGCACGCTGGCCTCCGGCTGCATCCACACGCAGCCGCCCGGCCTGCCGTGCGACGACGGCGACGCCTGCACCGCGGGCGACCGCTGCTACCAGGGCGCCTGCCTCCCCGGGTTGCGGGTCGACTGCGACGACCGGAACCCCTGCACGGAGGATGCATGCGAACCCTCCGCGGGCTGCCTGCACGCGGCCGTGACCGGGGGGGGGTGCGACGACGGCAACGCCTGCACGGCCGGCGAGCGGTGCCAGGGCGGCCTGTGCCGGGGCACCCCCGTGTCGTGCGACGACGCGAATCCCTGCACCGCGGACTCGTGCGACCCGGCGACCGGCTGCGTGCACGCCGCGACGGACGGCACCTGCGACGACGGCGACCCCTGCACGGCCGGCGACGCGTGCAGCGGCGGCGCCTGCCTGCGCGGCTGGAACCCGCAGTGCCTGGCGGTCCGGCGCATCGTGCTGGCAGGGGACAGCTGGTCCACCGGCTTCATCCTGCCGCTGCGGGACGCGCTGGACGCAAGGGGCTACGAGGAGGTCACGGTCTCGTGGGAACGGACCTCGAAGCCCGGCTCCACGGCGCGGACCTGGGTCACCGACGCGTCCTTCACCGAGGCCCTGTACACGGCCCTGGACCAGGAGCCCCCGGCGGAGATGCTGGTCTTCACGCTGGGTGGCAACGACTTCCTGGCCGCCTGCAATGCGGGCCTGGCAGTGGGGGGCTGGGAGAACTGGTTCTACACGATGTCATACATCCAGCGGGACCTGCAGTCCTTCCTGAACCTGGCCCGCAGCGGCCATCCCGACCTGAAGATCGTGTTCATCGGGTACGACTACCTCAGCCTGCCGATGATCAACGCCCTGGGGACGGACCTGCCCGGGATGGACTGGGTGACGTTCAACCTGGCCCTGGTGGACCTGTCGGGGCGCCAGCGCGACCTGGCCTCGGGCATGTCGAACACCGTGTACGCCCACAACCTGGGGACGCTGCAGCACGTCTTCGGGGACCCGCTGTTCGGATACGGTCCCGGCGAGGCCCCCCGGCCCGGCCCGGCACCCGCGTACGACCCGTTCCCGGGCGGCTGGTACACCTACCCGTCGCCCGCGGCCCACATCCCGGACGGCATCCACCCCGACCCCGCCGGCTTCCGGGCCCTGATCGAGAACACGCTGGACCAGGGCATGGCGGCCTGGATCGAGGGGCGGCCCTGGCCGTAGGGAGCCGCGCGACATCCCCCGTGCTATCCTGGCGGCACCCCGCCGACGGAGGTTCCGCATGCCTGCCGAGGCCCCGTGCACCTGCCCGGTCCGGTGCCTTGCGCCTCGCCGCGCGGGGCCGGGGGCGACCGTCGTCCTGTGGGGCGTTTCCGCCAGCCTGGCGGTCCTGGCCGCCCTGCCGGCCCGGGCGAACGACGCGTCGTTCCTGGGGGCAGGGGCCACGGTCTTCGCGGTGCAGGAGGGCCGGGTCCGCATGGTCCGCGAGCACGTCGTCGTCCGGCACGTCGGCGGCACGGGCCGCGAGGGGCGCGCGACCCGCTGGGAGGCCGACGTCACCTTCCGGTTCGAGAACCTGTCCGACGCGCCGATCGAGGTCCAGATGGGGTTCCCCGACTGGCTGGACCGGTCCGAGACCGCGGTGGACGGCCCCGACGGCCCGCCCTGGGTCATCCGGGACTTCCAGGCGTGGGTCGGCGGGGCGCCGGTGGCGGCGGTCCACAAGCGGGTGGCGGCCCGACCGCCGCCCGGCCCCGGGGAGGACGGCGTCGTGATCCCGCCCGGCCGGGTCCGCGACCTGGGCTGCGACGGGGCCTGGACCTGGACCGTGGCCTTCGCCCCGCGGGCCGCGGTCGAGGTCCGCAACCGGTACCGGTTCGGCGGGTTCGACAGCAACGGGCCGTTCGCCGCGTGTGCCGGGGAGCCGGTGCCCCCCGCTGCGCGCCGGGCCTGGTGGCGCCATGCCGCCCGCCCGCGGGGCGGCTGGGACGTCGAGAACGGCCTGTGCGGGGCGGTGACCTACGTCGTGACCACCGGGCGCACCTGGGCCGGGCCCATCGGCGAGGCGATCGTCGAGATGGACCTGGACCCGGACGCGCCGCCCCACCTGTTCGTGCCGGTCCCGGAGGCCGAGGAGGTGAAGGAGGGGCGCGTGCGGTGGCACTTCCGGGACTGGACGCCCCGCCACGAGGTGTCGGTGCTGTACGCGCGGCCGGTCCCCGTCGACGGGCCCGGGGGACTGCCGGCCTTCGACACGGTGGACCAGGCCCGCGCCTGGACCCGGTTCGCGCGCGCCAACGGCATCGGGCGGGACGTGGTGGATCGCCTGGTCGCCTGGACCGCCGCGGCCCGCCAGCGGCGCCATGACGACCCGGCGGTGGCCGTTGTCGCCCGGGCCTGGCTGCCGGGCCCCGAGGCGGGCGAGCCGCCCCCGCCGCCGCTGTCGGCGGACGTCACCCGCCGCATCCTGGACGTGCTGCGCCGTTTCGCCGCGACCCGCTGACCGCGGCGTTCAGGAGGGGATCGGGGTGCCCGCGGCGCCGGCCGCCAGCGCCAGCGCGCCCAGCACCCCGGCGCGGGCGCCCAGCGCGGGCCGCACCACGAAGTCCGACAGGTCCCCGTCCAGCCGCGGGTGGCGCACGTAGCCGGCCAGCCGTGCCGCGGCCCGGGCCCGGACGGCCTCGATCAGGCCCGGCTGGTCCATCACCCCGCCACCCAGCACGACGCGCTGGGGGGACAGCACCAGCGCGATCGTCGCGATCGCGTCGCCCAGGTAGCCCGCCTCCAGGTCCCACACCTCGGGCCGCCCGGCCAGGTCCCGCGCGGGACGGCCCCAGCGGGCCTCGATCGCCGGCCCCGACGCCAGGCCCTCCAGGCAGTCGCCGTGGAACGGGCAGCACCCCGGGAACGGGTCGCGCACCGGGTCGCGCCGGACGGGCAGGTGCCCCATCTCCGGGTGGACCAGGCCGTGCAGCAGGCGCCCGCCGGCCATCCCGCCGCCGCCGACGCCGGTGCCGACGGTCACGTACGCGAAGGTGTGGAGGCCCTGCGCCGCGCCCCAGGTCCGTTCGCCCAGCGCGGCGCCGTTCACGTCGGTGTCGAAGGCGGCCGGCACGCCGCCCAGGCGCCCCCGCAGGAAGCCCAGCACGTCGGCGCCGCTCCAGCCGGCCTTGGGGGTCGCCGCGATCCGGCCGTACCCGGGCGAGGCGGGGTCGGGGTCCACCGGCCCGAAGCAGGCGACCCCCATCGCCGCGACCGGCCCGTGGCGCCGCGTTGCGTCCTGCAGGAAGCCCGCCACGGCCTGCAGGGTCTCCCCGGGCGTCGTCGTCGGGATGCGCGCCTCGGCCCGAAGGTCGTCCGGACCCGTCCCGACGGCGCAGACGAACTTCGTTCCCCCGGCCTCCACGCCCGCCAGCAGCCGCCGTGCCATCACCTCTCCCCGCGACCTGCTGCCGGGCCGCTCCACTCCAGCAGCCTTCCGACCTCGACCGCCTGGGCGGCCAGGATCTCCCGCAGGCGCGCCGTCGCCCGCCGCCAGTCCGGCATCGTCGGCCCGTCCGGGTCCTCGGCCACGGCCTGGAGGACCTGGGCGCGGTAGCGGTCCAGCCGGGCCTGCACCGACGCCCGCGACAGGATCCCGTCGTCCTGCGACCACGCGCGCTGGTAGTCGAGATAGGCGTTCCAGTTATCCCGCAGCAGTCCGCGCAGCAGGGGATCGCATCGGGCCGGCAGGATCCCCACCCAGCCCGACGCCGCGACCTTGCACGCGTCCGGGCCGTCGTCCCACCACGATCGCCCCAGGTCCGTGTCCGGGGCCTCCAGCGAGTGGTCCTGGTCCCACGGGATCACGGTGAACCGCCCGGTGGCCGGGTCGTCGTACAGGAGGAAGTTGTGGTTGCCGCAGTCGTCGCGGGTCGTGGCGTTCGGCCCGCAGTACAGGCGGGTGATGCCGTCCCAGTCGTGCAGGAACAGGTCCACCGCCAGGTACCGCGCCATCGCGTCGCGGTCGATCCACGGGTCCACGGCCTCGTTGAAGCCCCCTTCCGGCAGGTCGTGCAGCAGCGCCGCGAACTGCAGCAGGCGGGACACGTCGGGAGCGTCCTCGTTCGTCTGCAGCGCCTTCGCATACCCGGCGGCCTCCAGCGACCAGGGCCAGGCCTCCTTGTAGAGGTTGCCCCCGGGGTCCCGGAAATGGTCCTGCAGGAACTCCTTGTCCGGGTTCTCGACCAGCAGGAACAGGCCTGCCGGCGCGTCGTTGACCTGCAGCAGAACGTGGACGGCCCGCGAGGCCGGCAGGCCCGCCGCCCGGAACAGCGCGTAGGCCGTGCGCTCGCGCAGGCAGGACGGGTCCCGGTTGCACGAATTGAAGACCAGTTTCCGCAGTCCCAGGAAGCGTCCCTGGGGGTCGGTCTCGTTGAAGCTGACCTTCATCGACAGCTTCGGGCAGGTCCGGTTGCCGGCGTCGTCGAAGCAGGAGAACAGCGAGCCGTACGACCCCTTGAACCGGATCGAGGCGTTCTCGTAGGCCTCCCCCTCGAAGACGACACGCGCCGGCACGTACGTCTCCTCGGTCGCGTGCGCGTTCAGCCACTCCCAGTCCTGCGGGGCGACCTCGACGCGGAATGTCCGCGGCGGGGCGTCCTCGTCGAAGACGTGCCGGCTGCCCTGGCCGGGTTCCACCGCGGAGGCGACGGCGGCCGGGAACGCCGGGTCGCCGTCGTTTGCGGCGTCGCGCGGGCATCCCGGGAGGATCCCGGCCAGGACCAGTGCGACGGCCGCCAGGACCAGGCCCCGGACGCGGACGCGGGCGGGGGCGGGGGCGCGGGCACAGGCAGGGGCCTTCATGTCACAGGCCCTCCAGGCAGGCGTAGGCGCCGGTGCAGTCGGCGACGGCCGCCAGGCACTGCACCCGCTGGGCCGCCTGGTCCACCAGCGCCAGGAAGCCCATGCAGCCCGGCACGCCGCCCAGCCATTCCGCCCCGGGGCAGGGCGCCAGGTGCCCGCACGCGGCCGAGACCTCGGCGGGGGTGACGCCCAGGGTGCCTTCGCACAGTGCGGTGAACGGGGCGCCGTGACCCAGGGTGTCCAGGCCCGGGGAGTCGCAGGTCGCGGACGGGTCCAGCGCCGCGGCGACCTCCGTCGCCGGGGGGCAGTCCGTGTCGCCGCGGCAGTAGGCGCCCAGCACCGCCTCCAGGCCGGCCCGGTAGGCGTCCGCGTTCGGGGCGCAGTGCTGGACGATGCATTCCGCCAGCTTGTCGCTCCAGTCCCCGCAGGCCGCGTCCTCGGCGCAGGTCGCAGGCGGCGGGTGGCAGGTGGCCTCGAACGCCGGGTCGGAATCGCAGATGGCGGCGATCAGGTCGGGGCAGGGCGTCTCCGCCACCGTCGCGACGGTCCCTGCATCGCACCCGTTCCGGCAGTCGCCCTCGATGCCGGGCGCCCACGACGGGTCGACGCCGGGGCACTCGGACAGGATGCACGCCGTCAGCGAGGCGCAGGTCTCCTGGCACGGGTCCGATGCGCACGTCGCGGCGAAGCCCGCCAGCCCGGCGACCGGTCCGGCCAGCACCGAAGGGCAGTCCGGCGACTCCAATACCGACCCCGCCCACGCCTCGTCGCAGGCGGTGAAGCAGTCCTGGTACAGGCGCCCCGCGCTGGCCCAGTCGTACCCCTGGCAGGCCTCCACGCCGCACGCCGTGACGCGGTCGCAGGCCCGGTAGCAGGGTGGCAGGGTCCAGCCGGTTCCCTCGGAGGCGTCCCCCGGAGGGGCGTCCGGAACCTCCGGCAGGCCGTCGCCCGCCAGCGCCTCGTCGGGCGCATCGGCGTCCCCCGTCGCGGCGCCGGGCTCGTCCGGCGCGTCGGCGACGTCCGGGTCTGCAGGATGGGGCGATGACGGGACACAGGCGCCCGGGACGACCAGGGCCAGCGCGACGGCCGGCAGGAACCGGCCGGGGACCCCGCGGGAAGCGACAAGGCTCAATTTCGCGATTCCTCCGGCGGGGCGTCGGGGGTCGCGGTGCCGTCCGACAGGAGCGTGTCGATGGCGGCCCGCAGCCCGTCGAACGAGAAGGGCTTGCGCAGGAAGATCGATCGGGGGGCGTCCCTCATGTGCCGCATCGCCTCCTCCGGTTCGTACCCGCTCATCACGATGACGGGGACGTCCGGGCGCAGTCCCCGGATCTGGCGGAAGGATTCGATTCCGTCCTGCCGCGGCATCGTCAGGTCCAGGATCACCAGCCGGATCCCGTCGGGTTCCTGCCGGAACAAGTCCACGCCTACGTCCCCGTCCGGGGCCGTCCGGACCGTGTACCCGCACCCGGTCAGCATGCAGCGGATCACCTCGAGGTTCGGGGGCTCGTCATCGACCACCAGCACGGTCCCCCCCGCGCAGCACGTCCGCGGCATCCGGGAATCGGCCATGTCCGGCGGCACCGGCAGCCGGTCGGACCTGGGCAGCAGCACCCGGAACGTGGTTCCCCGGCCGGGCGCGCTGCGCACCGAGAGGGCGCCGCCATGCTCGCGGACGATGCCCAGGACCGCCGGCAGTCCCAGGCCCCTTCCCGCGAACTTGGTCGAGAAGAACGGGTCGAAGATGCGGGCCGCCGTCCCCTCGTCCATGCCCTGGCCGGTGTCGGTCACCTCCAGCAGGCACCAGGGGCCCGGCCGCGGCGGATCCGTGACGAACCGCCCCTCGACCGGGAGCCCCGGCAGATCCAGGGCCGACGTTGCCACCTGGATCCGTCCCGGGGTCGCACCGAGGGCCTCCGCGGCATTGGTCACCAGGTTCATGACGACCTGGCGGATCCGGGTGGCATCCCCGTCCACGGGCAGGACGCCCGGTCCGCGATTCCAGGCGAGGCCGGTGGGGTCGGTCAGCGAGACCCGCAGCAGTTCCAGGGTCTCCTCGACGATCGGGTTCAGGTCGAAGACCGTCCGGGTCAGGGTGCCCCGTCCCGAATACGCCAGCAACTGGTGGCACAGGTCCGAGGCCCGGGCTGCGGCGACCTCGATGCTTTGCAGCGATCGGGCGGCATCGGACCCCGGTTCCACGTCCAGGACCGCCAGGCTGGCGTGGCCCATCACCGACAGCAGGATGTTGTTGAAGTCGTGCGCGATGCCCCCGGCCAGGACCGCCAGGCTTTCCAGTCTCTGGGCCCGCTGCACCTCGCGCTCCATGCGCTGCCGTTCCTCTTCGGCCTGCAGCCGGTCGGTCAGGTCCAGGCCCACCGCCAGCACCCCTTCCGTCGTCCCGTCCTGCCGGACCAGGGGGCGGCTGTGCCATTCGACCCGGCGGTACCCGCCGTCGTGCGATCGGACGCCGTTCATCGTGCCCGAGGTCTCCTGGAGGACCGCGGTCCGCAGGAAGAACGTCCGCACCCGGTCGGATTCCCCGGGCGGCAGGAAGACCAGGAACCAGTCCCGGCCCCGTGCCTGTTCCAGGGGGATGCCGGTCATCTTCTCGACGTAGCGGTTGTACCGGACCACGCGGCCCTGGCAGTCGAAGACGCAGATCAGGGCGGGGGCCAGGTCGACCAGGCTGTCCGCGAAGGTCCTCTCCTGCCTCAGATCGGCCTCGGCCTGGCGCAGCGCCGTGACGTCCTGGACGAAGCCGCAGATCGCACCGATGTCGCCGTCCGGGTCCTGCAGGGGTACCTGGGTCGTCTGGAAGACGTGCCGCGTCCCGCCGACGTCCAGTTCGCGGATCGCCCGGACGACCTCGCCGCGGAAGGTGCGGTCGTCCACCTCGCGGACCGTCCGGGCGGAGGCGGGGTCGAAGACCTCCTCGGGCACCCGTCCCAGGAGGTCGCCGGGCCCGACCCCGAACAACTGGCACATGGTCCGGTTGACGAACGAGTAGCGGCGGTCCCGGTCCTTGATGAAGATCGAGTCGGTGGCCGCGTCGGCCATGGCGCGCAACCGGGCTTCGCCGACCGGGAGTTCGCCCGCACCGACCGGCGGATCCCGTTCCTGGCCGTCCTGTCCGGGTGCGCGGTGCAAGCGGAATTCCCCCTGGCTTCCGGAATGGGAATCCTAGTATCCACGAGACCTTCGGAAGGGTCAATTCCTCCGGTTCCGGCGTTCCGGCCTTGCGGCCCGCTGGCGGACCGACACCACCCTGCGCCGTGCATCCAGCACCGCCACCCGGTCGCCGGGCCGCGGCGAGTCCACCCGCGGCCGCACGAACAGGTCGGGGTGCAGGGCCTTCCAGAAGTGCGTGACGAAGGCGTCCACCTGCGTGTCATCCATCCCGTCCCTGCCCGCGTCCCGCATCCGCCGCTCGGCCTCCACGCGCCAGTCCCGCACCGTGGCGAAGTCCGGCATCCACAGCACCAGCAGGCCGTCCAGCCGGTCCCACAACGGCAGGTACCCGGCCAGCCGCCGGTTGCACTCGCGGGCGAAATCCCGGTCGTCCCGCGTGGCGATCGGCCACGGGGCCTTGTCGATGCGCGCCTCGTCCACGGGCCGGCAGCCCACCAGCCATCCCTCCAGCCACACGACGTCGGCGGGACCGGCCGCCAGGAACCCCGCCCGGTCGCCCTCGCCGCCCTGCAGCGACTTGTCGAAGCGGGGCACGCGCGTCGCTCGGCCCGCCTGCAGGTCATCCAGCACCCGCGTCGCCTGCCCGGCGTCGTGGGTGCCCGGCGGCCCGCGCCACCGGAACCGGGGGTCCTCCTGCCGCAAGGCGACCCGCTGGGCGAAGGGGAGGTAGAAGTCGTCGATCGACAGGGACAGGGTGGAGCACCCCAGCGCCTGCAGCAGCGGCGCCATCACGCGGGGAAGCGTCGTCTTGCCGCAGCCCTGTGCGCCCAGCACCCCCTGCACGACGGCCCGGCCCGCCCGCCGGCGCCGCGCCGCCAGGTCCAGCGCCATCGGCAGCCACAGCCGCCAGGCCGTCGTCCCCGGGAAGGGCGCCCCCGGCACCGCCTGCCTCCAGGCCGCCAGCAGGCCTTCCCCCACCCGCCTCAGCAGGTCCAGTCGCGCCGCGGTCCCGTCCTTCGCGGGCCAGGGGTCGCCCTCGAAGGCCCGCAGCGCCGCCAGGGCGTCCGCCCCGGGTTCCCCCCCCGCCGCGATCCGCTCCAGCCGGCCGTCCAGGTCCATCCCGCCTTCCCTCGTCCGGCCTACTCTAGCGCACCCGCACCCCTGCCGCCGCCACCCCTCCCGCCCAGATCCCCGCTAGAATCGCCTTCAACCGGAGGATCCGATGGGCGGAAACGGCGAACGGAACCTGGCCCTGCGCGTGGGCATCGGCCTGCTGGCGGGGGCCGGGGCGGGGAGCGTGTGCAACCTGCTGTGGGCAGGCGAACCGGCCCTCGAGTGGTGCATCGCGCACACTACCGAGCCCGCCGGCACGATCTGGCTGCGCACCTTGATGATGGTGGTGCTGCCGCTGGTCTTCGGGTCCCTGGCGCTGGGCGTGGCCTCGCTGGGGGACCTGAGGCGCCTGGGCCGCATCGGCGGCCGCACGGTCCTGGTGTTCCTGTCGCTGACCGCCATCTCAGTGCTGCTGGGCCTGCTGGTCGTGAACCTGCTGCAGCCCGGGACGGACATCCCGCCCGAGACGCGCGACCGGCTGGTGGCCACCTACGCCACCGAATCCGCGGCCCGGGCGCAGGCGGCGTCCGGCCTGACCCTGGGCGTCTCGACGCTGGTCAACGTGGTCCCCCGGAACCCCGTGGCCGCCATGGCGGACTTCGACCTGCTGGCCGTGATCTTCTTCGCGATGATGTTCGGCATCGGTCTGACGCGGCTGGCCCCCGCCAAGGCCGCCCCGATGACGGCCTTCCTGGAGGCCCTGGTGGGGGTCAGCACCTCCATCATCGACCTGGTGATGAAACTGGCGCCCTTCGGGGTCTTCGCGCTGATGTTCACGGTGACCGGCCGCTTCGGGTACGACCTGCTGGCGCGCCTGGGCGTATACGTGGTCGCGGTCCTGCTGGGCATGCTGCTGCAGTTCCTGGGCGTGTACCCGCTGGTCGTGCGCGTCCTGGGCCGCATGTCCCCCCGGGCCTTCCTGCGGGGCGCCCGCACGATCCTGCTGACCGCCTTCAGCACCAGCAGCAGCAACGCCACGCTGCCCACCACGCTGCAGGTCACGGAACGCGAACTGGGCGTGTCGAAGGAGGTCTGCGGCTTCGTGCTGCCGCTGGGCGCCACCCTGAACATGAACGGCACGGCCCTGTTCGAGGGGGTGACGGTGCTGTTCATCGCGCAGGTCTTCGGCGTTCCCCTGGACCTGTCGGCCCAGGCGATGCTGCTGGTGATCTGCGTCATTTCGGCCGTGGGCGCCGCCGGGACGCCCAGTTCGTCCATCCCGCTGCTGGTGGTGATCCTGCAGTCCCTGGGGATTCCCGGCGAGGGCATCGCCATCGTGCTGGGCGTGGACCGCGTGCTGGACATGTGCCGCACCACCCTGAACGTCACGGGCGACGTCGTCACGGCGGTCGTCGTCCAGCGACTGGAGGGCCGTTCCGGCGTTTCCCCGGCCTCGCCAGCGGTGCCTCCGGCAGGCTAGAATTCCTGCCGCCCCCTTCCCGAAGGCGGAATCCATGAAGGCCTGCCGGTTCCTGTGCGCGATCCTGCCCTGCCTGGCGGTGTCCTGGGGCTGCGGCGACGGCGGGGCCCGGCCGTCCCGGGCCCTCCGGGCCGGGGGCGCCAGCACCGTCGCGATCGTCGTGCCACCGGATGCCCCCGACGCCCTGGCGATGGCCGCGGAGGACCTGCGGGAGGTCGCGATGCGCCGCGCGGGCGCGACGTCGGCCCCGGCCGTGATCCGTGCCGGCGGCGCCACGTACGACCCGGGGGACGCCGCCGCGACGATCGTCGTGCTGGCGGGCGTGCGGCCGGCGGGGGCGGCGGCGCTGGCCTTCCCGGTGGCGCAGGGCCGGGGCGACGCCCGGACGGACCAGGGGTACGTCGTCGCCGAGGAGGCGCGCGGCGGCCGGTTGGTGCTGCGGGTCGAGTCCCCGACGGCCCTGGGCACCGCCTACGGCCTGTACGAGGTCGCGTACCGCCTGGGCGCCGCCTGGTTCCACCCCGAGGACGACGCCTTCGTGCCCGCGGACCCCGCCGCCACACTGCCGCCCGACTTCCGGGCCCCCGTGTCGTCGCTGCCGGCGATGGAACTTCGCGGCTGCCACCAGCACACCCAGCACCCGATCCCGTTCTCGGACTTCCTGCTGCGCCCGAACGAGGCGTGGCGCCCCTACCTGGCCCGCTACTTCCGCTGGCAACTGCGCAACCGCCAGGACGGCTTCCAGTGGCACATGCTGGCCACCGTGGACCTGGCCTCCTGGCGCGACCACGCCCGCTGGGTGACGGACGAGGCCCACCGGCACGGCGTCCGTCCCGGCATGGTGATCGCCTTCGCCGACAAGCAGCAGAACGGCTTCCGGCTGATCCAGGACCTGGGCGAGGGCCTGGGGTCCGAGGCGCGCCTGGCGCACCAGCGGCAGCAGGTGCGGCAGGGCCTGGACGCGCTGTGGGCGATGGACCTGGGCCTGGACTACCTGCACGTGTCGTTCGCCACCTCCGAGATGACCACCGTGTCCGACGCCGAGGTGCTGGGCTGGTTCGACGAACTGGCCGGCTGGGCGAAGGACCGTCCCGACGGCCCGCGCCTGTTCGCGCACCTGCACATCCCCGGCCAACTGTACGCCGAGGACGGGCAGACGCTGTTCTACCACCTGCCGCTGCGGGCCGACCCGTCGATCGGGCTGATGGTCCACACCACGATGTTCTACGACCTGCATCACCCCGCGACCGTCTATGGAAACACCGACTTCCACCACGCGCAGGTCCCGTTCGTGCAGGGGCGCGGCACCCGGGCGCTGGCGTACTTCCCCGAGACGGCCTGGTGGCTGGGCTTCGACAACAACCTGCCGCTGTTCCTGCCGATCACCGGGTACGCCCGCGGGTATGACCTGGGCACCGTGCTGCCCGGGCTGATGCAGGGGACGCCGCTGTTCGGGCACGTCACCTTCACGACCGGCATCGAGTGGGGATACTGGATGTACGACCACTTCCTGGCCCGGGCGGCGTGGGACCCGTCCTGCTCGTGGGACCGCTACGTCGCGGACGCGGGCGCCCTGTTCGGGTCCGCCGGTCCGGCCGCGGTGCAGGCGATCCGCGCCGTCACCGACCGGCAGGTCGCGGACTTCTTCGGCGACAACCCCCGGATCTTCTACTACCTGGCCGGCGAGTCGCAGAACGACGAACTGGGGGCCCCGTCGGGCCTGGTGGGCCGCCCGGTGAAGCTGCCCTTCTGGGACGTCTTCCATCACGACGACGAGGCGTTCGCCGCGTGGAAGGCCCGCGACTACGACTCGCTGGTCGCGATGCGGGACGCGTACGACGGCATCGCCGCGACGCTGGCCGTGGCCGACCCGGGCACGTCCGCGGACGCGGCGACGGCCGACCGGTTCTTCGAACTGGCGTCCGCGGTGCAGGTCCTGGCCTGGCGCGCCGGGCACGCGGCGCTGCTGTACGGGGCCGTGGCGGACGCCCGCGCCGGCGCCTTCGACGACGCGTACGCGAAACTGGACGCGGCCCGCGGGATCACGGACCTCGTGCGGCAGCGCGTCGCGCAGGTGGAGGCCCGCGTCTACCGCTACCCGCTGGAACTGTGCGCGCAGCAGAAGCCGGAGTCCCCGACCGCCTACCCGTTCGGCGACCTGTACGAGACGCGCACCGCCCACTTCTGGGCCCGGCGGGACGACCAGTTGCAGTCCCTGCTGGACGTCGCGTCGGGGAAGGTGCCCGAGGCCTTCCCGGAGGGGTTCGACACGGTGTGGGCCACGGACGCTTCCGCGACCGAGATGATCGAGCCCGAGGTGGACGAGGGGGTGAAGTCGCTGCTGGCGTCCTACGTCCCGTCGCTGCTGCTGGCGCGCGCCGCCGCGTCGGACGGGCAGGTCCCGCTGTCGGTCGCCGAGGATCTGAACGGCAACGGCCTGCCGGACCCGGGCGCGTCGGTGTCGGGCCTGGTCGCGGAGGGCGCGGACCCGTGGGCCTTCCCGTTCACGGTGCTGCCGCTGGCGATCGGCGACTCGGCGAACCCGCTGGGGACCCTGAACCTGCGGGACGGCACGGCGACGGTTGTCCTGGAGGACGGCGCCCCGAAGTCCCTGGAACTGGCCGCCCGCGTGCCGTTCCGGGACCTGCTGGACGCGCTGGAATCGACGGGCATGTTCGACCAGCAGACCGGCTGGGAGATGGTCGCGCCGCTGTTCGGCATCGACCCCGCCGCCGATCCCCGCCCCGAGGACTTCCCGATGCGGTTCCAGGCGCCGTTGTCGCCGCAGTAGGGCCGCCGGTCCTCGCGATGCCTACCTTCCAGGGACCGCGCAGTTCCTCCCCTCGGCCGTGTCGAACAGCCCGCTGGACACGTTGCCGCCCCCCTCGACCGTGGCGGTAGGCACCAGGACCTGGCTGCGGATGTCCCCGCTGAGGTGGACCGTCTCGGGCAGCATCGCCACCATGTCGATGATCGACTGCATCCCGAAGCCGACGATCTGGAAGTCGCACCGGTACTGGATGCCCGCGTAGATCCCGTCCACGGCGGCCGTGTCCAGCGCCTGCGGGCAGGCCGGCAGGCCGTTCGCGCCGGGCGTCGGGCAGCCGTCCGTCGTCCCCTTGCAGTACTCGCCGACCAGGATCTCCTTCAGGTCCATCAGGGTCGGGTCGCGCAGCAGCGTCGCGGTCACGATCCCGTCGGCGATGATCGGGACGCCGTTGCCGTCGTTGCCGATCTTGCCCGCCACATCGAGGTCCCGGATCTCCAGGACGGCCTGCCAGGAGGGATCGACCGGGTCGTCGCCGACAGCCGTCAGGAACGGGATCAACTGGGCCGAGACGTGGACGGGCCCGCCCTCGAAGCAGGGAATGCCCTCCCGGTAGACCAGGTCCAGCGCCTCGCACGGGGAGCCGTCCACGTAGGTCAGGAAGCCGTCGGTCTCCCACCTCGAGGCGATCGTCAGGCGCGTCGCGAACCCGGCGCCGTCGGTGTAGCGGTCGACCGCCAGCACGAACGGGATGTTCGACAGGCCCGAACCCAGCATCTCGCCGATGCCGGACGCGTCCGAGACGCCGTTCTCGATCACCAGTTGCTGGACGGTGCCGGCGCCGGCCTCGGGCGTCGCGACGGTGCTCTCGCCCGCGGCGCACTCGAACTGGGGCAGCACGGGGAAGGGGATCGCGGCCTCGTTCAGCAGGGTCACCGTGTCGCTGGCGATGTCGTACTCGACCTCGTAGTACTGGTCCGCCCCGCCGCTGAAGTTCTGGACGATGTAGAACGGCGTGTCGCAGTAAGTCGCCTTCCAGAAGTAGTGCATGTGGCCCGTGAAGATCCCCTTGACCGTGCCCGGGTACTGGGACAGCACGTCGCACAGGGTCGTGTCGTCCGGCATGGGGGCCAGCATCGTCGGCGGGTGGTGGAAGAACAGGAAGGACGGCTTGCCGGTCGAGAGTTGCGTCCGCAGCCAGTCCATCTGGGCCTCCGAAAAGCGCCCCATCAGGCCGTGCGTCTCGCCCCAGGTCCCCTCCTCCATCGAGTCCATCACGATCATCCGGACGCCGTTGACCTCGCGCACGAAGTCCATCGGCATCCCCATCGCCGCGGAGAACGCGGCCCGCCGGGCGGCGCCGTCGGAGGTCGTGACCGGGACGTCGCCGAAGTAGTCGTAGAACTCGTGGTTGCCGATGCTGGCGACCCACGGCATCCGCAGGCCGTCCAGGACATCGACGTACCAGGACATCGGGCTGTGTGCCGGGTCGGCATGCCACGCGGGCAGGACGTGGTCGAAGTTGTCCCCGCTGAAGACCGCCAGGTCGAAGTCCCCGGGGAGGGCGTTCAGCAGGTCCACGCGCGGCTGGAGCCTGGCATCGTCGCGGGCCTCGCCCTCCTCGACGCGGTAGTGCAGGTCCGAGACGTGCAGGAAGCGGACCGTCGAGGGCGGGGGGACGACGGCGTCGCTGACGGCATCGGTCGCGTCGTCGGGCAGGGCATCCGTCGTCCCGTCCGTGACCGGCACGTCCGCGGTCCCGCTGTCCGTCCCGTCCGGGTTGCCGCCGTCGCACCCCGCGGCGATCCCGGCCGCGAGAACCGCCATCCACATCGTCCAGCGCCTCATCGATCCCTCCTGCAACATCCCGAACCGGTTCCCGCTTCGACGCCGGCAGTCCCCTGGCCGACGGGGAAAAATGATACCCGGAGGACCGGATTCGCGGATCGGCGTCCACGGGAAAAACCGTTCGCCGGAAGATCGAATGAGTGCGGTGCGCGGGATCGACCCGGGCTCCCCGCCCCTCACGACACCGACGAGGAGGGAGGCGGGGTGTCCCGGAGGTGGACGAGGGCGTCCAGGGCCGACAGCATCTGTTCCAGCCCGTGGAAGGTCCGTACGCCCGGCAGGAGATCCTTCAACGGGTGCCCCTCGGGCAGCCCCACCCACAGGCGCACGTGGCGGGCCAGGCCCAGCAGGTCCGCGGCCAGGCGCTGCAGTTCGTCCGCCGGGGGCACGCGGATCACGCTCATCACGACCACGTTGGCACGCAGGGCCTGGGCCGCCTGCACCACGTCCGTCGAGGGCAGGTCCGGCCCGGCCCAGGTCACGTCCCACCCGTCCACCGCGGCCAGCCAGGCCGCCATCAGGGCCCCGAACTCGTGGTGGTGGCCCGAGGGGGTGGCGGCCAGCAGGCGGGGGGATCCCGGTGCGGGGGTCGGGGCCAGGCGCAGCAGGTCGGTCAGGAAGCCCTTCATCTGGGCGCTGACCAGGTGCTCGTGGGCAACGCCCAGTTCGTCCCGGGACCAGCGATCCCCCACCTCCCGCAGGACGGGGATGGCGACCCCCAGGGCGAAGACCGACGGGGGCAGCAGGGTGGCGGCCCGGGCCAGGATCTCCTGCGCGCGGCGGGCCTCCATGCGCGCGATGGCCTCCAGGTAGCCCTGCACCAGCCCCTGCAGGGACCGGCCCTCGTCCACGGGCAGGGATTCGGCGTTCTCGAGCCAGCCCTGGCCCTGCTGTCGCGGGCCGGCGGGCCCGACCGGCCGGGTGTGCGTCAGCGTTCCGGGGTCGCGTCGGCCTCGGCGTCCAGGATCTTCCGGGCGGCGGTCATGCCCGAGATCAGCGCCGTGGCCTGGCCCGGGGCGGGCAGGGTCCAGGCGCCGGCCAGGAACAGGTTCGCGATCGGCGTGGTCTGGGACAGCGCGTTCGCCAGGGCCTGTTCGGGGCGGGGCTTGAACCCGTAGACGGACCCCCTGGGGTTCAGCGTGAAGCCCCAGACCGTACGCGGGGACGCGACCTCCAGGACCTCGATGTGGCGGGACAGGTCGGGCAGCACCCGCTCGGCCCGGGCCACGGCCTGGTGGGCGATGGCCTCCTTGTACGCCTTGTACGCGTCGTGGTCGCCCCACTTCCACTGGTCGCCGCAGTCCCAGCCCAGTCCTCCGGTCAGCACGATGACGTTGTGGCCGGCGGGGGCGTCCGTCGGGTCGATCAGGGTGTAGTTGGTCACGACCAGTTGCGAATCCTCCGGGCGGCACTGTTCGCCGGCCAGGATCGGACCGTCCAGGTCGTACGAGTCCAGCAGGAAGATGTCCGGGATCCCCTCGAATTCCGGGGCGTAGTCCGTGTTGACGCCCAGGTACACCAGGAACAGGCCAATGCCCGGCTGGCGGGACTCGATGTCGGCCACGTAGCCCGACGGGAGGTGGTCCCGTCCCACCAGGTCCAGGGTCCCCAAGGCGCTGGCGTTCGACACGACGTAGCGGGTCTCGTAGCAGACGTCGCCGTCGGTGCGGACGCGGGTCGCCCGCCCGTCCTCGATGTCGATGCCCGTGGCCAGGGTGTTCAGGCGGATGGTCCCGCCGTGGTCGCGAACGACCTTCGCCAGGGCCTCCGCGATGGACTCGGACCCGCCGACCAGGTTGTAGAGGCCCTCGTGGTGGTACGTCGTCCACATGGCCGCGAACAGGCCGCCCGACAGGTCCGACGGCTCGCCGCCCATGTACGACGTCAACTGGCAGAACAGGGCCATCAGTTCGGGGTCCTTCACGTAGTCGGCCAGGATCTCCTGGACGGTGGCGTCCAGGTACCCCAGCAGGCGCTCGATGGCCTCGGGCCTCTCTGCCATCAGTTCGTCCAGGGCCGTGCTGTCGCCCGCCAGCAGGTCGATGAAGGCCGGGAACGCCACGAAGACGTCGGCGAACAGGGCGAACAGGCCCGCGATGCCTTCCGCCTCGGCGGGATAGCGCTGCTTCAGCGCCTCCTCGTATTCGTGGACGTCGGCCGGGACCGTGAAGGTGAAATCCGGGAAGACCACGCGGTACATCGGATCGGCCTGGACCGGGATCATCGCGTCCAGGATCCCCAGTTCGGCGAACCGGGCCGCGTTGGCCCCGCCCTCGCCGAACCCGCTGATCGCGTGCAGGGACGCCTCGAACCGGTAGTCGCCCCGCTGGAACTGGGCCATGCAGCCCCCGACACGCCCGTGCTTCTCCAGGACCACCACGTCCAGGCCGGCCCGCGCCAGGACGTTCGCCGCGGACAGCCCGCCGCCGCCGGCGCCGATGACCACGACATCCGCCGACTCGGTCCGGGGGCAGCCGGTCGTCTTCCCGTAGGGGTGGCAGGTCGTGCATCCGCCCGGACCCGGGTCGCCCAGCCCGGGATGGGCCGCGGCATGACACCCGGCGCATTCGGCGGCAGCGTGTCCCTCGGGGCGACCCGGGGCGCCGTTGCTGCCGTGACAGGCCGCGCACTGCGTCACCGACGTCCCGCCGTGGTCGGCGTCGTGGCATCCCAGGCAGGCCGCCTTCTTCCACCCGGCGTGGCCCGACGCCAGGACGACGCCCGGGGCCATCGGGGTGGCCGACGACACCACGTGGACCGTCTGGGGCGCGTCCGGGGCGACGTCTCCCGGTCCCGAGTTCCCGCCTCCGCACGCGGCCATCCCTCCCGCGATCAGGGCCGCAGGCAGCCAGCGGTGAACCGGTCGCGCGAGCATGTTCCCCCCGACGAATGAAGCGACGGCAGGGATTCTAGTACGGAATGCCGCGGTTCGGTGGACCGGGCATCCCAGCCGCCGCAGGGTGCTTCAACGGACGAAGCGAGACGCCGGCCGGTGCATGGGGGAGGACCGGCCGGTGCGGGGCACGCGCAGCAGGACCAGCAGGCCGACGAGAAGCAGGATCGCCGTGCCGGCCGGGCGCGACGGGGACGAGGTGCAGCCGCCGGAGGCCCCAGGACCCTTCACCGGCGTGGTGCTGAAGTCCGATGAAACCCCGTCGGGGTGGACGAAACTTCCGTCATCCGGGTCCGTCGCGTCCGCGGCAGCGAGGTCCCCCGGGGACGCCACGTCCTCCGTCGCCGGGGGCTCGTCGGCCAGCGGGGGGGCGTCCGATAAGTCCGCCGCGTCCGTGCCGCCCGAAACGTCCGACAGGCCGCCCTCGTCCGGCGGGAAGGAGGTGTCCCCCTCGATTTCCCCCGACCCGGTCACATCGTCCCCCGCCACCGGCACCTCCTCCATGGCGTCCGGCAGGTCGCCCGAGCCCGCTGTGCCCTCCTCCCCGGCGTCGTTCCCGGCAGGATCCGATCCCTCCTGGACGCACGGCACCGCCGCGCCGGCCACGAACAACCATCCGGCGTCGCACGCCGTCACCACGCAGTCGCCGCCCTCGCAGGCCAGGATCGCGTGGTCGGCCGAGCAGGCCGTCTCGCAGTTCCCGCAGTGCGTCGGGTCGATCGAGAGATCCTGGAGCGGATTCGGCACGGTCGGGCAGGTATCGGAACAGTCCGCCGTCCCGTCGCCGTCGCTATCCGGGATTCCGGGATCGGTGCCCATCTCCAGTTCGATGGCGTCCAGGCACCCGTCGCCGTCCGAGTCCTCGCTGTAGGCGGTCGTCACGACCTCGCTGAGGACCGCTTTCTCGTTGACGCCCACGACGTAGCGCATCTCCCCCTGGTTCAGGAACAGGTCGGGGCCTGCCAGACGGACGGTCACGTCGACGGTGGCCGTGTCGCCGACGCCCAGGTTGCCCAGGGACCACCGGACCGTGTTCGATTCCTCGTCCAGCGTGTAGTTCCCCGTCGCCGCCACCAGCGTGGCGCCGCCCGGCAGCGGGTCCAGCACCACCGCGTCCAGGGCGGTCCCGGGCCCGAGGTTCGCCGCGGTCAGGGTCCAGGTCGCCTGGGGCGAGGAGACCGCGTCGGGGCCGACGGCCTTCAGCCACACGTAGGGCTGGCCTTCGGCCGTTGCGCATTGCGCTTCGAAGAGCGAGTTCAGGAACAGCCGCGTCCCCTGGCTGGTGGGGTTCTTCGAGATCGGCAGCTTCGTGTCGTATCGATGCCCACCCAGGTAGCTGACCTTCCCGTACGAGGTCTGGCACGCCGGCACGCTTTCGTCCATGCCCCGTACCTCCGTGTTCCCCATCGGACACGCGCCCTCCACGAAGCCGGTCATCCAGAGGTCCTGCGTGCCGACGCCCGAACCGGCCGACGTGATCATGACCACGTCCTTGTCGTAGTAGGCATCGCCCGCCGGCTTCGCCCCGATCACGAACCCGTGCGGTGTCAGCAGGCGTCCGTGGACGTTGTTCTCGATGGCATTGACTGCCTGGCACTCGCTGAACAGGTGGACCGGGTGCTTCAGGAACTGGTGGATCTCGGCCACCGTCTCGTCCACCACCTCGCTGACGTTCCAGTGCATCAGCATGATCTGGCAGTACAAGGGGTTGCCTTCCGCGTCGAACAGGGTGCCATCGTGGTGATCGGTGGTGGTGGGACCGGCCACCCCCTCGATGGACAGCACGTCGGGCCAGCCCGGGTACGAGGTCGCCTTGGCGGAAGGCCATGCGTGGCCCTGCGAGTCCGGGATCCCGGCTCGAATGTCCTGTCCTCTGCCAGGGCCCGGGCCGGCAAGGTCAGCAAGGCCGCAACCACGATCGCGACCGATCCACTTCCCGCTTTCATGGGGGGCCTCCGCATGCAACCGTGTCTTCCATCGGCGTGATGCGGCTGGACGATTAGATGGACGGGCTCCGGGGGCCTCGCGGGGCACGCGGGCCCGTTGCCCCGGAACGCGGATGGACTCCGCGGCCGACGGGGTCACACTTCGCGGGGGTATTCGTCATGGTAATGGCGGATTCCTGGACGGGACCGTATCCGGACCGAACCGGGACTACATACTACCGGGAGCGGAAATCACATGACCATTTGGGGGGGTAGTCAGGCGGCGTAG